>JANMEU010000012.1:0-207048 GCA_031377245.1 Bacteroidota bacterium
CCACGCAAGACCAACAGCTACGCCCGCCATGTTTGCCACCTTGTACATGTCGTTGCTGTACTTAGCCCGGCCCAGAATTCTTTCTACATCTATTTTGGTGAGTGTAGGTTTAAGTTTATCTTTTGTAGCATATTGTTTTGCAAGATTCCGCATTACGCTGGCTAGTTGCCTGTCCAGGTCTCTTACACCACTTTCCCTTGTGTAATCCTCAATTACTTTTTCAAGTACTGTATCGCTCACTTTTATCGTAACATTCTTTAAGCCATGTGCCTCCTGTTGTTTGGGCAATAAGTGGCGTTTGGCGATTTCTATTTTCTCTTCCACAGCATAGCCACTTAAATCAATTATTTCCAATCTGTCTCTTAAGGCAGGTTGAATATTGTTGATGTTATTAGCAGTTGCAATGAATAGCACTTTGCTTAAATCGTATTCCAGCTCAAGATAATTGTCGTAGAAAGTGCCGTTTTGCTCTGGGTCCAATACTTCCAGCAGGGCAGAAGAAGGGTCGCCATGGGCTGTATTTCCAATTTTATCAATCTCATCCAGTATCATTACCGGGTTGCTGCTTTTAATTTTGCGGATACTTTGAATGATCCTGCCGGGCATTGCGCCGATATAGGTTTTACGATGGCCACGTATTTCGCTTTCATCATGCAATCCACCCAGGCTTACCCTTACATATTTGCGGTCGATGGCATGGGCGATGCTTTTACCCAGACTTGTTTTGCCTATCCCCGGGGGGCCAATAAAACAAAGGATCGGGCTTTTCATATCGCCTTTTAATTTTAATACGGCTAAATATTCTAAAATCCTTTCTTTTATTTTATGCATGCCATAATGGTCGTGGTCCAGTATTTTTTTGGCTTTCTTAAGGTCGTAAGAATCGGCTGTATAATCCTGCCAGGGGAGGTCAAGCATCAAATCGAGGTGATTGTAAACCACCGAATAATCCGGTGTGCTTGGGTGCATTCTTTCCAGCTTTTCACAACCTTTCTTAAACATCTCTTTTGCAGCAGCCGGCCATTTTTTTAATTCAGCCTTTTTCTGCATTTCCTTTACTTCAGCTACATTATCGCCACCGAGCTCTTCTTTGATGGCTTTCATTTGTTGTTGCAAAAAATATTCTCGTTGCTGCTTATCTAATTCGTTACGAGTTTTGTTGGTTACTTTATTTTTAAGCTCAGCATATTGCAATTCGGTTTGCATTAAATTCATCAATAACTCAGCCCTTGCTTTTATATTATTAATTTCTAATAGCTTTTGTTTTTCTCTAATATCGCTATTTAAATTGCTGCTAACAAAGTGTATTAAAAAAGAAGGGTTTTCTATATTTTTTAATATGATAGAGGCTTCACTAGGCAAATTTGGTGATAGGCCAATAATTTGTGCAGCCAAATCTTTAATACTGCTCACCATTGCCGAAAAATCAGCGTCATCTTTTAAATTTTCTTCAACTAAAACTGTAATTTTTGCTTTAAAATAGGGCTCGTCTTCGGTAATCTCCTCAACTTTAAACCTTTTTTTACCCTGTATAATTATGGTAGTGCCACCATCGGGCATTTTTATTAGTTTAACAATTTTTGCAACCGTACCAATATCTTCTAAATCGCTAACAGTAGGTTCTTCAATATTGCTATCTTTTTGTGCCAAAACGCCAATCAATTTGTCAGCCTTATAGGCATCATTTACCGCTTTAATGCTCTTATCTCTTCCAACGGTTATAGGTATTACTACTCCCGGAAAAAGTACGGTGTTGCGTAAAGGTAAAATAGGTATTTCGTCTGGGATAGGCTCTGCATCTGCATTTGCTTCATCATCATCATTTAACGGGATGATGGGCATAAACTCCATTTCATCTTCTTGGCCTTGTAAAAAAAACTTGTTATCCATATTCTCCTCAATATATAGTCAAAATGGCAAAATAAACCATAATAACCCATTTTTTTGGTGGATGTGTATAAGGACAAGATTGATGCCATAAATCCCAAGAAGCCCCAAACCCCAAAAAGGGCTTTTAATATGTGCTAACGTAACTTTTTTATTATTATAGTAATCACAAACTCTTCTAATATAAAAAGAAATGTTTTCTTAATAAAATTTATATCTAAGTCCCCCTTTAGGGGACAGGGGTTTATATTTGCATTAAATGTACATTAACTGCACAAAAAGAGAATTACTTATTTTTAAAAAGATAGCTAAAGCGGCTAAAGATTTAGGCGTACCCTGCTATTTAATTGGCGGCTTTGTACGAGATAAAATTATAGGAAGAGAAACTAAAGATATTGATATTGTTTGTGTGGGAGATGGAATACAATTGGCACATAAAGTTGCAGAACATTTTAGCCCAACTACAGAAGTGCATTTTTTTAAAAATTTTGGAACGGCACAAATAATTGTTGATGATATTGATATTGAGTTTGTTGGTGCCAGAAAAGAAAGCTACGATTTTAATAGCCGTAAACCAGCAGTAGAAAATGGCAGTTTGGAGGATGACCAAAATAGAAGAGATTTTACAATTAATGCCTTGGCTATTAGTTTAAACGAAAATACTTACGGGGAATTAATTGATCCATTTGGCGGCATTGAAGCCATAGAACATAAAACGATTAAAACGCCACTTGAGCCAGGTATCACCTTTAGCGATGATCCATTACGAATGATGAGGGCTATTCGTTTTGCAACACAACTTCAATTTGCAATAGAGCCTGATACTTATAAGGCCATTGCACAAAATGCAGAACGTATAAAAATTATTAGCAAAGAAAGGATTGCCGATGAGTTAAATAAAATTTTGTTGAGCCCTACACCTTCTATTGGGTTTGATTTGTTATATAAAACAGGATTGCTGCAACTTATTTTTCCAGAAATGGTAGCACTTGCAGGAGCAGAATATATTGATGGAAAAGGGCATAAAGATAATTTTTATCATACCCTACAAGTAGTAGATAATATTGCACAACATACCACTGATTTGTGGCTTAGATGGGCTGCAGTACTACATGATATTGCAAAACCTGTTACTAAAAAATTTGAAGAAGGCCATGGATGGACGTTTCATGGGCATGAAGCTGTTGGAGGACGAATGGTGCCCAAAATATTTACTAAATTAAAATTACCGCAAAATGAAAAAATGCGTTTTGTCCGTAAATTGGTAGAGCTTCATTTACGCCCCATAAGTGTAACAAAAGAAAATATAACAGATAGTGCTATACGAAGGTTATTATTTGATGCTGGAGAAGATTTTGATGCATTGATGACCTTGTGCAAGGCAGATATAACTAGTAAAAACTCGTTTAAGGTTAAAAAATTTTTAGCCAATTTTGAATTGGTGCAACAACGTTGTGCAACTGTAGAAGCTAAGGATAATTTGCGTAATTGGCAGCCACCCATAACAGGAGAAATTATTATGCAAACCTTTACTTTAAAACCAGGTAAAAACGTTGGCATACTTAAAGATGCTATCCGAAATGCTATTTTAGATGGAGAAGTTGAGAATGATTACGAAAAAGCGTTTGCTTTTATGCTTAAAAAGGCATCTGAATTAGGAATAGTGCCTTTAAATTCCTAATTCTTACTTCATAATTCTTAATTTTACACTATGGCAATTTTAAAGTTTAGAATTTATTGGGAAGAAGATGATAGCGTTTACAGAGATGTTGCTATAAAGCATACCCAAACTTTTTTTGATTTACATAGTGCAATTTTAAAGGCCTACGAGTTTGATAATAAGCACAAAGCTACTTTTTACCGAAGTAATGATAATTGGTTACGAGGTAAAGAAATTACTTTAGAAAAATACGATAAGGAGTATAAAGCAGAACCTTTACTAATGGCAGATACAACTATAGGATCTGAAGTAAGTAACCCCAACCAAAAGTTTATTTACGAATACGATTTTAATAAGTATTGGCATTTTATGGTTGAGTTGATTAATGTAGATAAAGAAGAAAATAAAAAATTAAGTTATCCGACTTGTGTAAGAACGGAAGGTATTGCCCCATCTCAATATGGTACAAAAGGGTTAATTGATAGCCGCCTTGCAGAAATGGAGGAAAAATATGATTTACAAGCTAGTGCAATTGGGGATGGCTTTAGCGAAGAAGATGAAGAAGGGAATGCTATTGAAAGCGAAGATGGGGAAGAAGCTAATGAGGAAAATGATGGGTTTTAATTACACCAATTAATACGAATTACACTAATTTTTATCCGTGTTAATTTGTATAACCTGCCCTTAGGCATACAGGTCCATGGCAACAATATTTTGAGTTCTTTACAAACTCAATATCATGATAAAAAATAATTTACCAAATTTAGGGGACAGGGGTAAAACCTGCATTGTTATAGTTGGGCCTACTGCTGTTGGTAAAACTGCATTTGCACTACAAGTAGCTCAGCATTTTAATACTCAAATAATTTCGGCAGATAGTAGACAATGTTTTAAAGAATTATCTATTGGTGTAGCAAAACCATCTTCACAAGAATTAGAAAGCGTTCCTCATTATTTTATAAACTCACATTCAATAGCAGATGAAGTAAATGCCGGTGTATTTGAAAAATATGCCTTACAAAAAGCAGATGAAATTTTTGCTCATAATAATATTGCCGTAGTAGTTGGTGGCACAGGGTTGTATGTAAAAACCTTTTGCCAAGGGATAGATAATATTCCTACTATACCTTTACAAATTCGTACTAAACTGACTCATAACTATTTGCAAAATGGGCTTAGTTGGCTTCAACAAGAAGTTGAAAAATTAGACCCTCAATATTATGCAAAAGGCGAAATACAAAACCCACAACGCCTGTTAAGAGCTTTGGAAGTGGTTGAATTTACAGGGTTATCTATTATAGAATTTCAACAACAAAAAAAAGTAGATAGAAATTTTAATTGTATTAAAATAGGGTTACAACTACCTAGAGAAGATTTGTACAACCGAATAAATAATCGAGTAGATGAAATGATAAACGAAGGGCTTTTGAAAGAGGTTGAAAAGCTTTTACCTTACAAACATTTAAATGCATTACAAACGGTTGGTTACACCGAGTTGTTTGATTATTTTGAAAATAAAATTTCGTTGGATAGATCAATAGAGCTTATAAAACAAAACACCAGGCATTATGCCAAAAGGCAACTTACCTGGTTTAAAAAAGATGAAGAAATAAAATGGTTAAATGCTACTGAACATCCCAAAGTCCAATTATTGGAGTTGTTAAATATTTTGGGTTAATCGTTATACCATCGTTTTTATTAATTTTAGTGTCAGGTTTATTTTCTACCAAAACACCATCCAAAACTGTTCCACTAGCTTCAATATGTAAACCAGTAATTTTTTTAGCCTCGTTACGAGTAAACGTAGCGGTACCAGAATAGGCTGGTATACTAAATTCATCTCCACCATTACGTTCTACAGGGGTTGTACCCATGGCAGATTTAAACGATAATGCACCATTTTCTAAAATAACTTCAATTTCTGGCACTACACTACCTTCTGGAAATTTGTATTTACCTACATAAACTTTTAAACTGTCTTGTGCATACAAGGCTACCCCGCTAAAAATAAAAAGGGCAAATAATAGAAAAATTTTCTTCATAAAAAATTATTTTAATAAGTAAATATATTAAATAGGTTGTTAAATTTTATTAAAATTTAAATCCAAGAGTTGCTACTACATTTCCTCGTTGGTTTTTAACAGTTGCATAAGTATTGGCTTTATCTGCTAAACGATACGCAAAATCAACATCTTTATTAAACGAATGTGCATAGGTTAAATCAACAAAAATACCTTTATGTCTGTAGCCTAAGCCACCACTTAATATCATTCTATTTGCTTTTAATTCAGCTTCTTTATAAGGGTTTCCGTAGTAAGCAAAACCTAACCTAGCCATCAAAATATTAAACTTTAACTCTCCACCAACTCTAAAATTGAAATTGCCTTTATAGTATCCTTTTACTACATTATTTAAATCCTTAAAATAGGCTTTTTCATCTTCAGTAGGTTCTTCATTATCGCTACCAAAGCGGCTTCCCTTATGGTGTACATACTCAACGTCGGCAGTTATAAATGCTTTTTGGCGTTTTACATTTTCCACTTCTCTAAATACATAAGAGCCACTAAGCATAGCTTTAAAGGGAGTTGATTGTATGTATTTGCTTTCGCCTTTTACATTATTGGTAAATGTTTTAGAGGATGTTGTGTAGGTATTTACAGGGTTTTCTAAAGCTGTACTTAAATTAGTTTCTCTAGTATCTTTTAAAAATAGAAACATTGGGGTATGTACGGCTAAGCCTATACGTACATATTCCTTAGGACGATAAATAACGCCAAACTTACCATTTAATCCAATTCCTTTAGTTGTAAAATCATCTGTATAAACAAAGTTGTTAAAGAAATTACTTGTTTTTAAACTCGTATCGCTTTCTTTAAATGTAGTGGTGCTTTTATAGTTTACAATAGGCATAGCAATAGTTCCACCAAACAGCCATTTATCGTTGGTATTGTAGGCAAAACCCAGTGCCAATTCGTAAATTCCGCCTTTGGTAGTTTTAGTATATTCTTGTTTTAAAGCTTCATTTGCATCTAATATAAAACCAGTTGCAGGTTTTACTGTAAGGTTACCACCACTACTAACCGTATCTATTAAAAAGGTATAAAATGCTGGTGCTGCCCCATAAGCCACTGGTGAATTTGTAGATAATACATCGTTAATATTAACAGTAACCATTTCCTCGGCAAACTGCTCTGCCATGGAGCTAAAGTTATTTAAGCCATTATATTTTACGGTGTTATTAAAATCGGCTGTTTGTGTAAGCGCAAGGCTAAAGGCACTACTGCTTTTTTTATAACGATTGTTATAAGCCCACACAAAACCTGTAGTGCCTAGGTTAAAGTTGTTTAATTTATTTTTTTCTAACGTTGTTCTATACGTGCTTTTATTATTATTAAAAGCAAAAGCAGGGGTAAGTACAACTTCTTTAGTTTTAAATAAACCAAGCCCAGCTGGGTTTACAAATGTGGCATTAATATCGCCACCTAACGATCCCATAGCGCCACCAATTGCAATGTTACGAGCTGTACCACCTTGTGGGTAAAAACTGTAACGCTTAGCATCCTCGGGTATTTGTGCAAAAACAACGTTGCTGGTTAGTAGGCAAATGATAAGTAAATATTTGTGCATAACATACGTTTTTTAGTGAGCCAGTACTTAAACTGGCTCGGTTGTATAAAGGTTAATGAGTTAATTTTATTTTATTGCCCACCTCTTGTTGGTCGTGTAACACTTGAGCCCGAGCTACTACCACCGCTACTTCCGTTTGATGAAGAAGAGCTTTTGGTGTTTGAAGATGGAAAGCTTCTAGTGTTACTATTACCCGAGTTACTTTCGGATGTATTAGGGGGTATGCCCTCTTTAGAAGTAATTGCTCTAAAAATTTTGCCTACAAAAGTTTGCTTTTTAGGTGTGCTTGCGTTGGAGTTGTTATTGTTATTATTATATTTTGGAGATGTAGTTACCACTGTATTATTTTTTGTTGTTACAGTTTTAGCTGTTGCCGTATTATACCCCTGATAAGCGTTTAAGTTTATTTTACGAGGCACAGTATTTACTACCGGAGTAGTGGTAAAAATTGGAGTAGGGTAATATTTAGGATTATAATAATAACCATAATTGTTTTGGTTACAATTCCAATGATTGTAAGGGCTGTTGTTAAACGTATAATCGTCGTTATCAAAAACTCTCCAGCGGCGGTCTCTTACCGTTTGGCGTATTCTTCTATCCTCTGTAGTTTGTTGAGCTTGGTCGTTTCTTTCTTCTTCTTTATCATCTTTATCTTTATTTTCCTCAAATTTTGCAGGAGAATAATACACATCATCTGGTGTTTGTCCACTTTTGTAAGCGGTGCTACAACTGCTTATTGCAGCTACAGAAAAAGCTAAAAGTAAAAGTTTTGTATTCATGGTGTTTGTTTTTAAAACAATTTAAAAATGAAGTTACTATTTTTGTAGAACTTGGTTCTTTATTAAGGCATCAAATGCTTTGCCATTGTTGCTTAAAGTTTAGTGGTAAAGTGTTAAATATGTGCTAAATGAGAGTGGGTGGAGTTGAAAGTTTAAAGTTGAAAGGTGAAAGTGGTCAGTAGTCAATAGTCAGTAGTCAGTGGTTAGTAGTTACTAGTTAATAAGTTTATTTATTAAGGTAGAACTGTTGGCAACAAAAATATTTTTATAACAAAGCATAAAAAATAAAGCCCTTTGTGGGTTTAACTATATGAGTAAAGAATTAACAACAAGAGCAGCAGATTATTCGCAATGGTATAACGACCTTGTAATTAAAGGCCAACTAGCCGATTACTCTGCAGTACGAGGCTGTATGGTAATAAGGCCTTACGGTTTTGCCTTATGGGAAAACATGAGAGATCAGTTAGATAAAATGTTTAAAGATACTGGGCATGTAAATGCATACTTTCCTTTATTTGTTCCCAAAAGTTTGTTTGAAGCTGAGGAAAAAAATGCCGAAGGTTTTGCAAAAGAGTGTGCTATTGTAACCCATTATCGATTAAAAGCCGACCCCGATAATAAGGGTAAATTAATGGTAGATCCTGAAGCAAAGTTGGAAGAAGAATTAGTTGTTCGCCCAACTAGCGAAGCTATTATTTGGAATACGTATAAAGGTTGGATACAATCCTACAGAGATTTGCCTATACTTATAAATCAATGGGCAAATGTAGTACGATGGGAAATGCGTACTCGTTTGTTTTTACGTACCGCCGAATTTTTATGGCAAGAAGGGCATACCGCACATGCCACAAAAGAAGAAGCCATTGAAGAAACAGAAAAAATGTTAGAAGTATATGCCGATTTTGTAGAAACCTATATGGCAGTGCCTGTAATTAAAGGTGTAAAAACCGCTAACGAACGTTTTGCCGGGGCCGAAGATACGTATTGTATTGAGGCGTTAATGCAAGATGGTAAAGCATTGCAAGCTGGTACAAGTCATTTTTTAGGGCAAAATTTTGCCAAAGCTTTTGATGTAAAATTTAGTGATAAAAACAATGTTTTAGAGTATGTGTGGGCAACAAGTTGGGGCGTAAGTACCCGGTTAATTGGTGCATTAATAATGGCTCATAGCGATGATCAGGGATTAATAATGCCACCCAAAATTGCACCTATACAAGTTGTAATTGTACCCATTTATAAAGGCGAAGAAAGTAAGCCTATTGTGGATGAAAAGGCTAATGCCATTATTGCCGAGCTAAAAGCTTTAGGCATAAAAGTTAAATACGATAATAACGATAATGCAAGACCAGGTTGGAAATTTGCAGAGTACGAATTAAAGGGAGTACCTGTGCGTATTGCTATGGGCTTACGAGATATTGAAAACAATGTTGTAGAGGTAGCAAGAAGAGATACTAAAGAAAAAAACAGCATGCCTTTAGATGGATTGGCGCAACATATTGTAACCTTGTTGGATGACATACAACAAAACATTTACAACAAAGCATTAGCGTACAGAAACGAACATATAACGCCTGCCAATAATTGGGATGAGTTTATAAAATTATTAGATGAAAAAGGAGGCTTTATAGCAGCACATTGGGATGGTACACCAGAAACCGAAGAAGAAATTAAACAACAAACCAAAGCAACTATACGCTGCATACCATTAAATAATAAACAAGAAGAGGGCGTTTGTATTTTAAGTGGAAAGCCAAGTAAAGAAAGAGTGTTGTTTGCAAGAGCTTATTAATTAGGAATTTAAAATTAAGAATTAAGAATGTTGTTAATGCCGCCAATTATTAATTATCAATTATCAATTATAAATTGGTTAGAGCAATATCAACTGCCTTGCTTATTTAAAAAAATAACCCATGTTGATTGCCCCGGTTGTGGCTTTCAACGTAGTGGTATAGCGTTGCTTAAAGGAAATTTAGTTGAAAGTTTTTGGGTGTATCCTCCCTTAATACCTATTTTACTTTTGTTTGTATTATTAATAGCTTACTTAGTGCTAAAATGGCAAAAAGGGGATCTACATTTAAAATATGCTTACCTATTTTGTGCTTCGGTTATTGTTATCAATTATATTTTTAAATTAACACAACTGTAAAGTAATTCTTTTATCTTTATTTTTTACCAAGACCTTACAAACAGGCATGTTTATTAGTACAGGTTTTAAAGATTGGCGTTAGCATAAAAATATTTTTTCAAATTATTAAATTGTATAAAAATGACGGATCAAAACAGAGATTATTTATCAACTACAAATCAAAACCCTAGTGCACAACAATTACCTAATGCAACACCAACATTAGTACTAGGCATACTTTCTATTGTAGTTTGTTTTATATGTGGTATTATAGCATTAGCCATATCTAATAAAGATCTAAACTTGTACAAAAACAACCCAGAGTTGTATTCCTTATCATCGTACAACAATATAAAAGCTGGTCGTATTTGTGCAATTGTGGGCATTGCGTTGCAGGTTGTAGGACTAATTATTTATATAGCCTTTATTGCTTTTTTTGTAACAAATTTTCAAAAATTTAATTAAGCTATTATTCTTTAGTAGCTAAATAATTATAAACTTCAAAAAGCATCTCCCTTGGGTAGTGCCACATTACTTAAGATGCAGGTACCACAACGCACTCTTTGCCTTGCTTCGATACCTGCAGCGGTGGGGGAATATAGTAGCTGAAGTGATGGGTCACATTCTACTCAAATTAAATTTGGGGCTAGTTATTATCGCTCACTTTTGCTAGGGTTAAAAGCCGATGCATTTTTATTATTAATAAATGAAAGTTATAAACCCAATAAATAAACTTGATTATTAGATGTCTATTCTCATTATTTTAAGAATATATTTAGTAGTTATGATTGCAATAAAATCATATATACATACATATTTAGCTGATAAAAGCGGTATAAATCTTGGCGGCGGTGGCAGGCTCTCTTTTAAAACATTTTGGTTTTATAACATGGATGTTATAGATGAATTTATTTATTTAAAGAAACTATGTAATTGGATGCAGATTCATAACATGATTTTATTGATTATAGTTATTTTTTTAAGTTTTATATTTGAATAGACAATCTTTTCTTCGGCCGCTGCAGGTAGCTCACAGTCTGTCGTTGTTGCGAATCTAAGGGCAAGCATAGTGTGTTGGCTTACCAACAACAACGTGAATTAGGGCGATAATAATAAAATAGAATGAATTACTGATTTTGTTATGTGCAAAGGATGGTTATGAGAGTTAGCAACTAGTAAGCGATGTTGTTGGTGAAGCTTGGCTGCAAAAGCTAACGGCACAAACACCAACAAAGGCAAAATAAAAAAATAAAAACATGAAAAACATTATTATTAACCTATTTACAATATTAATCCTTAGCTTTTTTTCTTCTTGTAATTATGTTATTGATGATGTTGTTGGTGTATACGTTTCTAGAAATAATTTAAATACAATTGATACAGTAAGACTTCAGAATAATGGTATTTATATAAATTGTGTATATAGAAAAAATGATAATACTTTAATATATAAAAATGTCAATAAGTGGCATACTAAAAATAATTATATTTTATTTGAAAAGTTTTTCACTGACGAAGATGAAATCCCTAACAAGGATTTTACAGCTTTTGAAGAAGTTTTAATAACAACAATGCTTCCCATTGAAAAAAAAGAAGGTAAAATTATTTTACACCAAAGTCCCGGAACTGATGCAATCTATCTTGAAAAAATAGAATAATCTCCGCCGCTACAGTCTGCCGTTATTGCGTATCGAAGTGCAAGCAAAGTGTGTTGGCTTACCAACAACAGTGTGGAGTGGGGCGATAATAATAAAATATAATGATTAGCGGATTTTGTTATGTGCAAAGCATGGGCTTGTGGTTCCCGCTTGTTGGGAGACAAGGCGGGGGCATTAGGTATAGTAATTTGTTTTAATTTTAGCGTATAAATGGAACGCCCATGTCGGCGAAAAGCTATTATTCTTTTGTAGCCAAATAATTATAGTCTTCTAGCAGTTTTTCCAAAAATTGCTCAGGATACATGGTCGTTTCTATTTTTAAAACGTCTTTTACTTTGTATGCTACTCGGTTACACATATCGTAATTGTTGCTTTTACTAGCTTGTGTTACCACGCCTTTAATCGTATTTATATCTCTATCGCTTAATCGCATTACAGTAGGGAATGTTACTTTATAGTCGGTTGTATTTACTTGCATAAAAACAGTATCATTTACCGATAGTTTTGTTTTGGTGTTTACCACTACCGTACCTGCAATAATATCGCCAAGGCGTTGATTTTTGGCACTTATTGCAATAATAACAACAACAACAATTCCCAATAAAGCTGTAATAAACGTGTATACCATTAATGAGCCAAATGTAAAATAAATAAAACCAAATAAAAATGGCCATTCGTAAAACTTAGTAATCCAACGCATAATAAATTGGCCTAGGGTAGGCTCTCCTCCCTCTATACTAATTACTCGTATGCCCATAATTTTTTTACCAATGGTTTGCCCATTCATCCAAAGCTCAAAAAATAAAGAATATAATAGCATGGGTAAAGAAATAACCAAAATATCTAGCCCAATGTTTCTGTCAAAACTTAATGAAAAACCACCGTACAATAAAAATTTCATACTAAACAAATAAATAATAAGTATGCCATAATCAATAGCGTAGGCCAAAAGGCGTTTATGAAATTCTGCAATTTCAAAGTCAACATCAATATTAAAAGCGGTATTTACTGGTACAAGCATATATTTGGCAATTTACACATTGCTTTTAACACAATGATACAAAGAGTTATTTTTTTGTTTATGAAAAAAGAAGCAATTTTAAAGTAAATTATAGAGTAGTAAATGAGGGAAGCCCTTTTTATAAAGAAAAATGCCGATAAGTGGAAGGAATATCAACACGGAGAAACAAAAAATCCTGATGAAATTGCCGATCGATTTGTAAACCTTATGGATGATTTAGCGTATGCAAAAACATTTTATCCAAAAAGTAAGGTAACTCGTTGGATAAATGGGATAGCCGCAAATATTTATCAAAGTATTTATCAAAATAAAAAAGAAAAGTATAGCCGTATTTTTCAATTTTGGAAATACGAGTTGCCGTTACTTTTTAAACGGTATCATCCTATTTTATTATTTACAACCGTTGCATTTTTAGTTTTTGTTGCCATTGGTGTTTTTTCGGCACAAAGTAACGAAGGTTTTGTAAGAGGAGTATTGGGAGATGATTATGTAAATATGACCGAGGAAAATATTGCGAAAGGCGATCCATTTGGTGTGTATAAAGATGAAAATCCTTTTACCATGTTTGTACAAATAGCTTTTAACAATATTAAAGTGGCATTTTTTGCATTTATTGGAGGCCTTACATTAGGATATTTTACGTTAAAAATTATGTGGGGCAATGGCTTAATGCTAGGTACTTTTCAATATATGTTTTTTGCCAAAGGGCTGGGTATAAAATCTATTTTAGTAATTTGGATACACGGCACTTTAGAAATTTCGGCCATTGTAATTGCAGGAACGGCTGGATTTATTTTGGCCAATGGTATTTTATTTCCTGGTACCTATTCCAGAATGATAAGCTTTAAACGGGGGGCAAAAGATGCTGCAAAAGTTTTAATTTGTCTTGTGCCCATTTTTATACTAGCCGCTTTTTTTGAAAGTTATGTTACTCATTTAATGAGCCAAACCTATGATAAGTCTGCTAATGATGGTTTACCCGTTTGGATAAGTGTAGTTATTTTGGCGTTATCCTTACTTTTTATTGTTTGGTATTTTGTTATTTATCCCATTCGTTTACACAAAAAGGGTTATCAAATTCAACCTAATGGAATTGTTCATAGGCTAACAACTACAAATGCGTAAACTAATTTTTATTTCCTTTTTAATGAGTTGTTTTTGTTTTTTTGCCAGTGGACAAGAGAAGAAGAAATATATTTATGAGGATAGTACTTTAATACAAGATGAAGAGGTTTACGACACCCCAATAGTAGATGTTACTACAACAGAAGAAACCTATACTACTAAAGAATATGAACAAAAAACAGCAATTGACACTACGCTTTATTTTAGAACGTTAACGAATAATGTTGATAGTATTAATGCCTATAAAAATGCGAAAGCATTTGGGTATGTAAATTATTTAGATAGTCTTTTAAAAGAAGACCAAGAAAAACAGAAAAAGAAAAAACCTAAAAAAGACACTAGTGTTAATTTAAGCTGGTTAGATAAATTGTTTTCTTCCTCTTTTTTGCAAACATTACTTTGGGTAATAGCTTTAGGTTTTGTAGGATTTATTTTATACAAACTGTTTTTAACAGGCGGCATTTTTAAACGTAACCTTACCAAAAAAGATGCAGTGAGTGCAGTGGTTGTAGAGGAGGAAATAACTACCGACAGCGATTTTGATGCATTAATTAAAAATGCAGAGCAAACACAAAATTATAGATTAGCAGTGCGTTACCAATACTTAAAATCGTTACACCTGTTGGCACAAAAAAATATTGTTGAGTTGGCGGTTGATAAAACAAATTTTAATTATGTACAAGAAATAAAAGATGAAACAAAACGAAATGCGTTTTCTGCATTAACCTTAAATTATGAGTATGTGTGGTATGGAGAGTTTAATGTTGATTCTTTTATTTATCAAAAATTAAATACATCGTATAAAACGTTTAATAGCACTATTAGTTGAAAACTAGACTACCATATTATTTTATCTGTTTTTTTATAAGTATACTTTTAGTTAGCTGTGTAGGCTCTTGTGGCAGTAAAAAAAGTATTCCTTCCTTAAGGGAAACCTATAGCCCTGTTGATAAAAACCCTTTTGGTGGTTATGTAGCCAATACATTAATTGAACAATTGTTTCCACTAAATAATAGAAGAGAAAAAAAGCAATCTTTTGTTGAAACATGGGATGATATTAGATATTACGATTCGTCATCTTTATATGTTTGTATTGCACCAAAGCTTTTTGTAAATGAAGAGGAAGTGGATGCTATGCTAGACTATGTAAATGCAGGAAACGATTTATTTATTGCAGCCAATGAAATAGATGAAGAGTTATTACTAAAAATGAGTTTAAAACAAAACTCAAATGAATTTGCTTTTTTACTAGGATTAGATTCGTTTAAAACAACACAAACATTTTCTCATCTTGAAGATTCGTTAGCCTATAGGTACTATTATCGTTCGTTTGATAATAGCTTTACAAAATTAGATTCTACTTATACAAAGGTGCTTGGCCGAAACGAAAAAGGAGACCCTAATTATATTGTTTATTTTAGAGGTAACGGTAGGCTTTTCTTACATTGCGATGCAAGGGCATTTAGTAATTATTTCTTATTAAAAAATAGTAATAATAAATACCTAGAAAAAGTTTTTGCTTACACAAAAAACAGACCAGAGCATTTTTATTGGGATGATTATTATCGTAAGCTAGGCAGTAAAAAAAGTAAAGAAGGCTTTTCATCCCTAAGTGAAATTTTAAAATATCCGCCATTAGCTTTAGCTTTTTGGTTAACCTTAGCATTATTATTGTTATATATATTATTTGGAGGTAAGCGTATTCAAAAAATTATTACACCTATAAAGCCAAATGAAAATACTACAGTAGCTTTTACCGAAACGATGGGCAGACTTTATCTTCAAAATAAAGACAATAAAAATATTACCGATAAAATGATTATGTATTTTAATGAGCATATCCGCAACAACTATTATTTAAATACTAATACCATCAACACAAATTTTATTACAACCCTAAGTCGTAAAAGTGGGGTTGAGCAAGCAAAAATTGAGACATTGTATAGAACCATTCAACATGCACAGCAACAAACACAAATAAGTGATTTTGAGTTGTTATCTTTAAATACACAACTACAAAAATTTTATAAGAAATAATAACTATAAAACAAGGCGTTATGGAAGAAAATGTTTTTGAACAAAGAATTGATTTAAGTGGCTTAAGTAAAGCAGCTTTTGAAGTTCGTAATCAAATAAGTAAAGTAATTGTTGGCCAACATAAAATGGTTGACCTGTTATTAATTGGCTTATTAAGTGATGGCCATATTTTAATTGAAGGTGTGCCGGGTGTAGCCAAAACACTTACAGCAAAATTGATGGCTAAAATTATTGATGTAGATTTTTCTAGGCTACAGTTTACACCAGATTTAATGCCGAGTGATGTAGTTGGCACATCGGTATTTAACCCAACCGAAGGCGATTTTAGATTTAAACAAGGGCCCATTTTTAGTAATATTGTTTTAATAGATGAAATTAATAGAGCTCCTGCAAAAACACAAGCAGCGTTATTTGAGGTAATGGAAGAAAGGCAAGTAACGGTAGATGGAATTACCCATCCAATGCAATACCCTTTTATTGTGTTGGCAACGCAAAATCCAATTGAGCAAGAGGGTACCTATCGCTTACCAGAAGCACAGTTAGATCGTTTTTTATTTAAGATAGATTTAAAGTACCCAACATTACAAGAGGAGATTAGTATTTTAACTGCTCAACAGTCTCAAACGGCTCATACTTTATTAGACGCAGTAGAAAAAGTAATAAGTGCACATGAAATTAGGGAGTTTAGAGCTACCATACAATCTATTTTAATTGAACCTAAGTTGATAGAATTTATTGCAGCCATTGTTAATGAAACTCGTAATAATCCTTCTTTATATTTAGGGGCATCGCCAAGGGCATCGTTAGCTATTTTGCGAAGTGCAAAAGCCTGTGCCGCAATAAAAGGAAGAGATTTTGTTACACCAGATGATATTGTAGAAATGGCACCACATATTTTACGCCATAGAATAATTTTAACCCCCGAAAAAGAAATGGAAGGGTTGACAACAGATGATTTGATTGATACTATTTTAAAAGCAATACAAGTGCCTCGTTAATGGATTTTTTTACAAAATATATTGGCCAACTTTATTTAACTAAGCGATTATATACTGCAATGGGCATAGGTATTTTATGGTGTATTGTAGCTTTTTTTGTACCTGTATTATTTCCTTTTGTAAAAATTGGTCTTTGGTTGCTATTGATCCTGTTTACCTTAGATTATATTTTTTTATTTTTATTGAGTAAAGCTCCTTTTGCAAAACGAATTACTGCCGAAAGATTAAGTAATGGCGATGATAATAAAATAGAAGTACAAGTAAAAAATACTAAAAGTTTTGTGGTAGATATGGAAATTATTGATGAGCTTCCTGAGCAGTTTCAAAAAAGAGATTTTGTGTTGAAGTATCGGTTTAAAGCAAACGAACAAAAAAATATTTTGTATACTATGCGGCCAACCGAAAGGGGTGAATATACTTTTGGACGTATTCTATTGTATGTAAAAACATTATTAGGATTGGTAAAAGCAAGGTATACAATTGAAGCAAATACCACTATACCAGTTTATCCTTCGTTTATGCAAATGCGTAAATACGAATTGCTATCGCAAACAACTATACAAACCGAGTTTGGAAATAAACGCTTACGTAAACTAGGCCACAGTATGGAGTTTGAGCAAATAAAAGAATATGTACGAGGCGATGATAGACGATCTATAAATTGGAAAGCAACTGCCCGGAAAGGGAATTTAATGGTAAACAACTATACCGATGAAAAAAGCCAACAAGTATATTGTGTTATTGATAAAGGACGATTAATGAAAATGCCGTTTAAGGGCTTAACCTTGTTAGACTATGCCATAAATAGTACATTAGTGTTAAGTAATGTTTGTTTGCAAAAACAAGATAGAGTGGGGGTTTTAACGTTTGCGAATAGAATGGGTTCGTTAGTTGCCGCAGATAGAAAGCCTATACAACGAGAAAATATTTTACAACTTTTATACAACCAACAAACGGCTTTTTTAGAGAGTGATTACGAAATGTTATACATGCAAATTCGTAGTAAAATAAAAAATAGAAGTTTACTCGTATTGTATACTAATTTTGAATCGCTTAGTGGCCTAAAACGACAACTTAATTATTTACGCTCTATTGCAAAATACCATTTACTGCTAGTTGTTTTTTTTGAAAATACCGAGTTGCATCAATTATCCAACTTACAAGTAAATACTATTGAGGATGTGTATGTTAAAACTATTGCCGAAAAATATGAATTTGAAAAACGCCTAATTGTAAAAGAATTAAATAAACACGGCATACTTACTATACTTACCCCTCCAGAACAATTAACGGTAAATACAGTAAATAAATATTTGGAGTTAAAGGCAAGGCAAGCTATATAATCTTCGATTTTCGGATTTAAGATTGGGTGATTTTTATACCTTTATCTTTGACATTGTAAATAAAAAAATCGAACATCAAAAAATTTAAGATAGTTGTCAAAAAAAGAAACATACCGTTACAAACATGCAGATAAAATTGCAATATCCCCTAAGCCTTTACAGCAATTTGTTAATATTAGTGATGAAAAGAAAAAGGAGTTTGAAGAAGGTAAAGTTATTTTAATAGATAAGCCTATTCATTGGACAAGTTTTGATGTGATACGAAAAATACGAGGTAGTATTCGGATAAAAAAAGTAGGACATGCTGGAACGCTAGACCCCCTAGCTACGGGGCTTTTAATTGTTTGTACAGGAAAGTATACTAAGCAAATTAATACTTTTATGGCTGCAGAAAAGGAATATACAGGTACATTTACCTTAGGGCATACAACACCAACTTACGATTTAGAAAGCATCCCCGAGCACCCTAAAGATTTTTCTTTTGTAACAGAAGAAATTATTAAAAAAACAACACTTCAATTTATTGGCGAACTAGACCAATTACCACCCATTTATTCAGCAATAAAAAAAGATGGGGTAGCCTTATACGAATTAGCCAGAAGAGGAGTAGATGTAGAATTAAAAGCCCGTAAAATAACTATCTACAAATTTGAAATTACCAAAATTGAACTGCCCATTGTACATTTTAAAATCGTTTGCAGTACTGGTACGTATATAAGAAGTGTGGCTAATGATTTTGGCGCTGCATTAGGCTGTGGAGGCTTTTTAAGTAGCCTACGGCGTACTAAAATTGGGGATTGCACAGTTGATGATGCAGTAGGAATGGAGGAGTTTATGGAGTCATTGCGTATTGAGTAGTCAGTGGTTAGTAGTCAGTGGTCAGTGGTCAGTAGTCAGTAGTAGAGTACAATAACTAATTTACAAATAAACAAATTTACGGATTAACCAATCAACAAATAATCATTAAAAAGGATAACTTATTCCAATAGTAAAATTCATATTGTTGTATCGCCACTCCTTATATTCTTTTTTAAATAATTTTCCAAAAGCATCATTAAAGCCAATGGATGGAGCCTTCCATCCATTATTTTCGTAAGCTAATTCAGGTCGTTTAAATCTAAAGCCTAAATCAAAACGTAATACAACATAATTAAAATCTAAGCGAAAGCCAGTGCCAGCAGCTATCCCTAAATCTCGATATAAATGTTTAAATTGAAAAGAAGCACTATCATCGCCGCCAAATGTTGCGTTTCGTAAGTTCCAAATATTACCCACATCTGCAAAAAGTACACCTTTTAAAACAAGTGCGTTAGGTATAATTTGTGCTATTGGAAAGCGATATTCAACATTACCTTCTAAACGTATATCACCCGTTCTATCATTAAAATTATTTTCTGTGTAGGGTGTAAGTGGCTGTCTTCCCCGGCCAATACCTCGTATAGGCCAGCCTCTCATACTATTAGCACCTCCTCCAAAGTATTGTTTAAAAAACGGCAGGGTAGTGTCTTTTTTTGAGGATATACCAACGCCACCAAAAAAACGAAATACCAAATTAGTTTTTGGGTGAGTAATGGAATGTATATATTCAACATCAGCTTTTATAAATTGTCGCCACAAGCCATTTTCTTTACTAAAAATTCCACCAATACTTCTTAACGGAAATAACATAAAGCCAGACTCTTCAAAATTTATAATAAAACTATGCTGCTTGTTTGTATTTTTTTTATTCACCCTTGTTGAAGCATAACTAGCACTCATACCCGCTACTAAAGATGTGTTAAACGAATACCTTAAAAATGGGTTTTTGTTTAGCGTATTTTTAAAGCTATCTGTTTCATTATAAAGTTTAGCATACTCAATATTTAATAATTTTACAATCCATTTATCCTGCTTTTTATTATTCCAATTAATACCAGTTGCAATATTTATTGATTGGAGGTTAAATAAATTAATACGATTTATATAAGAGGGTGTTACATTTAAAAATGATTCTTGATTAAATGAGTTAAGCTTAAATTTCTCGAAAATACGCCTCACCGGTTTTATAAATTTGGGTAATACTAAATTTAGACTATAACTCACCTCATTAGAATTTACAATACTACCCCCAGCGTTTTTATTTGCGCCTAAATTTAATTCAACACCAGCTCTAATAGCGTTTGTCATTTTAATGGCTTCTTTATTTACATTACGGTTTGTAATAGAGGCGTTACCACTAAGCCCTAATAAATTACCAGCATTTACGGTAGTAACATTATTACTATTACTATTAGCACTGTAACTAGCTTCCAAACTAGTTTCAAAGCTGTATTTAAAACCAGGCAGTAATTGTACAATTAAATCTATTTTGTTGCTGTCTTTTATTTCTTTTATAAGTATGTTCGTATTTTGCCAAACACCCATTTTTGCAAAACTTGTTAACGATTTATAGTAATTTTCTTGGTTATATAAATCCCCTTTTTTTAAAAACATATTTTGAGCTAAAAAATTTGATCTAAATAATTTCGAGTGATAACGAATAATACAATTTTGAGTTACTCTTTCTGTTAGCGTAGGATCATTTAATGAGTCCCCAATTTTATAATCGGGTAGTATATAAATATTATTAATGTAGAATTGATTTATTCTAGAATTATCTGCTGGAGGATTTAATACAATGGCTATTTTTATAGTTGGAGAATCTATTTTAGCTTGTGCTTCTGCTAACAACTGCAATTGTTCAAACGGATCGTCGCTAATAGTGGTCAATGCAGCTATTGATGTATCTCCTCGTACTTTTAATTCTTCGGCAGTAAATTTATAGTAGCCATTATTTCTATACAATTCAACTAGTCTGGCAATTTCTCCTAATATAGATGTTTTTGTTATGGGTTGGTTTTGTTTTAATAAGGTGTTATTCAAATTTTTATTGGTAAGGCGTTGTAGTGTACTATCTTTTAAATAATAACCGACAGATTCTATTCTTGTTGGTTTACCTACTTTTACACTATACTGCACATTTACCTTTTGTTCTTTACCCATTATAATGGTATCCGCTTTAAAACTTGCATTTGCACGGTAGTAACCCAAGTGCAACATAGATGCCTTCATATTTTCGGCAGATAATGCAGAATAACCACTGTCGTATACAGGTGGCTTATCTATATAATGTAAAAAAAATAAAACATCTTTAATTCTAACTTTAGAGCTATCTTCCAATTGTCCATTTAATCGTTGCTTCAATGCATTTCTTTCGTCTTTGGTAAAATTTCCTTCCTTAACTTCGATTGTGTTTTTAGCAACAAATGGTTTACCTTTTTGGTATTTACGAGGAATGGTACATGCACTAAAAAGTATTGAAAATGCTAAACCAACTTTCAATAGCTTTAAACACATATTTTTATTAAGGGCAATAAAATTCATAAATAGTTATAATGTTTAGCAAAACACATACCAAATATATTCAAAGTTTACACCATAAAAAATTTAGAGATGAATATGGCGTATTTATAGCCGAAGGTACAAAGGTTGTACTAGAGTTATTAAACGCCGATAAATTTGAGTGTAAAAAATTATTTGCTTTACCAGACTGGTTTGTAGCCAATGCTAAAATTTTAACTAAGCAAAACGAAATAGAAAAAATAGAATTAAAAGATTTTGAATTAGAAAAAATATCAGCACTAAGTACACCAAATAACGTTTTAGGCGTATTTCAAAAAAGTACATTACCACAAACCATTCAAACTAAACAAAAAATTACACTGGTACTTGATGCTATACAAGATCCTGGAAACCTTGGTACCATTATTCGTAATGCAGATTGGTTTGGGATAGAAAATATTGTATGTAGCCTTACCTGTGCTGATATTTACAACCCAAAAGTGGTACAAAGCACCATGGGCAGTTTAGGAAGAGTAAATGTGGTTTATAAAGATTTACCCAATTGGTTAGCCGAAAACAAAAGTGTTAAAAAATTTGCCGCCTATTTAGATGGAAGCAATGTTTCTACTTTAAAGGGTATTAAAGAAGCCATATTAATTATTGGTAACGAAGGAAGAGGAATAAGTGAAGAAGTAATGAATTTAGTAGATGAAAAAATTACCATAAAAAAAATTGGCAAAGCCGAATCTTTAAATGCTGCTGTTGCAACAGGTATAATTCTTTCTTATCTATCTAACTAAATTGTATTGCTTTAACCGGCTGTACTTTTCGTACAATTAAAGTAGGTATTATTAACGTAGCAAAACTAATAACCAACGTACCCCCACAAACTAATAAAACCTGCCACCATACAACATTAGCATGGGCTCTAGTCATATAATAGGCATCTTCATCTAGTTTTATAAAGCCTGTTTTTTCTTGTAGCCAACAAATGCCTAAACCTAATAATGCACCCAATACCACACCGGTTATTGAAATGATAAAGGTATTATACAAAAATATTTTTTGAATATCCCAATTACTTGTACCAATAGCTTTTAGTACACCTATCATTTTTGTTCTTTCTAAAACAAGAATAATTAAGCATGTAATTAAATTTACGACTGCCACAATCAACATCAAAATTAACAGATAACCTTTTATATCATTTTGTAAGCCTAACCAATCAAATATGTTAGGATAAATCTCTTTAATACTTCGGCTATACCAAGTTTGCGGTAAGCCCTGGTAAATTAGTTTACTAACTGAATCTGTTTGTTTATAGTCATTTAAAAATAATTCGTAACCGCCAATTTGGTTTGGTTGCCATAAGTTTAGTCGCCTAATTAAATTAATATCACAAATACCAAAATTTCTATCATATTCTTCTAACGATGTTTTGTACAGGCCTACTACTTTTAATTTACGAGCCGTTTTGCTACCATCTTCTCTAAAAAAGAAAACAATTAAACTATCGCCAACGTTTAGTTCTAATTGATTGGCGGTATAGGTAGATAAATTAATTTCTTTACTATAGCTACTATCCGCAAACGAAATCCATTTTCCTTCTTTTAAAAACTCATTTAACCTAGACTGATTAAAAGAAGAGTCAATACCTTTTAACAAAATGCTTTCAATATTACTACCCCCTTTAAGTATTGCCGATTTAGTAGCATAACGTTCCACACTTTTTATTTGTGGTTGTTGGCGTAAATACGTTTCTACTGTATCGTTTTGGTAAATGGGGTATTCTTCTGCAATAGATGCTTTGTCAGCAATATCTTGCTGTACTCGAATATGGCCCCAAAAGCTAAATACTTTATTGCTTACCTCTTGTTGAAAGCCGTTTACAAAACTTAACGCCACAATCATTACAGCTACACTAATTGCTGTTGCTGCAACGGCAAGCCGAATTATAAAACCGCTAAAGGTTTTAGTGCTTTTAAAAGCAATTCTGTTAGCTATAAAGGCCGATACATTCAATGGCATATTTTTTGGTATCTTACAAAAGTATTTTATTTAAACGATTTAATGTAACATAATGAAAGTTGATTTTTTGGAAAATGGTTATAGGAATAATGCATCTGTCATTTATTTTACCTTCTTTACAAGCCACACAAAAATTAATACGTTTGTAATTAAACTATCAATTATTTTAAGTAGTTTATTTTTAACAAATAATTTACATGCCCAACAAGTAGAAATAATTGCAAAGCCAACCATTCAATCTATTCGTTTTCATACGTATGGCAATCAACAAGGGTTACCTATTTATCAATTAAATAGCAGTGATCAATTAGAGCTACGTTTTGATGATATGGACGCTAACGTAAAAAATTATTATTACACCTTACAATTATGTGATTATAATTGGGATAGGGTAAATATCAGTCCGTTTAATTATTTAAAAGGCTTTACTCAACAGCGCATAACTACATATAGGTATTCATCTATTGCATTTACAAAATACACTCACTATCAAGTTGTATTACCCGAAAAAAATATGATGCCAATTTTAAGTGGTAATTATTTACTTAAAGTTTTTTTAGATGGCGATACGTCTAAATTAGTTTTTACAAAACGCTTATTGGTAGCCGATAATAAAGCATTAATAAAAGCACAAATTGTACAACCGTTTGCTAGCACAATTTTTAGAACACATCAAAAATTAGTATTTACTACAACCTTAAATGGTATTAATTCATTTAGCCCTGCACAACAAGTTAAGGTGGTAATTTTACAAAATGGAAGGTGGGATAATGCTCAAAAAGATATAGCTCCAACATTTGTTAGAGGAAATAGTTTGGAGTACAATACAGAAAATAGCGGCATTTTTGGTGGCGGTAAAGAATGGCGATGGTTAGATTTAAGAAGCCTTCGTTTTCAAAGCGATAGAATAGATAGCGGCACCTACAACAAAACAACCACTGAACTATTTTTAAAAACAGATATAGATAGAAGTGATCAACGCTATGTGTATTTTAGAGATTTAAATGGTTTTTATAATGTTGAAACTTATGAACGAATTAACCCTTATTGGCAAGGTGATTATGCAACGGTAAACTTTAATTTGGCGCCACCTAGCAATCAGCCTTATACGAACAGTGATATTTATTTAATTGGTCAATTAACTAATTACGAGTTAAGTAATAAAACAAAAATGATGTTTAACCCTCAAAAGGGTGTTTACCAAACTTCTCTTTATTTAAAACAAGGGTATTATAGCTACAGTTATTTAACCGTAAATAAAAATAATAGTGCCGATAAAAAAGAGTTAGAAGGCGATTATTGGGAAACCGAAAATACGTACACTATTTTAGTTTATTACAAAGCCTTTGCTGATAGAAGCGATCAATTATTAGGTGTAACACAATTGAGTAGTAGGGTAGATAGGCCAGGTATTGTTTTTTAAAAGTTTATTTTGCTCTTGTAAACTTCAAAAAAATACTTCAACTTCCTTATCTTTGCAGCGGCAAGTCTTATACGACCAGCTCCTGTTGAATTCCCCCAGGACCGGAAGGTAGCAAGGGTAGATGGTTGAGCGGTGCGATGTAAGTAACTTGCCATTTTTTATGCCCCAAACTATTTTAAAGTAGGTTTTAACCCTTAATCTTTCAACTCTCTTTTTGTTAATTAAAATGTATAATTTTTTTACAATACAACGTTTTATTTAGTATATTTTTGTAAAAACTATTAGTTAACAAATTAAATTAAGCCCTTTAGGGGTTTGTATACAATGAAATTTTTTATAGACACAGCCAACTTGGCTCAAATAAAAGAAGCTAACGATTTAGGTATTTTAGATGGTGTTACTACTAATCCATCGTTAATGGCAAAAGAAGGAATAAAAGGCGAAGAAGCTGTAATGCAACATTACAAAGCTATTTGTGAGTTGGTAGATGGCGATATTAGTGCCGAAGTAATTAGTACCGATTTTGATGGTATGGTTGCGGAAGGTAAAAAATTATCTGCTATACATCCAAACATAGTTGTAAAAGTGCCTATGATTAAAGAGGGTATTAAAGCCATTAAGTGGTTTACCGAAAACGGTATAAAAACAAACTGTACCTTAATATTTAGTGCTGGGCAAGCAATTTTAGCTGCCAAAGCAGGTGCAACGTACGTTTCACCTTTTATTGGTCGTATAGATGATGGCGGTTGGGATGGAATGATTTTAATCCATCAAATTCGTCAAATATTTGATGTGCAAGGATTTAAAACAGAGATATTAGCGGCAAGTATCCGCAATCCAAATCATATTATAAGTTGTGCAGAGGCTGGTGCTGATGTTTGTACTTGTCCTTTAACTAGTATTTTAGGGTTATTAAAACACCCTTTAACCGATATTGGTTTAGCTCAGTTTTTAGAAGATGCTAAAAAGTTTGCTTAAAGTCTAACTTAAAAAATTTGTTTAGTAAGTTATAAAAATGCCCAGTTTATCTTTTTAGGTAAACTGGGCATTCTGCTTTTTAAATTAAATTTGACAGTTTTTGTATAGTTAACCCCTATCCAAAAAGCCCTTTTTTCTTTTTCTTCTTTACTGGGGCTTGTTTTTGCATATCCTTTAAAATTTCATCTGAAGTTTTTAAAGGACCAGCATCATCGATAGTTTTAATCCACATATCAAATTGTTTATACACGGTTGGGTTATTTTTTAACGCTACCTGAATAGTAACTTTTGGCATTTCAAAATTCCAAGGAATAAAAAGTGAATTACCTTTAAATGTAGCGTAAGAAGCTGTAAAAAATAGATGTGTACTATCTAACGGTATATATTTTCCGTTACTCATTAGGCCATCTACATTAATATAATTGTACGTACCTTTTTTTAAACTATCGGTGTAAAGGTTTATATGTATGCTTTCAATTTTTTGCGCTTTAGCAAAAGTGGTTATTAAAATAAAAGTAGAGAGTACTATTTTCTTCACGTAATTAATTTGTAGTAAAGATGATAAAAAATATGCCAACGTTGTATAGTTGGCATATTTTAAATGTTAAAGTATGTTAATTTTTATTTTCCTCCTTTAGCTGAATCTGCTTTCGCTTCAGGTGCAGTTTGTGTTGCTGGAGTTGTAGGCTTGCTATTTAAAGGTTGGCCAACTGTTATGTCGCATCTATGCCCAGGTTCTCCATGTGGAGGATTCATACCAGGTAAAGTTTTTACGGGTTGCGGAGTACCAACTGAAACCGTTTGTGGCGCAGGTGTTGGTGTAGTAGTAGTAGCAGTAGAAGCACCTTTTGTTAATGCAGGAACTGGTTTGCTATCTAAAGGCTGGGCCACATAAATATCACATCTGTGCCCAGGTTGGCCATGTGCAGGGTTTAATTGCACACCACGTTTTTGAGCATCATCTTGCATTTTTTTAAACTCCACATCACTAAATGGAGGATGAGCAGCTGATTGTGAAACAACCGCTTGTTGTGGTTGTTGATTTTGAATTGCTTGTTGTTGTATTTGCTGCATTTGTGCAGGTGTCATTTGTATATTTTGTGAAGAAACTTGTACAGTTTTTTCCTGTTGTGGAACAACTAAACTTTGGTTAGTGGTAACAGTTGGTGCATTGGGATTTAATGGTACCAACCCATTATTATTCATCGTTTTTAAACCAGTAGAATCTATGATTACATTTGGCCCATCCGTAGTAGCAGTTGCATCTATTTTTTTATCTCCTTGTGCACAAGAGTTCAGTAAAAGAATACCTATTAAACAAACAGTATTGAATGTAACTTTCATTTTTTTAATTTTATGCAATTTACAACTGTTTTTAGTTTTAGGCTAAAACAATTTTGTGATATAATCTCCCAAGAATGTGAACAAAAAACAACGAGTTACTACACCAATACAACACCAAATAAGCATTTTTTTCAAATTAGCATTTAAAGTTGTACCTATCGCAATGCTTATAGGCGCACCAACTACCATTGTGCCTAAAAAACCTAAACCTATAATGCCATACTTTTCCCAAATTTTTACAACAAATGGATATTTTTGGGCCTTATCTTGCTTAGGTTGTTTGTTTTTATAAATCAGCTGTTTAATTTTATCGCCTAAAAAAGTAGCCACAAACACACCTACTAAACCCCCGGTTACACTTGCAAAAAATATTACCCAAGGAGTTAAGCCAAATGCAAACCCTGTTGGTATAGCAACATATATTTCAAATGTAGCTAAACCAGCTACTGTTAATATTTTTAATAACATTATAAAAAGATAAAAGAATAACTAATAAAAAAAGCAAATGTAATGCCTAATTCTAGTATCTTTTTAAATCTTAATAAATTATAAAAGATTAGGTTGATAAATTCTTATCGTTCCATCATTTTCATTACTTAAAATAAGTAAACTTCTATTCGTTGGTGCATTTTTTGCTGGTATAAAAAGTATCCCTTCTGGTGCATCGCCAGTTTTTAAACTTTGTAAAAATTGAGGTGCTATTGGGTTACTAATATCATAAATCATAAAGGCATCAGCTCTTTCAACTCCTACAAATAAAATATTCTTTGTACCCATTTTTCCAGTTATAATAGCTTCTGGTTCTGCACCTTTATCATCACTTCTACCATCATCGTAGGTTGTTAATGTTTGTGCCCTTTTATCTAAATCATTTTTACTATCAAAAACTAATTGGCCATTACTGCCATTCCAAATAGAAAATGATCTGCTTCCAAAAGAATATAACTCATCTAAATCACCATCACCATCTGTATCGCCTAAAGTTGTAGTAATATTTAAACGGCCCATTTGTGCATTTGTTTTTAATGTAACGGCATTAGGAAATGCTGTAGCATCAAGTAAAACACTGCTACTGCCAATTCTTTTTACTTCGTTAAAGCCAGTATATTCTCTTTGGTCGCCTTCGTTAGCTGTAACAACATATTGAGTGCCATTATTTTCAAAATACGAAATAGCATCTGGTTCAAACATACCCTTTACTTTCCAATTAGCAAATGTAATCCCTCCATCTTGGTCGCTTATGTCTATTGCATTTTCTGTAACATTATAATCTTTAAAGCCTAGTGGAAAAATAGTTGTTATTGTTTTATTAGTTAAATCAATTTTTGCAATTGCATTATTTTCTTGCAACGTTACCCATGCAGTTTTTGAATCACTCGAAATAGTAATATACTCTGGTTCTATATCTTTTGCTAAATTGCCAGCCGAAGGGCCAAAGCTTCTAAAACCTGCTTGTTTTAAAGTAGTCAATTGTGTATTGAACGCACTAAAATTTAAAGTAGTAGCGGTATAATTATTGTTTACATCAATAATAGATACAGTCCCATCAGGATCATTGTTATAAGCATCGTTTGGCTCTCCTTCATTAGCAGTCAAAATAAAATTACCATCTGGCGAAAAAGTAACCATATCGGGCAAAGCACCCACTGTAATTTGTTTTATTTCGGCGTAATTGCTTGTATTAATTATAACCACTTTACCTAAATCTTGTTTACTTGTAGTGGATTCTAACGCTATAGCTAATTTTCCATTGTAACAGGCTACGCTATTTGATGCACCATTGTATGGAACTAAATTAATACTGCCTATAATTTTTGGCATTGCAGGGTCCGTCAAGTCAATAATTTCTATTCTATTTGTACCACTATTATTTACTACAAACAATTTTTTTGTAGTGGCATCATACGCACTAATTTCTGCAGCCCCAAGGCCTCCAATACTAATGGTTGCTATCTCCTTAAAAGTGCTAGCATCCTCATTAATAGTAGGTTCTGAAATAGTATTTTCATCTTTTTTACAGCTTGTAAATAAAAGGGTAACGATTAATAAATTGTAGAATAAAAAGCGCATAGTAATGTTTAGTTTAGTCTGCAATACTACAAGCCTAATTTTATGCTATTGTTAAGGTAAGATTAAGTAATTGTGAATAAATTTGTTCTAATTACTAATACCTACTCGTTGTTTTATAAATTCATTTCGTTCTAACTCTGTTAACATAAATAAGGCTAAATCACCAGCATTAATTTTATACTTATTGGTTGATGGGGGGAAGTTGGCAGCTGTAAACATATTACCTGTAGGGCCTTCGTTTAAAATTGTTGGTGGGCAAACAAATGTCCAATTTAATGTACTAGCTTGTAAATAACCTAATGCTTTTTTATGCTCCATACTTACACTTAAATATTCTTTAGGAAAATCTTCCGTATCCATTTGTATTGTTTCCTCATCTGCTTGTAATAGCCCCAAACCTCCAACGGCAACAATTCTATCTACACCCGTTTTTTCCATTTGTGCAACAATATTTTTCATACCTAAACTTCTGGTTTTATCATCTCCTCCAAAATCGCCACCAAGGCAACTAAGCACAGCATTACTCCCTTTTAGTGCATTTCGTACATCACCTTCATCAAACAATGCCCCTTTAATTAGTTGTAAATTGTCCTCCTCCATAGGTAATTCTGCAAATACATTTCGTCCAAAAGCCTTTACAGTATGGCCTTTAAATAAGGCTTGTTGTACCAATTGCTTACCTACCATACCTGTGGCCCCAAAAATTGTAAGTATCATATTGTAAAAATTTAATTAAAATTACGCCAACAAAAAAATTTGTACAATTAAAATTTCCCCCACATCTTTGCATTTCAAATGAACTTAACAAAAATAAATAACAATAGCTGGTGGTGGTCAATCAAACAATGATTGTGCCTTTAGCTATTTGTATATTTTTAAAATAAATAAGCCCGGCACAAGTTGCTGGGTTTTTTAATTATAGTATATGAAGAAGATTAGTATAACAACAACCTACAAAAAACTTTTGGCAGATGTGTATACACCTGTGGGTATTTACTTACGCTTACGAGATAAATATAGAGATACCATACTTTTAGAAAGTACCGATTTTCATGCAGGTGAAAATAGTTATTCTTTTATTGGCGTAAACGCAATTGCAGGGATAGAAATAGTAGATAAAAATTTTATTGAATATAAATTGCCATCGGTAAAGGAAGAGAAAATTGCATTAGATAAAACTAAAAATGTACAAACCCTTTTGTGGGAGTTTATGCAAAAGTTTGAGGTAATGCCCACCGATCAAAAGCATGTAAATAATGCACAAGGGCTATTTGGGTATACAAGTTTTGATGCAGTGCAATTTTTTGAAACGCTACAATTTAAAGAAGTTGAAGAAACTAAACCAGTACACCAACTACTAGCTGGCCAAATTGGGTTAGATGAAAGTATTCCATTAATACGCTATCGCCTTTATCAATACGTTATAGTAATTAATCATTTTAAGGATGAATTATTTATTTGCGAAAATAAAATTGATGGTATTGAAAGTGATAGCAATGCTGTAGAAAGTTTAATTAAAAATAAAGATGTACCAACTTTTCCTTTTGCAATAAAAGGTAATGAAACTTCTAATTTAACAAATGAAGCGTATATAGAAATAGTAAAAAAAGGAATTAATAGTTGCCGTAGAGGCGATGTTTTTCAATTGGTATTAAGTAGAAAATTTGAGCAACAATTTATTGGCGATGAGTTTAATGTATACAGAGCTTTACGAAATATAAATCCATCACCTTATCTTTTTTACTTTGATTATGGGGATTATAAATTAATAGGCTCATCTCCAGAAAGTCAAGTAATTGTACAAAATGGTAAAGCTATTGTACACCCCATTGCTGGTACATTTAAACGAACAGGCAACGATAAGGAGGACAATGCACTTGCAGAGCAATTAGCTAATGATAAAAAAGAAAATGCAGAGCATGTAATGTTGGTTGACTTAGCAAGAAATGATTTAAGTAAACTTTGTAGTAATGTAAACGTAACAAAATATAAGCAAGTAAATTATTATAGTCATGTTATACATTTGGTAAGCGAAGTAGTAGGCGATGTAGATGCACAAACTAATCCATTTAACGTATTAGCAACTACTTTTCCGGCAGGCACATTAAGTGGTGCACCAAAGCATAAAGCGCTACAATTAATAAACGAGTACGAAAAAACAAATAGAACGTATTATGGCGGAGCTATTGGAATTATAGGATTTAATGGCTCAATAAATCATGCCATACTTATTCGAACTTTTTTAAGTAAAAACAATACACTAATTTATCAAGCAGGTGCCGGTATTGTAGCTGCAAGTAATCCAGTAAATGAATTGCAAGAGGTAAACAATAAATTAAATGCTTTAAAACAAGCCATTGTTTTGGCGCAAAATAGTTAATATGAAAATTTTAGTTTTCGATAATTACGATTCGTTTACCTATAACCTTGTGCATTTGGTAGAAAAAATTACCAATATAAAAGTTGATGTTTTTAGGAATGATGAAATTTCGTTGGATGATATTGACAAATACGATAAAATCATTTTATCACCAGGGCCAGGTATTCCATCGGAGGCAGGGTTGTTATTACCACTCGTAAAAAAATATGCAGCAACCAAATCTATTTTAGGTGTTTGCCTTGGCCATCAAGCAATAGGCGAAGCTTTTGGAGGAACGCTTATTAATTTAGATACAGTTTATCATGGCGTAGCTACTCCAATAAATATTTTAAATGAACAAGCACAAGTGTTAAGTAAACTTGGAAGTGAAATTATTGTTGGTCGTTACCATAGCTGGATTGTAAGCAATGAAAATTTTCCGGATGAATTAGAAGTTACGGCAACAGATGAAAATGGATATATTATGGCATTACAACATAAAACATACGATGTGCAGGGCGTTCAATTTCATCCAGAAAGTGTGCTAACGCCAGATGGGGAGCAAATTCTGAGGAATTGGTTTAGTACTACTCCTCAATAAAGTAAGTATGTTTTTTAGTATAGATTTTTAATTATAAACTTTAAATATAGGGGACAGGGGTATGAAAAAAATATTACAGCATTTGTTTGAACATAAAACGTTAACAAGGGAGCAAGCGAAAGATGTTTTAGTAAACATTGCAAAAAATATCTATAACGAAACAGAAATTACCGCATTAATTACGGTGTATTTAATGCGTAGCATAACTATTGATGAATTGCAAGGGTTTAAAGATGCATTACTAGAATTGTGTATGCCTTTAAAATTAGATGCTGATACCAAAATGGATATTGTTGGTACCGGTGGAGATGGAAAAAATACGTTTAATATATCAACCTTAAGTTGTTTTATTGTTGCAGGTGCTGGGCAAACAATTACAAAGCATGGCAACTACGGAGCCACAAGCATAAGTGGTAGTAGCAACGTTATGGAGCAGTTGGGTTATAGGTTTAAAAACGATTCATCTGCATTACAAAAAGAAGTAGATGAAGCAGGAATTTGTTTTTTGCATGCTCCACTTTTTCATCCGGCTTTAAAAGTTGTTGCGGCTATTCGTAAAAATATTGGGGTGCGTACTTTTTTTAATATGCTTGGGCCATTGGTTAATCCGGCAAAGCCAACGTATCAATTAATAGGGGTGTATAATTTAGAAATGGCACGAATTTATAATTACATTTTACAACAGCAGCAAAATAAATTTACCATTGTACACTCCTTAGATGGATACGATGAAATTTCTTTAACAGGAGATACAAAAGTACTTACACAGCATGGCGAAAAAAATTATACTGCCGAAATTTTAGGTAAACGAACCGTAACACCCCAAGATATTTATGGAGGCAATTCGGCTGAGGAAGCAGCAAAAATTTTTACAAAAATTATTAAAGGAGAGGGTAGCTGGGCACAAAATGCAGTTGTACTAGCCAATGCAGCTGTAGCATTAAATAGTACAGGTAACTATTCAACGTATGCAGAGGCGTATAATGCCGCAGTAGAAAGTTTGGAGAGTGGTAAAGCAAATGCTTGTTTACAAAAATTAATTTCACTACAATAATGGATATTTTACAAACAATAGTTGAAGCAAAAAAAATTGAAGTAGAAGAAAAGAAATTACTTTTTGATGAAACTTGGTATAAATTCTTCTCTAGTAATTTTGATAGAAAATGTATTTCGTTAAAAGAAAATTTGGTTAATAAAAATAGTTCAGGAATTATTGCTGAGTTTAAACGTAAATCGCCAAGTAAGGGTTGGTTTAAGGCAGCTGATTATTCTGCACCAGCAATAGTAATGGCGTATGAACAATTTGGTGCAGCTGGGGCATCTATATTAACCGATACTCATTTTTTTGGAGGCGATTTGCCTGATTTAACTGTTTGTAGAGCTACGAGTCAACTTCCCCTTTTACGGAAAGATTTTATTATTGATGAAATTCAACTACAAGAGGCTAAAGCATATGGAGCTGATGTTATTTTGTTGATTGCTGCAATTTTAACCCCAGAACGGGTAAAACAATTAGCTAACGAAGCAAAAAAATATGGCCTAGAAATTTTATTGGAAGTACATAGCGAAGACGAATTGCAACATATTTGCGATGAAATAGATATGGTAGGGATTAATAATAGAAATTTAAAAACATTTGAGGTAGATATTGATAATTCTTTACGACTTGCAAAACAAATACCTAGTAAATTTGTGAAAGTAGCAGAAAGTGGTATAGATAGTATTGAAACCATTAACCTATTTAAACAAAATGGCTATCAAGGGTTTTTAATTGGCGAAAAATTTATGAAGGCAGAAAACCCTGCAACAGCATTTGAAAAATTTACTAACGAACTAAAAAATATATAGTATGAATATTAAAGTATGTGGCATTACCCAATTTAAACAATTGCAACAATTAGATGGATTAAATATTGATTATGCAGGAATTATTTTTGTAAAAGATTCCCCAAGATATGTGGGTGATTTACTAGATAAAGATGCCTTAAAAAATGCAGACTTTGATTTAAAAACGGTGGGGGTTTTTAAAAATCCTGAAATGATTGATGTGCTAGATGCCATTGATGAATATGGATTAGATGTTGTGCAATTGCATGGAAACGAAACACCCGAAATGTGTGAAGATTTAAGTGGCGAAGTAGAGGTAATAAAAGTATTTGCCATTGATAATACCGTTAAAGATATTGACAAGTTAGTTGCCGATTATGATGGAGTATGCGATTATTATTTGTTTGACACCAAAAGTGGAGATGAAACTGGTGGTACCGGTAAACAATTTGATTGGGAAATTTTACGCAAAGCAAAAATTGAAAAACCATTTTTTATAAGTGGTGGAATAAGTGTAGAGGATACTGCAAAAATTAAAAAATTTAAGCACTTAGATTTTTTAGGAGTAGATATTAATAGCCGTTTTGAAAAAGAACCTGGGATAAAAGATATGGGGCTAGTGTTGAAGTTTTTGCAAGGGATGAAATGATTTTTTATTAAAGCACTAGTAACATTCGCTACAGTAAAACCTAGTAATAAATAGTTCTCCATAACCTGTCTATATTTCATAGATTGATGCGATGGCAATGATTGCCACTACGAAAAATAATGACTACAAAAATATTTTACAATGATTGAGTTAGAAAAGATGCAGAAAGCCCCAGTAGGAGTTTGGAATGTTAACGAACAAGGCTACTACGGCAACTTTGGCGGTGCTTTTGTACCAGAAATGCTGTATCCAAATGTAAAAGAATTACAAGATAAATATTTACAAATAATTTACGAAGAAGGGTTTCAAAAAGATTTTGAAGCGTTGTTGAAAGATTATGTAGGTAGGCCAACACCTTTATTTTTAGCCGAACGTTTAAGTGAGAAATATGGTGCAACAATATTTTTAAAACGTGAAGATTTGTGCCATACGGGTGCACATAAAATAAATAACACTATTGGGCAAATTCTTTTGGCAGAACGCTTGGGTAAAAAAAGAATAATTGCCGAAACAGGTGCTGGTCAACATGGCGTAGCAACGGCAACGGTATGTGCATTAAAAGGCTTAGAGTGTATTGTGTATATGGGTGCAAAAGATATTGAACGCCAAGCCCCAAATGTTGCCAGAATGAAAATGTTAGGCGCTAAAGTTGTGCCTGCCACTAGTGGCAGCCAAACCCTGAAAGATGCTACCAACGAAGCTATAAGAGATTGGATTAATAACCCATCGAATACTCATTATATTATTGGAAGTGTTGTTGGACCTCATCCTTATCCAGATATGGTTGCAAGGTTTCAAAGTATTATTAGCGAAGAAACTAAAAAACAATTGTTGGAAAAAACGGGTAACGAAAATCCTAATTATGTAGTGGCTTGTGTGGGCGGCGGCAGTAATGCGGCTGGTGCATTTTACAATTTTTTAAATGATGAAGAGGTACAATTAATTGCAGTTGAAGCTGCAGGCTGCGGTATAAATAGTGGTATGAGTGCAGCAACAACACAGCTAGGTAAGCCAGGAATTTTACATGGCAGTAAAAGTTTATTAATGCAAACAGCCGATGGGCAAATAGTAGAGCCACACAGTATTTCGGCTGGGTTAGATTATCCAGGTATTGGGCCATTACATGCCCACTTATTTGAAACAGGTAGATGTACTTTTTTAAGTGCAACAGATGATGAAGCATTACAAGCAGCGTTTGAATTAAGTAAATTAGAAGGAATAATTCCTGCATTAGAAACCGCACATGCATTATTTGTATTAAATAATATAAATTTTAAAAAAGATGATGTAGTTGTGGTTTGTTTAAGTGGAAGAGGAGACAAAGATTTAGACACCTATATGAAACATTTGTAAAATAGTATGAGTAGATTAAATCAACTTTTTAATAGTAAGCAAAAAAATATTCTTAATATTTATTGTACGGCCGGTTATCCGCATTTAAATAGTACAATGGAAATAATGCAATCGTTACAACAAAACGGTGCAGATATTATTGAACTAGGCATGCCCTATAGCGATCCGTTAGCCGATGGCGAAGTAATACAAAAAAGCAGCGAAGTTGCTTTGGAAAATGGAATGACCATTGAGGTTCTTTTTAGCCAACTAAAAACGTTAAGAGAAGAAATTAAGTGCCCAGTTATTTTAATGGGTTACATGAACCCAGTTTTGCAATACGGTTTCGAAAAATTTTGTGCGGCAGCTGCCGAAGTTGGTATTGATGGACTAATATTACCTGATTTACCCATGTACGAATTTGAAACTACATATGCTGCCCTACTAAAAAAATATGCATTGGATTTTATTTTTTTAGTAACACCAGAAACACCCGAAAGTAGAGTTAGAAAATTAGATAGTTTGAGTAGTGGTTTTTTATATGCCGTTTCATCATCCTCTACAACGGGGAATACAACTACACCTAATAATATAGAAGACTATTTATTACGATTGCAAAGCTATCAACTTAATAACCCAATACTCGTTGGCTTTGGAATAAAAGATAAAGCCACCTTTAATGGAGCTTGTAGCCATAGCAATGGAGCAATTATAGGGTCAGCCTATATAAAGGCACTTAAAAATGTAGAAAACATTACTAAAACAACCGCCACTTTTCTACAACAAATTTTGGATTAAATTAACAGCAAACCTGTTAATTTTGCCATTCAATTACTTGAAGACATGAAATATTTAATTTTAATTTTATTCATTCCTATTTTTTCAATAGCACAAAAAAAAGTAGCTCCTAAAACAGCCAAGCCAAAAGCTATTAAAGTAGTAGGGGTACCCAAGCCACGCAAAGATTTTATTATTACTGGAAATGTAAAAGGGTATAATGATGGTACAGTGGTTACCTTGCTAAATCCTCAAACAAACAAACCCGACATGAATGCTATTGTAATGAATGGCAAATTTACAATAAAGGGTAAAATGGATAAGCCAGATTTTAGAGTAATAATGTTTGATAATAAGCCTCCTTATCTCTCTTTATTTTTAGATAACTGCTTAATGGAGATAAATGGAAATAGCAATGCAATTGAAAAGGCAGGTGTGGTTGGTTCTTTAAGTCATATGGAGTTTCAAGCATTTAGCATGTTAATGGAACCGTATAAGAATGTTTTTGATGATACCAAATCTTATGATTCTGCTAGGGCTGAAAGAGCTGCTGTGTTGTGTAGAGAGTTTATTGTGCAGCGTCCGGGTTCGTATGTTAGCCCTCTGGCACTGTTACGCTTTAACCAGATTACTGAAGATGTATTTGAAACAGAACGGTTATATAATTTTTTAAAAACGGATGTAAAAAATACAGCTTTATCCAACTACATTCAATCATTGGTACAAGAAGCCAAAAAGAACCCCGTAGGCTCAATGCTTGCCAATTTTGTTCAAAAAGATACTGCAGGTGTTGAGGTAAGTTTAGCTTCTTTTAAGGGAAAATATGTGTTGGTAGATTTTTGGGCTAGTTGGTGCATACCTTGTAGAAAAGAAAACCCAACCGTTGTAAAAGCATTTGAAAATTATAAGGATAAAAATTTTACAGTGTTAGGTGTATCACTTGATCAAAATGCCGATAACTGGAAAACTGCTATTAACCAAGATAGCCTTTTATGGCCGCATGTAAGCGATTTAAAGGGCTGGGGAAATGAAGTGGCTTTGCAATTTGAAATATTCAATATTCCACAAAATTTTTTACTTGACCCAGAAGGAAAAATTATTGCAAAAAATATAAGAGGAGCATCGTTAGAAAGAAAGCTTAGACATTTTTTGATTAAGTAGATATTGATTATTCACAGATTAAAGGATTAAAATTCACAGATTACCCAAATTTAATCATTTAAATCTGTCTAATCAATCTGTATTCATCTATGGTTAATTAACATTCAAACATCTTTTATACAACTGAACTGTATTCTCAAGTCTTAAATTGATACCCTCGTAAATTAATGCATGTCCTATTGAAACTTCTAACAAATTTGGTATGTGCTTTGCAAAATATGTAAGGTTGGTTAAATCTAAATCATGCCCAGCATTCCCTTTAGAAAATAGTAATAGTATTGCCCAGTCATCTATTAATCAATTTAAAACTAATTTTTTCAAAATTGAATTATTGAAATTCAATAGTAATGTAATTTATTTAATTTCCTTTACCTCACATAAAAAATCACTTTAATAAAACATTTTAGTTACTTCATTATAACTGTTCGGTAACAATTGATTAATAATACTGTTTCAAATTTGCATTGTCAAAAAAAATAATCATTTAAATCAAACCGTTATGAAAATTATTAAATCTGTTTTTATTAAAACAACTTGTTTACTTATTTTAATTTTAGTTTCTAATTCTTTCTCTTTAATTCAGGCTCAGACAGTGTTTTATCCAGTTTCAGCCAATGAAATTAAGGACAATATCCGTTTCGTAAATGTAGAGAATGATATGCTTGTATTTGAACTTAATCTTAAAGACCTACCTGTAAAAGGAAGTACGCTTACGATTAAAGATGAGGCAAGTAATTTATTGTTAGAGCAAAAAATTGTAGCAGATACCTTTAGGGTGCTTTACAAAATTGTTAGAAATGACATCAGCAAAATTACTTTTGAAGTTGTATCAAGCAATCGTGTTTTCTTAAACAAATCTTTCAGTATAAATCGCTGGATAGAAGAAAAAATTGAAGTTGCTAAATTGTAGTCACAATCCGTACCCTGTTATTAAAATTTGCAGTACACATCTTTGGGGTGTGTGCTGCTATTTTTGCCAATTATTAGTTTAACTTTTTTATTTTAGCTCTCTCTTATATAATTGTACTGTATTTTCTAATCCTAAATAAATAGCATCGCAAATTAGTGCATGTCCTATAGAAACTTCCAATAAATTTGGTATGTGCTGTGCAAAGTAAGTAAGGTTGGTTAAATCCAAATCATGCCCAGCATTAATGCCTAAGCCCAATTCATTTGCTTTGTTTGCAGCGGTAATATATGGCTGTATTGCCTGTTGTACCTTGCCAATTGCATATTGTGCAGCATAAGCTTCGGTGTACAATTCAATTCTATCTGCACCAGTATCCTTTGCTCCTTCTACCATTTCAACAATAGGGTCAACAAAAATGGAGGTACGTATACCAGCATTTTTAAAAAGAGTAATTATATTTTTCAAAAAATCTTTTTCTGTTAGGGTATTCCATCCATGGTTACTGGTTAGTTGATGGTGACCATCTGGTACAAGCGTTACTTGGGTAGGTTTATTAGCCAAAACTAAATCTATAAAACTTTGTTCGGTACAGTTACCTTCAATATTAAATTCGGTTGTTACAATTTTTTTAATATCGTATACATCAGCATAACGTATATGACGCTCATCGGGCCTAGGATGTACTGTAATGCCATCGCAACCAAAGCGTTCAATATCTTTTACTGCTTGTATTAAATCGGGATTATTGCCACCACGGCTATTGCGTAAAGTGGCAAGTTTGTTTATATTAACGGAGAGTTTTGTCATTTTTACTTATTTATGTCCCACGAAGACACTAGGGCACTAAAGAAAATCTTAGTTGTCTTTGTGCTTTAGTGGGAAGTTTATTTCATTTGCAAATTTACAGCAAAACACCTTCTTCCATACGAAAAAAGTTACTCAGTGGTATACCGATGAAAGGGTTCATTATTATTTTCTTCTCTAAAAGAAAAGAATACCAAAACAAGTTTGCAACAATGATGCTATGAAAACTATTGCTGGTATTAAAACAAAAAAATAGATTTCTCCTTCGTCGAAATGACAAAACAAAATCCGGCAACATCAGCTCCTTTCTGTGTCATCAGCGTTTCATACCAAACAAAAACCCCAAGCTATAAAGCCTGGGGTTGTGTATTTATTCACCTTTAAAACTTACTGTTAAAACAAAAAGTAGTAAAGAATTTTATTTTAGTATCTATACATTTCTGGCTTAAATGGTCCTTCATTTGAAATACCCAAATAAGCAGATTGCTCTGGCGAAAGAACATCTAAAACTACACCAATTTTTGCTAAATGCAAACGGGCAACTTTTTCATCTAATACTTTAGGTAATACATACACTTCGTTGCTGTATTTACCAGGGTTACACCATAACTCAATTTGAGCAAGGGTTTGGTTAGTGAACGATGCACTCATTACAAAACTTGGATGGCCTGTAGCACAACCTAAGTTTACTAATCTGCCTTCTGCTAATACAATAATATCTTTACCATCAATAGTATACATATCTACTTGTGGTTTTATGGTATTTTTTGTATCGCCATAGGCTGAGTTTAACCAAGCCATATCAATTTCAATATCAAAATGCCCAATGTTACAAACAATAGCTTTATCCTTCATTACACGAAAATGTTTTTCGGTAATTAAATCTCTACAACCACTTGCTGTTACAATTATATCAGCCTCTTTAACCGCTTCAAGCATTGGCTTAACTTCAAAACCATCCATAGCAGCTTGTAATGCACAAATAGGATCTATTTCGGTAACGATTACACGACAACCAGCACCTTGTAAACTTGCAGCACTTCCTTTTCCAACATCGCCATAACTACCAACTACTGCTACTTTACCAGCCATCATAATATCGGTAGCTCTACGGATAGCATCTACCAAACTTTCTTTACAACCGTATTTATTATCAAACTTACTTTTGGTAACGCTATCATTTACGTTAATTGCAGGAATAGGTAAAGTCCCTTTTTCCATTCTTTCGTATAAACGGTGAACACCAGTTGTAGTTTCTTCGCTTAATCCTTTAATATGTTGTACTAATTCTGGATATTGATCAAAAACCATATTGGTTAAATCGCCACCATCATCCAAAATCATGTTCAATGGTTTATCAGCACTTCCAAAAAATAAGGTTTGCTCAATACACCAATCAGCTTCTTCTTGGCTTTGGCCTTTCCAAGCAAAAACACCAATACCAGCAGCAGCAATTGCAGCAGCAGCTTGATCTTGTGTAGAGAAGATATTACAACTACTCCATTTAACCTCTGCACCTAACGCAACTAATGTTTCAATTAGTACAGCTGTTTGAATAGTCATGTGTAAGCAACCAGCAACTCTTGCACCTTTTAAAGGTTGGCTAGCACCATACTCGGCACGTAAGGCCATTAAACCTGGCATTTCTGCTTCGGCTAATTTTATTTCTTTACGGCCCCACTCTGCAAGGCTCATATCTTTTACTTTGTTTTTTAAACTAAAGTCGATACTGTTTTTTGTTATTGTTGACATGTTTTTATATTTTATAATGCAAATGTAAATAAATTAGGATATTATTCTACTATTTTTTGTAAATTTGGAATAGAATATGCATTTTTAACTAAATTTAAGAATAAATACACTGTTTCTTATGTCAAAAACTACTCAAAAAGAAAATTCGGCTTTGCCCCAAGTTAGTTTAGATGCTAAAGACCTAGCTATACTTAAATTATTACAACAAAATGCAAGGTTTACCGTAAAGCAAATTGCCGAGCAAGTACATCTTAGTACAACACCTGTGCATGAGCGTATAAAGCGTATGGAAGAAAGTGGCGTAATAAAACAATACGTGGCCTTGTTAGATTATGCTAAAGTAAAAAAAGGGTTAATGGCAATTTGTTATGTATCGCTTAAAGAGCATAGCAAAATAGCAGGTACAAAATTTGTAAAAGCAATTTTACAAATGCCACAAATTATTGAATGCTTTACCATTAGTGGCGAATTTGATTTTATGTTAAAAGTAGTTACTCAAGATATGAATGCTTACCACGACTTTCATGTAAACAAATTAAGTAGTATAGATAATATGGGCCATGTACAAAGTGTTTTTGTGATGGGGGTAATAAAAGAAACGCATGAGTTGGTTTAATTTTTCTGTCATTTCGACGATAGGAGAAATCTGTTATTTTACTCCGTTTTACACTTTGTTTTGTAAGCCTATTTAACAACAATACAAACGCTTGAATAAAATTAATATACCTACCTAACCATTAATTTTAACTGAGGCGCAAACATCAACCTTCCTTGTTCATCTTTTACAATTATATCAAACCAAAACAATTCATCGCCCGTTTTTAATTGATCGTTAATATTTGTAATCCAAAGAGGAGATAGGGGAGATGTTCTAAATAAATCTGCACTTATGGTTGTTGTAGGTTTTGTTTTACCCGTTGGGCCGTTTTCATTTTCTTCTTCGGTAACCCCCGTTTTTCTATATAAAAATTGATAAGATGAAATGGTGTATTTACCATTCTTAGCATCCGTAATCTTTAACGGAGTTGTAACAAGTTGTTGACCTTCTGCCACTGTAATAATTGCAGAATCTTTATAATTACCTAGGCTACAAGTTAACTTTGGAGGTTTAAAACCCTTAGCAGCAGGGGCTTTTGAAACCGGTTTAGTAGGCTTTTGTGCTGCCGCAAAAAAAGTACTTAATATAAATAGTGTAAGTAAAGTTGTACGTAACATTTTTTTATTTTGAAGATACAACGAAAAAATGATGCCAAAAGTGTAGGAAGAGTTTAATTACACGAATTTTAACGAATTACACTCAATATTCTCCTGCCGACCTGCCTGCCGGCAGGCAGGTTATCACATTATCAATTTATCACATTGTCGAAAGGCTTTCTTCAATCGTCTTTATCCTAGCTTCTGCATCGGCTTGTTTTTTTTGTTCTACAGCTAACACTTCTGGTTTGGCGTTAGCTACAAACTTTTCATTACTTAATTTTTTTTGTACTGATACTAAAAATCCTCTTTGATGTTCTAAATCTTTAAGCAACGTTTCTTTTAAGGATGCTGTATCAATTTCTTTTTCGGATGCTATATAAAATTTATCATTTTCTACAACTACAACAATGGTATTTGCAATGGCCTCATTTGTAAATGAAATTGTTTGTGCATTTACTTGTTTGCTTAAAATTGTTTCAATGGCTTTGTAATTTTCAACATCTATAGTTTGAATATGTAAGTCAATTGTTTCTTTTGGTTTTAATTGATTTTTTGCTCTTGCTTCTCTTATAGATGTTATTACTTGTTTTAAAATTGTTCCTTGAGTTAGAATGTTTTTGTCAATTGCTATTTGCTTATTGCCAATTGATTGTCGAATACATAAATCTTCTTTTTGTTCTTTTAGCAACTGATAAATTTCTTCTGTAACAAATGGCATAAACGGATGAAGCAATTGCATTAACTCTTCAAAAAATTTTATCGTTTTCTCATATACACTTGCTTCAATAGGTTGCTCAAAACCGGGTTTGGCCCACTCTAAATACCAACTACAAAAATCATCCCATATTAAACTGTAAATAACTTTTAAAGCTTCGCTAAGTTTAAATTGTTTTATTAATTCATCAACCTCAAGTTGCACTTCATTCAATCTGTTTTCAAACCAATCTAATGCAAAATGGTGAGTGGTGAGTTGTGATTGGAGATTGGTATCTTCTTCATTCCTAATTCTTAATTCCCAATTCTTAATTAATTTTAATGCATTCCACAATTTATTATTAAAATGTCGCCCTTGTTCCAAACTACTTTCATCAAACAGTAAATCGTTACCAGCCGGGGATGCTATCATTATTCCAAACCTAGTTGCATCGGCACCATACTTATCTATTAAGCCCAACAAATCTGGACTATTACCTAATTGCTTACTCATTTTTCGTCCTTGAGTATCTCTTACCATTCCAGTAAAATAAACATCTTTAAAAGGCATTTCTTTTTTAAAGGCATAACCCGCCATTATCATTCTGGCTACCCAAAAAAAGATAATATCTTGCCCAGTAACCAATGTGGTGCTTGGGTAATAGTAATTAGCATCGGCATTATTTGAGTTACTAATTCCTTTAAATACTTCCATGGGCCAAAGCCACGAGGAGAACCAAGTGTCAAGACAATCTTCATCTTGTTTTAATTGAACATTTGATGTTGAATATTGACTATTGAATATTTCTTTTGCTTTTTCTTCATTTTCTGCAACTACAAATCTGCCTTCCTCATCATACCATGCAGGAATTTGCTGCCCCCACCAAAGTTGCCTGCTAATACACCAATCTTTAATATTATTCATCCAATGGCTATAGGTATTTTTTAATTTTGCTGGGTGCAATTTTATTTCATCAGTAGCAACCGAACTTATTACCTCTGGATTTAAGGCAATAAATTTTTTCATATCCATAAACCATTGTAAACTCAATCTGCTTTCAATAATAGCGCCCGTTCGTTCACTTGTGCCCACTTGCCCTTTATACTCTTCAATTTTTTGTACTTGGCCAATAGCTTCAATATCTTTTACAATTAGTTTACGTAATTCAAAACGATCAATACCATTGTAGGCTAACACTTGTGCATTGGGGTTTTCATGCATTAACTCTTCTGCAGTAAATTTTCCTTCGGCATCCAATGTATTCAATGCTTTTAGGTTATGCTTTCTGCCCAGTTCATTATCATTTTTATCGTGTGCTGGTGTAATTTTTAAAGCGCCAGTACCAAAATCCATAGTTACATATTCATCTGCAATCACTGGAATTTTTCTATTTATGATGGGTACAATAACTTGTTTGCCCACTAAATTTTTATAACGTTCATCTAACGGATTTACACAAATAGCCACATCGCCTAAAATAGTTTCTGGTCTTGTTGTGGCAACTGTAATAGCACCGCCACCATCAACTAATGGATATTGTACAAAATATAATTTACTATCTATTTCTTTGAAAATTACCTCCTCATCGCTCAAAGCCGTTTTACTTGCAGGATCCCAGTTTACCATACGTAAGCCACGGTAAATAATTCCATCATTAAAAAGGCGTATAAATATTTCAATAACTGCTTTATAATAATCATCATCCATTGTAAAAGCAGTACGATTCCAATCTAAACTGCAACCCAATTTTTTTAATTGCTGCAAAATTATGCCACCATATTTTTCTTTCCACTCCCAAGCGTATGTTAAAAATTCGGCTCTACTTAAATCACTTTTTTTAATTCCTCTTTCCCTTAACATGGCAACTACCTTAGCTTCAGTTGCAATACTTGCATGATCAGTACCTGGTACCCAGCAAGCATTTTTGCCTTCCATTCGTGCCCTACGAATTAAAATATCTTGTATAGTATTATTAAGGCAATGCCCCATGTGCAGCACACCAGTAACATTCGGCGGCGGAATAACAATGGTGTAGGGTTCTCTCTCATCGGGGGTGCTGTTAAAATATCCCTTATCTATCCAATGCTTATACCACTTTGCTTCAATTGCTGTTGGCTCAAAATTTTTTGTAAGTTCCATAATACTTTATAAAGTGTGCAAAAATACAAAAATTGAGGTAGGGTAAAAAGTAGCATTTTTTGGGTTTAATTTAAGGTGTTTTTTAGGAACGAGTTGGTTGGCTAAAAAAATAGAGGTTTGCATTAGCAAACCTCCTAGTATAACAAGCAAACGAAAAGTTTTTTAAGGTAAAAGTACATGCCCATAGTTACCACCAAACTGCCTACACCAAACTAAAATGTATTGGTAAGATGTAATGGTTATTGGTTGACCACCAGCGTTTGTTGCAGGTACGTTCCATGACTGAGCTCCTGAGCGCTGATTTAGAGTAGCAATTTCAACAGCATTAACAATATTAGTAGTAGCATTACTTAAATAAATACGTAAATCGGGGGCTCCTGTGCTTACAGAAAAATTAGTACTAGTTTGTAGTTTTAAAACTCCATTTTCTATTTTTAATTTCCCTACTCCCACACTTCCAGATCCGCCATTAAAATTGGCTGATCTAATTACTTGTACCATTATGGGTGGGCTGGTAATAGATGCTGCAGAAGCAGTAATGTTTGCTGTGCCATATTCTATACCCTGTACAATTCCACTGTTTAAAACGGTTACAAAAGAGTTATTGTTACTAGTAAAATTAAAAGTAAGCCCAGATAGTGCTACCCCAGCGCTTGTATAACCAGTAGCTGTTACAGTAGAAAACTGGTTTTTATTAATTTCTAAAATGGGAGAAGGGGACAGTGTAATATAAGCTAATTGTGTATTTGCAGATATGGTTACCGAAGCTGATGCAGTTAATGTATTTAAAGTGGCATTAATAGTTGTTTGGCCTATTGTAAGTCCTGTAACCATTCCCTGTTGATTAACGGTTGCCCTATTCGTATTCATACTACTCCAAACCACTCCGCCCGGTACAGGTGCTTGCATACCTTGTGTATTAAAATAGATAAGGGAAAATGTACCCGTATTCCCTGCCGATATATTTAAATTGCCTGGTGTTATTTCCAATCTTTCCTGACTACCAGTAACCGTAATTGAAGCATTAGCAACAATGGAATTTAATGTTGCTCTAATAGTAGTTTGCCCAATTGCAACACCACTTACAACTCCTTGTGTATTTACATTGGCAATGCTGGTATTTAAACTACTCCAAACTACACCACTTGGTACAGGTGCTTGGTTGCCCATATTATTAAAGTAAGTAAGTGTAAAAGTAGTTGTAGAGCCGGTAGTAATACTATTGGTTGAGGATGAAATTTCTAATCTTTCTGCAACAGTAGTAGACGTAACGGTAATTAGTGCAGTAGCAACTATTGAATTGTACGTTACCGTAATACTTGTTTGCCCAGCAGAAACACCCGTAATTACGCCCTGTGTATTAACCGTTGCAATTGTATTGTTTAAACTACTCCAACTTAGGTTTGTAGGCACTGCTGCAGCTACTCCTTCTGTGTTAAAAAAGCTGGTAGTAAAACTAGTTGTATTACCAACTAATACAATTTTTGAAGCTGGAGAAAGTTCTAATCTTTCTGGTACAGTTGCAGGTGGAGTATCGGGTGCCTTTTTTGCGCATGACAAAAGCAATAATAAAGCTAGGGTAAAAAGCGATAAGTATTTAAACATAAATTATGTTGTTTATGGTGTAAAAAAGCTTTTAAACTTTATATACACAATAAAATACATTGTGGTTTTTGTGTTGATATTTAATTTAATTACTCTAAAGCATTAAGCAGCAAATAAAAATAATATCTAAATAAAATACTACCCCTAAAAATTTATATATCACCGTTAATGCTTTCCTAAAAATTTAGCTTATTTATGGCTAAATGTTTGTTTGTGCTTAAATTGCCTCTTTAAATAATTATAATGACGAAAAATTTACTTATTGCTTTAAATATTTTTTTAGCAGCAGCGGTTGGTTATTTATACTACGCTACTTTTTCTGGTAATAAAAAGGTTACCTCTCATAATCAAAATTCATATACAACCAATCCAAAAGATAGTAATTGTAATAAAGCACATATTGCGTATGTTGAGTTGGATAGTATGTACGAAAATATTAGCTACATAAAACAAAAGCGTGGGGATATGGAAGCCAAACAAAAACGTATTGAAACTGAGTGGCAATCTGGTATGAGAGGCTTAGAAGCAAAACGAGATAATTTTTTAAAAAGAGGAGCAGCAATTACTCAACAAGAAGCTGAAAAATTTCAAAACCAATTAATGGGTGAGCAACAAAATATTGAAACAAAAAAACAAAGTCAAGGGCAAGCTCTTAGCGAAGAAAGTTTTAAATTTACAGAAGGGCTACAAAAAGATTTAAAAGATTTTTTAGAAGAATATAACAAAGAAAAAAAATACTTATACATATTAACAACGGGCACAGGGTTAGATTATTTGGTGTATAAAAATCCTGCATTAAATATTACGAATGATGTTATAAAAGGGATGAATGAAAAAATGAATGCAAAAGCAAAATAATTTTCCCTAAATCAATACAATAAAATTTATTAACTTGTCCCAATTAACTCACTAATTGGGCTTTTTTATGTCAGATCAAACTAACTCTTTTAAACCAACCCTTGGCCTTTTTGATGCTACTATGATTGTGGCAGGAAGCATGATAGGTAGCGGTATTTTTATTGTAAGTGCCGATATTACTAGAAATGTGGGTAGTGCAGGTTGGTTAATCGGGGTGTGGTTAATCACTGGTTTTATGACCCTTACTGCTGCACTTAGTTATGGCGAATTAAGTGCTATGTTTCCCAAAGCTGGTGGACAATATGTTTATTTAAAAGAAGCCTTTAATCCCCTTGCAGGTTTTTTATATGGATGGAGTTTTTTTGCAGTAATACAAACGGCTACTATTGCAGCAGTAGGTGTTGCCTTTAGTAAATTTATTGCCTACTTAGTGCCAGATCTTGGAAACAATTATTATTTATTTAGTGTACTAGGCTTAAAAATTCATTCGGGGCAATTGTTAGCAATTGCAATAATTACGCTACTTACTTACATAAATTCAAGGGGTGTAAAAGAAGGGAAATTTATTCAAACAATTTTTACAAGCGCAAAATTATTAGCGTTATTTGGGTTAATAATATTTGGATTTGTATTGGTAAAAGATAGCTTTTGGAGTGAGAATATGGCTACAGGGCTTAATGCTATGCAAGACTTAGGTGTAGATAATAAAGGAGTTACGCCAACCCTTTGGAAAGGTATTGGAGGTGCGGCTTTGGTAGGGGCAATAGCCGCTGCAATGGTGGGTTCAATTTTTAGTAGCGATGCTTGGAATAATGTAACCTTTATTGCTGGTGAAATAAAAAATCCACAAAAAAATATTGGGTTAAGTTTATTTTTAGGAACATTGATAGTTACGGTAATTTATGTTAGTGCTAATTTAATGTATTTAAATGTTTTGCCCTTAAACGAAATTGCTTTTTGTACCGATGATAGAGTAGCTGTTGCTGTGGCAAATAAAATATTTCCTGCATTTGGTACAACGGTAATTGCCTTACTTATTATGGTTTCAACATTTGGATGTAATAATGGTCTGGTATTGGCAGGTGCAAGAGTATACCATACCATGGCAAATGATGGATTATTTTTTAAACAAGCCGGCACTTTAAATAAAGCTGGTGTTCCGGCTTATGCACTTTGGATACAATGTGCTGTGGCTGCGGCTTGGTGCTTAAGTGGTAAATACGGCGATTTGTTAGATATGATTTCTTTTGTAGTGGTTATGTTTTATGTGTTAACCATTATTGGCATCTTCATTTTACGTAAAAAACGCCCTGATGCAGAAAGGCCCTATAAAGCATTTGGCTATCCAATTCTACCAGCTGTATATATTATTTTAGGTAGTGCATTTTGTGTTTTGCTCACTATTTATAAGCCAAAATTTGTATGGCCAGGCTTAATTATAGTTGCAATAGGAGTACCCATTTATTACTTAATATCTTCTAAAAAGATAAAAAATTAAATTTTTAATTGGCAATGGATTTTCAACAATTATTTAACGATTTTTCAAAGATAAAAGTTGCTGTAATTGGCGATGTAATGTTAGATACTTATTGGTGGGGAAAGGTAGATAGAATTTCGCCTGAAGCTCCAGTGCCAGTAGTTGCTGTAACTAAAAGAGAGCAACGAATTGGAGGTGCAGGTAATGTTGCCCTAAATTTAGTATCGCTTGGTGCACATGTAAATGTGTTAACCCTTTTAGGTAAAGATGATGATGGTGAACAGCTTACAAATTTGTTTAACCAAAATAATATTGGTGCAAAATATATCGTTACAAGCACCGATAGAATTACAACAAATAAAATACGCATTATAAGCCGTAACCAACACATGATGCGTTTAGACGCAGAAATGCAAACCGATATTACCCAAAATGACGAAGAAAAATTATTGTATGCTTTTGAAGAATACATTGCAGCCGAAAGCCCAGATATAGTTATTTTAGAAGATTATAATAAAGGGGTACTTACCCAAACTGTTGTTACAAAAATTATAGCACTTTGTAAACAGCACCATATTTTAACTGCCGTTGATCCTAAGCGTAAAAACTTTTTTAGTTATGTTGGGGTAGATATTTTTAAACCCAATTTAAAAGAAGCAGTTGAAGGTTTAAATATACTTACAGATGTTGTTAGCTTAAGTTTATTAAAAGATATTCATCTTCTATTACAAGAAAAATTAAAGCATAAAATATCTTTTATAACCCTTTCCGAAAAAGGAGTGTTTTATAACGATGAAAACTCATCAAGTCTTATACCTACACATATACGTAGTATTGCCGATGTTAGCGGTGCAGGAGATACTGTTATAGCTGTTGCATCGTTAGTATATGCCGCAACTAAAAACGTTAAACTAATGGCAGAGGTTGCCAATATAGCTGGGGGCTTAGTTTGTGAGGAAGTAGGTACGGTAGCTATTAATAAGGAAAGTTTGTTGAAGGAGTGTGAGGAGTTGTTAACTTAATTTATTCCTCTCCTGTTTCAGTTTTTCCCTCTTATCACCAATATCCAACAACCGTTGATAATTAAAAATTATTTCAAAAAATATCTTTACTGCAATAAAAATTAATATAAATATTTTGCTACCGCCAAAAGCTAAAAACATACTGCCAAGTATTACAATTAACTGCTGGCTAAAAATTCTTATATAGGGTTCAAACATTAATTTCCCCATCGAAATATTTTTGTAATCTCCCTTTCCAATAAAAGTAAAAAAAGATTGTGCCGTGTAGTAAATAATAAAAATTAATAACACCAGTTTTCCATCATCTCCTAAAATGCCGGGTATTTTTCCATAATTAAATAGAGCAGAATTATCTGGGGAAAAATTGCACACTTTAAAAAAAATCTGCGTTTGTACAAAAACAAAAAATCCGTAGTGAATAATAAAAAAGAAAATAAAAAACCATCCACTTACCATAGTGTTCCTCTCATTTGCCGTATTCCATAAATGTTTTTTATTTACAAAAAGGGTAACTACTATCATTTTTAAAACATTAATAATGCCCACAATTACTGTTTCCATAGCATACACCACAAACATTCGTTTAGCATCCCAACCCCAAAACCAAACTCCACACAGAGGTATTAAATTAACAAGTATTAAAAGATAATCGGGTATTGTTAGCTTACGTTTAAACATTGTAAAAAATATTTAGAATTTTTATGGCACTAAATTAAATACTTTTGAGGTACAAAAAATACCCAACACCACGTATGCAAAAATTTTCAATAGTAGTTCATGGCGGAGCCGGAACAATTTTAAAAGAAGATATGACTCCTGAGTTAGAAGCAGCTTATATAAAAGGCTTACAAGATGCAATAAACGCTGGTTATGCTGTTTTAGAAGAAGGAGGCACATCGGTAAATGCTGTAAAAGCGGCTTGTGTAACGTTAGAAGATAATTTATTGTTTAATGCAGGAAGGGGTTCGGTATTTACAAAAAAAGGGGTGCAAGAAATGGATGCTGCCATTATGGATGGCAATGGTTTAGCAGCTGGTGCTGTGGCTGGTGTTCGTAATGTTCGTAACCCCATAGAATTAGCTACAGAAGTTATGATCAACAGTAACCATGTTTTTTTAAGTGGAAAAGGGGCAAACGATTTTGCAATAAAACAAGGCATTAAATTAGAGCCGGATGAATTCTTTTTCTCTCAATTTAGATACGATCAATGGAAGGCGTTAAGGGATAGTGATAATTATTCATTAGATCATACACACCAAGGCTTAGAAGAATTAATGAAAGACAAAAAATTTGGAACAATTGGTGCTGCAGCTTGCGATATGCAAGGCAATATTGCCGCAAGTACAAGTACAGGTGGTATGACGAATAAAAAATTTGGACGGATAGGTGATAGCCCAATAATAGGCGCAGGCACCTACGCAAATAATAAAACTTGTGCCATAAGTTGTACTGGCCATGGTGAGCCATTTATACGAGCTGTTGCGGCACATGATGTAAGTTGTTTAATGGAATATAAAGGAATGACGTTACAACAAGCAATGAACCAAGTAGTAAATGTAACATTAGTAGCAATGGAGGGCGAGGGCGGAATGATTGGTGTAGATGCTGCAGGAAACACTTCTTTAATTTTTAATAGTGCAGGTATGTACCGAGCTATGAAAAACAGTGCAGGAGAAAGTTTTGTAGGAATTTATAAAGATTAAAAGTTGAAAAGGAAAGAAGTATGGATGAAATGAAGATGGAACATATGAAAACAGATAAACCCACAAGTGGAGTAGAGCTTTCAAAAATTGCTGTAATTGTGGCTGGAGGCACAGGTGTAAGAATGAATACAGCTATACCAAAACAATTTTTATTATTGAAGGGTAAGCCAATACTGTATTACACCATTAAAACTTTTTTACAAGCTTTTAACGATGTTCAAATTATTTTAGTACTGCCCGAAGAAAGTATTGCAGCCGGACAAGAAATTATTGATGCCTTTTTCGATTACGAAAGAATTAAAATTACAATTGGTGGTCGTACTCGATTTCACTCAGTACAAAATGGATTAAAGTTAATTGAAGAAGAAGCAATAATTTTTGTGCATGATGGGGTTCGTTGTTTAGTTAGTCAACAATTGATTCATCGTTGCTACAACGCAGCAATTGAATTTGGTAGTGCTATACCGGTAATACATAGTGCCGATAGTTTACGTATCATTAAAGAAGAAGATAACGAAACACTTGATAGAAATACTGTTCGACTTGTACAAACACCACAAACTTTTCATAGCAAAATTTTATTGCCAGCATTTAATATAGATTATAAAGAAAAATTTACCGATGAAGCCACGGTGGTAGAGGCGTTTGGCTTAAAAGTACACTTGGTTGAAGGCGAGGAAACAAATATAAAAATTACTAAACCCATTGATTTATTAATAGCCGAAAAAATAGTAAGCGAATAAATTTTATAAAATTCTATACCTCATTTCTACTCGTTCATCTTTCCAAATAGCATCGGGGCTAATGTAGGTATCCTTATAATGAATAAGTACACCTGCTTTTTTAAAAACATCTCTTACTAATTCACTACAAATGTAGTTGCGGTTTTTTTCTCTTTTACTAATGTTAAATAATATCCGAATCATTATTCTAAAAATTTCCCAATTATCATAAGGCCTTGTTAACTCATCTAATCCAAAACTAATTCCTTTACCTAAATTTTGTTTTGGTACTTCAATATTTAATTTGCTAAGTACAATTTGCCCCTTGTAAGGGCGTTTTTTCCCTTTATAATCAGATAAATATTTTGATAGGGGTATTAATCTAATACCAATATAAGGCTCTGCCTCTAACACTAAAACTCTATTTAATTCTTCATCTTTATAAATTACAGCAACATGGCTCCAAGTGCTTTTTGTTAAACGTTGTATTACTCCAGAAAAAGCATAACTGCCACTGCTAAAAAAAATATCACCCGTTTTTAAATAGGGTCTAAGCTTTTCGTACGGTAGTATTGGCATTTCTTTAAGCTCTTTTTTGGTAATTGGGTTTGCCATTTGTTTAAACGTTTAAAAAATAAATATACATATTTATTAACGGTTTAAAAATTAGGCAAAGCCTAAAACAAAAGCTATTTTTAAAAAATGAATCAAAAAACACTTGTTGTTATTGGTGGCGGTGCAGCTGGATTTTTTTGTGCAATAAATGCTGCACAACAAAACTCGTTGCTTAGGGTAATTTTAGTAGAAAAAACAAGTAAGCTTTTAAGCAAGGTAAGAGTAAGTGGTGGCGGACGTTGTAACGTTACCCATGCTTGTTTCACCATTAGCGAAATGCTAAAAAAATATCCAAGGGGAGAGAGTTTTTTAAAAAAAGCGTTTCAACATTTTTTTACAACAGATACCATTGAGTGGTTTAAAAAAAGGGGTGTGGAATTAAAAACGGAAGATGATGGAAGAATGTTTCCTGTAACCAACTCTTCGCAAACAATAATTGATTGTTTAATAAAAGAAGCTAATGCAAACCGTGTAGAAGTTATGCTTAATGCCGATGTAAAAAACATCGAAAACAAAAACGATACATTCAATTTATCCTTGGCTGATGGACGGTTGTTGCCATGCGATTTTTTGTGTATTGCAACTGGTGGTTATCCAAAATCAACTCAGTTTGAATGGTTGATGAAAACTGGGCATACTATTGCAGAACCTATACCATCCTTATTTACCTTTAATATTCCAGATAAAAACTTAACAACCTTAATGGGTGTAGTGGTTGAAAATGTAGTGGTAAAAATTGCAGGTACAAAATTGCAACAGCAAGGCCCAGTTTTAATTACACATTGGGGTTTAAGTGGTCCTGGCATTTTAAAGTTATCTGCTTGGGCTGCATTAGAATTAGCTAAAAGTAATTGGCATTTTTCTATTATTGTAAATTGGTTACCACAGTATAACGAAAATACGCTACGAGATAAATTTCAACTCCTTCGTTTCGAAATTGCTGCTCAAAAAATAATAAACAAAAATCCATTTGGTTTGCCTAATCGGTTTTGGGAATATTTGCTAAATACTGCCGAAGTAAAGGAGGATTGTAGGTGGGCAGATTTGCCAGCAAAAGAACAAAATAAGCTACTAAAAATAATATGTAATCAAACCATACTGGTAAAAGGCAAAACAACTTTTAAGGAAGAGTTTGTAACAGCAGGGGGTATTCAATTAAGCGAAATTGATGCAAATACTATGCAAAGCAAAATAGTTCCTAATTTGTTTTTTGCTGGAGAAGTAATGAATGTAGATGGAATTACTGGAGGGTTTAATTTTCAAAATGCTTGGACAACAGGCTGGGTTGCTGCAAAAGCAATAGCATCTAGTATTTAAACCAACATTAACAGTGCTTTTTAGTAAGATGATTGATTAAAACTATCTTTGCAAAAAATAGTTTAAACACATAGAAACATAGTACATAGGTCTAAAACAAAATCATCTATTGTGCCTATGTGCTTCAAATTTAGGAATGAAAAAAATTGACCGCTACATACTATCCAAATATTTAACTACTTTCTTTTTTTGCTTATTGCTTTTTACGGCTATAGTTGTGGTGGTAGATATTAGCGAAAAAACAGACGATTTTGTAAAATCAAAATTGCCACTAAGTAAAATTATTACCGATTATTATTTTGGCTTTATTCCTAGGATTGATGCCTTACTTTTTCCACTATTTGTATTTATATCGGTTATTTTTTTTACATCAAAAATGGCAAACCGTAGCGAAGTAATTGCTATACTCAGCAGTGGTGTAAGTTTTAAACGCTTTTTACTGCCTTTTTTTGTTGGCTCATTATTATTAGGCGGTGTACTTTGGCTTGGCTATCAATATGTAGTGCCAAATGCCAATAAAAAGTGGGGCGATTTTCAGGCGAAATACATCGATCAAAATTATGGGAATAACGGCGGCGATAATGGTAGCTACAAACAAAAAATTTATTTTAAATTAGATAGTAATACTTATGCAGGTATTAGAGGGTACGATACCATTAATAAAATTGGCAATATTTTTTTTATAAATCAATTCAAGGGTAAAAACTTGGTGTATAATTTACGGGCAGAATCGTTTAGTTGGGATACTGGGTATAAAAAATGGAAATTATCCAATGTAATTGAACGTACAGTAGATAGCTTAACCGAAAAAGTTAGCCGTACAGAAACTATGTATAAAAACTATAATTTTAAACCTGTTGATTTACGTAAAAATGAATACCTAAAAGACCAACTAATAACACCAGATTTAAATACTTTAATTACCCTTGAAAAATTACGAGGATCCGAAAATATTAATTCGCTATTAACAGAGCGATATAATAGAGATGCCATACCTTTCTCTGTGTTAATACTTACCCTAATTGGTGCAATTTTAGCAAGCCGAAAAATAAGAGGAGGTAGCGGAATGCACCTAGCCATAGGGGTTTTGTTAAGCTTTGTATATATTTTGCTAAGTAAACTATCTTTTGTGTTTGCTACTAAGGGAGATTTTCCGGCAATACTTGCTGCTTGGCTACCCAATATAATTTTTTTGGTAGTAGCCTTTTATTTATACAAAAAAGCACCAAAATAGTTTTAAGACTAAACTTTGTGCTAAATTTTTTGTTTAACAAATTAAGTGGTAGTAATTTTACACCAATTAAACAATGTGCTAAAAGTAGCTACAAACCAATAAAATTTAAGTTGTATGGGAATTATAAAGCAAAAATTTAAGGAAAAGGCAGATGCTACTGCTGCGGAGATTAAAGAAATATTAAAAGAGCACGGAAATAAAAAAATTGGGGAGGTTACCTTAAGCCAAGTCTATCAAGGTATGAGAGGAATTACGGGTTTAGTAACAGAAACTTCGTTACTAGATGCTCAAGAGGGTATACGTTTTAGAGGTTACACTATTCCAGAATTACAACAAAAATTACCTAAAGCTACTAATGGCTCCGAGCCATTGCCAGAAGGATTATTTTATTTAATGCTAGTAGGGGAATTACCTACCGAAGCAGATGTTACTCATCTAACTAGTGTGTGGCAACGTCGTAGCCATGTGCCTAATCATGTATTTGCAAGTATTGAGGCGTTGCCCGTAAGCTCCCATCCAATGACGCAATTTGTTGTTGCCATAATGGCCTTACAAACAGAAAGCCAGTTTGCTAAACGCTATGCTGCAGGCATGAGTAAAAAAGATTATTGGGATGCAGTGTTTGACGATTCGATGGATTTAATAGCAAGACTACCACGTATAGCAGCGTATATATATAGGCGAAAGTATAAAAATGGCGATCATATTCATCCAAATGGTTTGTTAGATTGGGCAGGTAATTTTGCTCATATGATGGGTTACGAAGATGAAGAGTTTAAAGAATTGATGCGTTTGTATATGACAATACATGCTGATCATGAGGGTGGAAACGTATCTGCACACACAACACATTTGGTAGGCTCGGCACTTAGCGATCCGTATTTAAGTTTTGCCGCAGGTATGAATGGTTTAGCAGGTCCTTTACATGGTTTAGCCAATCAAGAGGTAATAAAATGGATTTATGAAATGAGGGAAGAGTTGAGTACCGAAAATCCATCTAAAGAACAAATAGAAGAGTACGTTAAAAAAACATTAAGCGAAGGAAAAGTAGTGCCAGGTTATGGTCATGCAGTGTTGCGTAAAACAGATCCAAGGTTTACAGCACAAATGGAGTTTGGTAAAAAACATATGCCTAACGATCCTTTGGTACAAACCGTTTGGAATATTTACGATGCTGTTCCCCCTATTTTGCAATCGTTAGGTAAAATAAAAAATCCATGGCCAAATGTGGATGCACATAGCGGATCTTTACTAGTACATTATGGAATGGTAGAGTATGAGTTTTACACCGTATTATTTGGTGTTTCAAGGGCATTAGGTGTACTATCTAGTTTAATTTGGGATAGGGCATTAGGTTTCCCATTAGAACGTCCAAAATCTATAACAACCGATTTAGTAAAACTTTGGTTAGAAGGAAAAGATGAAATTTGGGAAGGTTAATTTTTTACAATATGAATTTTTTAAAACCCAGCATTAGTGCTGGGTTTTTTGTTAATTTGCATTCTTAAATTTTATTATATGAAGAAATTTTTATGTTGTGTATTTGCTATTACACTATTTAATAACACCTTTTCACAAACCACAAAAAATGCCGCTGCACAAAAACTAAATAGCCATTTAAAAGTATTTAAACAGGCTATGAATGTAGGTGATATTAACACCGCAGTAATTGCATTAAATTATTATACGGCAGAGCAAGGAAGTACTACTAATTATTCCGATACATTGGCTATGCTTTATTTGCAACAAGGTGCTTACGAGCAGTGTTATTATTGGGCAGATAAACGCCTTGCTGCAAAACCAGATGATAATGGTTTAATGGAAATGAAAGGCATTTGTTTAGATAAATTACAACAGCCTAAAGAAGCAATTGCCGTTTTTGAAAAATTGCTAGGTAAAACAAAAAGCCCTTACCATGCGTATAAACTAATGGAGCTACAATATGGTATAAAACGCTTAGCCGAATGTGTTAGCACAGGGTTTATGGCAGAAAAACTAACCTATAAACCAGAATTTACAATAACATACAGCATTGGAGAGCAAACCGGCCGTACCTATTTGCAAGCAAGTATGTTTAATATACAAGCATTAGCTTTATATGATTTGGATAAAAGGGCAGATGCTAAAAATTATTTTCAAAAAGCATTAGCCTTAGATAGCAATTTTGTTTTAGCAAAACAAAATTTAGCAGCTTTATTAGCAACCGAAAATGGTGGTGGTACAAAAGTGACAACTCCTGCAAGTAATGGAGCATCGCCTGCCAATAAGCAAAATTAAAATTGATTTTGAATACAATATGAGTGCAGTTATATTTGCACTCCATTGGGGAATTAGCTCATCTGGCTAGAGCGCTTGCATGGCATGCAAGAGGTAACCGGTTCGACTCCGGTATTCTCCACAAAAAAATCTGCTAAAAGCAGATTTTTTTTGGCCGTCCTACAAATCAAACTTTTTACTAACTTAGTTCTTTCACAATGATGCAAATAAACCAGTAAGTACAGCAACGTTGTGATTTGCTTTCAAACTTTTTACTAACTTAGTTCTTTCACAATACGGTTGGCTGAAAGCTATATTGGGCTTGATTCTAAGTAGTTAAATAGGAATAAAAAAAGGAACATAGTTTCATTTTTTTATTCCTATTTGTTTTGTTAAAACATTTCTAATTGCTGTACTGGGGCAGCGGCAGTGGTTAATTTATGGCCATGAAAAATTTCCATCATCCCAAATTGCTTATCGGTTATACACATTATGCCTACATGCCCATGCTCTGGTAATATTTTTTTTACCCGTTTTATATGTACATCGGCATTTTCTCGGCTGGCACAGTGCCGCATATAAATACTAAACTGAAACATTTGAAAACCATCTTTCAATATATTTTTACGAAAAAGGGCAGCCGTTTTTCGTTCCTTAGCGGTTTCGGTTGGTAAATCAAAAAATACAAGTACCCACATAATTCGGTATGCATTTAGGCGGTTATGCATTAGGTAAAGTTTAGCTATACAAAACTTGGGTAGGCTATTTTTCGTTGCTTTCCCTCAAAGCATTTTACTAATGATGCTGTTGTTTTTTGCACAGCTACCATTAAAGGGCTTTTTTCCTCGTTTATTAGCACATCCATTGCAGGTATATTTAGTAAATCTTTTTTCATACTTGGGGTAAGCTCTAAAAAATTACCATTCATTCGTACAATATCAACTACTACTTTATCTACAAATGGCCGGTAAGGCTCCATAATATCATCTGCCAGACAATAGGCATTGTACTGGTTTTTATGAAAAATGCCAAGCGTAGGTAGCATACCACTAGCCACAATGCTACGGGCAACTATTGCCCGTAAAATAGCATAGCCATAGTTTAATAAATTATTAGGTGGCAAGCCAAAGCGGTCTCTTTTAAAGGCTAAAAATTCAGGAAAAATATTTTTCCAATAGTAAGCAGCAGCAACTGCTTCGTGGTTTTCGCTATCGCCACTCTTTACCTCGGTAGCCCAGTTACGTAAGTTTTTAGTAGGTATTTTTTCGTTGTCTAATAAAGTGGCTTGGTTTAGTATTTTGCAACTCACGGTTTGCTGCCACAGTTGTTTTTTTAAGGGTACTGTTGCATCTATTTGTGCTGCAAATTTTGCACTTTGTAATGTGTTGCCATCTAAGTTTAGCAATAAACCAGTAGGGTGGTGGCTAGCATCGCAAGTAATAAAAGCTACATTATTGGCTAATAATTTTGCCAGCAATGCCTGTGTAATAGTTATTTGTTGATGGTCTATTATAAGTACACCAATATCTTCAATAGGTAAGGTTTTTAATTCGCCAGTGTCGCTACTTTCAAAAACTAATTGCTCATCTTTTGTTTTAAGGTATGCAGGGTTGCCAAAGTATAACGTTCGTTTTATCATAGGTTTAAACTATTGCAGAAAAATTACCTAATCTATCAATTTTCAGTTTTATAAAATTTTCTTTAATTACTTGGCTCTTATCTTTAGTTTTTTCAGACTTGTTCATACTTTCAAATTCTCCTTTTTTAAATTTTGAGTCATAAGGTTGTATCAAAGCACTAACATCTGCTGGTAAAAAGTGTGCCTGATAATCTTGTGAACTTTTCATTATATAAACTCTTTCGGCAATTTTCTTTTTGTTTGTCCAGTCAATAAGGTTTATTATTTCCTCCATTTCAGGTACATAAACTAAATCTCCGGGAGAAAGGCTTATGTATTGTGAATTTGGATCTTCGTCATGAATTGGTAAGCCTTTTGCTAAACGTTCAATACAGTCTAAGAAATTAGGGGTGCTATACTTTCTTACTACTTTATTTTCACCTGTTTTTTTATCAATTTCGGGTTTAATTTCAATTAAGAAATACTGATTAACACCAGCATCACCATCTAAAAGCTTGTTATTCTTTTCTATTTTATTACCCCCTTCTTTTCTAGTTACTTTATTTATTGGATGCGGAGCTTTTTTATACAGCATTTCCAATGCCTCTCCTTTAAAAGCTAATTTTGGGTCGTTTCCATATTCTTCAAGATGTTCTTTTAAAAGGTTGGTTAACCAGTTTTTCCCCAAATTAGAATAAGGCATTTTTTCTATTTTATCCCTTGTAAAAGTTTCATCTATGCTTACTTTCTTAGAGGCATATTTTTTAAACTGCAATAAATCGAGTTTATCTATTTCATTGCCATCTTTATCTTTTAAAGGGTTCGATTCTAAGAACTTTAAAATAGCTTTTTCATCCTGATCATAACGTTTAATTAATACATCAAGTTGTTTTCTTATTTCTGATTTTGCAATTCTCCAGTCTTCTGTATTCCATACTTTATTTTCTCTCTTTAAAAATTGGATTTGTGCTTTTAACGCCGCTTTAATATCAAGCCCGGTTTTGTATTCAGCTAAATGGATTTTTCCTAAAGGTTGTCCAAACAAAGACTGTCTTACCGCCACCCAATATTTATCATCATTTTTTGGAGCTTCCTGATAGTGAATTTTCTTTTCCCATTTATCTTTATCAACTTCTGCCCACTTATAATATTTATTAATTGCTTTAGAGATAAGCTTGGATGTTGGCTTATGAGATACAATAATAGATTCAACAGCTTCTTTTGCATCTAAATAAAACCTTTCCCATGGTGTGCCAAATTCAGTCATTCCATTTTCCTGATTTTCCAGTTGTTTCTTTTTATTGAGCAGATATTTCCACTTTGCCCAATCATCGTAGTGCTTATCTTTTTTATTGTTACTTAAAGAACTTAAGCTGTTCAAATATTTAACATGGCTTCGGCTGGTGCAGGCAATTACTAAAGCGTCTAAAGCATGATGCCTGTGGTCAATTCTTTTATAATCTTTAGAAAAATGGTAATCTCCTTCTTTAGTTTCACTAGGCAGTATTAGCTTCTCTCCTAGAATTCCTTCCAGTCTTTCAAACCTTGGTTTTAATATTTCTTTCCAGAGTTTATTTAATCCCCATTTATTTTTCAGGTCAGATGTAATATTTCCCGAAGTGTAGATAACGCCTTCATCAGTTTCATTTCCAATAGCAATAGGTCGAAGGAATTGTGCTACGGTTCTTGAAATGTACTTGGTGTCATTCATTTGCCTTTCAACAAATCCCTCAGGAACATCGTAAAGTTTTAGATGGCGTTTTTTCTTATTGCTGGTAAATACATCGTCTGCAAATTTTTTGTAGTCATCTAAAGAAAGTACTTTAACTTTTTCCCCATTGCTTAGATTGATTTCTTTTCCCTGAGTATCTTCTATAAAATGCATAGCAAGCTTATTATCCTTCAGTGCATTTACTTCTGCTTCTACAACTACTTTGTTGCCAAAAGAATCATCGTAAAACTTTGCCCTTGGTATAATATGGTCTATCTGGTATTTTTCTGTGAATAGCTCACTTAATTTTATTGTCTTTCCTGTATATGGCGAACGATAGTTTTGTTCAGCCCAATGCCTGTACTTCTCAATATCTGCGTCCTTTACAAATTCAGCATTGTTCCTTTTAAACAAGGTATCAAAATCTTCTTCTCCTTGTTTACCACCACTCTCTTTCCATAGCCTGAATTTCTCGACATCAGATATTGAGTTTTCGTTAAAATTTGGATACTGCAATTCTCTGATAAGATTTGCTATCCTTTCTTTTTCTATTCTATTCTTTGAATTGTTTTCGGATATTTTTTTTCTCTCCTCATTATTATTTTTCATCTCTCTGCCTAACTCAACATGTATATAATCTGGCCTACCCAATGTTTCGTTATTCCAAATATTTTTTACAAGACTCAAAGTTTCTCTGATTACTTTTTCTACAACAGGGTTACGAATAGAATTATAAGGAATGATTTCTTTGATATTAAAATCTTCTATTGCTTCATACTTAGCCTCATTTGCTCTTTCGCTATGACGTCCATATATAATGTACGCAGCTATATAAGTAGGTAAACCTGCAAACTGATTTATTGAGCCAAGGTTAAGTTTCAGTATTTCCTCTCTTACTTTATCAGAAATTGTTTCATCAAATTCACCATCAATAATTTTGTCAATTCTTTCTTTAGTTTTCTCATTGATGTTTTCACTATTCCAGTATTTTCCAGTACGCATTAATGGCAATACTTTATTAATTGCTTTTGCCGAAAGGGAAGCATATTGACTTAGGAATTCGGGTAATTTAGAAATGTGTTTTATAACAGGCTCAGGAAAATCAAAATATTTTTTATTGGAAAGTGCATTTATAATTTCTTGTTCTTCTGGTAAGGAATATACAATATGCCAAAGATTGTTTAATGATTCCCTGTTGTTTAAATATTTTTCTCCTTCTTCGATAAAGCTATGTTTTTTAAATACTTTTTTAAACATTGCTTTGGTTTCATTTCCAGGAAAGTCTTTATCGTTGGGATAGTTGAGTTGATAGTTGAAAGTTTTTTCTCCATTTTCTGTTCTGTCTTTTTTAAAGCCCAGCAATCTTAAAATACTATCATGGCTTACGGTTGCAGAGTTATCAAAAAGTTCATATAGTTTTTCTTTACTTTCGGTTGTTAAATGATTAGCAGTAACATCTATGTTGATTTTTAATTTGCCATTTATTATTTCTTCTTTTTGAATAACTTTCAAATTGTGTATGGTTTGCCATATCCTAAATTCCTGAAAACATGGGGTACTCTTAGAAGTTACTTTTACACCAGCAGTTTTTAATTCACCTGATTTTGTTTTATAAGACTTTGACTCATACTGGCAATTTGCCAACAAACCTTTTTGAGATTTCAATCCTCTTTGGTAATAAATAATGTCGTTAAAAAAAAGATGGAATAAATCTTTAGCTTTAAGTTCTTTGTTTTTTTCTTTATTGTGAGTGTAAAAAGTATCTGCTATTTCAGCAATTTTAGTTTTATCAGTAAATACTTTTTGAAACCACCTGCTTTGTGTTTCCCATATTTTTTTAAACTCATTTTGGTAAAATGATCTGTCAACAATTCTTTGCTTTACTGTGTAGGCTTCATCTGACTGTAAAGCTGTTTTTATATTTTTTAAATAATATTCCGTGATAGTAAGATTTTCTTTTGCAATATCTTTTTCAAGAGCAATTTTTCTGCTTGCCCAGGCATTGGGGTCAACTTCAGATATGGTGTAAGTTGCAGTAAGATTCTTGGTTGTTTTTTTAGTTATTTCAACCTCAATATCTTTATTAAGCCAGTCTAACGGATTTTTTCTTTTTTTGATTGCAGAAAATTCTAAATCAGAAGTTTTGCAGGTTAACGTGTAGAAAGTATAATCTTTATCCTTGCCTTCTCCTTTTCCTGATTCTTTTATTGCTGTTACAGCTACAATTTCAACCCATTTTTCATAAATAGGGTATTTAATTTCTTTTTCTGAATCATCATCAATTTTTGCATCTTTCCTGCTGCTTTTAAATCCTCTGCGTTGATTATAATGATAAAGAATTCTTGCAAGTTCTGGCAAAGTCACTTGCGTATGCAAGGCTTTTGTTTTAAGAAAATAAATTAACCAATCTTCCGAAATTTCATATTCATCACCTTTTGTTGTTTTCTTATTAGCAATACCAAAAAAGTCAGCGGCCTCTTTTTTTAATTCATCAGAAAAGGGCAAGTATTTATTGATGCTATGTTTATCTAATTTTTTAAAGTTAACTGGGAAGTTGTCCGGAACCCACTCAAGGATTTTCAATGCTTCTATAAGCCTAGTTCTTCTTAATTTATAGCGTTGGTTTAATCTTCTGGCACCCCTTGCTTGCCTTCTTCCTGCTGCTTTTGATTCAGGTGTTCCGGATTCAAATTTATTCATGGCATCGGCGTCCATAGGAATTATCCTACTGCCTAACTGAATAATTCTGCCATCTAATGTTTCTGGGTTTTCATAAGCATTACTTTCTATAAAAGCCCAGCCAATTGAATTTGTTCCAATGTCTAATCCAAGAATTTTTTTCATATAGCGAAGTTTAGGGTTGAGTTAGTAGAAATAAAAATGCCCCGATATACGTCGAGGCTCGTGGAAATCATTACGGAATGATCCTTATTGTGATTTGCTAAAATGAAATTATGAAACATTTTTGAGTTTTTAAAATTTTATTTAAACAATCAAATTATTTAAGCAATTCTATTAAAAATTGCTTTTTTTATCCCCATCACCAAAAAAAATCATTGAATATTATATTTCATACTAGGCAGCAGGATAAATCAATTACAATTTAAGTAAAATATCGTATAAAACCTTTACAAATAAGATTTTAATGGTATAGGTTAATGGTAACTAGTATGTATAAAATATTGCCTATTTTACAATAATGCGGTGTTGCGTAAGTACTACCTATTTAGTGGATTGATAGGCAATTTGTTAGTTTTGAAGAGTGGAGCGGTAAATAGGAGGGTTGGTGTATGGCCAAGGATATTTTTTATAATTTTAATTACGCAATCTCAATATAATGCACTTATTTTTTTACAAAACTCAAACTGGCAGAATTAATACAATACCTTAATCCTGTTGGGTTTGGTCCATCATTAAATACATGGCCCAAATGTGCTCCACATCTATTGCAATTTACCTCAGTACGTTGCATACCATAGGAATTATCTGTTTCTTCCTCCACATTTTTTGCTACAGAGGGTTTATAAAAACTTGGCCAACCAGTACCACTATCAAATTTATGTGCACTACTAAATAACTCTTGGCTGCAACAAACGCAAGTGTAAATTCCTTTTGAGTGGTTATCCCAATATTTGCCCGTATAGGCAGTTTCTGTTCCTTTTTTACGAGTTACAACAAACTGCTCCTTGGTTAATTGTTTTTTCCACTCTGCATCAGTTTTTACAACAGTATATTTTTTTGTTTGAGCAGTTGCCAAAATACCTATACTAACTAAAACAACGGTTACTAATAATCTTTTCATTTTAATTCTTTTTATCTATATACGCAATTAGAATAATTATAGATTTAAACAAAATCAATCATTTTATGTTTTATAAAGTTATACTTTAAAAGTAAATTTAGAGAATATGTCTATTTTAAAACAAGTTGCCGAGTATTTATACCTTAAAAAGAAAGATCCTAATGCACCCAACACATCTTTTTTAAAATATATGCATGGAATAAACCGTATAAGCATATTCCTTTTTATAGTAGCGTTGGTTATTTTGGCTGTTAAGTTAATTAAGCGGTAGGGTACATAAAGGTATAAATGCTATGTGCAGCTTTTTCGCTAGCATTAACTCCTTGCTTTAAAAGTTGCCAAAGTGAGGCATAATCACTTTTAAGTTGTTTTAGTTTTGCTCCCTCCTTTAGTAGTAATGTTAATTCCTTATACAAGTTTTGTGTAGTTAATTGGTGTTGTATTAATTCTTTTACTACCTCTTTATCCATTATTAAATTAACTAAACCAATAAATTTTATTTTAATTAATTTTTTTGCAATTTGGTAACTAATGTTACTCCCTTTATAGCAAATAATTTGTGGCACACCAAATAGGGCTGTTTCTAATGTAGCTGTACCACTTGTTACTAATGCAGCCTTGGCTTTACTTAACAAAGCATATGTTTCATTAACTACCCAGCTTACATTTTTATAGGGTGCAATTAAATTGTTGTAAAAATCTTCATCAAGCCCAGGTGCTTTTGCAACTACAAATTGATAAGTAGGAAAATGCTGTACTACAGAAAGCATGATAGGAAGCTTGGTTAAAATTTCCTGTTTTCTACTGCCCGGTAACAAGGCAATTATTTGCTCATTGCCATTTGCCAACTGCCGAGTGCCTTCTACAAACTGCTCCACCACCTCCACCAAAGGATGCCCCACATACTCTACATCCCAATTCCATTTATTTTTGTAAAAATCTTTTTCAAAAGGGATGATGCAAATCATTTTATCAATGCATTGCTTCATTAGTTTCACTCTATTCTCCTTCCAAGCCCATACCTGTGGCGAAATGTAGTAAATAACTTTAATGCCTTGTTGTTTTGCCCATTTTGCAATACGTAAATTAAAGCCAGGGTAGTCAATTAGTATAATAGCATCTGGCTTGTAGGCCAAAATATCTTCTTTACAAAAGCTAATATTTTTTAAAATGGTAGGTAGGTTTTTTATAACCTCAATAAAACCCATAAAGGCTAACTCTTTGTAATGCTTTACGAGTGTAGCACCTTCGGCTTGCATTTTATCTCCTCCCCAGCATCTAATATCAATAGCACTATCAATATTTTTCAACTGTTTAATTAAGTTGCTTCCATGCAAATCGCCACTGGCCTCGCCAGCAATAATGTATAACTTTTTAGAGGAGGATGAATTAATCATTTGCTAAAACTAAAATGAAAAGAAAATAACTACTGCATATTTTTTTTGTTGCCACGAATTGCACTAATCTTCACTAATAGTTTTTATTTGTGTTCATTCGTGTAATTAGTGGCAAACCAATTTTACGAAGTGAACTTTAAAATAATTTTAAAAACAACACTACTACACCGTATACAAGGGTTACTAAAAATATTCCTTTTGCCGTTTTATCTTTTCGTGTATTTAAGTAGATGGTAAATAAAACTGCATTTACAAATAAAGCTAACGTTAAGGCAACACTCAATGTTTTATGGCCTGGCTCGTATAGCATATATTGAAAAGTTTCTTTAAATGTAAAAATTTTAAACTTTACAAATTTGTACAAAAAAATACCTAGTAATGGACCAACAAATCCTAGTAGTACCCCTAATTTAATAGTATCTCTTTTTAATATCATTTAAACGATTTTTTTTCTAATTTCTTTTTCATTGCATAATTTGTAAAGTCGAATTGTACAGGTACAATGCTTACATAATTATTGTTTAAAGCCCACACATCGGTATCCTTGGCTTTATCATTATTTAAAAACTCACCGGTAAGCCAATAATAATTTTTGCCATGTGGGTCTTTACGTTCATTAAAATCTTCTTTATACTTTGCATCTGCTTGTCGGCACACTTTTATTCCTTTTATTTTTTTGTTCGATTTTTTTGGAATATTAACGTTAAGCAATAAACGCTTTTCTTTGTTATTTTCTATTACCCAATTAGCAATATCGTAAACATATTTTTTTGCTTCGCTAAAATCGGCTTCAAAGCTATAGTCTAATAAAGAAAATCCAATGCTAGGTATACTTTCAATAGCTGCTTCCATTGCAGCACTCATGGTACCACTATAAATTACGTTAATAGAATGGTTTGCCCCATGGTTAATGCCACTAAGGCACAAATCGGGTTTGTGGTGCAATACTTTATCTACAGCTAATTTAACACAGTCGGCTGGTGTACCACTCGTTTGCCAACATTCAACGCCATCAAAAATTTGAACTTGATTTAAACGTAAGGGTTGCCCTATAGTTATAGCATGCCCCATTCCGCTTTGCGGCTTATCGGGCGCTACTACAATAATATTTCCTAAATCTTTTACTGCCTCTACCAAACAACGAATACCTGGTGCAGTAATACCATCATCATTGGTAATTAAAATGGTGGGTTTATTATTTTTTTTCAAGGTCATAAAAAATTGAATATTAAAATTTAGGAAACCATTCTCTTGCAATACCCATTTGCCTAAATGGCCAAGGTATCATAGCTAAAATAATTACAATGGCTATTCCAAAAAATAGTAAACTTTTTCTATGTTTTTTACTATCGGTATCGGCACGTTTTACCATACTTCTTCCAACATGTACAAGCAACCATGCAATAACCATCATTAAAAAATGCTCTAATGCAAAAAATCGGGTAGTGCCATCTTTCATTACTTCTTTAGCATTTGTTTTAAGCATATCAAACCAGCCATTATTAAAATATAAAACAAGGCCAAGTAATAACTGAATGTCGCAGCTAATCATAAAAAACAGATTTACTTTATTATCTGTACCAGTATAACTCCGTTTGCTTAACACCCCGGTTAATGCATTTAGTAACGTCCATAAGCCAAAAAGTAAAACAGCCCAACGTAAAATATTATGTGTTAATAGAACATGGTTCATATAAAAGTAGTTTGATACAAAAATAAGGTAAGTTGGTGGAAAGTTGGTGGATAGTAGTTAGTGGTCAATTGTCAATGGTCAATGGTCAGTAGTCAGTAGTCAGTAGTCAGTAAGTTGTATACTACAATTTAATTTTAGTAAGGGTAAAATATTTTTAAGTGTAACAAAAGCAAAAAGAAGATCAATTTTTAAAATATATTAAAATTTAGAAAAATAAATTTGGTAAAACTAAAAATATTAGTATATTTGTGCTAATCAAATTAGTTGCATCATGTCAACAGCAGGTCAAAACTTAAAATATTTACGTAAACTACGTGGATGGACACAGGAAGAATTTGCTCATAAGCTAAACATAAAGAGATCTTTAATTGGAGCTTATGAAGAAGAAAGAGCCGATCCAAGAATTGAAGTATTGGAAATTGTAGGCGATATGTTTAAGCTAAGTTTAGATGAACTTTTGCTTAAAGATTTAACCGATACTGGTGGTAACTATTTGGCAAAGCGTAGGCAGCAAAAAATGATGAGTGCCGATAGAAATTTAATTCATTTTGTACCCATTAAAGCTGCTGCTGGTTATTTAGCTGGCTATGCCGATAATGAGTTTATTGATGAGTTGAATACATTTACATTACCAATGCTTAGTGGTGGCCATTATAGAGCCTTTGAAATTATTGGCGATAGTATGTTACCTACACCTAGTGGTAGTATAATTGTTGGCGAAAAAATTGAAGCTATTGATGATGTAAAAAATAATATGCCCTATATCGTAGTAAGCCGTAACGAAGGAATAGTATATAAACGCATTGTAAAAAATAATAAAACTAAAAATAAAATTTCTTTAATTAGCGATAATCCACAATATCAACCCTATATGGTTAATGTAGAAGATATTGTAGAGTTATGGCAAGCACAATCTGTAATAAGTAAAGTTACACAACAGCAACGTTGGGATATGGATTCGTTAGCAAATATGGTAAATACATTGCAAACACAAGTAAGCTCTTTAAAGAAAAAAATGAATTAAATTTCACTTACCACGAATTACACTAATTAGTACGAATTTTTCGATTTTAATTAGATAAAATTCGTGTAATTAGTGGCAAACAAAAGTAATTCTCATAATTTACATTTAGATACATCGATTAATAATTAAAAAAAAACACACATTATGATTAAGTTACAGGTTATTGGCAATTTGGGAGCAGATTGCATTCAAAAAGAAGTTAATGGTAAAACCGTTATCAATTTTAATGTTGCCCACTCAGAAAAGTATAAAGATGCTCAGGGCAATTTAAAAGAAAGAACCACTTGGGTTAATTGTGCTTATTGGACAGATAAAACTGCCATAGTACCGTATTTAACTAAAGGCACTACAGTTTATGCCGAAGGCTCACCAGAGGCTGATGCGTATACAAATAAAGAAGGGCAGGCTGCTGCAACCTTACGTATGAGGGTTTTAAATATTCAGTTATTAGGAGGTAATAACAAAGAAAACCAACATCCTACCGAGCACCAAGGTGCAGTACAAGGTAATGTAAGTAACGCTGGTACACCTGTAGCTCCTGTTGCTACATCCGTTGCAGATGATTTGCCGTTTTAAATTTAATAAAACAAAAAGTAAAATAGTACCGCCTCAATTTTTGAGGCGGTTTTTTATTACCTTGTAAATAAAAACGATGCTACGTAAACTTACCGCAATTAGTATTTTACTCTTTTTAAATTATTCCTTAACTGCTCAAAAAAATTATAGCCAATATGTAAACCCATTTATTGGTACTGGAGGCCATGGCCATACTTACCCTGGTGCAACTGTACCACATGGTATGGTGCAACTAAGCCCCGATACCAGGCTTGATGGTTGGGATGGCTGCGGCGGTTATCATTACACCGATAATTTTATTTATGGCTTTACACATACCCATTTAAGCGGTACTGGTGTAAGCGATTATGGCGATGTTTTATTAATGCCTACTTCAACTAAATCTTCAGATAATAAAATATATGGTTCACTTTTTTCTCATCAAAACGAAAAAGCAAGTGCAGGATTTTATCAAGTTTTTTTACAAGATGATAAAATAGATGTACAGCTAACAGCTACCGAACGAGTGGGTTTTCACAAATATATATTTAGTGAAAATACAGGAAACGTTATTTTGGATTTAAAGCATAGAGACCTTGTAATAGAGTCATCTTTAAAAATTGAAGATAGTGTAACCATTAGTGGGCTTAGGCGTAGCAAAGCTTGGGCAACTAATCAGTATGTATTTTTTGTACTAAAGTTTAGTAAGCCATTCAGTAACTATGGCGTTTGGATAAATGATACTTTAAACGGAACTAGCAATAACAATGCAAAAAATTTAAAGGCCTTTTTCAATTTTGATTTAACGAAGGATAAAACGGTTTTTGCAAAAGTGGCTATTTCCCCAGTAAGTGTAGACGGTGCAAAAAGAAATTTAGAAGCCGAAATACCAAATTGGGATTTTGAAAAAATAAAACAACAAGCACAACAAAAATGGAATGCCGAACTAAGTAAAATAGAAGTAGAAAGTACTGACGTAAATAAGTTGAATATTTTTTACACAGCATTATATCATACCCAAATTGTACCCAATATTAACATGGATGTTGATGGGCAATACCGTGGAATGGATAATACTATTCATAAGGCAGAAGGCTTTACGTACTACTCGGTTTTTTCGTTATGGGATACCTATAGGGCAACGCACCCTTTATATACTATTATTGATAGACAACGAAGTTTAGATTATATAAAAACATTTTTGGTACACTATCAACAAGGAGGCAGACTGCCTGTTTGGGAATTGGCCAGTAACGAAACAGATTGTATGATAGGCTACCACAGCGTTTCGGTAATTGCTGATGCTTATGCAAAAGGTATTAGAGGCTTTGATGAAAACCTTGCTTTAGAAGCAATGAAAAAAAGTGCTACTTGGAATCATTTAGGCTTAGATGCATTAATGAAAAAAGGGGTGTTAGAAATGGATGATGAAAGTGAAAGCGTAAGTAAGCTTTTAGAATATGCTTACGATGATTGGTGTATTGCAACTTATGCAAAAGCAATTGGTGCATCAAACGATTATGCAACGTATATAAAACGTAGCCAATACTGGAAAAATATTTTTGATAATAGTACAGGTTTTATGAGGCCACGTAAAAATGGCGATTGGGTTAGCCCATTTGAGCCACGTGAAGTAAATAATAATTTTACCGAAGCAAATAGTTGGCAATATTCTTTTTACATGCCGCATGATATTGGCACTTATATAAACACGATTGGAGGGAAGAAAAATTTAGAAAAAAAATTAGATGCTTTATTTACCGCACCACAACAAACAACCGGAAGAGAACAAAGTGATATAACCGGATTAATAGGGCAGTATGCTCATGGTAACGAACCTAGCCACCACATTGCATACCTATATTCTTTTGCAGATGCGGCATACAAAACACAGCAATATGTAAATAAAATAAAAAATGAGTTTTATAAAAACGATCCTGATGGATTAATTGGGAACGAAGATTGTGGGCAAATGAGTGCCTGGTATGTATTGAGTGCTTTAGGCTTTTACCCTGTATTGCCGGGTAGTACTGATCTTGTTTTTGGTACTCCTAGTTTTAACAAAGCAACTATTAATTTGGAAAACGGAAAAAAATATGAAATAGAAAGTGCAGGGTTAAATAATATAAATTTTTATGTACAAGGCACTCGTTTTTTTGATGCAAGTTTAAACGAAATAAATAGTTTAGTCCCTGTAACATCGTTAGATAATAATGTTCTTATAAATGGCGGCAAACTTATTTTTGAAATGGGTAGTAAACCTTCAATTGAAGTATTTAAAAATAGTACCCCTTATCAAGTTTTTGATAGCTTAATTGTATTAAATCCAATTATAAAAGGGGGAGATAAAGCCTTTGATAATTCTAAAATAATAAGTATACCATCAAACCAAAAAAATACAAGTATATTTTACACAACTGATGGAACCAATCCTACTAGTAAAAGCAGTAAATACAACAGTCCATTTAGCATAAATAAGTCCACAACTGTAAAAGCAATTGCAATTGATAATAGGGGTAAGCAAAGTTTTGTAACAACAGCAATCTACAAAAAAAGAGAAAATGGATATGCTATAAAATTACTAACGCAGTATGAGCCACAGTACGATGGTGGCGGCCCAAATGCTTTACTAGATGGTATTTATGGAAGTACCAACTGGCGTAAAGGTAACTGGCAAGGGTATCAAAATACAGATATGGTTGCTATAATTGATTTAAAAAAATCAACAACTGTTTCATCTGTAGCTATTAATTTTTTACAAGATGCTGGCGCTTGGATCATTTATCCTAAAGAAATATCGATACAAACATCTACCGATGGAAAAAAGTATAAGCAAGTATTTTTTGCAACGAATACTTTACAAGAGCAAGATAATAGTGTAACGCTTAAAAAAGTTAATGCCCTTTTTAAAAAACAAAAAGTTAACTACATAAAAGTAAGTGCAAAGCAATATGGCACATTGCCTAGTTGGCATTTAGGGGCAGGCGGCCAAAGCCATATTTTTGTTGATGAGGTTGAGATAAAGTAAAATAAAAAGCCCCGATTTTTTTTGGGGCTTATTTAAAACCTACATAAACAGCCTCAATTTTTCGTTTAAATAGTGTTGCTTACGTTGTTACCTTTTTATATCTTTATGTTCTTGAGTCATCAAACAGGTTTTTTGTGGGCATAAATCCAAGCAAAGAATAGTTTGATGATTTTTTTTTATAGAAGTACTCCTTTTCTGAAACTTTTGTAATTTTTTTCATAAAATTGTACATGTTTTTTGCCAATTATTAACTCACTTTTATTTTCACAAATAACCGCATACACGCCATCTGTAAACTAGTTTAAATAGTACTAGCTTTTATTATTATACGAAACTTCATCTGCAGTTTTATCAAAAACAACAAGACCCGAAAAATCTTTCGGGGCTTGTTAAAAATCTAAATAAATTTAAATTATTTATTGTGTAGCTTACTATTTCGTCTGCTATATAAAAAATAAATTAGTACACCAATACCTAACCAGCTTAACGATAATAGCTGAGCACCAACACTTAAATTAAGCATTAAGTAAATATTTATTACAATACCTAATGATGCAATAACGGGTAGTGCAGGAACTTTAAAATTTCTTGGCAAGTCTGGTTCTTTTTTTCTTAATATCCAAACGGCTATACATACCATAGTAAAGGCAAATAAGGTTCCAAAGCTTGTCATATCGGCCAATTTGTTAATTGGAGTAAAGGATGCTATGGCTGCAATTAAAACACATAAAATAATTAAATTTTTAGTGGGTACACCTGTTAAAGGGTTTACTTTTTTGAAAACAGAGGGTATTAAACCATCTTTTGCCATGCCTAAAAATATACGAGACTGACCCATGATCATAACCATTAATACAGAGATTAAACCAACAGTAGCAGCAATGGTAATAATATAACCAGCCCATTTTTGACCACCAATATCAAAAGCATAAGCCACAGGAGCTTTAATAGCATCTGGGTAAGCACCTTTAGGATCAAAGTCTTTATAATTCATCATACCTGTTAATACTAAGGATACTAAAATGTACAAAACAGTACAAACTAATAGCGAAGTAATAATAGCAAAAGGCACATCTTTTTTAGGATTAATGGCTTCGCCTGCTTGTGTAGATACCGCATCAAAGCCTACATAGGCAAAAAATATTGCCGAGGCTCCCGAAACAATACCAGCCCAACCATACGCTTCTTTAACATTGTCGCCTTCCATAACATTAGCAACAGCAGGAATAAATGGATCCCAGTTAGCTGCCTTAATAAAAAATGCACCTGCAATAATTACAAAAATTACTGCCGATACTTTTAATACTACAATAAAGTTATTGGCTTTTGCAGCACCTTTTGTTCCTCGTACAAGTATAGATAAAACAAATAAAACAATTAAAAAGGCAGGTAAATTCATTGAAAAACCTGTGCCTGTATAACTACCAGGGTCTTGCGTTAGCCAATCGGGTAATTGAATGCCAAACATTTTAAGTAGTTTATTAAAATAGCCACTCCAACTTACGGCAACCGTCATAGAGCCCATTGCATATTCTAAAATTAGCCCCCAGCCAATTATCCAAGCAAAAATTTCGCCAATTGTACCATATGCATACGCATAGGCAGAGCCTTCTACAGGTAACATACTAGCAAACTCCGAATAACACAAAGCTGCAAACACACAAGCAATACCAGCTATAATAAAGGATATAGCTAAAGCTGGTCCTGCATGATAATAGGCCCCAGTACCGGTTAAAACAAAAATGCCTCCACCTATAATAGCACCTATACCAATAGCGGTTAAACTCCATTTCCCTAAAACCCTTTTGAGCTCACTTTTTTTCATGTCATCCTCAAAAGCAGAGAGCGGTTTTTTTCTAAATAAACTCATACAGTTAGTTTTGATTTTTTTAATTGATTTTGGAAAAGTACATAATTAATCTTTAAAAATCACCACCATCTACAAATTTTTACCGTTTACTGCTAAAAGTTTAATTAGTATTATATTGCACAATCAACAATTTGCTTATGGAAGTAACTCAACAATCAAACAAAAAAAGTAAACTAACGTGGTATATTTTAATTGCCATGGTTTTAGGTATTATAGTAGGTTATTTAGTACATAATAATTACCCACCCGAAACCAGAAAAGCATTTGCAGATAATGCAAAACTACTGACCACCATTTTTTTACGCATGGTGCAAATGATAATAGCACCCATAGTATTTGCCACACTGGTTGTAGGTATTGCTAAGCTAGGTGATATGAAAACGGTGGGAAGAGTAGGAGGTAAATCTATGCTTTGGTTTATTTCAGCATCATTAGTTTCATTAGGGTTAGGACTTGTTTTAGTTAGTATTTTTCAACCAGGGGTTGGCGCCAATATCACTAACATAGATACTGAAGGGGTAAAAGATTTGGTGGAAAAAACAAAGGGGTTTTCGTTGGCAAAATTTGTAGAGCATGTAGTACCCCGTAGTGTTGTAGAGGCTATGGCTACAAATGAAATTTTACAGTTGGTAATTTTCTCTGTATTTTTTGGAATCGCACTTACAGCAATTGGCAAAAAAGGCGAACCCATTATTAACGCCTTAGATTCTTTAGCTCATGTGGTTTTAAAAATGGTAACTTATGTTATGTACTTAGCACCATTTGGCGTTTTTGGAGCAATGGCAGCTACTATTGCAAAAAATGGAATAGGTATTTTAGGGACGTTTGGAAAATATGTAGGTTCTTTTTATGTCGGGTTAATGGTACTTTGGTTATTATTACTATTAGTGGGTTATTTTATCTTCAAAAAAAGATTATCAGTTTTGTTAAGAAGAATTTCTTCCCCGATGAGTATTGCATTTAGCACTGCAAGTAGTGAAGCCGTTTATCCAAAATTGGTAGAGGAAATGGAACGCTTTGGATGCAATAATAAAATTGTAAGTTTTGTATTACCACTAGGTTATTCGTTTAATTTAGATGGGAGTATGATGTATATGACTTTTGCAAGTATGTTTATAGCACAAGCATTTGGAGTTACCAGCTTAACAGATGATGTAGGTCAACAAATTTTGATGTTATTGGTATTTTTAATAACAAGTAAAGGAATTGCAGGTGTACCAAGAGCTTCGCTTGTTGTTATATTGGCAACTGGTACTATGTTTAAATTACCTGTAGAAGAAGGTATAGGAATGATATTAGCTGTTGATGTTTTTTGCGATATGGGCCGTACCATGACAAATGTATTAGGAAACGCTTTAGCAACTGCTGCAGTAAGTAAGTGGGAGGGGCAATTAGAAACACCTTAAACAATAAATAATTTTCATGTTAGATTTTATTTTTTTAGATTTTCATTGGACCCAACTTTTACAACCGCAATGGTATATTGCCAATGGGGGCTTATGGTTAGTGTTGTTTGTAGTATTTGCCGAAACGGGTTTGTTTGCTGGCTTTTTTTTACCAGGCGATTCGTTGTTGTTTGTTACAGGCATTTATGCACACGAAATTACACAGGCAGATAAAACAGTTGTACCTGGGTTAGCTCATCAATTTTTAAACTTAATTGGGTTAGGTAATATTCAAAATCCTTATCTAGATTTAGTGGTGTTAATTGCATTAATATCACTAGCTGGTATTTTAGGAAATACGGTGGGCTATTGGTTTGGCCGAAAAAGTGGACCAGCGCTATACAATAGAAAAGATACCTTCTTTTTTAAACAAAAATTTCTACATCAAGCAAAAGATTTTTACGATAAAAATGGAGGCTTTGCAGTAATTGTTGCAAGGTTTGTTCCTTTTATAAGAACGTTTGCGCCTATTGTTGCAGGTATTGTACAAATGGATAAAAAGAAATACTTTTTTTATAATGTAGTGGGCTGTTTTGCATGGGTAATAACTATGGTATGTGCAGGCTATTTTTTAAATAAGGCGTTCCCAATTTTACAAACTAAGTTAGAGCTTATTGTTATTGTAATTGTTTTGGTATCTACCTTACCTATTATTTATAAAATGATACAAGCCAAAAGAGAAAAGAAAAAAAATGCTGGCCACTAAACCTCACTCCCTTTTTAATACAGCCGTTATTGTAGCTGCCTTAGGCTATTTTGTAGATATTTACGATTTGCTGTTGTTTACCATTGTTAAAAAATCAAGCGTATTAGCAGTAGGTGCTACCGATGCTACCTTGTTAATAGATAGCACTAAAATTATCAATTGGCAAATGGGTGGTTTATTATTAGGAGGTATATTTTGGGGTGTTTTGGGAGATAAAAAAGGGAGATTGTCTGTCCTTTTTGGTTCAATTATTTTATATTCAATAGCAAATTTTATAACTGGATATATACAAACTGTTGACCAATATGCAATGTGCAGGTTTGTTGCAGGCTTAGGTTTAGCAGGGGAGTTGGGTGCTGGTATTACATTAGTAAGCGAATTATTACCCAAAAATAAAAGAGGTATTGGTACATCGTTAGTAGCAGGAATAGGATTATTTGGCGCTGTAGGAGCATATTATACCTATCAATTAACGGATGAAAATTGGCGACTTTGTTACAAAATTGGAGGAGGACTTGGAATGCTTTTACTTTTTTTACGCATAAGCGTAGCAGAATCGGGCATGTTTAATTCAGTAAAGAAAACAAATGCTCAATTAGGTAATTTCTTTATGTTTTTTACGAATACTAAACGGTTTAAAAAATATGTTTTAGCTATTCTTATTGGATTACCTACTTGGTATGTAGTTGGTATTTTAGTAAATCAAAGCGATCGTTTTGGTAAAGCAATGTTCGATAGTACTACAATCGATTCTGGCCGATCAATAATGTTTGCTTACATATCAATTGCTATTGGCGATATTTTAATAGGATTTGTAAGCCAATATTTTAAAAGTAGAAAAAAAGCATTATTAATATTTTACTCACTTTGTGTATTAGGCTTAATTTTATTTTTTAGCCCCTTCAATAGCTCTAATCAAAGAATGTATTTAATATGTTTTATGATGGGCTTTGCTAATGGGTACTGGGCAATTTTTGTAACGATGGGTGCTGAGCAATTTGGCACAAATTTAAGAGCAACAGCGGCTACTACTATACCAAATATGGTAAGGGGTGCTTTGCCATTAATTAATCTTTTATTTCTTGATCTTTTTCAAAAAAATTGGAAATGGTCTATAATTGATGCTGGAATTGTTACGGGTATAACTGTAATGGTTATAACTTTTATTGCATTTTACTTTACCGAAGAAACTTTTCATAAGGATTTAAACTATGTTGAAGATTAATTAGTTTAATTCGTTTTAATTTGTGTAATGAAATTTCTAATCATTCGTTTTTCTTCTATAGGCGACATAGTGTTGGCAAGCCCTGTACTTCGTTGTGTTAAAAAACAAGTGCCCAATGCAACTGTTCATTTTCTTACTAAAAAGAATTTTAAAATAGTAACCCAGCATAATCCTTATATAGATAAGTTTTATTATTTAGAGGATAATTTAAACGAATTGATTGAATTGTTTAAAAAAGAAGAGTACGATTATGTTATAGACTTACATAATAATTTTAGAAGTAATAAAATAAAACGAGCCTTAAAAAAGAAAACGTTTACTATTAATAAACTTAGTGTACAAAAATTTTTACTCACTAAATTAAAAATTGATATAATGCCTAATCGGCATATTACACAACGAAGTTTAGATACCGTAGCTCCCCTTGGTATAAGAGATGATGGTTATGGGCTTGATTATTTTATTCCAACAATAGATGAGGTTAGTCAAGATCATTTACCTACATCGCATATTTTAGGATTTATTGTTCTTGTTATTGGGGCAAGCTATTACACCAAAAAAATGCCTGTACATAAACTAAAAGAACTTTGTAGTAAAATTAATCATCCCATAATATTAGTTGGTGGACCCGAAGACGCTTTGGAAGGTTATGAAATAGCTTCTGTTGATCCTATTAAAATTTATAACTCCTGCGGAAAATTTAATTTAAACGAATCTGCAGATTTAGTTAGGCAAGCCAAACTTGTAATTTCTCATGATACAGGTATGCTATATATAGCTTGCGCTTTTAATAAACCTACGTTGGCTATATGGGGTGGTACAAGCCCATCGTTAGATGTTGAGCCCTATTATGGAAGTAGGTTTTTACAACATCAAACAAAAGCACTTTCAACAAATATTTGTTTAAATCTTTCGTGCCAACCATGTAGTAATTATGGTACAACTAGTTGCCCTAGGGGTCATTTTAACTGTATGAATAAAATTGATGTTAACGAAGTTGTAAAGTTGGTGAAACAATATTTATCAGCATAATTATTGTTGTTGTTTTGTAGTAATCATAATATAGTACCATGCGATTTATCTTTTTTTTAGTTTTAGTATGTACAGCAACGATCTCTAATGCACAACTTGCTGTGCAAATAAATTTTTTGCAGCCTATAGCAAATCAAAACTCCGATACTATATATTTTAACCCCACTAAAAAATTAGTATGGGAAAATTTTAAAGGTGCACCCTTGCAAAAGGGTAGGGCAATTGCCGAAACTTCTTCTGGCTTTGGATTTAACGCTGGGCTAAAAACCAGAAATGGAAAAGGCTCATTGAGTATAAATGTGATTTGTTATTTCGATAAATCAAGGTCTTGGGTTAAGCCTGGTAAGGAATCTATGTATGCTTTGCAGCATGAGCAAAACCATTTTAATGTAAGTTATATAGCTACTAGTAATTTTGTAAAAAAATTAAGGCAAGCAAAATTTACAACTCAAAATTACAATACATTACTTAACGAAATTTATACCCAAAGCATGAACGAGTTGCAAACTATGCAAAATGAGTACGATGGGCAAACACAAAATGGCATCCTAAAAGCCCAACAAGCCATTTGGAATAAAAAAATTGAAAGCGAAGTTAAGCTACTTTCTACACGTTAACTATAAGCACCGGAATTTTTAACTCGTGCCGTACAGCATTTACCGTTTCGCCATAAATAAAATCTTTTATACCAGTATGGCCATGGGCACCAATGACTAGCATATCTGCTTCATTATCTACTACTAGTTTTACAATCTCTTTGTTTCTATTTTTATACCCTATAAAACCCTTTGCATTAAAACCTCTTTCCTTTAATTGATTTACATAAAAATCCATTTGCTCTTTATCTTTTATAGTTTCGTAGTCGTTACTATCTTTTCCATGTAAAATGGCACTAGCACTTTCTACAATATGTATCAGTAAATAAAAGGAATCTTCTTTACCTTGCCCTAAAGCAAAAGCTAATAATTTTTCATCATTTACACTAAAATCTAGGGCAACTGCAATAGTATTAAAATTTGGTATGGGTAAGGTTTTTAAGTAGGTAGAGGTGGGGTGTATGGCAATAGAGAGCTCGTTTTTATCTTTATTAATAAACGGATGTACAAAAATATATAGCAATAAGAACAAGCAAAATGCAGCACTTAAAATAATCAATAATTTAGCCCACCAAACATCGCCACCAAAAACAGGCATTGCTTTTTCTATTAACAATTGAATATTTAAATACAGTAAAACAATAGCTATTAACCAAGCCGCAATTTTTGCAGGAAGTTTAATGGCAAATTTTCCCATGGTTGTTTTGTTACTTACAAAATGTATTAATGGAATAACGGCAAAGCCTAGTTGTAAACTTAAAATTACTTGGCTAAAGGTTAATAAATCTGTTACGTTTTCCTCACCATAAATAAGTATTACAATTAATGCAGGCACAATAGCAATAAGCCTTGTAATTAAACGCCTTAAAATAGGGTTTATACGTAAGCTTAAGTACCCTTCCATAATTATTTGCCCAGCTAACGTACCTGTTATGGTGCTACTTTGCCCTGCCGCAATTAATGCAACAGCAAATAAAATTGGTGCTAAACTTCCTAAAAAAGAGGGAAGTAGTTGGTGTGCTTCTTTTATTTCTCCTATATGGGCATTACCGGTTTTAAAAAATACGGTAGCAGCCAAAATAAGTATAGCGGCATTTACAAAAAATGCAATATTTAATGCAATTGTTGTGTCTATCCTATTAAATTTTATGGCTTCTTTAATACCTACTTCTGTTCTATCAATTTTTCTGGTTTGTACTAAGGCACTATGTAAATAAAGATTATGGGGCATAACAGTTGCACCAATTATTCCAATAGCTATTAATAAACTTTCGCCTGTTAATTTAGTAGGAATAAAGCCTTTGCCTACTTCGGCTAAATTTGGCTTAGCAAAAATAATTTCTATAAAAAAACAAACCGCAACAATTGCCACTAATGTTATAATAAACGCTTCCATTTTACGCATACCCAAGCGTTGTAAATACAGCAATAAAAAAGTATCTAAAACAGTTATACCTACTCCCCAAGCTAGTGGTAAGCCAAAAAGTAATTGTATACCTATTGCCATACCTAGTACTTCAGCTAAATCGCAAGCTGCAATGGCAATTTCGGCTAAAATGTATAAGCAAAAATTTATCAATTTTGGATAAGCCTCTCTATTTGCCTGTGCCAAATCTCTTCCACGTACTATGCCTAACCTAGCTGATAAACCTTGTAACAGCAAAGCCATTAAATTACTCATTAATAAAACCCAAATTAATTGGTAGCCAAACTTACTACCCCCTTGCAAATCGGTAGCCCAATTACCAGGGTCCATATAACCTACACTAACTAAATAAGCAGGCCCTAAAAAAGAAAATATTCTTCTCCAGCCAACTCTTTTTTTTGTTACATCTACACTTTCGTGTACTTCACTTAACGAGGTGTCTACATGTTTATTCATAATATACAAATATGTTTTTTGCTACCTGCTCACTTAAAATGCAAGTCGTATTTTTTAAAATTTTTACTTCCATCGAACCATCAAACAAAAATTGCTTGGTAATTTGTATAGGCGTACCAATACCAATTTTATAGTGCTTTAGCATTTCTAACATTTGTGCCGATTGGTTACTTACCGAACTTACGATTGCTTTTTTCTTTATAGGTAACTGCACTAGGTTGTATTGCTTAATGGTAGGTATTTTTCCAAAACTGTCGGGTATGGGGTCACCATGTGGGTCAAAAGATGGGTTGCCTAAAAAATCATCTAGCTTTTGTATTAATTCTTCACTACTAATATGCTCTAACTCCTCGGCAATGGCATGTACTTTAGCCCAATCAAAACCAAGCTTTACGGTTAAAAAATATTCCCATAACCTATGCTTTCTAATTATGGATAGAGCAATTTTTTTGCCCATCTCTGTTAATTTAAACCCCTTGTATTTTTCGTATTGTAAAATCTTTTTAAGCTTTAACTTTTTCAACATATCGGTAACCGATGCAGCTTTTGTTTGCATTTCGGCAGCTAGCGCATTGGTATTTACTAAACCCGTTTGTTGTTGTAAGTGATATACACATTTAATGTGGTTCTCTTCACTTATGGTAAACTTTGTCATCAACTAAAAATATTTTTAGACAAATCTAAAAATAAATTTTAACAATGCCAATTAATTTACATTCTTAATTCGTTATAATAGTATAAAAATTCGTGTAATCGGTTTAAATTCGTGTACTAAATTTTAATAGAATGATACAAAAAGTAAGTTCAGGCTCTCCTTGGGAAGATGTGGTGGGTTATAGCCGTGTAATACGAGTAGGAAATATAGTTGAGGTGGCTGGTACCACAGCTATGGATGGAGAGGTGCTAATTGGAAAAGATGATGTTTATGAGCAAACGTTGTTCATTTTTAAAAAAATTGAAAAAGCCTTGTTAGAAGTTGGTGCCACATTAAAAAATGTAATACGCACAAGAATGTATGTAACCAATATAGAGGAGTGGGAGCAAGTAGGTAAAGCACATGCCCACTATTTTAGCACTATAAAACCTGTTGCTACAATGGTACAAGTAAGTAAGCTTATTAATGCAGATTTATTGGTTGAAATAGAAGTGACAGCACTTATTGATTAATTATATTGTGGGTTAATTGTGTATTAGTTACACAATAATTTTCAACATGGGTGTTTTTACTAAAAAATGGAATTATATTGCAGCCTCAACAAAGAAGCTTTAAAAATGAGTTTTTCAAATTTTGCAGTTCCGTATTCAATTGATGAAAAGTATAGTAAAAAAATAGCGTATTTCTCTATGGAGTTTGCGGTGCACCAACCCTTAAAAATTTATAGTGGTGGGTTAGGTTATTTAAGTGGCTCACATTTGCGTAGTGCTTTCGAGTTGCGTCAAAATTTAGTAGGTATTGGTATTTTATGGAAGTATGGTTATTACGATCAAGGGCGTAATCCAGATCAAACCTTAAATGTTGAGTGGAACGAAAAAATATATAATTTTTTAGAAGATACCGGATTAAAATTTCAGATAGAAATTCATGGGCATCCAGTTTGGGTTAAAGTATTGTATTTAAATCCAGCAACATTTAATAGTGCTCCACTATTTTTATTAAGTACCGATTTACCCGAAAATGATTTTGTATCTCAAACTATAACACATCGTTTGTACGATGCAAATGCAGCAACAAAAATTGCACAATTTATTTTGCTTGGTGTAGGTGGTGTAAAGTTATTAGAGTTATTAAACTTTAACCCTGCTCTTTATCACTTTAATGAGGCACATGCTGTAAGTGGTGCATTTTCTTTATATAAAAAATATGGTAGTATAGCCGAAGTTAAAAAGCGTTTAGTTTTTACAACACATACGCCTGAGGAAGCTGGTAACGAAAAGCATGACATTTATTTATGTGAAAAAATGGGTTACTTCTGTGGAATGCCTTTAGAGAAAGTAAGAGAAATTGCAGGTACAACCGATGATAAGTTTAATCACTCCCTTGCAGCATTACGTTTTGCAAAGTTGGCTAATGGAGTATCGCAATTACATGGGCAAGTAAGTAGAGATATGTGGAATAAGTACAAGGATATTTGCGAAATAAAAGCTATTACTAACGCACAAAATTATAATTACTGGGCCGATAAGCAATTGTATCATTACATGAATGAAAAAAATGATATTGCTTTTGATGACAGAAAAAAATATTTAAAGAAAAGAGCATTTGAAGTTGTTGCCGACCAAAGTGGTAAAATAATGCATAAAGATGTATTTACCATTGTTTGGGCTAGGCGTTTTGCTGGCTACAAAAGAGCAAGTTTTTTAGCACAAGATGAAGAACGTTTTGAAAAATTATTAGCTAATACAAAATATCCTGTACAAATTATTTGGGCAGGTAAACCTTATCCAGTTGATCATCCGGCAATTGATGAATTTAATATGTTGGTACAACTTAGTAAAAAGTATAAAAATGTAGCAGTACTTACAGGTTACGAATTAGCGTTGAGTAAACGTTTAAAACAAGCATCGGATGTGTGGTTAAATAACCCAAGAGTACCCAGAGAGGCTAGTGGTACCAGTGGAATGACAGCAGCTATGAATGGTGCTGTAAATTTTAGTACCAACGATGGTTGGATTTGCGAATTTATTAATCATGGAAATAACGGTTTTGTGGTGCCACCAGTTGATTACGAAAAAATGACTACCCACGACCAAGATGAATATGATTTGGACCAATTATATAATATTTTAGAAAATCAAATTTTGCCCATGTATTACGATAACTACGATTTGTGGTTAAAAATAACTAAAAACGGAATGAGAGATGTTCGTTGGCAGTTTGATAGCAATAGAATGGCGCAAGAGTATTATGAAATTTTGTATAAATAGTAGATCATATAAAAAATTAAGCCGCAAAGTTTTTTCTTTGCGGTTTTTTAAATTCCATTTTCTTCTTCATAAATAATAAATGCCTTATCTTGATTAGAAATATTAAATAATTAATTGTGGCAAAGTACAAGTTGGTTGCAACTTAATTGAAGAGTATTATGACTAGAAAAGTCTTATGGATATTAATGGTTGTTCTAGCTATTGTAATAGGACTCTACCCAAGTATTTATTTTATAATTGACAGGAAGTTTGGTTTATTAAGTTCAAAATCCATTGAGCTATTGACTAACACTTTTTGGAACATTGGGTTTTATACTCATATACTTTTAGGTGGACTTGCTTTACTTATAGGCTGGACACAGTTCAGTTCAAAAATTAGAGATAAAAATCTTACTCTACATAAACGAATCGGTAAACTTTATATTATTTCAGTTATTTTTAGTTCCATAGCAGGTATTTGCATTGGTTTTTTTGCCACTGGAGGTGTGCTATCTTCATTAGGCTTTATATCATTAGGAATAATCTGGTTTAGTACCACAATAATGGCTTTTGTACATATCAAAAATAAGCAAATTGCAAAACATCAAAAGATGATGGTTTATAGCTACGCTGCTTGTTTTGCTGCTGTAACATTAAGAGTATGGCTTCCACTTTTAATCATAATTTTCGGGGATTTTATAACTGCTTATATTATTGTTGCATGGTTATGTTGGGTACCAAATTTATTTGTTGCTAACCTCATTACAAAGCGAATTAAGGCGCATAACACATAAACCTCTTCTTGGCAACTTCTCTTCAAAAGCTATGTGATTATTCCAAGGACGTTGCGTTAATTGTAAAATTGTCATAATTTGCTTTTTCAAAAATCACATTAATACTATCATGAAACTTTTCAAGAAAAAAGAACCGCAAATTGTAGAAGCAAAGGGTAACCAATTATGTTGCCCAGTATGCTCTAACAAATATTTTTGGACTCGAAATGCACAATTGAATACTTCAGTAGCTTCATTTTTTGGTTTAGATTGGGCTAATAGATCTGCAACTTGTTTTGTTTGTTCTGACTGTACATATATTTTTTGGTTTTTAGGTTAATTATAAAAGTTGTTTTAATTTATGAAACTTACCTTGGCAGGAGACGTTGATCTAAAGAATAGATTTAGAAAACCAAATAGGCCAATTGGCTTACAAACTTTACGACTTAACGGAAGAAGTAATAAAAATGTGGTGGGAAAATGATTGAAGCCCCAGCGGGGCAAAATTATAATAGAAAACAAAACAATAATAAACACCTAGCTCCAAAGGAGCGAAATGAATTTCAACCTAAACACAAAATGGCCAACACATATACCCAAATATACTTACATATCGTATTTTCAGTAAAAGGTCGGCAAAACCTAATTCAAAAAAATTGGAAAGAAGAACTCCAAAAATATATCTGTGGAATTGTAAGCGGTAAAGAGCAAAAAGTTTATGCCATTGGAGGAATGCCAGACCACATTCATATACTCCTTAGCATAAAGCCAAATATTGCTATCTCTGATTTAGTTAGAGACATTAAAGCAAATTCATCTAAATGGATTAATGAAAAAGGATTTGTATTACCTAAATTTCAATGGCAAGAAGGTTTTGGTGCATTTTCTTATGCACAATCTCAGTTAGATACTGTTATTGCATACATTAATAACCAAGAACAACATCATAAAAAGAAAACATTTAGAGATGAGTATATGGAATTATTAGAAAAATTTGATATTGGATATGATGAAAAATATCTTTTTGAATGGGTTGAATAATACCGCACCTACGGAGCTTTGTAAAACACGAATTGAAACATTCTATTAGTATTTTGCTGCTAGGGAGCAGTCTTTCAACATACTTCCTCTTCTAAGCAACATCGCTTCCAAAGCAATGTAACTAAGCCAAGGACATTCCATTAAATAAGCAATTTTTACAAAATTTTTTATCTACTATTTCTCCGTTTCTTTGCACAAATAAAATTAATGAGTCAACTTATAGAAAAAGCAGAAATACGTTGGGCAGATATTGACCCAAACTTTCATGTACTCCATAGTAAATATTACGACTATTGTGCTAATGCAAGAATGCAAATACTTCAAAAAAATGGGGTTACTATGCAGGCAATTCAACAATATAATATTGGTCCTATTTTATTAAGAGAAGAATGTGTGTTTAAACGAGAATTGAAATTTGGCGATACTATTGAAATAAGAATATCCTTAAAAAGTACGGATGAAACCTATACTCGATGGAGCTTTATTAACGAAATATGGAAAAATGGCGATACCCTTGCCGCAGTAATAACGGTAGATGGTGCTTGGATGGATACTATAAAACGAAAAATAGCAGCACCACCAGAGGAATTTAGAAAAGCTTTTGAAGCTTTGCCAAAAGCAGAAAACTAAACACCTTAAAAAATTGTACATTGACTGTTAATAGTAATGCTACAATTTTTTTTCTACCATTTAAAAAAGAACAATGAAAAAACTGATTACGGTTTTGGTTTCTACCTTATTTATTGCTGCGTCGTTTGCACAAACAGATGCAACAAAGCCAGAGGGCTTAAAAGTTGGCGATGATGCCCCTGATTTTACTGCAACAAATCAATCTGGAAAAGAAGTGCAATTAAAAAAGTTATTAAAAAAAGGCGATGTAGTTGTACTTTTTTATAGAGGGCAGTGGTGTCCATATTGCAATAAGCAATTAAGTAAAGTAAACGATTCGTTAGCTATGATTACCGCCAAAGGCGCAACTGTATTAGCTATTACTCCAGAAGTAGAAGAAAATATTGCTAAAACGGTAACTAAAACAAAAGCTAGTTTCGATATTTTAGAAGATAAAGGCTTAGCTGTAATGAAAAGTTATAAAGTAAGTTTTGCTGTTGATGAAAAAACAATTGAAAAATACAAAGGCTACGGTATTGATTTTGATAAAGCCAATGGCGCAAATGGTGCAAACTTGCCTGTACCTGCAACTTATATTATTAGTAAAGAGGGTAAAATAAAATATGTTTTTTTTAATACGGATTACAGTAAAAGAGCATCTGTAAAAGATATTTTAGAGAATTTATAAACTAATCAAAATTTTGTAAGCGTTGCAAGGAATATCTTTGCAACGCTTTTTATGTTTACAGCTACCATTAATTTATACAAAAATGCCTATAGTGGTTTATCCAAACGCATTTGGTTATTAGCTATTGTAATGCTAATAAATAGAAGTGGTACAATGGTTATAGCCTTTATGACCTTGTATTGTAGCAAACTTGGCTACACCCCATCACAAGGCGGAATGGTAGTAGCTATTTATGGATTGGGGGCATTGGTGGGTGCTTTTTTTGGTGGAAGAATTAGCGATAAGGTTGGGTTTTATTTTGTGCAATTTATTTCGTTATTGTGTGGTGGATTATTGTTTTTATTGTTGGGGCAAATGAATACCTATACTGCAATTTGTATTTGTACCTTTTTTTTAAGTTTGGTTAACGAATCCTTTAGGCCAGCAAATTCAAGTGCCATTGCACATTACAGTACACCACAAAACCGTACACAATCTTTTGCCCTAGTACGCTTGGCTATTAATATTGGGTGGGCTGTGGGTAGTGCAGTTGGTGGTATTTTAGCAAGTATTAATTACAAACTTCTTTTTTGGGTAGATGGTAGTACAAATATTTTTGCTGCAGTCTTGCTTTTACTCATCTTACCAAAAGTAACGGTACAACAACAAAAAGTAAAGCCAAAAAATAGCGAAATAGCAACACAAACAAAATCTCCCTATAAAGATGGGATATTCCTATTTTTTATTGCATTTAAAATTTTATTTGCAGTTGCCTTCTTTCAATTTTTTACCACAATACCACTTTTCTTTAACGAAAAATTACACCTTAGCGAATTTTGGATTGGTATAATAATGGCCATGAACGGGGTATTAATAGGCTTGGTAGAAATGGTTATTGTGTTTAAGTTAGAAGGTAAAAAGCCTTACTTAACCTTAATGATGTATGCTGCTGTATTAATGGCACTTTCCTTTTTAGTTTTGTTGTTTCCTGGTTTTAATGGGTTTTTTATTGCAACGCTTTGTGTATTAATAATGACGATTGCCGAAATGGTGGGCATGCCTTTTATGAATACATTTTACATAAGCAGAAGTAACGAAAATAACAGAGGGCAATATGCTGCTCTTTATACTATGGCTTGGAGTGCTGCACAAGTTTTTGGTAGTAGCGGTGGAAGTAAAATGGCAACTGCGTTTGGTTATTCAACACTTTGGTGGTGTATGGCTGGCATTAGTATATTAGCAGCTTTTGGGTATTATAAACTACAACAAGTACAAGATAATAGAAACGTAAACAAAAAATAAGGGCTCCGATTAAATCGGAGCCCTAAAAGGTGTTGAGATGATGATATTATTATCCTACAACAGTTACATTAACTGCGTTCATTCCTTTTTTGCCTTCTTGCAATTCAAATTCTACTTTGTCACCTTCTTTAATGTCGCCGTTTAAGCCACTAATGTGTACAAATGTTTCTTTGTTAGAATCATCATGCTTGATAAAACCGAATCCTTTTTCAGCATTGAAAAACTTTACGGTGCCTTGTTGTGTGTCCATTTTAATTGTATTTATTTTTTAATGGTCGCAAAGATATACTTTATTTTATTAATAGCTACTTTATTTTATTAGATGGCAGTAAAAAAGATCCCATTTAGCTTAAATTTATCTCAACTAAACAGGAGTATTTGCTAAAAAAGTACAAAAAAAGTCAACAAAAAATGTTGACTTTGTAAAATATAGCTTTATTATTCAACTAGTTAGGCCTCTTGCTCTTGATAATTTTCAATTGGCTCACAGGTACAAACTAAATTTCTATCTCCGTAGGTATTATTAACTCTGCTTACGCTTGGCCAAAATTTATTGGCACTTACATAAGGTAGCGGGTAGGCGGCTTGTTGCCTGGTGTAACTATATTTCCATTCATCTGCACAAATTACTAGTTGTGTATGTGGTGCATTTTTAAGTGGATTATCTAATTTATTGGAAACCCCATCTTCAATTGCCTTTATTTCTGCTCTTATGGCTAATAATGCATCGCAAAAGCGGTCTAACTCTCCTTTATCTTCACTTTCGGTAGGCTCAATCATAATGGTACCTGCCACCGGAAAACTAAGTGTTGGGGCATGAAAATTAAAATCCATCAAACGTTTTGCAACATCTTCTGCCTCAATACCTGCACTTATTTTAAAAGGGCGTAAATCAACAATAAACTCATGGGCACAAGTTCCATTTTTACCACTGTACAAAATTTTGAAATCATTTTCTAATCTTGTCTTCATGTAGTTAGCATTTAAAATAGCCATTTCGGTACTACGTTTTAAACCTTTAGCACCAAGCATTTTTATATAAGCGTAACTAATTAATAAAATACTTGCACTGCCATAAGGTGCAGCACTAACAGCTGTACCAATACCCGGTAAGTACGGAGCCAACTTTTCATTTACACAAATTGGACCAACACCTGGGCCACCACCACCGTGTGGTATAGCAAATGTTTTATGTAAATTTAAATGGCAAACATCTGCACCAATATTTCCTGGGCTTGTTAAACCAACTTGGGCATTCATGTTTGCACCATCCATGTACACCATACCTCCGTTTATATGTATTAGTTCACAAATTTCTTTTATGCTTTCTTCAAAAACGCCGTGTGTACTAGGGTAAGTTATCATTAAGCCAGCAAGCGAATCTTTATACTTAAGTGCATTTGCTGTTAAATCTTCCACATCAATATTACCTGCCTCATCGCATTTGGTAACCACCACTTTAAATCCAGCCATAACAGCACTTGCAGGGTTTGTGCCATGTGCACTTATTGGTATTAAAATAATATTTCTATGTTGATCATTCCTTGCAGCATGGTAGCCACGTATTGCTAACAAACCAGCATATTCGCCCTGTGCTCCACTGTTTGGTTGTAAAGAGGTAGCAGCAAATCCAGTAATGTTGCTTAACCAGCCTTCTAATTCGGTAATTATTTGTTGATACCCCTGCCATTGATAACTTGGTGCAAAAGGGTGTATACTACTAAATGCTGGCCAGCTTACTGGTATTAATTGCGTGGCTGCATTCAACTTCATGGTGCAACTACCTAAACTAATCATGGAGGTATTTAAACTTAAATCTTTATTCTCTAACGATTTTATGTAACGCAACATTTGGCTTTCGCTTCTGTGGCTATTAAAAACGGGGTGTGTTAAAAATTCACTTGTTCTTGTTAAAGAAGTTGGTATGTGCGTAAGCGTATCTTCAAAATTAATATCAAACGCAACAGCATCTGTATCGTTTTCAAAACTATTAATTACATCAAATAAATCTTTAGGCGTTGTGGTTTCATCTAACGAAATAGTAAGCGTATTAGCTGCACCATAAAAGAAATTTATTTGCTGACGCTCAGCTTTTTCTTTTATTGCTGATGCATTAGTTACTTTAATAGTAATAGTATCAAAGAAATTTTTATTTACAACTTCAACGCCACGTTGCTCTAAGGCCTCAGCTAAGGTTTGTGTTAATAACGCAATACGTTTTGCAATGGTTTTAATACCATCTGCACCATGATAAACTGCATACATTGCACTCATATTTGCCAATAGGGCTTGTGCCGTACAAATGTTGCTGGTAGCCTTTTCTCTACGAATGTGTTGCTCCCTTGTTTGCAAAGCCATACGTAAGCAACGATTACCTTGAACATCTACACTTACACCAATAATACGACCTGGAATATTTCGTTTAAATTCATCTTTAGTAGCAAAAAAAGCTGCATGTGGGCCACCAAAGCCCATTGGTACTCCAAGGCGTTGTGCTGTGCCAATAGCAACATCTGCACCCAACTCTCCCGGAGGGGTAAGTAGGGTAAGTGCTAACAAATCGGTAGCCATTATTACTTGTGTATTTACAGCATGTGCTGCCGCAATAAAGTTTTTATAATCTTCTACACTACCTAAATTATTAGGGTATTGTACTAAGGCACCAAAATAGGTTTCATCTAACACCGCTGTTTTGTAATCGCCAAAAACAACTTCAATATGTATAGGTGTTGCTCTAGTTGAAATTACTTCTTTGGTTTGTGCAAACGTATTATTGTCTACAAAAAATTTAGGTGCAGTAATATGTTCGGTATCTTTATTTTTATGGTTGAACAGCATGGCCATGGCTTCTGCCGCTGCCGTGCCTTCATCTAACAAACTAGCGTTGGCAATAGGTAAGCCAGTTAAATCGCTTACCATAGTTTGAAAGTTCAACAAACTCTCTAATCTTCCTTGTGCAATTTCTGCTTGGTAAGGTGTGTATTGTGTGTACCAGCCTGGGTTTTCGAAAACGGTACGTAAAATAACGCTAGGCACAATTGTACCATAATAACCTTGTCCAATATATGATTTAAACACTTTGTTTAACGCAGCTGTTTGTTGCAACTGGGTTAAATACTCAAACTCACTCATTGGGTTGCCCGTAGCTAAGGGCTGTTGTAAACGAATGCTTGCTGGTATTGTTTTGGCAATTAACTCCTCCATACTTTTTGCTCCAATGGTTTTAAGCATGGCATCCGTTTCGGCTTGGTTTGGTCCAATATGCCTACCAATAAATTCGTTGTGTTGTTGTTCGAAAATTGTCATAAAAAGAAATAAATTTTATATGCTAAACAGGTAAGCTTTTAATTAACTTAAGAGACATCAAATTTATCTACCTATTTTAGAAGTAAATACTCCTAAAAACAGGTATGAATTGATCCTTTGCCTAAGCGTAATTTTAAACCGCAAAGGTATAACAACCTTGCAAGAAAAATGTTGCGAAAAAGGGTGATTTTATGAGTGTGGAAAAGTGAGGGGTAAGTACAGAAAAAAGAAAGATTAAGTATCTCAGCTATAACTCTCTACTTTCATAAAACCAATTTACTCATAAACGGCTAAAACAGGCACTTTGCATTGGTAAATCATTTTTTTAGTGTGCTGCGTTTTAAATAAACGTTCGTAAAAACTGTGGTGTTTAGGGGCAATAATGATCATATCAATATCCTTATCCTCGGTAAACATATTTACCGCTAAGGATTATTCCAATGTTAAACCCCACTGTTGGCAATACCAATGTTGCCTGCTGGCTTTTTTCTCTTTCGTTGAGTTCGGTTAAGTCCACCAAATTGTCAAAAATATAAAACTTAAATATCCCCAAAGTAGTGAAAAAATTATATGCATTGCTGTTTCAAAAATTTTGCCTTTCCAAAGTTCTCTCGAATAACCAAAAAACTGAATAAAAAGTCGAATTGTCCAAAAAATACCTAGCCCAAGTGATATTTTTTTACCAAGATTAGTTTCAATTAGTTCAGTTGAAGAGGTAAAACAAAGTAAACCCATTAGAAAAACAGTTAAGGCAATAAAAAATGTGTGAACTGTCATCATTTGGCGGTTTATTAAGCTCAATGATTTAAGTTCTTTGTTCCAATTGAAATACTTTGGAAAAAAAATATGAATTAAACCCAGCGCTATCAAAAGAACTCCAATTATTTTTAAGTGTATCTGCATTATGGACGACTATTAAAGATTGACATAAAAGGTGTAAATTTTTGTTCTGCAAATGTTGAAAATCCTGCTCCTTCAAACGCTTTTTTCCAAGTGTTTTTTGAGAAGAAATGGTTAAATCCAATTGTAAAGGCGACGAAATTTGGAAAATCTCTTAAGTGTTCAATCATAATTACATTGGCAGTTGGTTTACAAACTCGATTACATTCTTTTAAAAATTGAATTTTTTCGGCATGGGAACGAATTTCGTGAGCTGCTGACAATAAGAATATTAAATCGACTGAATTGTCTTTCAATGGAATTGCATTTGATATAATTTGTTGAGTATTTGGGTACACTAGACTTACTTTTCTTGCTCTTATGATTGCTGGCTCAGTATGTTGGTCTGAATTATAAAAGTCAAAAACTTGCAGTTCTGATTTTGGAAAGTGGTACTTGATAATAAAACTTGTTTCGTCAAACCCTGCATTAATATTCAAAATTTGTTTTCCTTCGGCGTCTGTAAAATTGTAATTTTTCAACCAATCGAAATTATAATATCCTGAAAAATCGTAAACATAAGCCGATATAATTAATGGCATAATAAGGCCGTACAAAAACGCAAAAATTAAAATCCAAAGCAAAAAAGTTGACCAATTAAAAGTCAAAAAACTTATGATAATTAAAGTCAAAGCCATTAAGCCAAACACATAAAAATGTCTATTAAAGCTCAAAATATTTAATACTCCTTGAAAATTTCGTCTTTTTATTTCCATAATTCAATTTTGCCTTTTTTCCATTGGTAAGGAATATTTCTAATTACAAACGCATTTGCCAAAACAGGGTTTTGAAGTTTTAAAGTTCGCAAAAACTCAAAGTCATAATCAATTACTTTTACTGGATTTGGAGTCCAATTTTGTCGAACTCCTTCTATGATTAAAACTTCTTTAGTTTTTTTGTTGTAAGTAAATGTAAATGGCAAAGGCCCTGCATATCTTCTTGCTGCTGCCCAATCTGCAAATGGCGAATGTTCAGGTAATGAAATGTTTTCTTCGGATTTATCTAATATTAATTTAAAGTTTGATTTTATCGAACTAATTTCTTTCGTTTTGTCATGTTCTGTTTGTTGAATATCAGTTGTTGTATAATTGTAATGGGTAAAAAAATTTCCCATAAATTCCATTTTTTTTTTGTCGGTTTCCGATTTTAAAATGTATAATCCACGTAAATTTTTTCCTGCATTGGTTGTGTACCGAACAAATACACGATAACCTATAAGAAAAAAATCGTTGCCCATAAATTTAGGAAAACCTTTTGGTCGTAAGTCTTTTGTTTGAACCATTGCAACTGCAATGAAAGCCCACTTGTCTTGAAATGTATCAAGTGTCAAACATTCTGGGATAAGATTTTCAATTTGCTCTTTTGGAACAGCAAAAGTCAAAACTGTTGAACTTTCAAAAAATGCTTTAACCGCAAAAGGATGATTTTTAAGAAATGAAAGCATATTATGTTTGTTGAGAAAATTTTTTGTTCAAATAAAATTCGTTGAAATAAACAACAAGAATAAAGATAAATGCAAATAACGAATTTAATTTACCCCAAAGCAAAAGGTCTGGAACAATAATAAATTCAAGTGTGTTCATTGTTGCAACAATTGCAATTTGAGCAATTGCATTTAATTGGGTTCTAATTTTGCTTAAAATCCAAATAGCCATAAAAATTTCTGAAAGTCCAATTAAAATTGTCAGAATTCGAGAATTGTCTGCCCCCAAAATCCTTGAAACAATTTCTTGATGTCGTGATACAAGGTTTAAAACTTTACAAAAAAGTCCGTTTGCAATCCAAACTGTCGCAATCAAATATGTTAAAAGTTTATGAAGTGTTTTTTCTGTCATAGTTTTGGGGTAAAAGTTCGATACGTTTGTAGGCAACACAATATTACACGAACTCAACTATCCTACAAAATTGTACATGTTGATTAATCGCTAAAAAAAATTGTTGGAAATTTCTCACTGCTCCCCAATCTCACAAAACCAATTTACTCATAAACCGCCAACACAGGCACCTTGCTTTGGTAAATCATTTTTTTAGTGTGCTGCGTTTTAAACAAACGTTCGAAAAAACTATGGTGTTTAGGGGCAATAATGATCATATCAATATCCTTATCCTCGGTAAACATATTTACCGCTTCGTGAAAGTCGTATAAACGCATAAAGTAAAACTCTGGCTTATATTCTGCCAATAGTTCTTCCATTTTATCTCGTTCTTCTTTAAAGGATTTTGTTAAGGAAATATAATGGCTATCATCTACATTTAAAATGTGTAAAGCTGGTTTAAAATCGTTCAATACATTTTTTACAGCTAATAGGGTAGGGCTTTCCTCCACATATTTCATTTCGGATGTTATGAGTACATTTTCAATTTTGGTGTATGTAGCTTTTTCGGGGACTATTAATACTGGGCAAACATTTTTCTCGACCATTTTTAAGGTGTTATTACCCGAAAAACGTTGAGCTAAACCTGTTTTACCTGTTAAGCCCATTACTATCATATAAGCCGTTTTTATATGTGCATAAGCCGATAAGCTATCTATAAAATTATCACCACTTTCAACATACGTTTCTATATTAGGTGCTACAGCAAGTAACTCTGTTTTTAAACTAGTTAAGTAATTTTGAGCTATTGCAATTTCTTCATCATCAGCGTAAAAATGGTATAATAGTATAGTTACATCCGTTCTTCCCTTGTACATAGCACAAGCATAGTGTGCAGCATTTAAAGATGTTTCAGAAAAGTCTAAGGGAACAATTACCTGTAGCATAGTTTAAAATTTTGTACAAAATAACTGAAATTACTTAATACGAATAATTTTTATATCCACCACGTGGATTTTAGTTGCCACTAATGGCACTAAAGCCACGAATATATAAAGAAATGCTTCACTTTTTTCTGTCATTTCGACGATAAGAGAAATCTATCACCCAATAAATAAACAAGCTACTAGATTTCTCCTATCGTTGAAATGACAAAGAATTTTTTTTTTCATTCCACACAATTATAGTAAGCAGTTAATTAAAACGATATTTGCAGTATGGAAGATGTTTTATTACAAGATTGGGAGAAAAAATCGGCCGATCATCAAAAAGTGTACAAACAATTTTTACTACGTGCTAATAAAAATAAAGTACTAAAGGCATTACCAGCCCTGCATGATGAAGCATTTGAAAAAATTGACTGCCTACAATGTGGTAATTGCTGTAAAGGATTTTCGCCACGGTTTAAAACACCCGATATTAAACGTATTGCCAAACATTTAAAAATGAAAGATGGCGATTTTATAAATCAATATTTATTTGTAGATAGCGAAGGCGATCATGTGTTAAAAACAAAACCTTGTAGTTTTTTAGGCCAAGATAATTATTGTAGCATTTACGAAGTACGCCCTAGTGATTGTGCCAGATTTCCCTACACAGATGAAGATGTGTTGTTAAAACGACCAAGCCTTACCCAAAAAAATAGCACCTTTTGCCCAGCAGTTTATTTTGTGTTGGAGAAATTGATACAACAGAAATGATTTTTAGTAATACCGCAAAGGTGGAGATGCGCTGAGGTATGTAATTTATACTAAACATTATTCTGTCATTTCTCCTATTGTAGAAATGACAAGTTTGCGAAAAAAAATAGTTGCTAACAAAGTTACGTTATTTTGTAGTTAACTCCATATAAGCTGCTGTCAGCGGCCTTTCTATCCCATCGCCTTTCCACTCCTCGGCACCGGGTATAAATGTTGCTTTCAATATTTCTTCTTTTGTTTTGCCTGCAGTAATTTGTTGTTGTGTAAAATCTAACACTTTTTGTAAATAGTTAGCAAAGGCTTTTATATCTTCTTTATTAATAACAACAGGGTAGCCCGTTGCTGAATGTCCACAAACATAAGTTGTAGTATCATTAAATGTAGAGGTAGCTTTATTTAAAACCGTTATCCAACTTTTTATATCAGCCCCAGCAGTTTTGTCAACATAAGGGTGGCGACGATTAAAAACTAAATCACCCGTGTGTACAATATTAGCTTTTTCAAAATGCACAAAACTATCGCCATTGGTATGGCCTGCACCAAAGTAATGAAGGGTTATTTTTTCCTTACCCATTTTTTTACTCCATTTTGTTGTAAACGTTTTGTTGGGGTATAGTTGTTTGTCTTCGGTTTTATTTTTTTTAGCTGCAGCCTCTTGATTTATTTTTGAATTTTGATGTGCAATAACAGTAGTTACTAAATCTTTAAAAGCAATATTACCAGATGAATGATCGCCGTGGTGGTGCGTATTTACAATAAGCTTAAATGGCTTTTCGGTTTTCTTTTTTAATTCATCAATTAAGTGTAAAGCAGTATCAGGAAATTGAGTGTCTACCACCACAATCCCTTTTTTGGATAAATGAAAAAGAATAGTACCTCCTTTTTCTGAAAAAATACCAATGTTTTCGGTTAGCATGGTAACTTTCCAAGCATCTATTTTTAACGCTGCAAATACTTTTTGTTGTGCAATAGTTAGGGCACCTATTGTAAATAACGAGTTATGTATAAACGAACGACGGTTCATGGTTTAATTTTTATAGGGGTAGTTTATAAATCTCCGTTTTCTTTTAAAACTTCAATTTTGGTCATTACCTCATCGTTTAAAAATTGTTTGTGTGCTTTTAGTTTTTCGGTAATAGATGGGTAAGCAATAGCCAACATTTCTGCTGCTAATATACCTGCATTTTTTGCACCGTTTAATGCAACAGTTGCAACAGGCACTCCATTTGGCATTTGTAGGATAGATAAAATGCTATCCCATCCATCGATTGAATTTGATGATTTTATGGGTACACCAATAACAGGTAAAATGCTAATAGCAGCAATCATTCCGGGTAAATGAGCAGCACCTCCAGCACCAGCAATAATTACTCGTATACCTCTATCTCTTGCATTACTAGCATAGTCAAACATGCGGTGTGGCGTTCTGTGGGCAGATACAATAGTTATTTCATATTCAATATTAAATTCATCTAAAATTAAAGCAGCGTTGTTCATTATAATTAGGTCGCTATCGCTACCCATAATTATACCAACCAAGGGGTTTGTCATGGTGTTTTTTTTGTAAAGATAAATTTTTCTATTTTGAAATTACTTTTAAAGTATGCTTTATTCTATTAGCTTGATGAATAAGCTCTTGCTTTTCGTTACTTAAAATAGTTACATGCCCCATTTTTCGGCCGGGCTTGGTTTGAGTTTTACCATAAATATGTACAAATACATTATCAATTTTTAAAACTTCTTCTAACCCTTCATAATGGGCATTGCCCGTATAGTTTTCTTCTCCTATCAAATTTACAATAGCGGCACCTAAAATAGGCTCGGTATTTCCTAAGGGGTAACCCAACATTATTCGCCAAAGCATATCAAATTGCGATGAGTAGTTTGCTTCTATGGTATGATGGCCACTGTTGTGCACCCTTGGGGCAGTTTCATTTACTAAAACATTATCATCCATATCTACAAATAATTCTACTGCAAAAATGCCTGGGCTTTTTAAATCTTTAACAACTTTTAAGGCAATGGCTTCAACTTTCCATAAAACTTTATCTGGTAAATCGGCAGGGCTAAGTTGATAGTCTAATAAATTTAACCGTTGGTCAAAAACCATGTCAACACTAGGGTATAAAGCATTTTCGCCATTATCTGCAACACCAATAATTACAGCAATTTCTTTTTTTATAGTAACTAGTTTTTCTAAAATGGCAGGTTCGTTAAACGCTTTTGTACTATCTTCTTTTGTTTTTAGTAATTGAACACCCTTACCATCGTAACCACCTTCGCCAATTTTATGTACTGCTGGTAAGAAGTTAACATGTTCTTTAACTTCTGAAGCATTTTGGGTAACAATAAATTCGCTTGTGGGTATTTCGTTTAGTTTATAAAATTGTTTTTGTAAAATTTTATTTTTTATTGTTTTTAGTGCAGCAGGTTTAGGGTATATTTTTACACCTTCACTTTCTAGTTTTTCTAAGGCTTCAACATTTACACTTTCAATTTCAATAGTTAGGGCATCTAAATTTTTTCCGAAATTATAAACGTCTCCAAAATTTTTAATATCGCCTTTTACAAAGTGATGGCAAAGATGTGCAGCTGGGCAATGATCATCGTTTTCCATTAAAAAAGTTTGTACCGGATAATTTGCAGCAGCTTGTAGTAGCATTCTTCCAAGTTGGCCCCCTCCTAAAATACCTATATTCTTCATTGGGCAAATATAGAATGTATCAAAGTAAGTGATAAAAATTTTGTTATCTTTGTTTCTACAAATGACGCCTGATTATCCACATAAATTATTTGCCGACGAACGCTGCCAGTACAATTTGTTAATGGAGGTTTTGGCTATGGATGATAAAACCTCAACCAAATCTAGTGTGGTGGCTTACTAAAAGTTTACGCTTTGCCCACATTTTGATCTTAGTATCTTCTATCAATACATACTTTTTTTAGTGCATTTTAAATTTTAGGTTATGTCAACTTTAATTGAACCAACTATACCAAATACCATTGCTGCCGATTTTTTACCTTTACAAGGAACAGATTATGTAGAGTTTTATGTAGGTAATGCCAAACAAGCAGCACACTTTTATAAAACCGCTTTTGGTTTTCAAAGCCTTGCATATGCAGGGCCCGAAACAGGCGTAAAAGATAAAGTGAGTTATGTAATTCGTCAAAACAAATTAACCTTTGTATTAACAACACCTTTAAGAGGGGATAACGAAATTGCAGACCATATTTATAAACATGGCGATGGAGTAAAAGTGTTAGCCTTAAAAGTGGATGACGCTACAAGTGCTTGGCAAGAAACTACAAAACGTGGAGCAAAATCTTATTTAGAACCAACCACATTAAACGATAATGATGGCGAAGTGGTGTTAAGTGGTATACATACATATGGAGATACGGTGCATGTTTTTGTTGAACGTAATAACTACAAGGGTTTTTTTATGCCTGGGTTTAGAAAATGGGAGAGTAACTACAACCCAACATCAACTGGGCTTTTATATGTTGATCATTGTGTAGGAAATGTTGGCTGGAACCAAATGAACCCTTGGGTAAAATTTTATGAAGATGTAATGGGGTTCAAAAATATTTTAAGTTTTGATGATAACGATATTAGCACAGAGTATAGTGCCTTAATGAGCAAGGTGATGAGTAATGGAAATGGGTTTGTAAAATTTCCTATAAACGAACCTGCCGAAGGAAAAAAGAAAAGCCAAGTAGAAGAGTATTTAGATTTTTATAATGGCGAAGGGGTACAACATGTGGCTATTGCTACAGCCGATATTGTTAGTACCGTTACCGAGTTACAAAAACGTGGAATTGAATTTTTAAATATACCAACGAGTTATTATGAAACGGTGTTAGAACGTGTTGGAAAAATTGATGAAGATTTAGCCCCATTGCAAAAACTAGGTGTTTTAATTGATAGAGATGAGGAAGGTTATTTGTTACAAATTTTTAGCAAACCATTGGAAGATAGGCCTACTTTGTTTTTTGAAATTATTCAACGCAAGGGAGCAAAAAGTTTTGGGAAAGGTAATTTTAAAGCATTGTTTGAGGCGTTAGAAAGAGAACAAGATGCAAGAGGTAATTTATAATAGAATGGATTAACAAATTATTTTAATCAAAAGGGTTATTTTTACAATAAGATTTGGAACATGAAAAACCTTTTGTTCATACTTACGCTAGTTACTTTTTATTGCAATGTATCTATTGCTCAGGGCTCCTTTGTGGAAACTCAAAAAGCTGCTCCAAAATCATCGCTTGCTTTTAATAAATTTGAAGATACCCTACAAAAACAGTTTGAGGCTAAAAAATTAAGCTGGCCTCCTCAATACGTTTACATTCGCTCCTTTAAGTATGACAAGCAATTAGAAGTATGGGTAAAGGGAGATAAAAAAGAACCATACAAATTATTTAAATCCTATAAAGTTTGTATGCAAAGTGGCTCAATAGGCCCTAAACGTTTTGAAGGCGATTTTCAAGTGCCCGAAGGTTTTTACCATATCAACGAATTTAATCCAAATAGTAATTATCATTTATCCTTAGGTATAAATTATCCAAATGAGTCGGATAAAATTTTAAGTGATGCCACAAAACCCGGTAGTGCTATATATATACATGGAAATTGTGTAAGCACAGGCTGTTTGGCAATTTCAGATGCGCCCATTGAGGAAGTATATGTACTAACATCTTATGCTAAAGATGCCGGACAAGAGTTTATTCCTGTGCATATTTATCCGGTAAAGTTTAATCAAAAAAAATCAGAAGAGTATTTGCAAGAAGCTATAAAAAATAATCCTTCGCTAGAAAAATTTTCTTCAAGTATGAAGCAAGTTTTTGATTATTTTGAGGCAAAAAAAAATCTACCCATTTTATTAGTAACAGCACAAGGAGAATATTTAGTTAACTAGTACAACTTTTTGATAAGCTCATCCGTCTTTAATAATAATGTATATTACATTAACTTTATATAGATATGAAAAAGCTTCAACTTAGCACCATACTTTTATTTTTTTTTATTACACCATCTTTAGCACAAAACATTTCGGGTATTGTAAATGTGTACAGTAAAGTGTTGGCGGTAGATACAGCTAAGGGCTTACTTAAACTGGCCAATGTTAGTGGTTTTGGGCAATACGTGGGAAATAAATTAATGATTATTCAAATGAAGGGCGCTTCGATTGATGAAACAAATTCGTCCTCTTTTGGAAATATTAACGCTATTAATGACGCAGGTAATTATGAAATAAATACAATTTGTGGTTTTTTATCAGACACCATGGTATTGGTACGAAAAATAAATAAATTTTATAACCCTACAGGTTATGTGCAAATAGTTATTATGCCAAAATTAACCAATGCCACAGTAACGGATACCTTAAAAGCGCAACAATGGAATAGAACTACAGGCACAGGAGGTGTAATTGCTTTAGATGTAACGGGTACTCTTACTATTAACAAACCTATTTTTGCAAGTGGCTTAGGTTTTAATGGAGGCGATTGTATTAAATATTTATTTCCTTGTGCAGTAACAAATGGAGAGACTGGTTATTTTTATCCTGCAAATGAAAATGCGATTAACCAAGGGGGAAAAAAGGGAGAAGGCATAGCTGATTATGTCACCTTAAAGGATGGGGCAAGAGGTAAACAAGCAAGCGGTGGGGGCGGAGGAAATAACCATAATGCTGGTGGTGGAGGTGGTAGTAATTTTGGTAGTGGAGGAAGAGGTGGAGATAAAACCAATGGCAGTTGTAAATCAAATACGCCAGGTTTAGGCGGCCTAGCATTGAATACCTATGGATACAGTGGAATAGGCATTCAAAATAAAATTTTTATGGGTGGTGGTGGAGGTAGTGGGCACGATAATGATGGTTATGGAATGAGTGGTGGAAATGGTGGCGGTATAGTTTACATAAATGCAACTGAAATAATTGCTAATTCTTCAACAGCAAGTGATAATAAAATTGTAGCAAATGGTGTTACAGGTAGCAGATTTATAACTGCTGCAAATGGTTGGTACGATTATAGTTGGAGCGATGGCGCAGGTGGAGGTGGAGCAGGTGGTACAGTAATTTTAAATGTAAATTCTTTTAGTGGAAGCACACTTAATGTAGAAGCTAAAGGGGGCAAGGGTTGTAATAGCGAGGGCGTTGGTAATAATAATTGCAGTGGCCCAGGCGGCGGTGGCGGTGGAGGTGTTGTTTGGTTAAAAAATAGCAGCTTACCTGCAACCGTTACAACTACTGCTGAAGCTGGTGCTAATGGAATAATTGGCTTCTCTGGATTATCTTGTACGGGTAGTGCAAATGGGGCAACCAGCGGAACCACAGGTACAACCCTTTTTAATTTTGCTTTAGCTCCTTTAAAAGATTCTTCTCTAATATGTTCAAGTATTTTACCTATTACCACAATACTAACACTTTCGGGTACTCGCCAATTAAACAATTATAATTTAACAGCACAGTTAATTGATAATGCCAATGTGCAACAATGTATTTTACAACGCTCTGTAGAAAATGGTTTGTATGAAGATATTGCTACACAAAATAATAATAATGGCTTTTTATATAATTATACTGATCCAGTTTTGCTTCGTAAAAAAGCAATGTATAGGGCTAAATTAATAAAAGCAGGGAATCAAATTATTTACTCTAATGTAGTTTCGTTTACAGATAGTACCAGCGATAAATTAACCCTTAAATTTTACCCTAACCCTGTTGTTATTGATGCAACGTTAGAAATTTTTTCGCCCTCTAAAACGAGTGCTTATGTATTAATTTACGATAGTAAAGGTGCCTTACTATACTCCAAAGCAGAAAATTTAGTGCTAGGTGTAAATATTGTAAACATAAATTTATTAAATTATATGATGGGGCAATATGTACTTAAAATTATTACAGATAAAGATGTGGTAATAAAGCAATTTATTAAAGGGCCACTGTTTTAAAAACACTTACTATAAACTAATGATTGAAACAGAAAGGCTTTTATTAAAACCGCTTAATTATCCGCAATTAGTTAAGTACATAAACTGCAATAGCTCCTTGTATATTGATATGGGGTTAAACCCCACCGAACGTACAATTTCGATAGAGCTAAAAGAAGCCTTAGAACAAACAATTTTGCCCAATGTAGCCAATAGTTCAAAAAATTATCTTTTTAATACACTTTGGACAATTATTGTAAAAGCAGAAAATAAAATGGTAGGCGATATTTGTTTTGTAGGCGAAACAGATGCTGATGGAAAAGTAGAAATTGGTTATGGAATTTACGAGTCGTACCAAGGCAAAGGGTTTATGAAAGAAGCTGTTCAAGGCATTATCAAATGGGCTTTTGAGCAGCCTGCTGTTAAATTAATTGCTGCTTCTACCAATAAAGATAATGTGGCATCCTACTCCCTTTTACAAAAAAATGGGTTTGTAAAAATTAATGAAACCGATGAATTGTATCATTGGGAAATACCGAAAAAATAATTAAGAAAACTTTTGTGTCAACTTTTTATTGCAACAATGCCTGTATTGTTTCTGTAGTTCGTTGCGTTAGTAGTATTTTTTTATCTTTTGTTAACGCATCAAATTTTTCTTTGGTATAATGGCGAATGGTAAGCAGCGTTAAATTTTTTTCAACCAATACATCAAAATATTCTGCAGCAGATAAAGCTAATTTTTCAATTTTATCAGGCTTGTCATCTAGGCAACATAAAATACTTATTGCACCATTTTGAGTAAGGTTTGGTTTTATTTTTAATGCTGCAAACAACTCATATAATTTGCTTACATAAGCTTCGCCTACAAAACTAAAATCTTTACTACTTAGCTGTAGTAACACTTGTTGGTGCTTTACTACAATAATGGGGGGCAAATTATGAGCAACTTTATTATTTATAGTTGTACCGGGCAAGGCTTTGTTTAAAAAACATTTTACATATAAAGGAATTTGTTTGTTTTGTAAAGGTTTTATTGTTTTTGGATGAATAACTTGCGCCCCATAATAGGCCATTTCAATTACCTCGTTGTAACTTAAATAATTAATAATTTGTGCATCGGCAAATTCTTTTGGGTCTGCATTCATTACCCCTTCTACATCTTTCCAAATAGTTAGGCTTTTAGCATTTAGCATATTTGCAAAAATAGCCGCACTATAATCACTTCCTTCTCTTCCTAATGTAGTACTTTCATTTTCATCTGTAGCACCAATAAACCCCTGTGTAAGTACTAGGTTAGTTTTTTCAAAAAGCGGTACAATAGTTTCGGTTATTTTAGTTTGAGTAAAATCCCAATCCACAATTGCATCCCTAAAATTATTATCAGTCCGTAAAATATCTCTTACATCTATCCAATTATTTGCAATCCCAATTTCATTAAAGTAGGCACTAACTAATGCAGTACTTAACAACTCTCCACAACATACAATTTGGTCGTAATAATAATCATATGCTCTTAAAGGTTTATCATGCAACAGCCATTCAATTTCCGTGTAAAAATCTTTTAAACTTGTAATCTCTTTTTTTACTAATTGTTGTAGTACATAATTATGCTCATTTTTTATAGCTTCAAAAAGGTCTAAAGCCTCTTTTTGATTACCTGCAAAAAAAGCATCTACTACTTTTTCCAGTGCATTGGTGGTTTTACCCATTGCAGATATGATAATTAAAATTTTATCTGCTCCAAAGGATTTAATAATTTTTCCTACATTTTCTATTCGCTCAATACTATTAATACTTGCACCACCAAATTTAAAAACGTTCATATGTTTTGATTATTTTTATTTGCTTCATATAATTTGCCCAATTTTAGGCAAACACATCAAAAAATGTAGCTCAACTTCAATTTTGTATAGCTCATTTCCTATTTATTTTTGTTACTTTTGAAATGCAAATTTAAATGTTAGATACATAATAAAACTTGTTTTATGCAAATCAATAGAAGAGTACAAACTTTAGATGAATTCACCATTCAGCAAATGAGGGATTTTCCTCAAGCTACAGGTGAGTTAGCGGGGCTTTTAAGAGATATTGGACTAGCTAGTAAACGAGTTAATGTTGAAGTGAATAAAGCAGGATTAGTAGATATTTTAGGCGATACTGGTAATATTAACATTCAAGGAGAAGAGGTAAAAAAGCTAGATATTTATGCAAACAATCAATATGTAGGGGTGTTACGCCATGGTATTAGTTGTGCAGGTATTGGTAGTGAGGAGTTAGATGATATTCTAATTTTTGATGATCCGATAAGTAATAATAGTAAATATGTTTGTTTATTTGATCCTTTAGATGGTAGTGCAAATATTGATGTGAATATTTCTATAGGTACAATTTTTAGTGTGTATAGAAGAGTTAGTGAGTTAGGCAAACCTGCAACTAAAGAAGATTTTTTGCAACCAGGTAATAAGCAAGTAGCTGCTGGGTATGTTATATATGGAAGTAGTACAATGTTAGTTTATGCAACCAAAAGAGGTGTAAATGGTTTTACATTAGATCCTTCTATTGGAGAGTTTACCATGAGCCATCCCGATATTGTTTGCCCTCCATTGGGTAAAATATACTCAGTAAATCATGGCCACTTTTTTAGATATGAAGAGTCGGTTAAGGAATATATTACTGCTTGCCAAAAAAAGGATGAAACAACCGGTGGACCATATACGCAACGTTATGTAGCAAGTATGGTGGCAGATGTGCATCGTAATTTAATAAAAGGAGGAATTTTTATGTACCCAGGTACAACAGATAAACCCAAAGGAAAATTACGTTTATTATACGAGTGTAATCCAATGGCCTTTATTGTTGAAAAGGCTGGAGGGGTTGCTACGGATGGTGTACAGCCTATCTTAGATATTATGCCAACAGCATTACACCAACGAACACCCATGTTTATTGGTAGTAAATTAATGATGGAAGAATTGGAATCGTACGCTAAAAAAAGTAAACTTAAAAAAAGTGAATAACATAATTATTTCAGTAAAAAATTTAGTAAAAAATTATGGCAATTTTAATGCAGTAAAAAATATTTCGTTTGATGTTTATGAAGGCGAAATATTTGGATTGCTAGGGCCAAATGGGGCTGGTAAGAGTACTACACTCGAAATTATTGAAACCCTACGGGATAAAACAAGTGGAGAAATAATTGTAGATGGAATAAATTTAGATACCAATACTGGTGCCATAAAAAAAATTATTGGTGTGCAATTGCAAACCTCGGGTTTTTATCCTGGGCTAAATTTAATGGAGTTAATTCAGTTGTTTGCAGGCTTGTATAACCAAAAAGTAGAGCCAATGGAATTTTTAAAATTGGTTAATTTAGAAGATAAGGCAAGAAATAAATTTAAAGAGTTGAGCGGTGGCCAAAAGCAACGTTTTTCTATTGCCACCACCTTAATAAATAAACCAAAAATTATTTTTTTAGATGAACCCACAACAGGCTTAGATCCGCAGGCTAGAAGGAATTTATGGGATTTAATAAAAGATATAAAAAGTAAAGGAACAACAGTAATTATTACCACACATTATATGGATGAAGCCGAGCAGCTTTGCGATAGAATAGCCATTATGGATGAGGGTAAAATAATTTCGTTGAATAGCCCCGATAAAATGATTGATGAATTAGTTGCAACTGGTTTTGAGCGACCAAAGCAAGTAAAATTAGCTAACCTAGAGGATGTATTTATACACCTTACCGGTAAAGATTTAAGAGAATCCTAAAAAAATTAATAATAAAAAAGAAGAGTAAAGTAGTATGAAAAAGGTAGTATTCGTAACCGTAACTTGTTTTTTTAGTTTATGCCTAGTAGCACAAAAGCCTGTAAAAAAAGCCCCCCCACTATTAAAGAATTTATTGGATAGTTTTAGCTATGCGGCTGGCTACAATGTGGCCACTAATATGATGCAACAAAATATTGGCAAGGTAAATATGGCCATTTATAAAAAGGCAATGGAAGATGTTTTTGCCAATAAAAAATCTTTATTAACACAACAAGAAATTAGTATGAGTTTACAATTTCAACTAGAGGTTTTTAGAAAAGAAAAACTTAAGAATGAAAAAGCAAAGGGCGCTATATTCTTAACCGAGAATAAAAAACAGAAAGGAGTAGAAGTATTACCAAATGGGTTGCAATACCAAATTATAAAATCTGGCGAAGCTACAGCGGCTATGCCTACTGCTGTACAAGGCAAAGAAGACTCTGTAGTAGTAAATTATATTGGAATGTATATTGATGGAGTTGAGTTTGAAAATTCGTATAAAAACGGTAGGGTGGCTACTTTTAAAATAACAAATGTGATACGAGGGTGGACACAAATTTTACAATTAATGCGTATAGGCGATAAGTGGAAAGTTTTTATTCCTAGCGATTTAGCTTATGGCGATGAAGGTAAAAATGGGAAATTTGCTGGTAGTACATTAGTTTTTGAAATTAGTTTGGAAGGGATAAATCCGTTTGTACCAAAACAATAAAATTAAATAACAAACGATAATTTTAATTAAGTAACATTTACTAAAAAGTTAACTATAATAAAAACGGGAGTGCAACAAAATGAAAGAAAACCAATACCCAATAGGCAAATATGAACCACAAAGCTACTCTGCCGACCAATTAAAAAAATGGTTGATAGATATTGAAACACTTCCGCAAAAAATGGAGTATGCCCTACAAAATTTGGATGCAGCACAAATACAAACGCCCTATCGTGAAGGTGGTTGGACGTTAAACCAACTTGTACACCATATTGCCGATAGCCATATGAATGCCTACATACGTTTTAAACTAGGGTTAACAGAAATTAATCCAACTATAAAATCGTACGAAGAACAGTTGTGGGCAACAATGGCAGATACAAGTGAACAACCTATAAACATTTCATTAACTATTATTCATGCGTTACATAAACGCTGGGTAAGTGTACTAAAAAATATTACGCAACAGGAGTGGGATAGAACTATTGTGCACTCTGCTACGCAAAAACAAATGACACTTTGGTATTTGTTAGGAATGTATGCTTGGCATAGCCGTCATCATTTAGCACATATAACTACATTAAAAGAAAATAAGGGCTGGGAATAGCCATAGATTACACAGATTTTCACAAATTATCTGTGTTAATCTGTGAAATCTGTGGCAAAAAATATAATTGTGGTTTATGAACTGGAAAAAAATTTCTTCGAAATACATAAGTAAGCACCCATATTTTACTGCAAAAGAAGATGTGTGTGAAATGCCCAACGGCCATTTAGTAAACCCTTATTATGTAGTGGAGTTACCAAATTGTGTTTGTGCAGTAGCTGTTACAGAGGATGATAAAATAGTACTAGTAAAACAATACCGCCACCCAATTGAGCAAGTTATTTATGAGTTGCCAGGTGGCTTTATTGATGAAAACGAAAAACCCGAACAGGCTATACAACGAGAGTTGTTAGAAGAAACAGGGTATAGTTTTACCAACGTACAACATTTAGGTAGAGTAGCGGCCAACCCTGGTATACTCAATAATTTTACTGAATTATTTTTGCTAACTGGCGGCAAAAAAACGACCCAACAAAAACTAGACGATAACGAGCAAATAGAAATTATTTTATTAACCATTAATGAAGTAAAACAGCTATTAAAAGATAATGAAATTGTGCAGGCTTTGCATGTTAGTTGTTTGCATTATGGATTGAATTATCTCAAATAAGCTTAGCCAATTTTATTCACCCTCCACTCTTGTGGTGTTACTCCATACGCTTGTTTAAATACTCTTGCAAAATAGCCTGCATCGTTATAGCCACAATCTAATGCAATGGCAGCAATGCTTACAGCTGGGTTGGTTAATAATTCTTTAGCTTTATTTAAACGAACTGTTCTAATAAATTTATTTGGTGAGCAACCCGTTAAGGCATCCAGCTTGCGGTGAAGTTGAGAATGGCTCATAAATATTAATTTGCATAATTGCTCTACACTAAATTCATAATTGGTAAAATTACACTCCACTAACTCTCGTACTTTTTTTACAAATTCATGCTCAGCTTTTTCCTCAAAAATAGGTTCAGCTTCTAGTTTAGGTAAAGTTTCCTCCGTATCTATTAAACCTATTTGTTTGCTATAGTAGTTCTGTAAATTTTTTCTAAGTTCTAATAATTTTTTTATTCTTAATAGCAGTTCTTCTTTATGAAAAGGTTTTTCTAAATATACATCTGCCCCTTTTTCAAGCCCCTCTAATTTGCTTTGCATATCTGCTTTTGCTGTTAACATTATTATAGGGATATGACTAGTACGCTCATCTTGTCGTAGTTTTCGGCACATTTCAAAGCCATCTACAAATGGCATCATTACATCTGTAATAATTAAATCGGGTATAATATCAACAGCAATGTCAAACCCTTCTCTACCATCTTTACCTACTGCTAATTTATATTCGGGTAAGCAACTTGCAGTATAAGCAACTACATCTACATTATCTTCTACCAATAAAATTAATGGGGTTGCATGCGCTTTACTACTATTCTTTTCCGAATAGTGATTTACACTTTCTTCTACAATACTCTCTCTTTTATTTTCTTTTATAACAGGTTTTATACTGTTATCTAGGTTTCCAATACTAACTTTAGTTAAAGGTATGGTAATAATAAACTCTGTGCCTTTTGTAGCGCCAACTGGCGGACTTTTTACAACAATATTTCCGTTCATTAATTTTACTAACTCTTTAGTAAGTGATAATCCAATACCTGTGCCTTCAGCCTTTCTAGTGTGGCTATTGTCTAATTGATAAAAACGGTCAAATATATGCGGCAACTGTATTTCGGGTATTCCAATACCTGTATCTTTTACTTTTAAAACTAAAGTAGTTACCTTATTATTAACATCGTTTTGTTTGGAAATTGTCACATATACGTTGCCTAATTCTGGTGTAAATTTTAGTGCGTTGGATAATAAGTTAGTAATAATTTGACGTATTTTTTCGGCATCATACGCTACAAACAATTCATCGGTATCGGCTAAAAAATGAAATTGCTTTTGCTTACTTGCTGCTAAGGATTGAAACGATTCCACAATGTATCGGAGAAAATTAATAATATCGCCATTTATTAAATGAAGGGTCATTTTACCATCTTCTAATTTTGATAAATCTAGCATTTCATTTACCAAATTCAATAAGTTTTCACCGTTACGCACAATCATATCTACACCAGTATTCAAATGTTTTTCAGGATTGTTTTTTACTTGATTAGCCATACCTAAAATAACGGTAAGAGGAGTTCTAAACTCATGCGTAATGTTGGCGTATAATTGTGTTTTTAAAGCATCTAGTTCTTTTACTCTTTTAGCTTCTTGCTGTTCAAAATTTAATTGTGTTTGTAGTTTAGCTTTGTTTACTTTATACTTAAAATAGCCTCTAACCACAATGCCAATTAACAAGGTATAAAAAATATATGCCCACCAACTAAGCCACCATGGTGGATTTACAGTAATTTTTAGTTCAACTATTTTGTTACTCCATACCCCTTGGCTATTACTGCCTTGTACTTTAAATATATAATTGCCCGAGGGTAAGTGTAAATATGTAGCTGTTCGCCTTGTTCCACTTTCTACCCAATCTTTATCTATACCAACTAATTGGTAACGGTATTTATTTTGATTGGGTGCAGTAAAATCTAACGATGAAAACTCAAGTGTTAAAATATCTTGTAAATAATTTAATGTAAGACCTTTTGCTTGTTCAATGGTGGTTTGTAGTACTCCATTTTTATCATTTGGTAAAACTGATTTATTGCCTACTAAAATAGTAGTAATAAATACATTTGGTGTAAATCCACTTTTTAAAACAGTTGCTGGGTTAAATATATTTAATCCGTTTACTCCACCAAAAGCTAAATTACCATTAGGCAACTTTGCATAGGCTCCAGTGTTAAATTCATCATCTTGCAAGCCAGAAGATTTTGTAAAATTTCTAAAATTATAGGCTACTACTTTATTAATAGTTGATATGGTTAAACAAAAAATACCTTTGTTGGTACTGCCCCAAATATTACCAACGTCATCTAAAAGTATGCCATACACCACATCATCTGGCAACCCATCTTTTGTTGTGAGGTGAAAAAAATCGCCAGTTAGTTTATTTAACCTATTTAAGCCGCCGCCTTTTGTTGCCAGCCACAAATATTTTTCAGGTTCAAAAGGGTCTTCTAAAAAATGGGAAACAAAATTATAGCTAAGCGAATTTCGGTTAGTACTATTATTGTAAAACCATTGTACTTGTGCAGTTGAAATACTATTGTTTGTAAGTACAATTTTTGCTAAGCCATTTTCAGTGCCAATCCAAAACGTACCTGCTTTATCTTCAAACAAAGCGGTACATAAAACTTTATCACTTCTCTTTTTAATATTAATACTATCTAGCTTGTAGGCCGCCTTGTTATAAATGGAAATCATCCCATCTTGCCCTGGCAACCAAATATTTCCTTTGCTATCTTCTAAAAAAGGTTGCTTTTTGCCAAAAGATTGATTTGTATTTATTTTTGGATAAGCCGTAAGCGATGCTGTAATAGGGTTGTAGGCATAGTAACCTGTTTTATCGCTTTTAATCCAGTAATCATTTTTTGAAGAAATAAGAATATTATCAATTTGCTCTACAGATGGTATTGCTTTAAATGCATCTACAACTTGTGTGTCTTTTTTTATTTGCCTCCACTTATATCCATAATCAACCCAAAAAAGGTCATTGGTTGCTGTTGGAATAATTAATCGTACGCTTTTTCCTTTTACAAGTGTTGTAAAAATACCATTGCTGGTATTGTATTTACGTAATCCATAACCTACAGAACCACTCCACACTATTCCAGAACGATCAATAATAAAAGGATAACAAATTCTTGCAGTAGTATCAATGGGTAATTTTTCATTCCAGTTTACTAGGCTGTTTTTCCCCCATCGGCTAATATCGTAAAAATGATATTCTCGGTGATGAAGCTCCCATAACGCAGTGTTGGGCCTTAAAATGATATTGCCCTCTGGCATTCGTTTGGTATCAAATAAAGGAAGGATGTCTTTCCCATTATCAAGGAAGAGGTTGTTGTTAATAACTACAGTACCATCTTTATTTAGAAACCCATTGTTATACAACCTTCCTGTAGGCTCCAATATAAAGCTATTGTTTTTGTCATTGAACTTATAAACGGTCCCATCCATGCCCCCAATCCAAATTATTCCATTTTTATCTTTCCCCATACCATATACTTGTGTATTGTTTGGCAAAGCAAATTTTGTGATAAGGGGTGTAGCATTATTCTTTAAAAAATCAGTAGTAATAGTTACTAGGTTAAGTCCATCCGCATCGGTGGCAATCAAGATTCTACCGTCGGGTAATTCTTCAATAGCTCTAATACCATTTCCGGAAAGGCTAGCAGAGTTTGCTTGATTATGAGTAATACGATAAAAAACCCCACTTTTTTTATCATAAATATTTATTCCAGCATTTTCTGTACCTGCCCATATTCTGCCTTTACTATCCTCAAATAATTTTACAATCGTATTACTACTAAGGGATTTGTTATTATAGGGGTCGTTTGTAAAAATTTTAAAACCATAGCCATCGTATCGGTTTAAGCCATTTTTAGTGGCTGCCCATATAAAACCTTCAGCATCTTGCAACAGATCAAACACCATACCCTGCGATAAGCCTTCAGCTATGGAAATGCTCTCATAACCTTTTTCTTTTTGTGCATTGGTAGTAAAGCCCATGCAAAAAAATGAAAGGATAAATAGAATTTTATAAATAAGGCTTTTGTGCATGTAGGTATAAAGATAATTGCAATTAACTTTTTTAGTACATCTAATAAAATAAAGTAATGCTGTTTTTTTTAAAATGCTGAAATTATCCTACCGCTGCACAATTTGTCCTATTAATTGCTGAAAATTTAGGCTTTTATGGCGGATTTGTGTTCACTAAAATTTGTAATTCTATTGAATTTTACAACATATAATTTTTGAAGCAATCAATTTTCATTAACCATTAAACCATCTTAAAATGAACAACAAATTTCTTTTCATCAAGAAACTATGTTTTCTTTTTGCAATGCTTATTCCAGCTTTGGGCATAGCACAAACAAAAAATGTAATTTCTACCCAAAGGGTATTTCCAAAAATGGATAAAGTGTTAGAGTTTGAAAAAGCTTTAGCGGCACATGCACAAAAATACCACAGTGGTAATAACCATTGGCGTGTATTCGCCATTCAATCTGGTCCAGATTTCGGTGGTTACCATATTACCGAAGGACCAACAAGCTGGGAAGCTGAAGATTCAAGGGGTGATTTAGGACCAGAGCACACCTTAGATTGGAATAAAAATATTGCCATCCATTTAACCAATAAGCAATCTGGTGGTTATTCTGTTTACAGCGATTCGTTAAGTACTGTTGCGCTTGGAGAATTTTCAGATAAAATGAATGTTTCCCATGTATACCCCAAAATTGGTCATGGAGATGATGTTTGGAATATGATTAAGAAACTTAAAAAAGCTTGGATTGCATCGGGTCAAACCGTAGCCGTTTATTCAGCCAATTCCTCTGGTCCTCAACAGTACACTATTGTAACTAGGTATAAGCAAGGCTTAAAAGAAAAAGCAGCTGGCTTTCGCAAGCCATTTAAAGATGTTTATGAAGCCGAAAATGGAGTAGGCTCTTTCGCACAATACACTAAAGATGCTGTAGAATTTATAAATGAAAGTTGGAGTGAATTACTTTTTTTTCAAAAAGAGTTGAGTTCAAAATAAATAACCTATAAAACAACAAACCATAACCATTAAACTAGTGGGGGAGTGAATAAAATTGCTCCTCCATTTTTCTATTTTAAAGCACTCTATTTATTCTTTTCTTAACCCTAATTCAGGTTTATGATACAAATAGGGTCAGTGGCTAGTAAAAGGCGAACAGAGTTTTCAATAAGATAAATAATCAAAACAATGGAGAAATTAAATCTTTCTACCCAGCTTAACCCAAAATCTTATTTGAGATTAGGTATCACCCTATTTCTTATTCTATTTGCAGGAAAGTTTGTAATAAATGATGCATTACCTTATTTTGGATTGGATAAAGAAACATTTGGAAGATATTGGAATTATAAGTGGCCACTCATAGGACATATTTCAGGTGGTATGTTAGCTATAGCAATTGGCCCATTCCAGTTTTCGAAAGCCTTTCGAAACAAATTTATGACCACTCACAGGTGGTTGGGACGAATTTACTTAACCGCAATCTTAATCGGGACAATAAGCTCAACGTATTTAGCGTGGACAAGTGCATATAGGGTTAATTTTTCTTGGGCCTTTGGATTGCAAGGGTTAGCTTTTGCATGGATTACATCTGCAACAATGGCCTATATTTCAGTGATGAGACGACGTATTCTTCAACACAAGGAATGGATGATACGCAGTTATGTGGTGACGTTTGCTTTTGTAACTTTCCGTTGGCTTGATGGGTTAACTATCGTGAAAAACCTGATGCCAGAATTTGCGGAAAGAGGACCCACAGTAATTTGGTTTTCTTGGACAATCCCTTTGCTCATAACTGAAATTGTATTAAGCTGGAAAAAGAAATAAAAACTCCCAGTATATGTTTTCTGAAAAAAAATGATGGTAACAGAACTACATTAACTAAATTAAACAACAATGACAAAAAGTTTACAACCCCAAACGCACAAAACGTATTATGGTCTCGATACTTTAAGAGCCTTAGCCGTTATTATGGTTATATTTTTTCATTACCCACGGTGGTTTCCGCATCCTGAATGGTTTCCTGATGTATTAAAATTTGGTTGGACAGGTGTTGATTTATTTTTTGTACTGAGCGGCTTTTTAATTTCATCACAACTGTTTGCACAAATAAAAAAAGAAGGTTCGTTTTCAACGAAGGAGTTTTATATTAAACGGTTCTTCCGCATTCTTCCTGTTTATTATTTTGTGTTGGCATTGTATTTTGTTTTTCCGGTTTTAAGTGCACCGCAATTAATGCCGCCACTCTGGAAATTTTTAACTTTTACTCAAAATTTTGCAGCCAACTTCGAAACACATCGTGGATTTGGTGTAGTATGGTCGCTTTGTGTGGAAGAACATTTTTATTTATTGCTTCCTGTAACACTTTTATTACTGCTTAAGCAAGGCTGGTATAAAAAAGCAGGTATCCTACTGCTGGTATTGTTTTTGGCCGGGTTACTGCTAAGATTGTACAGCTATTACAATATATATCTTCCTCAAACTAATGGAACTGATAACAGGTCATTATGGGTATCCACCATTTATTATCCTACTTACTGCCGTTTAGATGGATTGATTGCAGGTGTTGGCATTGCAGCATTATATAATTATTTACCGGTGGCTTTTGCACGGTTATCAAAGTATGCAAATGGAATAATTGCAGCAGGGGTTCTGTTATTATCCATTTCCTATTTTGTTTGTGAAAGCCCGTATAGTTTTAGTCGCTCCATTATTGGTTTTCCATTGGTATCAATTGGTTTTGGTTGTTTGGCGATGGGCGCCATAATGCCCACTAGTTTTTTGTACAAATGGAAATCTGGCGTGCTATCTATGATTGCAAGGCTTTCCTATTCGCTTTACCTCATTCACATGGGTGTTATTTTAATGGTGCAAACACTTTTTTCATATTGGGGTTTAGCCAAAGAAAGTAATTTGATGTTTGTGCTTTGCATGCTTTTTTGTGTGGCATTTTCCTTACTGCTGCATTACAGTATTGAAAAGCCATTTATGAAAATGAGGGAACGGTTTTTAAAACCTTCTGCAGCATTTAATGGAGAAATGAAAGTGGCCTATGCACCAACAAAAGAATAATTAGCTGTTCAAAATTTCTTGGTTAACTTTCTTCAATAATATTCAATTTTTACTCACTAATAAATCAAACAAAAAATGACAACTAAAAATTCCCTTAAACTGGCAGCAGCTTGTGTTGCCTTTACCTGCTTCGCCATTGGCTGTGGCAATGGAGCTGAAGAAAAAACAGCAGCCAAAACAACTGAGCCTTCAACGGAAGCCGCTGCCAAGACCGACATGGTAAAACTGAAAGCAGATATACAGGCACTTGAAACCGCCTGGGCCACTGCCGACAATGCCCGTGACACCAATGCCGTCGCTGCTTTTTATGCAGATGATGCGGTGGGCCTTAGCAACAACAAACCATTAGTGTCAGGCAAAGCCGCTATCAGGGCAGATATTGTAGCATCGCTTTCCAAAAAGGAAAAAGGCACCACGGTTACCTACGATGTAATGGATGTGTTTGGCGATGAAAACACTGTTACCGAAGTTGGCAAAACAACCGGTAAAGACGCTACAGGAAAAGTGACGTACACAGGAAAGTACATGGCCATTTGGCAAAAGCGTGACGGCAAATTTATCTGTGTGAGGGATATTTCCAATGATGATGTGAAGGCAAAATAAAATTGTTTACTAACCCTTCTTGATAATGCTGGATACTCTCGGGTATCCAGCTTATTTTTTAATCTGGAAGGATGCTAAAATGCAGCATATCAGCATGTGATGCTACAAACAATATGGAAGATTGATAAAGCTAAAAAATAATGAGTTAACTGTTATCAAAAATCTTCATGCCCTTGCTGAGCTTCGTGTGCTAAGGTATTTCAATTTTATTGCTTTATATTTTTCCCAAGCATTGCCCTATGTTATTGTTGGTTATACCTGCGTTCGTGTCTTACGAATACAGGGTATGGTTAGTGGGAAAAGAACCAGTGTGAATAGTTAATAACTTACTTCACCCACCAAAAACACACTGCCACAAACTATTACAACATCACTTGGTTTTGCATGTTCTTTGGCTGATGCAATTGCACTATTCACATCATTAAAACTATTGCCTATTAAATTATGTGCAGCAGCTTTTTGCTTTAATTCATCATGTGGTAACGCCCTAGGTATTTGTGCATTACTAAAATAGTAATGTGCATTTTTTGGTAAGATAGACAGCACTTTATCTACATCTTTATCTTTAACCATTCCCAAAACAAAGTGGTAAGTGGAGCTATCCTTATTCACTATGGACAACTGATCAATTACTTGTTTTATTCCGTCTTCATTATGGGCTACATCTATTATTACGGTTGGGTTTTGTGCAATTACTTCCCATCGGCCGTGTAAGCCTGTAAGTTTTTTTACATTGGCTAAAGCCAATTTTTCATTTTGGGTAGATAAGGTAAAACCTTGATTCATTAAAATACCTTCGGCACATAAAACGGTACACAAATTTTTTGCTTGGTACATGCCATTTAAATCCAATTTAAAATGTTCGGCAATGTTGTGTGTGGTATTAGTAACATCTAATGAAAGATAATCAACTGTATAATTTATGTTAGATGTTATATATTCATCTTGTACAAAATAAATAGGAGCATTTTCGTTAGTAGCTTTTTGTACAAATACATTTTTTGTTTCGGGCAAATATTCGCCAATAATAACGGGGGTATTTGATTTTATAATTCCTGCTTTTTCGTAAGCAATTTTATCTAAGGTGTCGCCTAAAATATTCATATGGTCGTACCCAATAGTTGTAATGATGGAGAGAATAGGGGAGATGACGTTGGTACTATCTAGTCTTCCACCTAAGCCAGTTTCAATTACAGCAATATCAACTTGTTGTTGTGCAAAATATTCAAACGCCATGGCTACAGTTAATTCAAAAAAACTGGGTTGTATTTTTTCGGAAAGCGTTTTTGTTTGTTGTGCAAAGTCAATTACAAATTGCTTACTAATTTCTTCGCCATTTATTTTTATACGTTCTCTAAAGTCTTTTAAATGAGGCGATGTGTACAAGCCTGTTTTGTAGCCGTTTTGTTGTAAAATGGCTGCTAGCATATGGCTAGTACTTCCTTTTCCATTGGTGCCAGCAATATGTATGCTTTTAAATTTGTGTTGTGGATTATCTAAAAAAGTACATAAAGCAATAGTATTATCTAAATTGGCTTTGTATGCCGCTGCACCAATTTTACTAAACATAGGTAGCTGTGCAAAAAGATAATCTATGGTTTGTTGGTAAGTCATTTTATGTACGATGTGTGATGTTAGATGTACGATGGCAAAAATAAGTTTTTAATAGTACAATTATTAAACACAGATAGGCACAATTTTTTACAGATTAATATAATAAGAATATAATCTCATTAAATCTGTGAATTTTAATCCTCTTAATCTGTGTTAAGAAAAATTACTGCACTTTAAAATTAAATGGAACTGTAACAACCGATTCATGATCGGCTTTATCAAAAATTATATTGGGTAAATAGCTTCGAATGGCATTGGCATAACGTTGATCATTACTTGTTGAGCCTTTGTCGAAGGTTACAAATGTACCACGACCTTCCGGAGTAACTTTTATTACTGCATTAATGGTAGCCTTGGGTAAATCACCCATAAAAATATAATTATTTACAATTCTTCTGTCGCCTTTGCTTACTCGTAAAGAGCCGCCGGCAACTTTACCGCCTTTATCTTTACCATAACTATCAGGGTTACCAGAAGGGTCGCCAGCATCGCCTTTACCGCCAGGTTTATTTCCTTGGTATTTATAACCATTATCTTCTGTAGCACCATTACCTGTTCCACCTGGGTTGCCTTGGTAGCCTGGTATTTTTGGTGTACGTGGCTTTGGGGCAGGGGTTACTGCAGGTGTAGTATTTACTTTTGTAGGCGCTGTTGTAGGATTTTTTGCAACCGTAGTTGTTTTGATAACTTTTTCTGGCTTAGTAATTGGCGCAGCGTCTTCGTCATTATTATCTTCTACCGGCTGTTCTTTTGCTGGTTCATCATTACTTGCAGCAGCAGTATTATCTTCGGCTGGTGTATTGTCTGGTGCTTTATCACCTTTAATTAACGGTTGAATAGCACCCATGCCCTCATCAAAATTTCCAAGGTTTATTTCAATTAAATCTTCAGCAATTTTAGTAGGATTTTGTGGTAACTGCCACTTAAAAAAAATAGCAATAAGTAATAGCACTGCTATAATAAGGGCAGTGTATAAAAAAGCTTTTCTGTTTTTTTCTAGTTCGAATGATGCACTCATAGTGTTTGCGTAATACATAGTAAAGTTATTGCTTTAATTGTACTAATGCAAAACTGTGCCAAATTCCATAGAGGTTGTTAAGATTTTAACAAATTATTTAGTATACTTTCTTTCGCCAAATAATAAGCTGCCTATACGTATCATATTACTTCCTTCTTCTATAGCTATTTTGTAATCGCTACTCATACCCATGCTTAAAGTTGAAAGTTGATAGTTGATAGTTGATAGTTGGGTTATTGAATCAAAAATATCTTTCAAATTTTTAAATTCTTTTCTTACTAAATTTTCATCTGAACTAAAACTTGCCATGCCCATTAGTCCAATTATATGCACGTTTTTTAATTCGTGTAATTCGTGTAATTCGCCTAATTCGTGGGTATCAAATCCAAATTTTGTTTCTTCTTTAGCAATATGTACCTGTAACAGGCAATCAATAATGCGGTTATTTTTTAACCCTTGTTTGTTTATTTCTTTTAATAAACTCAAACTATCAACCCCATGTATTAAATGTACAAATGGGGCAATGTATTTTACTTTATTGCTTTGTAAATGACCAATAAAATGCCAACGAATATCTTTGGGTAGAGTTTCGTATTTATCTACCAATTCTTGTACATAGTTTTCACCAAAGTCTCGTTGTTCAAGGTCGTATAAAGCTTGTATATCTTCTATAGGTTTGGTTTTACTTACAGCAATTAGGTTGGCTTTCCCATCTAATTCATTAATTATTGATTTATATTTTTCTAAATTAATTGCCATATTATTTATTGTTAAGTATAAAGTTAACATAGAAAAAATGTGCAACATAAATTGCACATTAAATCAAAAATCTAAAAATCGTAAATCAAAGATTATTTTAAAATACTTCTGCTGATTACAATCCTTTGCACCTCACTTGTTCCCTCATAAATCTGGGTAATTTTTGCATCTCTCATCATACGCTCTACATGATATTCTTTAACAAAGCCATAACCTCCGTGTATTTGAACAGCCTCGGTCGCCGTCCACATAGCTGTTTCGCTTGCAAAAACCTTTGCCATGCTACTGCTTAAGGTATAATCTAGTTTGTTGTCTTTTTCCCAAGCCGCTTTTAAGCAAAGTAATCTAGCACACTCAATTTTTGTTGCCATATCTGCTAGCTTAAATTGTATAGCTTGGTGGAGCATAATTTCTTTACCAAACGCTTTGCGTTGTTTACTGTAAGCCAAGGCTCTTTCGTAAGCACCACTTGCAATACCTAATGCTTGCGCTGCAATACCAATACGGCCGCCTGCTAGAGTTTTCATAGCAAACGTAAAACCAAAACCATCTTCCCCAATTCTGTTTTCTTTTGGCACTTTTACATCGTTAAATAAAATAGTGTGTGTATCACTACCTCTAATACCTAATTTATTTTCTTTGGCACCAACTACTACTCCAGGCCAATTCTTTTCTACAATAAATGCATTAATACCTTTGTGCTTTTTAGCTACATCTGTTTGGGCTATTACTAAATAAGTGCTTGCACTACTACCATTTGTAATCCAGTTTTTTGTGCCATTTAATAAATAGTAATCTCCTTTATCTTCGGCTGTAGTTTGTTGGCTAGTTGCATCGCTACCTGCTTCTGGCTCACTTAATAAAAAGGCCCCAATATGTAGTTCGCCATCTTTTTTTCCTTTGGCAAGTGGTACTAAATATTTTTGTTTTTGAGCTTCGTTTCCATACTCTTGTAAGCCATAGCAAACCAAACTATTGTTTACACTTACGCAAACACTTACACTAGCATCTACCTTACTAATTTCTTCCATAGCTAAAACGTAGCTAATGGTATCCATTCCGCTACCACCATATTCAGGCTTTACCATCATCCCCATAAAACCCAAGTCTGCTAACTTTTCTATTTGCTCTTTCGGAAATTTTTGTAATTCATCTCTTTCAATAACGCCAGGTAAACATTCGTTATTTGCAAAATCTCTTGCCGCTTGGCGTATCATTTCTTGCTCTTCAGAAAATTCAAAATTCATAAACAATCGTTTTAAATGTGGTACAAAAATAAGGCTAAACGGCTTAGTTTATAACGTTTGTAGAGGATATTTTTGTTTCTAGCATTTATTCGTATTTTAATAGGATATTTCTTTTTTAAAGCAGGTTATCTATTAGTAGTCAGATCTTTATACATCTATTTAACCCACTAAGTTTTTTCTGCGTATAAATTATTTCAATATACATCATACCTTTGGCTACATCGTTTTAATAGTGCAAACAAGTAAACAAAATTTACGGCTTCAAAAAATAATTACGGCTATTGCTATTTTACTATTTGTAGTAAAAATTATAGCATGGTATAGTACAAATTCTATTGCCATTTTAACCGATGCATTAGAGAGTATTGTAAATGTTATAGCTGCTTTAATTGGCTTGTATAGTTTATACGTTTCTGCTAAACCTAAAGATTATGACCATCCCTATGGTCATGGCAAAGCTGAATTTATTTCGGCAGCCATTGAAGGCACTTTAATAGCAGTTGCCGGTTTTATTATTATTTACGAAGCCATAACTAATTTGTTACACCCTCATACGCTTAAGAGGCTAGATTTTGGAATTTATTTAGTTGCAGCTACTGCAGTTATAAATTATGTTGCAGGAGTAATTTGTTTGCGTGTAGGTAAAAAAAATAATTCGTTAGCATTAATGGCAAGCGGTAAACATTTACAAGCCGATACCTGGAGTACAGTTGGCATTATTGCTGGATTAATACTTTTAGTAGTAACAAAAATTAATTGGATAGATAGCGCTGTTGCGTTAATTTTTTCTTTTGTTATTATTTATACTGGCTATAAAATTATTCGTAAATCTATTGCAGGTATTATGGATGAAGCCGATGAAGAGCTACTAAAAAAAATGGTAATAACGTTAAATGAAAATAGAAAAGAAAATTGGATTGACTTGCATAATCTTCGTATTATAAAATATGGCGGCACCTTACATTTAGATTGTCATTTAACTGTTCCATGGTTTTTAAATGTGCATGAAGCACATAAAGAAATAGATGAATTATCTGCGTTAGTTAAAAAAGAATTTGGCGAAAGTATGGAACTGTTTGTGCACAGTGATGGTTGTTTAGATTTTAGTTGTGCTATTTGCACAAAAACAGCTTGTACCGTTCGTAAACATACGTTCGAAAAAAAGATAGAATGGACGATGGAGAATATTAGTAGTAATGTAAAACATACGGCGAGAACAGTAGTGAGTGGTTAGTGGTCATGGTCAGTGGTCATTCTCTCTTAATGTTCAAATAATTTTGCCACACCAAATGCAGCTGCAGCAGCGGCAGCACCTATTAAGGTAACCCGTAATGCACCTAATAGAGGATTAACACCTGTTATTTTACTTTTAAAATAGCCAAACACAAATAAGCAAAGTAGTGTGGCAACAGCAGAATATTTTAAAGCTTCTTGTGCATCATCAATAAAAAAATAAGGGCTTAAAGGAATAATACCCCCAACAATATAAGATATGCCGATATTCAATGCACTTTTTGTTGCTCTTTTTGGGTCAGGTTTTTCTAAGCCTAACTCGTACTTCATCATAAAATCTACCCACTTATTTTTATCTCTGGAAATTTCTTCAGTAGCTTTATTTTGGACTTCTTCACTTAATCCTAGCTCGGCAAAAAACTCTTTTGTTTCTGCTATTTCTTTATGGCGTAAGTTTTCTATTTCGTAATTTTCTCTTTTTACTTCATTCTTATAATGATCTTGCTCGGTTTTTCCACTTAAATATCCTCCTAAGCCCATTGCTATACTACCAGCAGCAATTTCGGCTATGCCAGCAATTACAATAATATTACTGTTATCAATTGCTCCACTTAAACCTGCGGCTAAGGCAAAAGGAACAGTAAGCCCATCGCTCATACCAATTACAATATCGGTAAGAGCCGCAGAACTTTTTAAATGCTCTTCGTTGTGTGGTATATCGTGGTGTAAGTGTGTATCCAATTTTAATCCGTTATTGTTATTTTATTATTCTTCAATATTTCTTTAAATTTTTCCTCTTTGCCTTGCTTTTTCATTTCGGTATAGATGTACTGAATATTTTGCTGTGCATCGCTTCTGTAGGGTGATTTATTTTCTACATAAATATTATATGCCTTGCATATTTGGTCTAAGCCTTTTTCAAAATCTTTTTTAAAGAAAATATAAATTCTTCCTGCGCCATAATAAGCCTCAGGGTCGTTAGGATAAATGCTAAGTAAGTTTTCTGTAGCAATTAAGGCATTATCATATTCTTTTTTAAATTCGTAAGCATAAATTAAGTTATGTAACGGCATTGCCCCTTTTGGATCTATACTTAAAGAAGTTTTATAGGCAGCGATTGCTGCATCATAATTACCTAGTTTACGTTCACAAATACCAATATTATCCCAAGCAAAAGCAAACTCTGGGTCTAGCTCCACAGCTTTTCTAAAAAGTGATAGCGCTTCTTTGTACTCTTCTTTTTTTAAAAAGTCAACGCCTTTATCATAGGTTTTTAAGGCAAGTCTATCTTCAGTTATTGACTTATCGGACATTTTATCATTAGAAGTCATAAGCCTTCTTAAAGCTTTACAACTATCGGCTAATCGTTCTTCAATACTGTAATAATAGCGTTTATACTCATTCGAATTTTTATCCAGAGCAAGAGATATGCTATTTTTTTTAGTTGTGCTTTTTAATACTTCTGCAAATTTTACTGATAGTTGATAACTATTGACCTCTCTATCAATACATGCAGAAATTTCTTTTGCTACGCTATCTCTACTTTTATTATACACACTAATTGAATCTAAACATAAACAGGTGTTAGCTGCAGCTTTTTTTAAAAAGTAAATTGAGTCAAAAGGTAATTTAGCTAACAACTCCTTAGCTTGTTCTGCAGTAAGGGTATCTTTTTGAGCTAACAAACTGTTACTTAAAACTATACTTGTAAAAAATAATAAAATTATCTTTTTCATGAGTGAATTTTTATTCTAATATACTCAAACTTTCTTTTATTATGGACACACATTCCAAAATTTGTTCTTTTGTAATTACTAATGGTGGTGCAAACCTAATTTTATCGCCATGGGTAGGTTTTGCAATTAATCCATTTTCTTTCATTTGTAAACAAAGTTCCCAAGCGGCCTCTTTGTTGCTATGTTCAATTACTATTGCATTTAACAAACCTCTACCCCGTACTAATTTTATAAAGGGCGAATTTAGGTTGTGTAATTCATCTCTTAATAATTTACCCATGGCATTAGCATTTTCAACCATGTTTTCATCTTTTAAAACTTGTAATGCAACCGTTGCAACTGCACAAGCCAAAGGGTTTCCACCATAAGTACTACCATGCTCCCCTGGTTTTATGGTAAGCATAATTTCGTTATTTGCTAGTACAGCACTTACTGGTAATACACCGCCACTCAACGCCTTTCCTAAAATTAAAATATTGGCTTTTACATTTTCATAATCAATTGCTAACATAGTGCCAGCCCTTGCTAAACCACTTTGTATTTCATCAGCAATCATCAACACATTATATTCGTTACACAAATTTCGTATACCACTATAATATCCGTCATTTGGTACAACAACACCTGCTTCGCCTTGTATGGGTTCAAATAAAAAGCCACAAACATTTTTATCTTGAAAAGATTTTTCTAATGCAATTAAATCATTAAACGGAACCACCTCAAAGCCACTAATTAGTGGGCCAAAATTGGTGTTACTATCTGGGTCGGTACTAAACGAAATTACACCAGTTGTTCGGCCATGAAAATTTTGTGAGCAAACTATAATTTTACTTTTAGTATTCTCTATCCCTTTTAGTTGTGTACCCCATCGTCTTGCTAATTTAATAGCGGTTTCTACAGCCTCAACGCCTGTATTCATGGGTAGCACTTTATCGTAGCCAAAATACTGGGTAATATATTTTTCATAATCACCCAATAAATTGCTATGAAAAGCTCTTGAGGTAAGGGTTAATTTTTGTGCTTGCTCTACTAAGGCTGCAATAATTTTTGGATGGCAATGCCCTTGATTAACGGCACTATACCCACTTAAAAAATCGTAGTAGCGTTTACCATCTACATCGTAAACAAAAACACCTTCGCCACGGTTTAAAACTACGGGCAATGGGTGATAATTATGGGCGCCGTATTTATCCTCTATATCAATGTATTGTTGTGTGTTGGCAGATAATGCAATTGTAGGATGCATGGTAAATAAATTAAGAATTAAAAATTAAGAATTAGGAATTAGGAATTGAATGACCTTAGTATGTACTAAAGTTTTCCGATAATATCGGAACGGAGTTACTAATGATTTAGTAAATCAAGATTGCTACGTAAGAAAGACGATATGTTTTTTTGTATATTAATCGTTGTAGATTTGGTGCAAGATAAATTAAATTTATGAGTTATACAATTCCTGCACAAACTCGTATTGGGCATGTGCATTTAAAAGTAGCTAATATTGAACGTAGTTTACAGTTTTACAAGGGTTTACTAGGGTTTGAAATTACCCAACGCTATGGCGAAAGTGCTGTATTTATTTGTGCTGGCAGTTATCATCATCATATAGGATTAAATACTTGGCAAAGTAAAAATGGGAATCCACCACCAGCAAATAGTACAGGGCTTTTTCACACGGCTATCTTATATCCTACCAAAAAAGATTTAGCAATTATTTTAAAGCGATTGATTGATGCAAAATATCCGCTGACTGGTGCATCAAACCATGGAGTTTCGTTAGCTATTTATTTAAACGACCCCGATGAAAATGGGGTTGAATTGTATTGGGACAAACCTAAAGAAAATTGGCCTGTTGATGAAAATGGGAATTTATTAATGACAACAGATGCGTTGGATTTAGAAGATTTGATGGGGGAGTTGTAAACGCCTACAGCGGATGTAGGCCCTGAAGGCGTTTGCTATTGGTTAAATAATTTCCTTTACAAAATATGATGCATCAAAAGTAAGTTGTACTTTTTCTTCCTTTTTAAAAATACCAAACACTGTGCTACCACTTCCACTCATTGATGCATAAATTGCACCTTGCTTGTACAATTCTTCTTTTATGTTTTTTACTGTAGGATATTTTTCAAAAACTACTTTTTCAAAATCGTTACTAAGATTTTCTTTCCAAGTAGTTATAGGTTGTTGAATAATTTCTTTTATAGATTTTTTGTAGGGGTCTGATGGCTTGGAGACGTCTGGCCCCTTTGCCAATTCCCCAAAAGCCCAACCCGTATTTACATGAATGTTTGGATTGATTAATACAAATTTAAAAGACGATAAATCTACTTCAAGTTCTTCTAAAACTTCTCCACGGCCGCTTGCAAAACAGGGTTTGTTGATAATAAAAAAAGGACAATCGCTGCCTAATTGCAATGCATAGTTTAGGAGTTTAGAGGTTGAGAGGTTTAGTTGGTATTTATCGTTGATAAGTTTTAATGTAAAAGCAGCATCTGCACTGCCACCACCAAGCCCAGCACCAGTTGGTATTACTTTATGCAAATGCAATTTTATATTAGGTAAATTAGTGAAATCTTTTTTTAATAAATGATAAGCCTTTATACAAAGATTATCGTCTGCTGCTCCATCAATAGTATTTCCTGTTGTTGAATAGGTAACAGCATTTGTTGAAGAAGAGGTAATTATTTCAACAGCATCATTAAGTTGAATAGGGTAAAAGATAGTTTCTAAATTATGAAAGCCATCCACTCGTTTATTAACGATGTGTAAGCCAAGGTTTATTTTGCAGTTGGGAAAAGCTATCATTTAATGAACGAATTAAGAAATGAAGTAATTAAAATTAAGTCTTGATTATTGTTTTATTTTTTAATTCTTTCATTTCTTACTTATTTCCCTCTGCTTTTTATTTCATCTCTAATAGCAATAGCTTTTATATAATCTTCCTGTTCTAACACATCATTAAGTAATGTATTTAATTCTTCTAGGCTCATAGTTTTTAAATCATCACTACCGCCTTGCTCGGTTGTAATGCTTGTTACATTACTTTCCTTTTTCTTTTTACCATCATCTTCCATTAAAACACCTGCTTGGTCTAAAATGGTATCGTAGGTATAAATAGGGCAACCAAAACGAACTGCCAGTGCTAATGCATCGCTAGTTCTGCTATCAATTTCTACGGTATCGTTAGCGCCACTGCAAATTAACTGACTGTAAAAAATGCCTTCTTGTAAATCGTTAATCACCACTTCATGTAACTCCACATTAAAAGCAAGCATAAAATTCTTCATTAAGTCGTGTGTTAACGGTCGGCTTGGGTTCATACGTTCTAACGCCACAGCAATAGCTTGTGCCTCAAAGCCACCAATAACAATGGGTATACGGCGTAAACCATTTACCTCACCCAACACCACCGCATACGAATGTGTTTGGGTTATACTGTGACTAAGTGCTACTATTTCTAATTCTATTCTTTTCATTGAAAGGCAAATATAAAAAAACCACAGCTATTTGCTATGGTTTTATATGTTTAATTTGTTTTACTTCAACAAGCTAAGTATTATATATGTCGAACAAGAGAGCCTGTCTGCCAGTAGGCAGGTGACGCAACGATAGAAGAAGAGTTTAAACTCCCTTCAACTTTCTTACTGCATCAATAATTTTTGGCATTACTTCAAAAGCATCGCCAACAATACCATAATCTGCCGCTTTAAAAAACGGAGCTTCGGGGTCTTTATTAATTACTACAATTGTTTTGCTGCGGTTTACACCAGCCAAATGTTGAATAGCACCACTAATGCCAATGGCTATGTATAAGTTTGGTGCAATGGCAATACCTGTTTGCCCTACATGCTCATGATGAGGGCGCCAATGGATATCTGCCACAGGGCGGCTACAAGCAGTAGCAGCGCCTAATAGTTTTGCAAGGTCGGTTACTAAGCCCCAGTTTTCTGGTCCTTTTAAACCTCTACCACCACTTACTACAATTTCTGCTTCGGTTAACGATACTTCGCCAGTTACTTTATTAGTAGCTGTAATTTCAATTTTTGATGCATCAACGGGTGTTGCAAAAGCTACAACTTCAGCACTGCCCTCTACAGGAACAATATTAAATGAGTTAGGATTTAATGAAATAATTTTTACCCCAGTTGGTATAGCAACATTAGCAAAGGCTTTACCGCTGAAAACGTTTTTCTTTACTACAAACCCATTGCTAGTTTCTGGTAAAGCAACCGCTCCACTAACGTAGCCTGCTTTTAAGCGTACACTTAGCCTAGGTGCAATAGCTTTTCCGTTTAAGTTATTACTAAAAATTACAACAGTAGCGCTTAATTGTGTAGCAGCATCTGCAATAACTTTGGTAAATACTTGTGCATCAAAAGCAGTAGCGGCTGCTACGGTATGTACTTTTGTAATGCCATATTTGCCAAGACTGGTTAAATCATCTGTACTGTTTCCTAATACAATAGCTTGTGCGTTTGTACCTAAAAGTTTAGCAGTTTCAGCAGCATAAGATGCAACTTCAAAAGCCGATTTTTTTAATTTTCCTTCTACTAAATCTATATATACTAAAACCATAATAATGGATAATTTGTTAATGGATAATTTAATTAAAAAACTTTTGCTTCTTCGTGTAAAAGACGAACCAACTCTTCTGGCGTATCGGCACTTACCAATTTTACACCCGCTTTTGCAGGCGGTAAATCAAAACTTGCAATAGTGGTTAATGCATCAATTGCAATAGGCTCAACCACTTTTAATGGCTTAGTTCTTGCCCCCATAATACCTTTCATATTTGGGATACGCTGCTCAGCCATTCCTTTTTGGCAACTAACTACTAAAGGTAAATTGGCTTGGTTGGTTTCTTCGCCAGCTTCAATTTCTCTTACCACAGTGGCAGTTGTGCCAGCAATATCAAATTTTGTAGCCAACGAAATATAAGGCAAATCCATCAACTCGGCAACCATGCCACCAATAGATGAGCCGTTATAATCTATAGTTTCTTTACCCGTAAAAATTAAATCGTAATTACCTTCTTTTGCCACTGCAGCAATTTGGCTAGCAATGTAGTAGCTATCATGACTATCGGCATTAATGCGTATAGCATCATCACCGCCAAGGGCAAGGGCTTTACGTATAATAGGGTCAGCATCTGCACCACCAACAGTTACTAAACTAATAGTGGTTGTAGCATCCGCTTCTTTAAGCTCAATTGCTCTAACTAAGGCGTACCATTCGTCATAAGGATTAATAATCCATTGAACTCCATCAGACGCAAACTTTGTGTTGTTATCTGCAAAGGCTATTTTTGCCGTTGTGTCGGGAGTTTTACTTATACAAACTAAAATTTTCATACTGCAAATGTAGTGTTTAAAAATTGGTTGTTTATGCAACTAATGCAAAGATAAAGGAACATTTGAAAATTAAAAATAAAATAATAAAAAATTGAGCAGAATAGAAAAATTGTTGGAATATATTAAACAAAATGGTAAAGATAGCTTTCTGCAACATGCACTAGCGTTGGAATATATAAAGATTGATAAGGATGAAGAAGCTAGAAATGTGTTTAATGAATTGTTACTTAGAGAGCCAACTTATGTGGGTAGTTATTATCATTTAGGTAAGTTATTAGAACGGGCAGGTAATTTTGAAAAAGCTATAAAAATTTACGAACGTGGAATGCAAGAAGCAAAAAAAGCAGGAGATATGCATAGTTACAACGAGTTGATGGGAGCTAAGGAAGATGTGGAGGAGTAAATAACCCCTCCGACCCTAAAGGGGGACTTTTTTATGCTTTAGAATGAATTGAAGATTATTTTTTGAATAGTTATGATTGTACTCATTACATTTTCGTTGTAAACTTATTTTGTTAAATGAGGCTTTTTTAAAAGAGTTTCTAACTAACCTACTAAGAGCATGAAATTTTTTCTACATTGATTAGTATTGATTTATGATCTTCATGACCTAGTGTTAAATATAAAAATTTAATTTTTAGAGAGGTTAATTAATATCACTTTTATAGTAAAATTATATTGAATTTTTATAGAATCGTATGAATTTAGCGAACTTGTTTTTTTATTGTAAATTATAAATCTAAGTCCCCCTTTAGGGGGCAGGGGCAACAAATGAATTTACTTCAAAATTTTAAAGACTACATAAATCAACATCATCTTTTTAACCAAAAAGATAAACTGCTACTTGCTGTAAGCGGCGGTGTAGATAGTGTAGTGCTTTGTGAGCTTTGCCACCAAGCTGGATACGATTTTGCCATTGCACATTGCAATTTTAAATTAAGAGGAGCCGAGAGTGATAGAGATGAAAACTTTGTAAAAGAATTAGCCGTAAAATATAATGTAGAGTTTTATAGCCAAACATTTAATACAACCGAAGAAGCTAAAAAAAGAAAAACAAGTATTGAAGAAACCGCAAGGGATTTGCGATACGAATGGTTTGATGAATTACTAGGCAATAAGCAATATGCAATAAGCAATAAATTAAATGAAACCAATTGCCCATTGCCTATTGCCTATTGGCTACTTACCGCTCACCACGCCAACGACAATATAGAAACCGTACTCATGAATTTTTTTAGAGGCACTGGTATAAAAGGGTTACGAGGTATTTTACCAAAACAACATAAAATTATTCGTCCACTTTTATTTGCTAAAAGAAGTGAGATTGAAAATTTTGCAACTGAAAATAAGTTAGCTTTTGTAACCGATAGCACCAATGCACAAAATGAGTATACTCGTAATTATTTTAGAAACGACTTAATACCCGCTATTCAAAAAGTATTTCCTAAAGTCGAGGAAAATAGTTTACAAAACATTGATCGATTTATGGATGTAGAGGTATTGTATAACCAAGCTATTGCTTTGCATAAAAATAAGCTGTGTGTGTTAAAAGGTAACGAAGTGCATATACCTGTTTTAAAATTAGCAAAAGCAAAACCTTTGCAAACTATTGTGTACGAAATTGTAAAAGATTTTGGATTTACAGCATTGCAAACAACCGATATTGTTAATTTACTACAAGCCGATAGCGGAAAGTATATTCAATCCTCTACCCACAGAATAATCCGAAATAGAAAATGGTTAATCATCTCCCCAAAAAATACAAACGAAGCCGTTACTATTTTAATTGAAGAAGGGGATAAAAAAATTAGCTTTGAAAACGGAGAGCTTGAGCTTGAGTTAAATTCAAAATTGAACATTCAAAATTCCCAATTCAACATTCAACTAGATGCTTCAAAAATAACTTTTCCCTTGTTACTTCGCAAATGGAAACAAGGCGATTATTTTTATCCGCTAGGCATGAAGCACAAGAAAAAACTTAGTCGCTTTTTTATCGATAACAAATTATCGCTTACACAAAAAGAAAATACTTGGGTACTAGAAAGTAATAAAAAAATACTTTGGGTAATAGGTATGCGTATAGATGATCGGTTTAAAATTACAGAAAATACGAAGGAAGTTTTAGAAGTAAGTTTTAAAAATTTGGATGCATAAGTTTTTCTAAAAAGCCTTTAAATAAATCGGGCCTAACCAAAGCAGTAAATACAAAACCCCAAACACTGCCCCATAAATGTGCACCATGACCAATATTATCACCGCCACGTTTATCCATGTAGGCACAATACACTAAATAGAGTACAGCAAATACTATATTTGGTAGAGGCAATACGCCAAAGATAGCTACACCAATATCCCATGGACCTAGAATGATAGATGCAAATAATACCGCTGAAACTGCACCAGATGCACCCAACGCAGCGTAGCCGCTATTATTTTTTTGTTTTACAAAATCAAAAAGAGAGGAAGCCACCAATGCAGTTAGGTATAATAGTATGTATTGCGTTTTATTAAAAAGAACAACTTCTGCTAGTCTGCCAAATTGATACAGCGTAAACATGTTGAAGAATAAATGGATATAATCGGCATGAATAAAGCCATGGCTTAAAAATCTATAATATTGGTTAAATCCACCTTGCATACCATAAGGATAAAACAATGCTTTGTTCCTTAATGCTGCATTGTTAAATGCAATAAAAGAAATTAATACAGTAATACCTATAATTGTAAAGGTTACTGGAAATTGAGCAAAATCGTTCATAAAATATTTTTAAATCGTACAACTTACATCTAACAACGTACATTAAACATGATGGTATTTTTCGTTTTTATTAATCGTACAAGCTCTATACACTTGCTCTGCTAAGATAAGTCTTACTAATTGATGAGGGAAAACTAAATTAGATAAACTCCATTTAAAATTTGCTCTTTTCATTACGTCATCACTTACACCAAAAGCACCACCAATTAAAAAAATAACTTGTTTTGTACTATCGTTATTTCGTTGTTGTAACAGTTTGGCTAACTCTTCGCTGTGTAGGTTTTTGCCACGTTCATCTAGCAGAATTAAATAATCATCCTTTTGTAGATTATTGAGGATAATTTTTCCTTCTTCAATTTTTAAATCTTCTGCACTTAATACTGCTGCATTTTTTGTGGTAGCAATTATTTTCCATTCTACTTTGTAATAATGGCTTATTCGTTTTGTAAAAAGGGCAACGCCTTCTTCTACATAAGCCTCATTTTTTTTACCAATACTCCAAAATTGTAGTTGCATAAAGTAAATGTAAAACAAATTATTTTGCTACCGTTAAACGCATAACAAAAGTAAAGTAAGTTCTATTTTTAGGTAATAAAAATCCCACAAAAAATAAATTGAAAAGTGCAATCTATCTATTTGTGGGATAAAATTTTAAAACTACGTTTATTCAGCATCTAAGCTCAACGGGTATTCGTATACACCATCGTACCCAGGATAAAAGCCACTAATGGTAATATTTTTAGAAGTACCAATTTGTTTTTTTAAATCCTCTACACTTTTTACATCAACCTCATTCACTTTTAAAATTACAAAGCCATCTTTCATTCTAGTTTGGTCGTTTAATGCTCCACCACTGGTACTTATTTTTTTAACCACAACACCACCAGCAATGCCATATTCTTTTGCTTTTTTAGCATCTAACGTTACAAACTCACCACCTAATGCATCTAAAGTTGCATCTGTTTTTACCACATCAAAATTACCACTTTTGTTTTTTAGTGTAACCGTAGTTGTGTTTTCTTTTCCATTACGTAAATACTTAACGTTTACTTTATCACCTGGCTTATATCTACTAATTTGCTCTTGCATTTCTGCCCCTGTTTGTACCTCTACATCATTAATCTTTTTCAACACATCACCCTTACGTATACCTGCAGCATAGGCCCCACCATCGGTAGGTACTTCTTGTGCATAAATTCCTTCGGCATTAGCTGGTACACCTGCTCTCTTTTTGTCCTCTTCACTTAAATCGCTAGCATTTACAAATTGCACACCCAAAAAGCCACGTTGTACAGTGCCAAATTTTATTAAATCATCAACCACTTTTTTTACAATATTAACAGGTATGGCGTAACTATATCCGCTGTAATAGCCAGTAGGAGAGGCTATGGCAGAGTTTATTCCAATTAATTTACCATCGGTTGTAATTAAAGCGCCACCGCTATTGCCCATATTTACTGCAGCATCTGTTTGTATAAAACTTTCTACACCACCAGCCCTGTTTCCTGCTTTATCTCTATTTAAACCAAGGCTACGGCTTTTAGCACTTACAATACCTGCTGTTACGGTGGTTTCTAAATTTAATGGGTAACCAATTGCCAACACCCACTGACCAATTTTTGCATCATCGCTATTACCATAAACTAAAAAAGGTAAGCCAGCCGCTTCAACTTTTATTACGGCTAAATCGTACGATGGATCAGTGCCTATTACTTTTGCTTTGTATGTTTTCTTATTGCTTAATGTTACCAATAATTCGTCTGCTTTTTCCACAACATGATTGTTGGTGACAATGTAGCCATCTTCACTAATAATTACCCCACTACCACTTGCCCGCTGCTCTGGTACAACATTATTACGCTGACCAAAAAATTGTTGCAGCATATCATCATCAAAAAAATCGCTAAATGGGTTATTAGGGCGTACTTTAGGTAAATTATTATTTATCTGTTTAGCATTTGTTTTTGTTTTTATATGCACAACTGCAGGCGTAGCAGCAGCGGCGGGTATGGTAAAATCTATTGCTCCACCTGGTGGGGGAGTACCATCTAAAAAACCTGCATACTTATAGTTGCTTGGTAAAGTGCCGTTTTGTTGTCCGGCATAACTGTTGTTGTTTTTACTCCATTTGCTAAAGCCTACCATTACTAACAAAGCAGTAACAGCACTTATGGCCACTGTAAATAATACTTGCTTAATTTTCATTGTTTTTATTTTTTATTTTTCTGTTATTTTATTATATCTAAACCTCTAAACCCCTAAACTTCCTAAACTTCCTAAACCCCTAAACCAAATTCCCTGCCAACCACACAAAGTAACGAAGCACTGACAAAATGTGATTTACCTTCTGCCATCTTTAACATTAAATTAGGAAGAGCTTCGTAGATTTGGTAATATATAAACTTCTTTACAACCCTAGCAAAAATTCCATGGTATCTACACCATCAGCATAATCAAATAAACTAGGCTGCTGTGCTTTACCAAACGGAACAAAATTTTGCCCTATTATGCATTGTATATCCGTATTATTTTTTAAAACGTTTAAGTCATCTATATTGTTGTAAAAACTATAATTTAACTGACTAATAGCCGAAAAAATTTGCTCATTTTCAATTAATAAGGTAGCCTCATTGGTCATGTAATAAATATTATTTAACAAGGCTAAAGAGAGTTGAAAATCGTAATTGTTTTTATATTTATTATGATCGGCAAAATAGGTGTATTTATCAAATGCTCTTAGTATGGGCACAAAATCAGTTTCTTTTGGTACAAAAATTTTGGTAACATTTCTACACCCAAGGCCAAAATAGGTATGTACATCATCTGCCAATTTTTCCAGCTCTTCTGTTGTTTCGGTGCCTGTTAATACTGCAACCGATGTACGGTTTCGGCGAATAATGTTTGGGTACTTACCAAAATATTGTTCAAAATATCTACCACTATTACTGCTACCTGTAGCAATGTAAGCATCACAGCCTTTTAACATTTCGGCAAATTCTATAAGTGTTGCACAATCTTCATTCCACTCCTTCATCTTTTCTACAATATGCTTTAGCAAAACAGTATCCTTACTACTTAATTTTATGGTTTGTTTATGGCCACTTATAAACACACATAAAAAATCGTTAAAGCCAACAAGCGGTATATTTCCTGCCATCACAATGCCTATATTTTTTTCACCAATATGGTCATCTAATCGGTAATGCTTTATCCAGCTTTCTACTTTATCCTTTTGTAAAAATTGAGTTATAATATTATGTATAGCCAAATCAACAAATTCCGGAACAAACCAGCCGTTTTCATAATAAGCTCTTTCTTTAATAGCTTGCAGCTCTTGGCTATTGGTTTGTAAATAATCGCTTAGTTTCAATAAAAGTTCAATCCTATTTTGTAATTTCATTATTCCTTATTTACATTTGTGTAGTAAAATTATTGAAACTTAAATCGTTAATCTAAAATAGAATATAAAAATGGCCATAAAAATAACCGATGAATGTATAAATTGTGGGGCTTGTGAGCCTGAATGTCCTAATAATGCCATTTACGAGGGTGGGGTAGAGTGGGCTGCATCCGATGGTACTACCGTAAAGGGAATGTTTAAATTAATGGACAATACCGAAATTGGTGCAGATGTTCGTAATGCACCTGTAGCTGCGGATGTTTATTATATAACACCAAATAAGTGTACAGAGTGTCAAGGTTTTCATGAGGAGCCACAATGTGCCGCAGTTTGCCCTGTAGATTGCTGTGTACCCGATGAAATGTATAAAGAAACGGTAGACGAGCTTTTAGCTAAGAAAGATAGAATGCATTTATAAGTTTTTACATAACTCCAATTTTATTGGAGTATTACAGGCAGGTGATATTTCCTGCTACAATGGCGAGGGTATTGAAAAATACTTTCGCTTTTTTATTCCCTATTCTTTTAAAGTGGGGTTTGGCATGAGGCAATTTCTAATACTAAAACTTTATATTTGTGTATATTTTTTTAAGATGAATAAAATTTTATCTCTCCTAATAACCCTATCTATTTTAAGCAGTTGCAACTATTTTAAAAAACCACCCCAGTCAGCTACTAAATTAATAGATGAAAAAATAAAAATGATGGATGCCGATAAGGCATTTAGTAAACTAAGTGAAGAAAAGGGCATGAAATCAGCATTTATGGAATATATAGATAGCAATGGAGTGTTATTACGCCCCAATCAACTGCCCATTGTTGGTGCAAATGCAATTGATTATTTAAGTATGCAACTAGATAACGAATACACTTTAGTTTGGGAGCCAAAAGGTGGTGGTATTGCACAGTCTGGCGATTTGGGGTATACTTATGGTGTTTATAAAATGCAGCCCAAAACGATAGATACGGTTATGTATGGCACCTATGTAAGTATTTGGAAAAAGCAAAACGATGGTAGTTGGCGCTTTGTGTTAGATAGTGGTAATGAAGGACTGAACATAAACGAATAATCGAGAAAAAATTAACTTTTTCCATGTGTTAAATAAAAAGAATAACCTTTACTTTACAGCGTTTTAAAAAGAGTACGATATACATGATTAAAAATATTGCATTAATAACAGGCGGCTACTCCGGCGAAGCCGTTATATCCTATAAAAGTGCCGAACAAATGGCGGCTAATATTGATGCTACAAAGTGGAATTGTTACACCATTGATATACATCCACAAGGTTGGTTTTATTTAGCTGCATCTGGCGAAAAAATTGGAGTAGATAAAAACGATTTTTCTATAACAATAAACGGTACTAAAATAATTTTTGATGCAGTACTTGTTGGCCTACATGGCACACCAGGCGAAGACGGAAAATTACAAGGCTATTTCGATTGCTTAAAAATACCCTACACCAGTTGCGATGCTGCAACAAGTGCATTAACCTTTAATAAAAGATATACGGTTGCAGTAGCAGCATTTGCAGGCATGAGTGTTGCAAAATCGCTTCATTTATTTAAAGGAGAGCCAATGACTGCAGCAGAAATGGTAGAACAATTAACATTGCCCGTTTTTGTAAAACCAAATAATGGCGGTAGTAGCATTGGAATGAGTAAAGTTAACAATGCTAAAGATTTAGATGCTGCAATTGAAAAAGCATTTAAAGAAGATGATCAGGTACTAGTTGAAGAATTTATAAAGGGTAGAGAGTTTACCATTGGTGTTTTTAAAAGTAAGGGCCAAATTATAGCTTTGCCCATTACAGAAATTATTAGTAAAAAAGAATTTTTTGATTACGAAGCAAAATACCAAGGTGCAAGCGAAGAGGTTACTCCAGCCCAAGTAAATGAAACCGTAGCCGAAAAAATACGGTTTGCTGCAAAAAAAGCGTATAGTGTTTTTAATTGCAAAGGAATTGTACGAATAGATTTTATTTACAACGAAGTAGATGCAAATGCCTATATGTTAGAGATTAACACCGTGCCAGGGCAAAGTGCCGCAAGCATAGTGCCACAGCAGGTTGTGGCTATGGGCTGGTCGTTAAAAGATTTTTATTCGGCTTTAATAGATGAATGTTTTTATTAAAAGCATATAAATTTTTAATTTAAAAACATAAAATAACTAAACGAATTAACAACAAAACGATGTTTAAATTTATAACCGATAAACCATTTTGGGTAAATGCCTTAGTTGCTATTGCAATAGTTATTTTGGTGGGCTTTTTGTTTTTAAAAACGTTAGGTTGGGCTACTAAGCATGGCAGTTATTTAACCGTACCATCTGTACTAAATAAAAAAACAACTGAAGCCATAAAATTATTAGAAAGTAAAGGTTTTGAGGTACGCATACAAGATAGTATTTATACAGATACAGCAGCAAATGGAATTGTGTTAAAACAGTTACCCGATGGTAATGCCACAGTAAAGATTAACCGTACCGTTTTTTTAACTGTAAACAAAGTGGTGCCGCCATTAATTGAAATGCCAAAGCTAGAAGGGCTGAGTTTAAATTTTGCTTTGGATATGCTTACTCGTAATCATTTAAAATTACAAGACACTATTTACAAACCCGATTTTATGAGGGGCTCAATTATTGAACAGCAATATAACGGAGCTAAAATAACTGAAAAAACTAAAGTGCCGTGGGGAAGTAAAATAACGTTAATAATTGGTGCTGGGTTAGAAGAAACACTAATGTTAGTACCCGATTTAGTTGGTATGACCTATGGCGAAGCAAAACAATATTTAGTAGATAACGGATTAGCACTTGCCGCTACCGTTAGCGATGGGGCATTAAAAGATAGTGCTAGTGCATATGTGTACGATCAAAACCCACGACGATTTAACGAGGAAAAACAACCCAACTATATTAGTAGCGGCCAAGTAATGGATTTATTTATAGCACCACAAATGAGGGCTGTTAGAGACTCTGTTGTGTTGCCCGAAAAAGAAAAAAAACTAAAAAAGGAAACTAAAACTACAAACACTAAAGAAAAATAAAATGACTTTTGTAACGCCTGAACAAATTAAAGTACGCCTACAAAATGGCGAAAACCTAAACTTAGTGGATGTAAGAGAACCACACGAAAATGCAGAGTTTAATATTGGCGGTTTATTATTACCCCTAGGTAAAATACAAACTATGCAAATAGAGGATATTGAAGACCTAAAAGACCAGGAAATTATTTGCTATTGCCGCAGCGGCCAACGCAGCATGAACGCTTGTATGATGCTTGAAACCTTTGGTTTTACCAACGTAAGTAATTTAACTGGCGGCATGCTAGGGTGGAAGGAATTGTATGGTGGGTAATTCCTGTCATTCTCTACTTATTCAAATTATTTCGGAAACTATAGCATAAATCTATAGTATAAAAATATTGATAATCAATCGGTCAAACCCTCTATTATCAACCTCGGCGTCTTTGCGCCTCTGTGGTTACATCCTAAAATCTAACCTCTCCGTCTCAGCGTCTCTGCGGTTAACATCTACAACCTAACATTAACCCCAACCATTACATTAAACCCAGCCATAGGGAAATAAAAATTTTCTGTAGTTAATGCTCCTCCACTAATGTAACTAAACGTATAACCGTTAGGTTCATATTTTTTATTAAACACATTATTTAACTGTACAATAAACTGGGTGTTTTTTAAAATCTTGCCGGTTAAGCTGTAATTAAAATTTACATCTTGTACAAAAAAGGCATTTAGGCTTCTTGCATTATTAGCAGTGTTATCTAAGAATTGGTTACCTACATATTTACTTAAAAAATTTAGTGTTGCATTTTTAAAGGGTATAACTGTAACGGTGTTTCCAATAACAACACTTGGCGAAAAAGCAAGGGCGCTTTTTTTGTAAAAATTTATTTGTTGCCCACCATTATCATAATCATCAATATATTCTGTAAAGTTTTTTATATTATTTTGGCTAAGGGCAATGTTACTAGCAATGCTCAATTTTTTATTTACAACATAACCACCTTCTAACTCAATACCCAAGCGGTAACTGTTAGGTATATTTGTTCGGGTGTATGCTCCCACATCATTTATTTTACCAGTTAATACCAATTGGTCTTTGTAGTGCATGTAATATAAGGTAGCTCCATACGTGTAGGTCTTTTTTTTCTTTTCTATACCTATTTCTATATCGTTTAATTGCTCTGCTTTGGGTTGGTCATTTAAAGCAGCCTCAAAGTCGTTTCTATTGGGTTCTTTAGCTGCCCTTGCATAACTAATATAGGCTTGCCAACTATTTTTATTATAGGTTAAACCAATTTTTGGATTAATAAAATTGTAGGTGTTTTTTAAATTTAGTGGAGGATTATCTCTAAAGCCATTAATGGTATAATTAATGTTTCTATATTGTATGTCTACAAAACTTTGCCAGTAATTACTAAGCTGTTGTGTCCATTTTGTATAAGCACTAAAATCTTTTTTTGTTGCAGGTAAATCGTACCATCTATAATTTTTTGGTACAGCAGCTTGTGTAGCTGCCCAAATAATTTCGCCAAAATGTTGCCCATCATATTTATTCCAACCACCACCAAACGTAAATTCGGTTTTTGCTTTTTTGTATTGTATCGAAAATATACTTCCATAAAAATTATTATCTAACCAAAGCCTCCTAACAATATCCGTTTTTTCAATCGTAGTTGTTCCATCAAAATAATCGGGCAACCCAACCGATGAAAGCGCTCTATCGGCTTTATATTGCTCGTAAAACCCTTTACCACTGGTTAAAAAAACAGCCACATTGCCACTCCAATACGTATTTATTTTTTGGTTATAAAAAAATTGATAATGTGTTTGTGTATAATCATCTACCTCATTTTCGTAGGGGGTGCCAATACGTTCCGTTCCACTAGGGTTGTAGGTTCTGTTGGTTTTTAAAAAAGGCTCTGCTACGCCATTATAGGCTTGGTAAGTTCTTTCCTTCCCAGTAAAAATGTTCAATCTAAACGATGTGTTTTTTGCATTATATGCAGCCGTTAAATACCCCGATGATAGCTTACTTGTAGCTCTATCAATATACCCATCGCTAGTAATATTACTCAATCTTCCATCAATAGTAAAATGTTTACCCAACAAGCCGCTGCCAAATTTTACGGTATTTTTTAGGGTATTAAAACTTCCATAACTATTATTTATTTCGGCATATTTTGTAGTGTTTACGTCGTTGGTACTTAAAATAATACTTCCGCCAAAAGCGCCAGCACCATTGCTGCTTGTACCTACGCCACGCTGTATTTGTATACTGTTTACCGAGGAAGAAAAATCAGGTAAGTTAACAAAAAAAGTACCTTGGCTTTCAGCATCATTATACGGTATGCCGTTAAGCGTTACATTAATTCTGTTAGCATCTGTACCTCGTAATCGTATTCCAGTGTACCCCACACCGTTACCAGCATCGGAGTTTATTACAACACCGGGGGTTTGGTTTAATAAAAAAGGTAAATCTTGACCTAAATTATTTTTTTCAATATCCTGTTTAGTAAGATTTGTTTTTGCAAAAGGGCTTTTATCTGCAGCCTTTATTGCAATAACTTCTACGGGTTGTAAAAAGCTAGTATCGTTAAATGTTTTTGTTTGAGCTTTAGCAAACAAAGCAGTTGCACACCATAACAAAATGGTCATTCGTTTTTTCATTACAATAAATTTTGTGCAAAATTTCGGTTGTGTACTTAACCAAAATATACCGTCCAACTCTATTCATTTCTCCCTCCGCAGGCATTATCCTGTTCAGGTTTAACGGGTTTAATCTCAGCTTTTAATTAATTAAGCACCCCGGAAATTTTGCGATTATTTTATAACTTGATGCAACAAAGATAAACTATTTGTTACTTTACTTATAAACTAAATAAAAAAATATGAAAAAAGTATTTGTCGCCATTAGCTTTATCCTAGGTTTATCTGTATCGGCTCAAGAAAATGTTGCCGAGCAAAGAGTAATAAACGAAACCTTTACAGGCATAAATGTTAGCGATGGTATTAGCTTGGAACTAACCCAAGCAAATGTAATAGCTGTAAACGTTAGTGCTTCCGACCAAAAATATTTAGATAAACTAAAAACCGAAGTTGTAAATGGGATACTCGTTATTTCAGTACCTCAAAAAAAATGGACAAACACCGACTACAAAAACAGAAAACTTAAGGTAAAAGTAAGTTTACCTCATTTAACTTCTCTACAAATTAATGATGGTTGTACGGTAAAAAACACCAATACATTTAATGAAGAAACAATAAATTTAGTTTGTAAAGATGGTTCATCGGCAGACTTGGAAGATTTTAATGCAACAACCTTAAATGCAACAGTTAAAGATGGTAGTAGTGTGGTGTTAACCGGTAAGTCTACCACGTTAAATATTGTTGTAAACGATGGATCATCCTTTAAAGCCAATGAGTTTGTTGCTGAGTTTTGTAATGCCGATGTAAATGATGGATCTTCTGTAAAAATAAACGTTACAAAAGAATTAACTGCAGTTGCACATGATGGAAGCTCAATACGTTATGAGGGCTCTCCAACTATAAAAAAATCATCGGCTAAAGACGGGAGCTCTATAAAAAAGAGTTAAATAACCTAGTACCAGCTTAGCTTTTAAATAATAACTAGGGTATAAAGTAGTTATTATTTGGCAACTACTTCGTAAAGCATTACTTTTGCAGTGCGAAGTAGAGCAGCGGTAGCTCGTCGGGCTCATAACCCGAAGGTCCTTGGTTCGATCCCAAGCTTCGCAACACAATTTAAAGGCTCACAATTGAGCCTTTAAATTTTTTATTCAATACTTTTTTGAATAAAGATTACCTCTTCCATTCTATAAGCATGTTGTGGTAATCTCTTGTATATAAATACTACACAACAAATGAAATCAGGTTTTGTAAACATATTTGGTAAGCCAAACGCTGGCAAAAGCACTCTCCTAAATGCATTAATAGGCGAAAAATTGGCTATAGTATCTCATAAGGTACAAACCACAAGGCATCGTATAAAAGGCATTTTATCTACCAAAGAGTATCAAATTATTTTTAGCGATACCCCAGGTATTATTGAACCTAAATACAAATTGCACGAAAAAATGATGCAAGCTGTAAAAGGCAGTTTAGAAGATGCAGATGTGGCCTTATTAATTACCGATATTAACGAAGCTCCAGAAGAAAGTCATCAAATATTTTCGGCCTTAAAATTAAAAGTACCAGCCATTGTGGTATTAAACAAAGCAGATAAAGTAAGCGAAGAGCAACAAAATTTAGTAGTAGATTTTTATAGAAAACAACCGTATTGTAAAGACATCACCATTTTATCGGCCCTTAAAAAAAATGGATTAGATTTTTTGCTAAAAAACATTCTAAAACTACTACCCGAGGGACAACCTTTTTACGAAGGAGACGACCTTAGTGATATGCCTACTAAATTTTTTGTAGGTGAAATGGTACGAGAAAAAATATTCCAATTTTTTGGCGATGAAATACCTTATCACACTACAGTTGTTGTGCAAGAGTTTAAAGAAAAATTAACCCTTATAAAAATACGTGCCGAAATAATTGTACAACGAGAAACACAAAAAGGTATTATTTTAGGTAATGGCGGCAGTATGATAAAAAAAATAGGAACAGAGGCAAGAAAAGATATAGAAACATTTTTAGGTAGTAAAGTATTTTTAGAATTGTTTGTAAAAGTGAGGCCAAAATGGAGAGATAACGAAATGCAATTAAGGGAGTATGGGTATTAAAAGCCCCCTCCGCCCCCTGAAGGGGGAACTTGCAAGTGTGTAATTATTTAGAACGCATTTACTTTTCAAGTTGTATAATTTTATACTGGTTGAAAAAATTATAAACATTAAAATTAAGTTCCCCTCTAGGGGACAGGGCCTTTGAGTTTTACAGTAGCAATAATAGTTAGGCCAAAATGGAGAGATAACGAAATGCAGTTAAGGGAGTATGGGTATTAAAAACCCCCTCCGCCCCCTGAAGGGGGAACTTGCTAGTGTATAATTATTTAGAACGAATTTATTTTTCAAGCCGTATTATTTTTATATTGTTTGAAAAAATTATAAACATTAAAATTAAGTTCCCCTTTAGGGGACAGGGGTATGAGTTTTACAGTAGCAATAACAGGAAGGCCAAATGTGGGCAAAAGCACATTCTTTAATCGTTTGCTAGAGCAACGCAAAGCCATTGTAGATGATGTAAGTGGTGTAACCAGAGATAGGCAATACGGTGTAGCCGATTGGGCAGGTAAGCAATTTAATGTAATTGATACAGGCGGCTTTGTAAGCGGTAGCGATGATGTGTTTGAAAAAGAAATTGCAAAGCAAGTAATGATAGCTATTGAAGAAGCAAATGCCATAATTTTTATGGTAGATGCTGCTACAGGTATTATTGAGTTAGATGAAAATATGGCCCATATGTTGCGCCGTAGTACAAAGCCTGTTTTTTTAGTAGTAAATAAAGTAGATAATCATGAGCGCTTGTTAGAAGCAAGCGAATTTTATAGCCTTGGTTTTGAGCATATCTTTTTTGTTTCGAGTATAAGTGGCAGTGGTACTGGCGAAATTTTAGATGCCATTACCGATAGTATGAAGGAAGATGATTCTGTAAATGATGAATTAGCAGGACTCCCAAAGTTTGCCATAATTGGTCAGCCCAATGTAGGTAAATCCTCTTTACTAAATGCCTTAATAGGGCAGGAGAGAACTATTGTAAGTAACATAGCCGGCACTACAAGAGATACCATACATACCCGTTACAATTTATATAACAAAGATTTTGTGTTGATAGATACCGCAGGTATTAGGCGCAAAAATAAAGTAAATGAAGACCTTGAATTTTATAGCGTAATACGTGCCATAAAAGCCCTCGACGAAGCTGATGTTTGTATGCTATTGATAGATGCTGGTAAGGGCATTACCGCACAAGATTTAGCTATTTATTCCCTTGCAGAAAAAAAAGGAAAAGGTTTAGTAGTATTGGTAAATAAATGGGATTTAATAGAAGATAAAAAAACGAATACCGCAAAAGATTACGAAAAAGAATTAAAGCAACGCTTGGCACCCTTTAATGATGTGCCCATTGTATTTATTTCGGTAACCGAAAAGCAACGTATTTTTCAAAGTATAGAAGCAGCTTTGCAAGTGTACGAGAATAGAGTGCAAAAAATACCTACCAGCAAACTAAACGATATTTTATTAAAAGCAATTGAATCCTATCATCCGCCAGTAGTACGTGGCAACCAAGTAAAAATTAAATATATAACACAGTTACCGGTGCATACCCCAACCTTTGCATTTTTCTGTAATTACCCCGATGATATTAAAACGCCGTATAAAAATTACCTCGAAAATCAGTTAAGAGAACACTTTAACCTAAAGGGCGTTCCCATTCGTATATTTTTTAGAAAGAAGTAAGAGGGTAGTCAGTAGTTAGTAGTTAGTAGTCAGTAGTTAGTAGATAGTAGTCAAGTATTTATCCTACAAGGTAACCCTAAACTTTCTAAACCTCTAAACCCCTAAACCCTTAAACAACCTTCAACAACTTTCAACTCTCAACTCTCAACTCTACCCAAAAAAACTTGCTCATATTAAAAAATACCCTACTTTTGCCACCAATTAAAAAAACTAAAACTATTAAAATGAAAAAATTATTTGCAATTATTGCTGTAGCTGGTTTATTAACAGCTTGTAACAACGACGAAGCTGCTAAGAAAGAAGCCGCTGAAAAAGCAACCGCTGATTCTGTAAGAGCTGCATTTGTAGCTGACTCTATTAAAGCTGCTACTGCATCTCCAATGGTTGATTCATTGAAAGCTAAAATGGAAGGTGCTGTTGATAAAATGGGTGCCGCTGTTGATACAATGAAAGCTAAAATGGAAGGTGCTGCTGACAAAATGAAAGCTGGTGCTGACAAAATGAAAGAAGGTGCTGAAAAAATGAAAGAAGCAGTTAAGAAGACAAACTAAATTTCATTGTAGTGTAAAAACTACGTACAATATTAAATCCCTGCACTTTGTGTGGGGATTTTTGTTTTTTCAGCTGGGCGCTCACAACAATCAAATTGTAAAGGCATTAAGGTAGGCTTTGAGTAGGCTTCAAGTGGGAGTCAGGTGGGAGTCAGGTGGGAGTCAGGAATTTTGTTATCGACAGGTAGTAAGTTGTTTGCTTCTGTCAATAGTGAGGAACCAAGTATCTTTTTTGTTGAAATTATTGAGATACTCCCCCGAAAAATAGGGGCAGGCTGTTCATCAGCATGACTGTGCACTAGATGCTTTGTTCATAAGGATAACAATGCACTACCTCTTCTTTTACAAAGGCTGTAGGGGAATATTATATACGTTATTGTTTTAATGTGAAGAAAAAAAGTAATAAAAATATAACATCCCCCATTTGGGGTATATAAATAATCGTTATTTTTAACTATAAATTTATAGCATGAAGAAAATATACATCCAATTCACTTTATTATTACTTATTATTTCTTTTTCTCTTACTACCAGGGCTCAACTTACAGGTACATTAAATATTCCAGGTTCTTATGCTACTTTGGCATTGGCTATAACCGACCTTAATGCACAAGGCGTAGGCGCAGGCGGTGTAACCTTAAACCTAATTGCCGGTAACCCACAAACAACCCCTGCCGGAGGGTTTGTTATAGGTAATACCGGAAATATTTTAGTAGGTGCAACTAACCCTACAGCAGCCAATCCGGTAATTATTGAAGGTAATGGTAATACTATTACAGCGTTTACAACACAAACGGTTGGAAGCATTAATGACGGTATATTTAAACTGATTGGGGCAGATTACATCACCATCCAGAACTTTATAATGCAGGAAAATGCTGCAAATATTATCAATACACCTGCAGGATCAAATAATATGACTGAATTTGGAGTGGCATTGTTTAGGGTTTCTGTTACTGATGGGGCTCAAAATAATACCATACAGGGTAATGTCATCACTTTAAACAGAACTTATACCAATACTTTTGGTATTTATAGTAATGTAAGAAATTCAGCTACTGCAGTAGCAACAACAGCAGATATTACAAATGTTACAGGATCAAACTTTGGAAATAGGGTATATAATAATGCCATTAACAATGTTAACTATGGAGTTGTTTTCAACGGATCTGCTATTCCAGCACAAATGGATAGTGGCAATGATGTGGGTGGAAGTTCTGCAGCAACAGGCAATACTTTTACAAACTGGGGTACTGGGGCTGCGCTAAGCGGCTATGTAAATCTTACTGGCAGCAATTATTGCGTTTTTGTAAATCATCAAATTAATGATAATATTTCCTACAATACCATAACGAGTTCAACACATACAGCAATAAATACGCTTGGTGGTATTTTAAAGAATTATTCTGTAGCAGGAGCTCAACCAATAGGTACAATTACAACAACTATTAATAACAATACAGTAACAGTATCAAAAAGTGCAGTCTCAGGTGCTGTTATCCCAATCAACAGCCAGGGAATATCACCTGCTTTAAGCACCGCTACCATTTCAATTAATAACAATACTATACTTAATTGTGCCATAACCGGTGCTGGTTCATCTAATTTTATAGGTATAAGTAATGCTTCCATTGTTGGTACACTCAATATAAATTCCAATGCTATAAGGGGTACTTCCACTAATGTCACTACGGGGAGTTTTACAGGTATTAATAGTACTGGTGCTGTTGTAAATACCATCAATATTACCAACAATCAAATTGGTAACACCGCTGGAGGTGCCGTTACTTTTTCGGCAGTAACTACGGGCACTATCACTGGTATTACTAATACAGCAGCAGCTGCTACAACTACAGTTAATTTTAATAATAACTCAGTAGAGGGTATTTCTGCAGTTTCATCAGGCCAGTTGGCTGGTATAATTAATACCGGAAATGCTGGTGTAGCGGTTAATATTAACAATAATAATTTAGGAAGTGCAACGGCAAATTTTGTAAGCTATAACGCTGCAACAGCAAATGTTGTTTTTGGTTTATATAATGGTGGTGGTGTTGCTGCAACCACTGCAATTTCAATTAGTAATAATAATATTAGGGGTATTGTACATTCGGTAACAGCATCTAGTACTCATCAATATATTAGTAGCTATTTTGCAGGGGCCACACAAAATATAAACAATAATACGTTTACCAACTTAAATGTAAACACAACTGGTGATGTATTTTTTATTGCTAAACAGGGAAATATGACGGCTACTGGAGTAGAAAATTGTTCGAACAACAGTATTGTTACTGCATTTAATAAAACAGGTGCTGGAGGTGCAGTGTATTTTTATTTTTCAGGCGCTTCTGCAGTTAATGGCTCAACCATGACGCAAACTGGTAACAATTTTTCAAACGTAACCGTTACTGGGCCTGCCGCTATTGGAGGCTGGTTTAATGCAGATGGAGCTTTGGCTACCGATGCACCAACTAAAACAATTACCGGTAATACATTTACTAATATTAACGGAGGGTCTGGTTTAACGTATGTTATGGCTGTTGATTATGCTGGCCTAAACAGTTTGGTTTCGTCAAATACCATTTCAACAGTTACTGGTGCAGGAGATGTAGTTGGAATTATTTACGATGTAAATTGTAACCAAGGAACACACAATATTAATTTAAACAGTATTTCGAACCTTTCTTCAACAGGTGTTGGCGGTGGTGAGGTTTATGGAATTTTGGCTGGGGCAGTAAATATTCCTACACTTAATGTTGATAGTAATACGGTTACAGGGTTATCTACTGCTGGCCCAAGTTCTGGCTTACTTGGTATCGGAATAACGGACGGTGCTACTGTTAATGTAAATACAAATACTATCAATACATTAACGGGTAGTGGCACTTTAGATCCATTGGCTGTAGGTATTGCTATACTTGGTGGTACTACAATAAATGTGGGATACAATAAAATTCATTCCATCAATCAAACAGGGGTTATTGCTACACCAAGCGGTCCTGTAGTTTTAGGTATTTCATTTGAATCTGGAGTAAATGTAACTAGTCATAATAATTTTGTTGCAAATTTAAATGCAGCAAATACTGCCTTTGATGATGCAATAAGAGGTATTAGTATTAATTCAACTATCCCTTTGAGCACATACGATTTATATTATAATTCTGTATTCGTTAATACGCCATCTAACCTTGCCACCAGTGGTACATCGGGTATTTATCATACTACCAATGCAACGGCAACAACTGCTGCGTTAAATATGGTTAACAATATTATTGTAAACACCTCAGCTTCGGCAGGGGTAGGACGTACAGCAGCTTACCGTCGGTCAAGCATTGATCTTACAAATTTTGCTGCTACATCTAATTATAATTTATTGTATGCAGGCACACCATCGGCAACTAAACTTATTTTTTTTGATGGAACTAATAGCGATCAAACATTGGCAGATTACCAAACCAGGGTTGCAATAAGAGAAGCAAACTCAATCAGTTCTTTTCCAACGTTTGTTTCTGCAACAGATTTACATTTAGATAGTGCAGTTAACTGTGCCTTAAATGGTAGAGGGGTAGACATACCCACATTTACGTTAGATATAGATAATAACACTAGAGATAACCCTAACCCAGATATGGGTGCAGATGAATTTACCTCAGCATCACCTAGTACTCTTGCAGGTGTGGTTAGTACTACAGTTTGCGAAAACAAAACCATAAACCCAAGTGGTACATTATTTATAAATGCAGGATGCCAAAGAATTGCAAGAGTTGTACCAAGTGGAGGTTCCGCAGTTAGTGGTGTTGTAAATACTTGTGTTTATTTAGATCCAACTGTGTTGCCTTTATATAACGCTGAGCCTTACCTGCAACGTCATTTTGATATAACGCCAGCAGCTGCACCGTTAACATCTACCGGTACAATTACCCTGTACTTTACACAAGCAGAGTTTGATGTTTATAATGGTGCTAATGGTGTATGGCCAGATCTACCTAATGCACCAGGCGATGCAACGGGTATTGCTAATTTACGTATTACTCAATACCATGGCAGCCCACTAACAAGTCCATCTTTACCAAACCAATACTCACAAGGCACAGCAACTTATATAAACCCTGCAGATGCTAATATTGTATGGAACGGTAGTTTTTGGGCAGTAACCTTTAATGTAGCAGGCTTTAGCGGTTTTTATATACACACTAACTTGCAATATGCATTACCAATAACCTTTAACTATTTAAAAGGTACTAAGCAAGGCAGTAACCATTTATTAAACTGGAAAGTAACGTGTAATAGTAGCCCAAGGGTGACCTTAGTGTTAGAGCGTAGTATAAGTACGAGCAGTGGCTTTACAGCCATTAATACAGTAGATGCAAGTGCTGCCCGTTGTGCAACACCATTTAATTATACCGATGCTAGTCCGTTACAAGGCATGAACTATTATAGACTTAAAATGATAGATGCCGATGGTAAAGTAACGTACAGTAATGTAATAGCAATATTAAATGCAACTAAGGGCTTTGAGGTGATAAACATTGCACCAAACCCAGTAACCTCAAACGGTACATTTAAATTAAATATTACCAGTGCTAAAGCAGAAAAATTGCAAACGATTATTACCGATATGCAAGGTAGAATAGTAGCAACAGAAACTATTACCACCGCAGCAGGGTACAATTCAATAGATATGAATGTTGCTAAATTAGCAGCTGGTACTTATAGTTTGTATACTACTAACAATGGCGAAAAATCGAAAGTAATACGCTTTGTAAAACAATAATTTTTGGTTCTGTCATTTAAACGACAGGAGAAATCTACTACTAAAATAGAGGCTGATAATTTATCAGCCTCTTTTTATTTTACATATCGACTTCACTAAAAAATTAGGTAGTTTACTATTCATCATAATGCTTGTTCCCGTCATGCTGAGGAACGAAGCATCTCTGTTGTTGCAAGTATTTAGATGCTTCGTTCCTCAGTATGACTATGTTACCTTCGCCTTTGATTTTAAGGCATATATAAGGTAAAACAGTTTCGGTTGGTGGGCACACCAACCGATAAGAAAAAAATCAAGTATCGACTAAGCTAATAATACTTATCAAAACACATGCTGCCACAGCGTTAGTTATCCATAGAAGAAAAATATCGTAAATACCATTCAGAACATCTAGGACGTATTTCAGAACATTTAATTGACACTATCATAATAAAAAAACTTAATTTCATTTTCAAAGAAAACTTATGTTGAAAATAATAAGATTATTCTTATGTAGGAAGTTCACTATTGGGCTAATTTTATTTATGATATCGGGCAATATCTCTGCGCAAGCTTTGGATTGTGATGACCTGGGTTTAGAGAAAGAATATACAATGTTAAAGAAATTAAATAGAAGTCAGAATAATTATAAAGTTATTTTATTGGCTGATTCTCTCCTTACAATTATTAGCAAAAATGGAAAATCTACCTGCAAGTTAACTTTCCAGATAGAACTCGAGAAAGGCGAGTCGTTAGAGCTTCAAACAAAGTTTGAAGATGCCATGAATCTTTATTACAACCTTATCAGAAGGGCTGAGCCTCTAACATATTGGGATATGGTCGCAAATGCCCATATTTCTTTAGCAAGAATTCAAGAATTTATAGATAGACCCGAAGATTGTCTATATCACCTTAAATTGGCAAATACGTTAATACAAGAACATAGATTACTTAACATTGAATCTTATTACTGCGTTAGATATTCGTCGTACCTAAGATCAATTGATAAAGATTCGTCCAGGGTTTATGCTCAAAAAGCGGTAGAATTGGGCCGCAGGGATACAAACAATAAATTCATCGCTGACGGCAATCTACTTTTAGGGATATTAGCTAATGAAGTTGACAGTTCAATTTTTTACTATAAAAGAGCCATTGATGCTTATCTGTTAGACCTCGATTATCGAGTCGCAGCACAGCTAACTAATAATATCGCAACGAAACTTCTCAAAGTAGGTAAAATGGCTGAAGCTATGGAGGAACTAGCTTATGCTGAGCAACTAATCGAACAAATGCCCATAAAATATAAATCGTATTATGAGGTACTAAGTAGAATCTATAAGATCAAAACGACTTTTTTTGAAAAAAAGAATAGGATCGACTCTGCATATTTCTATCTTAAAAAAAGTAACGAAAATGAAGAGAAATCTAAATTTATTATAGACAAGGAGACAGTCACCACTAATGCAATTAACTTTGCAATCGAAAAAGAAAAAGATAAATTAAAAATATCTGAGCAAATAAGTGGGATATTAAAGGTAGGTCTTGGTGCCATGTCAGTGCTAATGCTTGCCTTAGGCTGGTCAGTCTTTAACAACTATTCCAAGAGAAAGAAAATAGCAACGCAAAACAAAAAAATAAACGCACAGGTAATTGAGTTAAATAAACTTGTCCGGCAAAAACAAATCCTTTTATCAGAACTGCAACACCGGGTTAAAAACAACCTGCAGCATGTACTTAGCCTGCTGGATATACAGGAAGAATCATTGGCTCATAATAATATACAAGAGGTACTAAGGGAGAGTAAGAACCGTGTACAATCCATGGTACTGCTGCATAACAAGTTGTCGTACTCCAACGCCAACGATTCAGTAAATTTTGAGGAATATCTTCATGAAATGGGGGCACTTATTCAAATGGCCTATTTTAATCCTAAAAAACAAATAAACATTCAGGTTAATTCCGATGTTAAGCAACTTGATATTGATACGGGGATTCCGCTGGGGCTGGTGATGGTGGAATTGTTAAGCAACAGCCTAAAACATGCTTTTATCAAGAAGGAAACCGGCAACATACTGATCAATATCACCCGGGATATTCAAACCGGTAAAAGGCTGCTGGAGTATAGTGATGACGGCAGTGGATTCGATTTTAACCAACCACCCAGGAAAGGTATTGGGCTAGAACTAATAAATGGCTTACTAAAAGAAATTAATGCAACACTTAATACCAAACAAGAAAATGGAACAGCATTCTTCATCCGCTTCTAAACAATCCGAGGCAGATAGATTTACCATCCTGTTAGTGGAGGACAATTTTTTAAACAGACGGATGGTTAAAAAAGCACTCGAAAAAAATTATATCATAAAAGAAGCAGCAGATGCAGAAACGGCTGCTGAAATGCTACGTTTGGGTAAAGTGCACCTGGCTATAATTGATATTCACCTTGGCAACGGCAAAAATGATGGTATATGGTTGGGCGAACAGGTGAAACAAAAACACGACATTCCTTTTATTTATCTCACGGCTTTTGGCAATGGCGATATTTCGCAAAGGGCAATATCCACATACCCTTCTTCTTACATTACAAAACCGTTTAAAGAAATAGATCTTGCTTTATCAATAGAAATTGCATTGTTGAAATATATAGCAGTGAAGCCAGTTAAAAATAACTGGATGTTGGTAAAAGATGGCGACTATTTTGTAAAGGAATGGCTGGAAAATTTTGAGCAGTACATTCAGAAAAATATCAGCAATCTGTCGCTTTCAGTTTTATCGCTTAGTTTGGAATTTGCCATGAGCGAATCCACACTGTTGCGCCAGTTAAAACGACTGACGGGATTAACCCCTTTACAATACATGCAGGAAATCCGCCTGAACGAAGCCCGCCAGATGCTGGAAAACCGCACTTATAAATCAGTGTCGCAGGTAGCTGCCAAAGTTGGTTACAGCGATGCCCGATCTTTTTCCCGGGCTTTTAAAACAAGGTTTGGGAAATTGCCAACGGATATTGTATGATTTCTCATCTCCTCCTTCTATTTTGACTTTTTAAGCCTGATGTAGCTTAAAATTGACGGAAACTGCTACAAACTTGACGGATATTGCTTATCCGCTCAACATAGTTTTGTTTATCAATTTATATACTATACACCCTACCAAAACAACTTCCAATCTTCTTTAAAAAACAATGGACAGTTATTGATTAAAAATTTAAAAAAACATAAACCAAACTCAAAACCAAAATGAAAAAAAATCGACCATTAAAATCGAAAATGATTTTAATTTTTACAATGCTTCTTTCTGCATTTTTATCAATGCAAACAATAGAAGTTAATGCATCGCACTTCCGGGGAGGAACCATTACATGGCAACAAGCTGGGGGAAATTCTATCACTTTTACTGTAAATACTCAATGGAGGCGAAGTGCTTTCGGTGGCCAAACAGTAGGGAGTACTAATAATATTGGTACATTTTATTATGGTGATGGTACAACTGCCATAATGATAGCTACGGTAAATGCGACTAATATTGCAAATGATGAATCATTTATGACTTGGACTATAACTAAAACTTATGCTTCATCAGGTAATTTTACAGCCAGTGCATTTACAGATATTGCTGGTGGTATTTGTTGTAGAATTAATGGTGTTTTAGATGGTAATAATGGTGGATACAGATTAGAAACCGTTGTAAATGTTGGTGGCCCCCCATTTAATAATCCTCCGGTTACAAGCCTTCCTGCAATTGTAAATTTGCCTGTTGGTGCAGCAAATGCCACTTTTACAATTCCTGGCTCAGATCCTGACAATAATCCTTTAACTTTTAGGGTTTCAACGACAGCTGAATCTGGTCTGTCAACAATTCAGCCTGCAGGATTTAACTTAAGCTCAAATGGTACAGCTACTATGAATACTACAACTAGAGTTGTAGGAAATCAATTTGCAGTTCAAGTAATGATTCTGGACGGAAGAACTAAAACTCCGGTAGATTTTATTATCCGGATGGTGGCAGCTTCAGCTCCACCTGTATTTATTGCACCTTCGCCGGCTCAAAATGCTATATTTAATGTAACACCTCCGGGAAATAATATTAATTTTACAGTAGCAGCAACCGATCCTGATGCCGGACAAACAACAACTCTAAATTCAGTAGCATTACCATTGGGCGCTGCAATGTCGCCTGCATTACCAGTAACTAGTAGTGCAAGCGGAGTAATACAATCTACTTTTAACTGGACTCCAACGGCTGCCCAGGTCGGTTCTTATGTTGTAAACTTTGTAGCTCAAGACAATGTTGGCATTCAATCTTTCAGAACAATAACAATTAATGTGCAATGTCCTCTTTCTATTACTGTAACCGGGACTGTAATTCCTACCTGTGTGAATACCAATAATGGATCAATTTCAGTTAGTGTTCAAAATTTTTCTACATCGTCAAATCTCCGGTATTTATGGACTGGCCCCGGAACTTTTACTTCGACCCAGCAAAATTTATCTGGATTATCATCAGGGACTTATAACCTGAGAGTAGATGATGTGGGAACTGGATGTTTCTCATTAACAACTATAAATCTGAATAGTATAAACGCATCACCAACTATTAGTTGCCCAACCAACATAACAGTTAGTAATGATCCAGGTTTGTGCGGAGCCAATGTTTCCTTTACCGGAGCAAATGCTGCAACAGCAAACGGAACTCCAACTCCATCAATCAGCTATTCACCTGCATCGGGCAGTTTCTTCCCAGTTGGAACAACAACAGTTACTGCGACAGCAAACAATAGTTGTGGAAATGTTCAATGTACATTTACGGTTGTAGTAAATGACAACCAACCACCGGAAACACCAACGCTTGCCAATGTTACAGGCGAATGTTCTGCCACAGCAACTGTACCAACCACAACAGATAATTGTGCAGGAACGATTAATGGAACCACCAACGATCCGTTAAGCTATAGCACACAGGGTACCCATGTTATTCATTGGACCTTTAATGATGGTAACGGAAATTCAATTACAGTAAATCAAAATGTGATTGTAGATGATGTAACAGATCCTGCAACACCAACGCTTGCCAATGTTACAGGTGAATGTTCTGCCACAGCAACGGTACCAACCACAACAGATAATTGTGCTGGAACGATTAATGGAACCACTACTGATGCTTTAAGTTACAACACACAGGGTACCCATGTTATTCATTGGACCTTTAATGATGGTAACGGTAATTCTACCACAGCTAATCAGAATGTGATTATTAATGATGTCACAAATCCTGTTATTACATGTCCTGCAAATACTTTTATACAATATGGTAGTAATGAAAGCCCTTCAGCTAATGGAACAGCTTCGGCAACAGATAATTGTGTAGTTGTGAGTGTAGGAACTCCTACTGATGCAACTGTGCCTGGCCCGGGTAATAATAAAACGATAACTCGAACTTGGACGGCTACAGATATTGCAAATAATACAGCTAGTTGTAATCAAATAATAACTGTTTGCGACCTTAGTTTATCATTGGGTAATAACAGGTATGTATTTTTTGGCATACCGGGCTTACCTGGAACCACAGCTGTAATAACTGCTACTCCTTCAGGAGGGCTTACAGGGGTTACTTATTTATGGTCAAGCATACAAAATCCTTCTGTTAATGGATTAACCACACAGTCAATAACACCAACTGGGTATACGGATGGACAGGCTGTTACTTATACTGTTACCGCTACGGCGCCTAATGGATGTACCGCTACAAAATCCGTTACGATTACCTATTTCAATATCAACTGTTCCAATAACAATAATAATGTTAAGGTTAAAGTTTGTCATATTCCACAGGGTAATCCAACCAATTGTAATACGATTTGTGTATCTATCAATGCCTACCAAACGTTGTTGAACAATGGCTCTTATTTAGGAAACTGTTTGCCAAATTGTGCAATGCCTCCACAAACCCGAGGTGGGGTAACGGATATTTCTCAATATTTAGTTGGGAAACAAACCCTGGATGTAAAAGTGTTTAACAATCCAACACAGTCCTACTTCGGGCTATTTGTATATGGAGATTTTTATCAAAGGGTAAGCCTTAGGGTTATTGATATGTATGGAAGGGTAATTGATCAAAAAAACAATCTGAATACCGAACAGGAAATTAGGATTGGTGAAGGTTATATTGCCGGTGTATATGTAGTGGAAGTAATTCAAGGTGTAAACAAGAAAGTAGTGAAACTGGTGAAGCAATAAAAAAAGCTTTCAACTAAAGAATACAAAAGGCGGTACAATTGTGCCGCCTTTTTTTATTTTAATAAATATCCAGCAATTTATTCGAAAATTCAATAATCACTTTTTTTTGTCCGCTTGGTTTTTGGTATCAATGATTCTAAAGTCTTAAGCGAAAGCAGAAGGATTAGATTTAAAAAACTACTACCAATAATAGTATTGGTATTTATGCAAGTATAGTTTTGAGTGCTTATACAATCTCGGTATGTCTTTATACCCAAACTATTTCTACACTATTTTTATGTTAAATTTATTTCTCTAATTGCATAATAATTTATCTTGCAGCATATAAAAAAATCGTACGAAAACATGAAAAAACTTTTATTTACTTTTACTCTACTTCTTACCGTAATTTTTTGCAAAGCCCAATCTTCTCCAATTTTATTAGATAAAGTAATTGCAAACAATTTTCCAGAAAAAATTTATGTGCAATACGATAAACCTAGTTATTTTATTGGCGAATCTATTTGGTTTAAAATTTATATAACACATAATGATACACCCTCTACCAAAACTACGGTAGTAAGTATTGAACTATTAAACGATAGTGGTAAAATTGTAGAAAAGAAAATATTACCCGTAACAGCGGGTGCTGCTGCTGGTAATTTTACTATTGATAAAAATACTAAAGGAGGCACCTATACCGTAAAAGCATTTACCGAAAAACATGTTGTTTTAATCAATGAAGATTTTTATTTACACCCCATAAATATTTATGGAAATGCAAAAGACCTGCAAGCTGCTGCACAAAAAGACGAAACAGCCCTAGTGTACTTTTTACCCGAGGGTGGTAACATTATTAATGGGGTTAAAAATATGATAGCCTTTAAATGTAGCGATAAATATGGGGTTCCATTAAAAATAGAGGGCACCATAAAAGATAGTAAAGATGAAGTGGTAACTACGTTTAAAGACTTGCATGATGGTATGGGTTTGTTTGGTTTTTTTCCGCAAGTAGGCGAAAAATATTATGCGGAGTGTACCATAAATAATACCATTAAAAAAAGAATTAATTTACCCGAAAGCGAAGGGCAGGGGATTACCTTACAAGTAAATAAGGTAGATGATAAATCTATATTTACAATTGATGCTTCTATTGTTACCGTATCCTCTTTATTACCTACTAATTTAGTTGGGGTACAAAACGATAATATAATTTTTACTTTACCCCTACAATTAGGTGCAGATAAAACTATACAAGGAGCTTTGCCCTTAACAAAATTACAAAGCGGAGTTTTGCAATTAACTGTTTTAAATAGTGCCAATCAGCCTTTGGCCGAACGCTTAGTTTTTGTACTTAACGACGATTATAAAACGCCTATTGACTTTAAAACCGATGCTACAAATTTACAGCCTAGGCAAAAAAATACGTTTTCATTAACCGTACTAGACAGTGTGCCGGGTACTTATGCAGTGGCTGTTACCGAAGTAATTGGCGACCCTAATAAGGCAGACAATATTGTTGCAAGGCTTTTACTTACCGAAAGTTTAAAAGGATACATACACAACCCATCATATTATTTTGAAAGCAACGATAAACTGCGTTCTTTTTATTTAGATTTAGTAATGCTTACCAATGGTTGGAGAAGATATAGTTGGAAAAATGCCAACAGCTATCCAAAAAATGAACTGGTGTTAAACAGCGATAAATATATTACGTTTAAAGCAAGGGCAATTAACTTAGATAACAAACAAATCTTAAGAAATAAGACCCTGCAAGTGCAATTAAAAACAAGGGATAAAGACGAGGATATTTTAGTTTTTGACACCGATAGTAGTGGAGTTTTTTCTATCCCAGGAATGATTTATGAAGATAGTTTGCAAATAAGTGTAAAAGGAAAGAAGAAAATAAATTATCCTGTTGGGGTTCAAGTTTTATCAAAGCCTTTATCGGAGCAATTTAAGTTTTTAAAAACACCGATGTATTTTTCTGCTTTTCCTGAACAAAAACAAAAAAACAGTTCATTTTTAGAAAATAATTTTTTAAAAGGCTATCAAGATCCAAAACAAATTTTGTTGCAGGAGATACAAGTTAAAGCTAAAGGAAAAAGTGAAAAAGAAAAGTTTACTGATAAGTATGTTACCGGAAGACTGGGGGTATCTGCCACACAAATGGATTTAATTGCCAATCCGGTAGTATCTCCATTAAATATTTTAGATTATATAAGGAGCAGAATGATGGGTGTTAGGGTTACGGGTACACCAGGTAATTATGCCATTAATTACAGAGGTATAAGAACCCTTAATGGAGGAGAAACCCCAATGGCCATATTTTTAGATGAATTTCAAGTAGAGGCGAATGACTTGACGGTTATAAGAGCAAGTGATGTGGCTTTGGTAAGTGTACATAACACCGTTATTAATGGGCCTGGCGGTGTGTTGGCCATTTATACCAAAAGAGATAACAGTGGTAACAAAGTACAATCTTCTTCAGGTTTATTTTTTACCTACGAAGGTTTTTCTACCACCAAAGAATTTTTTTCGCCTGATTATACAAAATCTGAAGATGCAAAATTAACCAACGATAACAGAATTACGTTGTATTGGAATCCTTACTTAAATACGACTGGTTTAAAAAATGCTTTTTCTTTTTCATTTTATAATAACGACAACGCTAAAAAACTTAAAGTAACTATTGAAGGAATGCAAAATGATGGTAAGCTATTGCATCTTGAAAAAATTATAGAGTAATTACCTTTTAACTAATTAAAATAAAAGCTGCTCAATTGGGCAGCTTTTATTGTTGTATAAACCACTATTTAAATTTGTTTACCAACACATACCCCAATACACAAAGTAGCAATAGTAGTATAATGGTAAAATAAACCCAGGGGTCATCTTTTAATGTACGTTTTAATTTACGAGCTTTTTTCTTTAGCAGTTTCTTTTGTAAGTCGTAGTTTAATTGTTCTACATAATTGGCTACGTTTTTTTTATCGTTAAAGCTGCTTAGCCCTTCCACAGCATCATTTACAAAAGGGTCATCGGCCATTTGCTTTTCTAGTTCATGAGCATCGGCTGCAGGCAATTGCTTATTTAAATAGTCCAATAATTTTTCTTGTTCTATTTCTTTATTTAATGTAGATAATATGTCTTTTAACTTATCGTTCATTTTGTTGTAGGCGTTCCATTAATATTTTTAAATTTCGTTTGCCGTTTTGAATATGGCTTTTTACTTGTAGTAAGGTATAGCTGGTATGTTCTGTAATTTCTTGATAGCTTTTTTTCTGTAAATAAAATAAATCAATACATTGTTGTTGCTCCATATTTAATTGTTGTAAAGCAGTTGCCATGGCATTTAAGGCATTGTCTTTTACAATATACTCATTTTTATCGGTCTCTTCAAAAGGGGTGCTTAGTAGTTGTTCATTAATTTCGGTGGTGTATTTTCCTTTATTTCTTAATTTCATTAAACAGTGGTTTTTAGCCACCATGTAAATCCAGCTTTTAAAATAGTCTACTTTATACTTTTGTAATTCGTTTATAGCTTTTAAAAATACTTGTTGTACACCATCCTTTGCCTCCTCTTCATTTTTTAAATACTTCATACAAACACCTAGTAATAACATAGTGTAGCGTTGTAAAAGTAAGCCTAGCCATTCATTGTTTTTATCTGCATAATAACGTTGAAGTAACTCGGCATCTGTTATGCTATCGTATTTTTTTATATCCAATACCCAGTAGTATTTTTTATTGATAAGATGTAAACTTAGTTAATTTCCATAATTTAGATAAACAAAATTTTTATGGTATTTGCTATTTGCACTGTTGCTGTTGCACCCATACGTAAACTGCCTAATCATGCTGCCGAAATGACCAGCCAACTTTTATTTGGAGAAACGATGCAGGTACTTGAAGAAGTACAGGATGGGTGGCTAAAAATTAAAACATCTTTTGATAATTACGAGGGGTACTGCCAAGCCCCACAAGTAAAAGAAATAAGTACAAGCGAATTTGAAAACTATACCACCTGCCTAACGCTAGAGTGGAGTGGTAGGTTACACATTAATAATGAAATAATGTATTTACCAATGGGTAGTAATTTATCTTCTTTATTAGTTAACGATACTAGTGCGTACCATGGAAAAATTGATGATGCTATTTATTTAGATTTTGATGAAGAAACTATACGAAGTATTGCCTTTAATTTTTTAAATACTCCGTATTTATGGGGTGGCAAATCGGTGTATGGTATAGATTGTAGTGGCTTAACACAAAGTGTATTTAAGTTTTTTGGTATTGCTTTGTGTAGAGATGCCCAGCATCAAAGCACACAGGGTGTAGTGGTAAATTTTTTACAAGAAGCAACATGTGGTGATCTTGCTTTTTTTGATGATGCAGATGGAAATATAATTCATGTTGGAATACTACTAAATACCACCGAAATACTACATGCCCATGGAAAAGTTAGGGTTGATGCTATAGATAATTTTGGAATAGTAAATGCCTACGGACAAAACCGTGTTCATAAACTGCGTTTAATAAAGCGCTTTGGTTAAGTGTCTAGGGTAACTTGTTTACTATCTATAGATTGCTTTAATGCAGTTTCTTTTTTTTGTTTATCAAAAAATAACATTTTAATAGCTATTAAAATAAGTAAACAAGCAAATACTTTTTTTATAGTAACTACAGAAAGCCCTAACGAAATTTTGCTTCCAAAATAACTCCCTACCACAAAGCCTATGGCTAAAATGCCTATAACTTTAAAGTCTATGGGGTGCCCATTTAATTTACAGGAATTATAATATTGCAAAAAGCCTAAAATACCCACAGGCAGCATAATTAAACCAAGTGATGTGCCTTGTGCTGTATGTTGGTTAACACCTAAAAAATACACCAAAGCTGGTACAATAATAATTCCACCACCAACACCTACCAGGCCCCCAAGCATACCTGCAGCAATACCTACAATAATTAATATGAGTATTGTTTGTGTATCCATCTTATTTTTTTTAGCATTCATTAACCAAATGTTGTTTTGTACATAGCAATAGCCTCTTCAATTACTTTGTAGGCTTTTTCTTTCGATTGAAATTTATCTATTTCTACTACTTTATTTTGTAGCACTTTATATTGCTCAAAAAAGTTTTTGAGTACGGCAATAAAATAGGGTTCCAAATCATCCATATTTTTTATATGGTTTACGGCAGGGTCGCTACTGGCAACTGCAATAATTTTATCATCTATCTCTCCATTATCTATCATTTGCATATTACCAATAACATACGCTTCTACTAAGCAAAGGGGTTGTATACTTTCACTACATAGCACTAAAATATCAAGTGGGTCACCATCATAACCTAAGGTTTGAGGAATAAAGCCATAATTAATTGGGTAGTGAAAGCTGCTGTAAATTACTCTGTCTAACCTTAATAAACCGGTAGGTTTATCTACTTCGTATTTTGCTTTAGTGCCTTGTGGAATTTCAATTATACCATTTACGAATTGTGGTGCTTTGTCACCATAGGTTGCACCATGCCAAGGATGAAGGGTGTTATAATTTTTATCCATTATAGTTAATTAATTTAAAACCTAAAAATACGGCCACAATGCCCAAAATAGTAGATAATATAATATAAGCTAATGCAGTAGTGGTTTTGCCAGTTTGTAGCAAGTGTACATTTTCTGCTGCAAAGGCACTAAAGGTTGTAAATCCTCCACAAATACCTGTTGTTAAAAATAATTTCCAGTTATTAAATACTACCTCATTTTTTACGGAAAGTGCTAAAAAAATACCCATAATAAAACAACCCAACACATTTACCATAAAAGTATTTAACGGAAAATTTTTGGTTATGGGGAGTAACGAAAAAACATATCTAGCCATACTGCCTAAAGCCCCACCTAGCCCCACCAATAAAATATTTTTAATCATACCTATACATTTTATTCAATGGTATACTTTAAATCGACCAGCCATTTACCCTGCACCCAAACTAATTTTAATTTTTGTTTTATTTCTTTTTTATAACTGTTAGAGTAGTCAATTAATCGAATACTATCACCTAATGCTTTTATTTCGTTTATGGTAATATCTGCAGTTTTATACTTTTTTAATTCTTCTTTCGATTTGTTTTCATACGCTTGTTTAAAACGCTCAAAGAGTTGTAAATTTTCTTCATTTTTTAATAAAAACTGCTCTGCACCTACAAAATTATCATCTAATACATTTCGTATAAATGTGGTAGCTACATCCGTATCGGTGGTAGGGTTGTTTGGTGTGGTTTTAGTATTGCAGCTAAATAGCAAAAAAAACAACGAAAAAATGGAAATAAATTTATTCATACTTAAAGGTAAACATCTTTAGACATCCATAATAAAAAAGCATCCATTTTTTGTGGATGCTTTTTTGAGTAGCGGTATAAATTATTCGTTGTTTATTTTTGACTATTTTCAAATTTCTTAGCTTCTTCCTCCATTTTTTTACCAAGCTCTTCTAATTTTTCTTTATTTTTTTCAGCGTCTTTAAATAAATCTCTCATGCTATTAACAGCAGAATCCATATTTACACCCTTTAATAAAGATTTAAGTGAGTCGGCAGCACCTTTAAACTCCTTCATATCTAAACCGCCCATACCAGCAAACAACGAAATTTTCCATGCTCCATTTTCTTTAACTAAATTAAATTGTTGGGTATCTGTTTTATCTGCATCTTTTATTTCAACATCAACCGTTGCTTTATCACCCTCTACTTTTTCACTTTTAATGGTGTAGGTAGCACTTTTGGCTTTTAAAATGTATTCATCCTTCATTTGTTTTGTAGTTTCATCACTTAAACCCATTGATTTTGCCATTTTTTCAGCGGCATCCATAACCTCAACATCTTTTTTGGTTAGCATACTTTTAAAAGCAGTTTGATCCCCTTTTTTCATTGCATCTAAAAAAGCATTTATAGCATTGGTAGGAGATGAGGTATTGCTATTGTTACAGCTAAATAAAATTAAGGTAGCTGTTAATACGGCGACTATTTTTTTCATTTTATTAAATTAGGTTTAAAATATATTTGTACAAAGATGTTATTTCTTTTCGAATTTGTGTTTATTTTCTTCCTCTAATTTATATTCAACTTTTTTTGCATCATCTTTATTGTAGGCTTTAATAATTTGTTTTACCAATCTATGCCTTACCACATCTTCCTCATCTAACTCAATATGTGAAATACCATCTATATTTTTTAACAATCGAGTAGCTTTAAATAAACCACTCTGCTGGTTTTTGGGTAAATCTATTTGAGTAGGGTCGCCAGTAATAATAGCTTTTGCATTTGGGCCAATACGAGTTAAAAACATTTTTATTTGTAAGTCGTTTGTATTTTGGGCTTCATCTAAAATAATAAAAGCATTATCCAACGTTCTTCCTCTCATATACGCTAAGGGTGCAATTTCAATGGTTCTTGTCTGCATATAATAACCAAGTTTATCGGCTGGTATCATATCATCTAACGCATCGTAAAGTGGGCGTAAATACGGATCAATTTTTTCTTTTAAATCACCAGGTAAAAAACCAAGGCTTTCTCCTGCCTCAACAGCGGGCCTTGTTAAAATGATTTTTTTAACTGTTTTGTTTTTTAATGCCCTTACAGCCAATGCTACAGCAGTATAGGTTTTACCCGTACCTGCTGGCCCAATAGCAAATAAAATATCGTTCTTATCACAAGCCTCTACCATTAATTTTTGGTTAGCTGTTCTTGCTCTAATCGTTTTTCCATTAGGGCCAAACACCAACACATCTGTTGGGTTTCTGTCCATAAAATTGTCGATTACTTTTTCATCATCGCCACCTAAAATTTGTTCGAAATAGTTGGCACTCATATGGCCATTTCGTTCTAAGTACTGTAGTATCAAGTCAATTTTTTCTTTTGCTCCATCAATTTGCTCAGGGGCGCCACTTAACTTAATTTGTGTGCCACGGCTTAAAATTTTTAGGAGGGGGAATTTCTTTTTCAGGAGGTCTAACTTACCATTGTTAACACCAAAAAACTCAATTGGGTTAACGGTTTCAAGGTTGATGATAGTTTCTGTCAACTGGTTTTAAATTTAATAGCTGTATTTGCTATTTAGCATCGCAGCCTAGGTTAGGAGATATTTTGTTTGTTTCAAAAAACGTGATATTCAAATGTAAGATATAACCAACCATACTACACTATTTTATTTATCAACAAAGTGTTAATTAAATTGTAGATGCAAAAATAAAATACCCATAAAAATTACCTGGTAATGTTTTACTTCGCTTAATAAACGTTAACAATGAGTGATCCTATTAAGCGCTATTTTATTATAAACAAACCATACAATATGGTTTCGCAATTTATAAGTAGCCACCATGTTCCGTTGTTAGGCAACTTAGATTTTACATTTCCAGAAGGTACACATGCCATAGGCCGATTAGATAGCACATCGGAAGGTCTTTTAATTTTAACAACTGATAAAACAGTTACTCGTAAGTTATTTTTAGCACAACAACCTCATAGCCGTTCTTATTTAGTAATGGTACAAAATAAAATAACAGAAGAAACCTTTAAAAAATTACAAAACGGAATAGAAATAAAAATAAAAGGGGGCGAAAATTATATTGCAAAACCGTATTCCATAGAAATAATTACGCAGCCAACCTTGCTTTACAAATATGCTACCGATTATAGAGAAGTGTATGCACATACCTGGTTATTAATTACTTTAACCGAAGGCAAATTTAGGCAAGTAAGAAAAATGGTATTAGCTGTAAAGCACCGCTGTTTAAGGCTTATACGCCTAAATATTAGTGGTATACATTTACAAGATATGTTACCAGGCCAAGTAAAGGAACTAGGGGAGCAAGAGTTTTATACATTATTAGAAAACTAATTTTGGGGCAATTAGCAACAGAGAAACGTTTACAAACAAAATAAAGAGGACTACTTGGGATTTTAAAAATTAAAATTTACCCACAATTTTAAAATTTACCAACCTAGGTGTTAACCTATTGGGTATGGCATAAGTAGTATTTGCAAAATCTTTTATTAACTGATACGAAATTGTATTTTGCCTATCAATTAAATTAAACACCTCAAAACTTGCCCAAATATTTTGAAAACTTTTAAAGGGACTATGACTACGTCGAAAATTTTTTTCGCTTAGTAACTGTGCACTTAATCCAATATCAAAACGTATATAAGGCTCAATGATTAGGGCATTTCTGTACCGTACACTATTCGGAATATTATAACTCATGTTACTACCATACAACGCATTTAAATGAAATTTAAAATTTTTATTGGTAGGTAAATAATCTTCTAAAAATAAACCAACGGTAATTAACCTATCGGTAGGGCGGCGTAGCCAACCAACACTATTTCCAACACTATCAACAGCTGTTTGATCAATGGTTTTTGATGTTATAATTTCCCCTGCAGCATTTTTATATTGATAAAAAATATCATTATCTAAATTTTCTCTGCTACGCATAAAGCCAACACTAATCCAGCTTTCAGCATCTTTAACGATTTCCCCAAATAACCTTGCCTCAAAACCTGTGGTATAAGCTTTAGCATTATTAGTACCACTGTATTTAATTTTTACATTATCAATATCATAGGTATTTACGTTACGCATGCTTTTGTAATAGGCCTCTGCTGTTAGCCTAAAGGGTTTGTTCTCATCTACTTTAAAATTATAATTAAACCCTGCTACAACTTGATAGCTTCTTTGCGCTTTAATATTGGTATTCAATATAGCATCGTAATTACGCAATTCTCTATAAAAAGGAGGTTGGTTGTAACTGCCAGCAGCAATGTTAAAAACAATATCTTTTTTCCAATTAGGTTTAAAGCTTAGTTGCGCTCTTGGGCTTATTAAAAACTCTTTATTTAGCGAATTATAATTATAGCGTACACCTGCTTGTAAACTAATGTTTTTGCTACTATCGCCTAAGCGAATATTATCTTGTACATAGCCACTATATTTTTGAATAGATAAATTAGCGGTAGTATTAATAGATTTAAACAACGCTAAATTTGTAGGGGAATAAGGTAATGAATAGCCAGCAGAATCTTGATACTCCCACTCCTTTAACCTATCGGTAATATTGGTTTGTTCTATTGTATTTCCAAATTGTATAAAGTGTTTTCCTTTATCTGAACTTCCTCGTAATGTTGCATTATAAACAGTAATATTCAAATTATTTCGTCCATAGTTTTGATAATACCCTGCACCAAGCGGATTGGTTATTTGTCCAAATGTGCTACTACTTTTATCAAAATCTCTATCGCCAAATAAATAGGCTCCAACTATATCAAAATTTTCGTTTTCGGTATTTTCAAAACGACTAAGCATTGCCTTTATACGTACTTTTTTATTGGGCTGATAAATGGTTGTTAAGCCCAATAGGCTTGTTGTATAAGCATCTTTCTCTTGTCCTTCAAAAAATATATCTAACCCTAAATTAGCGGTAAATAAAGGCGAAAATATAGCCGATGTTTTTTGTGCAGATTGCGGAATTAACGAAAATTTAGTTGACGATAAATTACCTAATAATTCAAACTGAATTTTACTGTTTAATTTATACGTAACAAAAGTTTGCACATCATTTGAGGAGGGGATGTAAGCACCTGTTGTTTCTTGAGTACTTAAAATATTTTTATTGCTACGGTTTCGTACACCCAATAAATAAGTAGCTTTTTCATTTTTAGAAGAACCCTCAATATGTATGCCTTGCTCTAGTAAACTTACATAGGCCGAGCCCCCAAATGCTTTTGGTTTTTTGTATTGTATATCTAATACACTACTCATTTTATCGCCATACTTGGCTTGAAAACCACCATTATAAAAACTTACACTTTTTGCTAACTCCGGATTAATAAAACTTAACCCTTCTTGTTGACCGCTGCGGACTAAGTACGGTCTAAAAATTTCAAAATCATTCACGTACATTAAGTTTTCATCGTAATTACCACCTCGTACACTGTATTGCGATGTTAACTCGTTATTACTCCCTACTAAAATTTTAATTAATCCCTCTATACCGCCAATGGTACTAGGTAGCACCAAAGCATTTTTTGGGTTTATTTTTATTAAGCCTGCTTCTTTTCTCTCTCGTTCATCGTTAATAATTACTTCATCTAAAACCTTTCCGTTACGTTGCATGCGTACTGTTATTTTTTCTTCTTCATTCGTACTAAGGTAAAAATTCTTTTGAACGTCTATATAGCCACTGTAGGAAAAAATAAGTGCAAATGCCTTTTCTGCTGTAACTTTTAATCTAAAGTAACCACTATCGTTTGTAGTAATGCCGGTTGCTTTACCTAAAATAGAAACCGATACATTGGGTAATGTTTTCTCGTTTTCATCTAATAAAATACCACTTACCCAACCTTGTTTTTTTTGAGCAATGGATGAAGAAAGAAGAAATAAAAAAAGTGCTGAAAAAAATATTTTCATACAATGAAGATAAATATTTTACTGCGTTTAAAACAATCCTTATTTTCAACAAAAATTATACCATTGAAAATAATTGCTTTTTACTTATTTGCATACACTTGTTTAGTAGTTTCTTGTACTAATCAATCTGTTGTAGAGGAGAAAAAAGTTACCCAAAATTTTGTAGAGGATAGTGTTGTAACTAAATACAGTAAAGGAGTAGTGTTACTTCAAAATTCAACCGATATTAAGGATATTCTTTGCCAAGAATGGGTCCAAAAAGATGATGCCGACGATTTAAAAGAATTTGATGATAACTCATCGTTGTTATTAAGTATACGGTCGTTTAATTTTTTTGAAGATGGAAGTTTTGTTAAAAATTATAGAAGTAATTGGAGTTATGGTAATTGGACGTTTAATGAGGTAGACAAAATAATTACCCTTAACTACAAAAACGAAAATGAATCTGGTAGCTATAAAATTACAGCCATAGCAACCGACGAATTAAATGTAGTGAACAAGAGTTTGAATACATCCACTATTTTAACGTTTGTTGGCGATGAAAAACGGCTAAAGACAATAGCTGATGAGCCTTTTCATTTATCTAATAACACCTGGAGAGTAAAACCTATACAAAAAGAAACGGATGCGGAAATAAAGCAACGGTTAAAGAATAACCTTACTTTTTTTGCATTATTTTATAAATCGGTTATTGTAAAAAATCATCCAGTCATTTCTTTTTATGGTTTGCCAAGTTGCCTTAAATGGTATGGTGGTGGTATTTATTTAGAAAAAAAAGAAGCATTGAATAAAACTTGGGTAAATAGCTTTTACAGCAATGAGCAGGCTATGAAAGCGTATAGCATAATGGATAAGGTAATGGAAAAAAAATATACTTGGCCAAAGCAAAATATAGGCTGGGTAAAAAAGAATTTGTTTGTACTAGAGCAAATGATAAAAAATTTAGATGCCATGGAGTAACCTTATTCCATCCAAGCGCCCATAACTTTATCTTTCCCAACTTCTATAGTAATATGCTCATTTAATGTGGTGGAAATGCTAAGGCCTACATAATCCACATCTACCGGAAAAGTTTTATGGGTGCGTTCAACTAAAGCAAGGGTTTGTATTTTTTTAGGATGTTTTTCTAACAAAGGTTTTAATGCATACAACATAGTTCGGCCACTGTTAGCTACATCATCAATTAGTAAAATTGTTTTGCCATCAACATCAATATCTTTTTCAATGGTGATGGTGGTAGGTTTTTTTTTATTCATACTTAGTGCCACAACGGTTATGCTGCCCGTAAAAACGGCTTTCATAAGTTTAGCAATAATTTGGGCTATTACAATACCATTTTCCTTAATACCAATAAGTAATAATTCTTTTTCGTTATAGTTACGCTCTGCCACCTCCAACGCTATACGTTTTAATTTTTTTAACGCTACCTCTTCGGTTAGTATTTGTTTTTTCATTTTTAAACTAATTACTAATAAAATTACATGAATTACACTAATTATTTTGGGGTTACTTTTTATAGCCTCATAAAAAGTAACTAAAACAACCTTTCCGTATCATTAACTCAAAATAAAACATATTTATACAAAGATGACCTATAAAAATTTACTAGATTTAAGTTAACTTTACGCTATATAATAAATTTATGCAAGTTATTTTACAAGTACTTTTTATTGCACTTTTGGCTTTTGCTAGTTGGCTTTTTGCAAAAAATATCATGCAAATACGCCGTAATATCTTTTTAGGCAAACCTCAGGATATTTCTGATAATAAACCTCAACGCTGGCGTAATTTAATATTATTGGCGCTTGGGCAAAAAAAGATGTTTAAAAATGTTACCGTTGCCGTAATGCACTTTATTATTTATGCAGGCTTTATCATTATTAATATAGAGGTGCTTGAAATTGTGTTAGATGGCATACTTGGCACACACCGCCTTTTTCTACCCATGCTTGGCAGCTTTTATACTTTTTTAATTAATTTTTTTGAAGTACTAGCCTTAGGGGTATTAGTAGTTTGTGTTGTATTTTTAGTAAGAAGAAATAGTTTAAAATTAAAACGCTTTATTAGTAAAGATTTAAATGGTTGGCCACGTAGCGATGCCAATTATATATTAATAGTAGAAATTATTTTAATGAGCTTGTTTTTAGTAATGAATGCTACAGACAAAGCTTTGCAACTAAAAGGAGCAGAACATTACCATACTACAGGCAATTTTATTATTAGCAGTGGGTTATCAAGTTTATTTAGCAATTTTAGTGTTAGTAGTTTAATAGCTATAGAGCGTAGTGCTTGGTGGGTGCACATTATAGGTATTTTAGCTTTTTTAAATTACTTGCCGTATAGTAAGCATTTACACATAATGTTGGCTTTTCCTAATGCCTATTATGCAAGGCTAACCAGCACGGGCAAAATGGATAATATGAAAAGCATACAAAACGAAGTGTTGTATGCTATGCAGCCCGAGCTTGCCCCTACTACAGAAGCAGCCCCACAAAAATTTGGTGCAAAAGATGTAATGGACCTTAGCTGGAAAAGTTTATTAGATGCGTATAGTTGTACAGAGTGTGGACGTTGCAGTGCCGCCTGCCCAGCAAACCTTACCGGAAAATTATTAAGTCCACGAAAAATAATGATGGACACACGGGACCGCCTAACCGAAGTAGGGAAAAATATAAACGCAAACAAAGAATTTAAAGATGATAGTAAAACCCTACTAAACGATTACATAACTGTAGAAGAATTAAGAGCCTGTACCACATGTAATGCATGTGTAGAGGAATGCCCTGTATCTATATCGCCTTTAGATATTATTATAGAGCTACGCCGAAGCCTTATTATGGAAGATGGCAACGCCCCACAAGAATGGAATGGAATGTTTAGTAATATTGAAAATAATTTTGCCCCTTGGAAATTTAGCCCAGAGGATAGAGATAAATGGGTAGAGGAAATGGGGTAGGGTTTAGTTTACATTTTTTTTGAGCAAAAATTAATAAGTAATGATTCGGTATGCCACGAACTTTGGACGAGAAAGGAAACTATTTTTGCTAGCAATTTTACTACTCTCTTCAACTTTTTTAGTTGCACAAAACGACTCCACAAAAAAATGGGCATTTAGTGGTTATGGAGAAATATACTACAGCTATGATTTTGCAAATCCACAAAATCATCAAAAAGAAAACTTTATTTATAATCATAAACGGCATAATGAACTTAATGCTAATCTTATAGTTGTAAAAGCAACCTATACAGACAAAATCATTAGAACTAATTTAGGTTTAATGATGGGGAATTATGCACAATACAATTTAAGTGCAGAGCCAACTTGGGCACAATTTGTTTACGAAGCCAATATAGGTGTAAAGCTTACTAAAAAACATAATTTGTGGTTAGATGCTGGTATAATGCCCTCTCACATTGGTTTTGAAAGTGCAATAAGTGCGGATTGTTGGACGTTAACCAGAAGTATTTTAGCAGAAAATTCGCCTTATTTTGAAACTGGTTTAAAAATGAGTTACACCAATAACAAAGAAAATTTAACCCTTGCTTTATTAGTTTTAAACGGTTGGCAACGTATACAAAAACCTGCGTATATTCAAAAGCCATCTGTAGGAGTACAAGTAAATTATAAGCCAACAGAAAAGCTGGTATTAAATTATAGCAATTTTATTGGAACAGATAAACCAGACAGTTTAAAAGCAGTAAGAACATTTCATAATTTTTATGCACAATACGAGCCAACAAATAAAGTAGGCTTAATTATAGGGTTTGATATTGGGAATGATAAATATAATGCAACTGATTATGGTGTTTGGCTTTCGCCAGTATTAATAGTAAGATATACATTGAATGAAAAACTAAAAATTGCACTACGTGGAGAATATTATAAGGATAAAGATCAAATACTTATTTCTACTAATTCTGCAAATGGGTTTCAGGTTTCGGGGGTATCGGCAAATGTAGATTATACAATAAATAAAAGAGTACAGTGTAGAGTAGAAGGAAAAATGTATGATTCAAAAGATCCAATTTTTAAAAATAACAAAAACAACAACTATTCATTAACCACCAATATGACTATAAAATTTTAGAAAATAAAATAGGTGGTTTGGTAACAAACCACCTATTAAAACAATATGTATAAATCTACTACTTAAGCTAAATCAAACCGATCTAGGTTCATTACTTTAGACCAAGCATTTGCAAAATCATGTACAAACTTTTCTTTTGCATCATCACAACCATATACTTCTGCTAATGCCCTTAACTCGGAGTTAGAACCAAAAATTAAATCAACTCTAGTACCCGTCCATTTTAATTCTCCTGTTTTTCTATCTAATCCATTAAAAATATCTTGTGCATCAGATACGGGTTCCCACTTTGTACTAAAGTCTAATAGGTTAACAAAAAAATCGTTTGTAAGGGTATCTACTTTCTTTGTAAATACTCCATGTTGTTGATTATTGGTGTTAACATTTAATACTCTTAGGCCTCCAATTAATACCGTTAATTCTGGAGCCGTTAGTTTTAATAACTGAGCCTTATCTATTAACATTTCTTCGGTAGATACAACAAATTTTTCTTTAGCATAGTTTCTAAATCCATCTGCCTTAGGCTCTAAGATAGAAAAAGATTCAACATCTGTTTGCTCTTGCGTTGCATCAGTTCTTCCTGGGGTAAAAGCTACCCTAATGGATTGTCCACCATTTTTTGCAGCTTGCTCCACACCTGCACACCCTGCCAACACAATTAAATCAGCCATCGATACTTTTTTGCCATTTGTTTGAGCGGCATCAAACTTATTTTTTATACCCTCTAGTGTTTGTAAAACAGTAGCTAATGCTGAAGGGTTATTTACTGCCCAATCTTTTTGTGGTGCTAAACGAATACGACCCCCATTAGCTCCGCCACGTTTATCCGATCCTCTAAATGTAGAGGCAGATGCCCATGCCGTAGAAACTACTTGCGCTATTGATAAACCTGATGAAAGAACATCATTTTTTAGTGTTGCACTATCTTGCTCATTAATCAATTCATGATCAACTGCCGGAACGGGGTCTTGCCAAATTAAAATTTCGCTTGGTACATCAGCACCTTTATACCGAGCTTTTGGCCCCATATCTCTATGCGTTAATTTAAACCATGCTCTTGCAAATGCATCTGCAAACTCGGTAGGGTTTTCAAAAAAGCGTTTTGATATTTTTTCATAAATTGGATCAACCCTCAAGGCAAGGTCAGCAGTAGTCATAACAGGTGCATGACTTTTTGCAGGGTTATGAGCATCTGGAACTGTTCCTTCTCCACCACCATTTTTTGGTTTCCATTGATGTGCACCAGCAGGGCTTTTTGTTAATTCCCATTCGTAACCAAACAAATTTTCAAAATAATTATTACTCCATTTTGTTGGCGTGGTTGTCCATGCACCTTCTAAACCACTTGTAATAGTATCTTCACCTTTTCCGCTACCAAAGCTACTCTTCCAACCTTGGCTCTGTTCTTCAATATTAGCTCCAGCAGGCTCTGTACCCTTATAGCTTTCATCTGCAGCTCCATGCATTTTACCAAATGTGTGTCCACCAGCAACAAGCGCTACAGTTTCTTCATCGTTCATAGCCATACGGCCAAATGTTTCTCTTATATCTCTTGCAGATCCTAAAGGATCAGGATTACCATTAGGCCCTTGCGGATTAACGTATATTAAACCCATTTGTACAGCAGCTAAGGGGTTTTCTAATTCTCTGTCCCCAGTATAACGATTGTCCTCTAGCCATTCTTTTTCTGCACCCCAATTAACATCTTCATCTGGCTCCCACACATCTTCTCTACCTCCAGCAAAACCAAATGTTTTAAACCCCATTGATTCTAACGCACAATTACCTGCAAAAATCATTAAATCGGCCCAAGATAATTTTTGACCATATTTTTGTTTAATAGGCCAAAGTAATAAACGAGCCTTATCCAAATTGGTATTATCTGGCCAACTATTTAATGGAGCAAAACGCTGTTGACCACCACCACCACCGCCTCTACCATCAGATATGCGGTATGTACCTGCACTATGCCACGCCATGCGTATAAAAAGTGGACCATAATGTCCGTAATCTGCTGGCCACCAATCTTGTGATGTAGTCATCAATTCAAACATTTCTTTTTTCAAAGCAACTAAATCAATCATTTCAAATTCCTCAGCATAATTAAAGGATTTTTCCATTGGGTTAGTCAAGGAAGAATGCTGACGAAGAATATTTAATTTTAACTGATTTGGCCACCAGTCTCGGTTTACACGGCCTCTTGCAGCGGTATGTTTTACAGCCCCGCTGCTAAAAGGGCATTTGCCCTCCATATTTTTGTTGTCTTGGTTTGATGTAGTATTCATAATTTATCTTTTGTAACTTTTTATTCATAAAATTACGATGAAATTTTCAAAAGAATTTATTTGGTTTAACAAGCTGAATAAAAAAAGCCACCTAAATTGTTAGATGGCTTTTTTTATATAAAAATTATATTATTTATGCTATACTTTGCTTAGTCGATTGTTTAGTAATTAAAGCGTATGCACCAAATAAAATTGCACAAAATAGTACGGTAGCATAAATACTGTTTAAGTAGAAAGGTAAGGCTACGGTGTAGCATTCTATAATCCCTGCCCAACTTTTAGCATAGGGTAAATTATTTATTCCTGTACCACTTAACCAAACAAGAAAATTAGAGGCTAAAAAATACAACGTTGTACCAACTAAAGAGCCACCAAGGATATGTTTGATAGAAGTCTTTTTAATGAAAAAGCCTATTACCGTTATACCAACAAATAAAATATAATTTATGTATTGCCCACTATAAAAACCTGCTATTTGTGTAAGCCCATTTATATACAAAATTTCATACAACGCATCTGAAATAAACATAGAAAGTAGGGGTAATAAAAAAGAATATTTTTTATCTTTTATAATAGACCCTGCAAATAATGCCATTGCAATTTGTGGTGCAAAGCCAGCCGGGCGGTTTGGTATAATTCTATATAAGGAAGCTATAATTACCAATAGTACAAGGCTCCAAACTGTATTTTTATTAATTTTCATGTTTAAAATTTTCTAATGCAAAAATAGGTATTAATTTTTTTGTAGCCCTTTTTTTCCAAAGCATTTATCCTCATAGTGTTAATTACGGAATAAATATATTTGTACAATGGCAAAACATACAGAAACAGGTAAAGCAGGGGAAGAATTAGCGATAAATTATTTTAGCCAAAATGGGTATATTATTCTGCATAAAAACTGGCGACATAGCCATTGGGAGGTTGATATTATTGCAACTAAAGATAATTTACTTCACTTTATAGAAGTAAAAACTCGAACAACTAAAAAGTTTGGCTTGCCTGAGGAAAGTGTTACCAAAAAGAAAATTCAAAACTTACTTAATGCAGCAGAAGAATTTGTTTACCAACACCCCCAATGGAAACGTATACAGTTTAATGTATTAGCCATTACCCTATTAAAAGATACACCAGTGGAGTATTTTTTAATTGAAGATGTTTATTTATGATAGTTTTTTTTTAAATGTAACTCATTTAAACAGAAAGAAGTTTCTGCATTTTTTCTACCATTTTATAGGTTGCCGGGCAGTACTCAATATTTTGCTTATGCACATGCATATAATCGGTTATTTTTTTAATAGATAAATAAGGGAAGCCAGAGCAATCTGTAGGTCTTATTTCATAAATTGAACACATATTCGTTTTTAAATTTAAAAATTGGCAAGGCTGAATTTTGTTTTGCCAATCACCTTCTTTTTTATCAAACTTTAACCATTGATCTTTAAACTGTTTTGGTGTTTGTCCAAAATGTGCCGAAATTCTTTTTATATCTGCAGTAGTATACGTTGGCGTCATTGTTTTACAACAGTTTGCACAACTTAAACAGTCAACTTCTTTCCAAACTTCTTTTTCAAGTTTAGGCGTAAGCTCATCAATATTTTTTGGAGGGTTTTTATCAACCCTGTTTAAAAAACGTTTAAATGCTGTTTTATTTCTGCCAACTTTTTGTTTGAACGATTTAAGATTAACTGCCTGCATTGAAGAATTTAGTAACGATTAATAAAATAAAGTTGCTAAAATAACATATAATTGCTTTTAAATGTAAAATAGATTTTACACTATGTGGGAAGCGTATAAAAAAGGGTTTAAAGCCTATCTGCAATTAGAAAAATCATTAGCCAATAATTCGGTTGAGGCTTACTTAACCGATATTGATAAAGTAACCACTTATTTACAAACCATAAACGATTTAAAAACACCCGAGCAACTTACCTTAAAAGATTTAGAAAAATTTGTACAATGGATTGCCGAGTTAGGAATGACGGCAACCTCCCAAGCAAGAATTATAAGTGGGTTGCGTAATTTTTATAAATATTGTTTAGTAGAACAAATTACCACCACCGACCCAACTATTTTATTAGAAGCACCAAAACTTAAAAGAGCCTTACCCGATGTGTTAAGTTTTACAGAGATAGAGCAAATAATTGCCCAAATAGATTTGAGCAAACCCGAGGGGGCAAGAAATAAAGCCATATTTGAAACCCTTTACAGTTGCGGATTACGGGTAAGCGAACTGGTAAATTTAAAAATAAGTTGTTTGTATTTAGATGTTGGTTTTATACGTGTAATTGGCAAAGGCGATAAAGAACGATTAGTACCCATTGGAAGCGATGCTATAAAATTTATTACCATTTATAAAGAAAATAACAGAGTACATAACAACATTAAAATGGGGCAAGAGGATTTTTTATTTTTAAATAGGGGAGGGAGTAAACTTAGCAGAGTAATGATTTTTTTAATATTGAAAGACTTGGCAAAAAAAGCTGCTATTACAAAAAATATTTCGCCACATACGTTTAGGCATTCCTTTGCCACACATTTGGTAGAAGGTGGTGCCGATTTAAGGGCCGTACAAGAAATGCTTGGGCACGAAAGTATTACCACTACCGAAATTTATACCCATTTAGATAGAGCTTTTTTGAAAACCACTTTACAGCAATTTCATCCGGCTTTTAAGTAAATTATTATTTAATTTTTGGCGGTAAAAAAACCGGTTAGATGCTCCTGTTTTGAAACTATCGTAAGGCAGACATCGTAACCGGCATAGTAACCATACTATAAAACTAAAAAACTGCTTTTGGCAATTGGTTTGCCTTGTTCGTTTAAAATATTTATTAAGTAATAACCATTGCTCCATGTATTTGAAATAGGTAGTTGTTGGGTTATGGTTTTTATATAAGCGTCTGACGGCTTAAAGCCGTCTTGACGCTTATTTTGCAGCACAACTACACCAGCTGCATTTATAATTTGTATCATATATAATTTATCTTTATTAGGGAAAGTAACCGTTAACAGTTCTCCTTTTTTAACAGGATTGGGAAAAACTTTTAATGGCGAAAAAAGGTTTAGGATTTTTTGTTTGATAGTATCGGTTTTAGGTGCTTTGATATTAATTCCACTTTTAGTACACTTTAACATTTCTTCCGAAACCACAGTTACCGAACCAAGCATATGACTTATTATTTTTTTATTTACATCCCCTTTTACTACCACTTCATCCATTAATTCATAAATAGGAGTAGGTAGTGTATCTTTTTTTACTTTTTGTTTTTTTGTGGTTATGATAATTGCACCATTAGCAGCAATAGAGCCATATAGAATTTGAGCAGTACTGGCTTTCAGCACATTTACATTTTCAATTAAATTAGTATTGAATGTTTTTGTTTTAAAATTAATTACTGGTGTACCATCAATAACATATAAAGGTTCAGGAGATTTATTTATACTCGTTACACCACCCATCCTAATAAATGTATTTCCCCTAATGGGAATATCATTTTCCTTTTTAGTTAAATAAATTTCAAAAACTCCTTTTCTACTATTAAAATTTTCACAGCTTATTTCAATTGCCTTAGATACATAACCTTCTTTACTGGCTTGAATTGTATAAATTTCATCTTTTTTTATATGTTTTATTTTATGTTGTCCATTTTTAAGTTGAATGGTATCAAATTTATCATCGTCCTCTTCTTTAAAATATAGTGTTGCATCGGTAATAATTTTTTTTGTAATGGTATCTATAATTTTAATAATAGCTATATTGTTTTGTTCGAAATTAATTAAAGCCTTTTGGCTGTTTACATTTATCATCCCTAAATAACCAACAACTATACATTCTGTAATGATATTCGTTTTTTCTAAAGTAATATTACCATTTAATGAATTTAAAATATTAAGCTCTTTCATTTTATACCCAGCTGAACTAATTTGCAATACATCATTATTAATATTTACTTCAATAGAATACGCCCCATCTACATCAGCACTTACACCAATTTGTCTGTTTTTAATTTTTATAGATGCAAATGGAACAGTCTCTCCATTTACATCGGTTACTTTTCCGGTTATTATTTTAGATATTTTTAGGGTAGATATTTCCCCAACCTTTTCTTGTAAATTCCTTTTAAAAGGGTTTTCTATAGGTACGCAAATACTAATTATTTTACTCTGTGCCACCCCTTCTCTCCCCATCAATAACAAACCTGCAGCCGCCGCATATTTCCAATACCAAAGCTTATTGGGCACTATAGGTTTGGGAGCTTCTAAAATTCGGTTTAATTGGTTGGGTAGGGTTCTACCACAAACATTTTCATCTTTTTTAGTTTTAAAATAATTAAGTACTTTACCATCGCTCATTGTAGTAAAATCAACTACTTGCTTTGCACAAGCGTTGCAAAACCTACCTTGTTCGGTAGGCGTCATGTTATCCCAATTTTGGTGGCATGGTGTTGGTATTGATAGTTGAATAGAGTGCATACAATTAGTTTTATTTAACTAATGATGCAACTATTTTTGTAATTACATAAAGCAATAAAAAAAACTTGCCAAAGGCAAGTTTTAATTTTATCAGCTAATAGGCAAATGCTACTCTGCCCAACTCATTACATATCCTTCATTTTCTATTGCTATGGCATCTACCGTTAGTTGTAAAGGATGAAAAGTATCTACCATAACAGCTAATTCCTGTGTTTCTTTTTTGCCAATACTTTTTTGTACTGCACCCGGGTGTGGGCCATGGGGTATACCAGCAGGATGTAGGGTTAGCATACCTCTTGTAACATTTTTGCGGCTCATAAAATCACCATCTACATAATACAATAACTCATCGCTATCTATATTACTATGGTTATATGGTGCTGGGATTGCTTGTGGATGATAGTCGTACAGACGAGGTACAAATGAACAGATCACAAAATTATGAGCATCAAATGTTTGGTGCACAGGTGGCGGTTGATGCACTCTACCTGTTATAGGTTCAAAATCATGTATACTAAATGCATACGGGTAGCAGCAGCCATCCCAACCAATTACATCAAATGGGTGGTGGGCATAATGCAAACCGTACAACACACCTTTCTTTTTTGTTTGTATTAAAAAATCGCCTGCTTCATCAATGGTTTGTAAGCTATGTGGTTGTCGTATATCTCTTTCGCAATAAGGCGAATGTTCCATTAATTGCCCTAATTTACTCATATATCGTTTAGGATAACGTATAGGGCTAAATGATTCTACAATAAATAAACGATTGTTTTCGGTAGCAAAGGTTATTTGGTAAATGCAACCACGGGGTATAATTAAATAATCGCCATAAGCAAAGTCTAGCTGGCCATATTGTGTTTTTAATAGTCCACTTCCTTCATGTATAAAAATTACTTCATCAGCATCTGCATTTTTATAAAAATAATCCGTCATACTTTTTTGTGGTGCTGCTAAAACTACATGGCAATCGTTATTTACCAGAATGGGTTTGCGGCTTTGCAAATAATCCGCTACAGGCTTTATTTTAAAGCCTTCTAAGCTTCTATGCTTTAGCATTTTTTCTTCGGCCACTTTTGGCTGTACATTTATAGGCTCATCTGTTTTTATAATTTCTGTTGGCGGATGGTTGTGGTATAATAACGAATAATCGTTACTGAAACCCTCGGTACTAAACAATTGTTCGCTATACAACTCTCCATTTGGTTTACGAAATTGTGTATGTCGTTTGTGGGGTATGGAACCCAAGGTATGATAGTGTGGCATTTTTTGAATTAAAAATTAGTAATTAAAAATTAAAAATTAGAAGATATAATCCAACTTAATATCCTTTACATAATGCAAGCATTAAAAAGTAATACTTCCAGTTACGTTTATCTATGAAATAGGTGAAGTTGCGGTGAAAAGGCATTTTTGTATATTGCTTTATCAAATTTAAATAAAAACTTTGACAAGAATAGGATTAATATCGGATACACATAGCTACTTAGATGATAGTGTTTTTATGCATTTTGCCCAATGCGATGAAATATGGCATGGTGGCGATTTTGGTAACCAAGCCGTAATAGAAAAATTAAAAGAATTTAAACCATTAAAGGGAGTGTATGGTAATATTGATGACGCCAGCATACAAGCACAATTTCCTGAGCAATTGGTTTTTAGGTGTGAGGAGGTAAAGGTAATGATTAAGCATATTGGGGGCTATCCTCCAAAATACAATACAGTAACTAAGAAGGAAATACTGCTACATCAACCCCAATTATTTATTAGTGGGCACAGCCATATTTTAAAAATTATGTACGATGATCAATTAAATTGCCTTCACATAAACCCTGGTGCTTATGGTAAGCAAGGTTGGCATAAAGTACGTACGTTAGTTACCTTTTGTATAGATGGAAAAAATATTAAAGACTGTACTATTATTGAGTTGCCTAGGTAGAAGTAGAAAAGTTCTATCCAATTAATAAAGATGATATTACGTAATAGTCAATTTTTATTTTCCTTTGTAACTATTTACTCAACCCAATCTGCTACAAATATATTGGTATCTCTAGTGCCTCCATTATTGCGGTTACTACAAAAAATTATCTTTTTTCCATCTGGGCTAAACATAGGAAAAGCATCAAACGATTTTTCAGCACTAATTTTTTCTAATCTACTGCCATCTTCATTTATGGTGAATAAATTAAACGGAAAACCTCGTTTACTTTGATGATTGCTTGCAAATATTATTCGCTTACTATCGGGCATATAACAAGGTGCCCAATTGGCATTACCAAAGCTGGTAATTTGTTTTGCATTACTACCATCTACATTGGCAGTAAACACTTCCATATTAGTTGGTGCAACTAATGCTTCTGCCAAAAGATCTTTATATTCTTTTATTTCGTCGTTCGTTTTTGGGCGGCTTGCTCTCCAAATTATTTTTTTCCCGTTTGGGCTAAACCATGCACCACCATCGTATCCTAAGGTATTGGTAATGCGTTTTTCTTTTCCTGTTTTTAAATCCATGATGTACAACTCAATATCTCCATCTTTTGTACTGGTATAAATCATTTTTTTTCCGTCTGGGCTAATAGTTGCTTCAGCATCGTAATAGGGGCTATTGGTTAATTGTTTTACAATTTTACCATTCATATCTGCCTTAAAAATGTCAAAGCTGGTGTACAATGGCCAAATATATTTATTACCATATTTTTTTCTATCGGGTACAGGTGGACAACTATCTGCACCTAAATGAGTACTTGCATAAATTACATGTTTACCATCTTTCATAAAAAAACCACAGGTAGTTCTGCCTTTTCCGTTGCTAATTAATGTGGGAGCAAATTTTTCGCCAGGCTTTGTTGGTACTTTTCCCACAAACATTTCATCACACAAAATCCCTTGTTTTAAATCGGTACGTTGAAATATTAAATATTTACTATCATAACTCCAATAGGCCTCTGCATTATCGCCACCAAATGTTAATTGTTGTATATTTTTAAAATGCTTTTCACCTGCAAATAAAATTGAATCGTTATAAACTTGTTTTACACCATTATTATCTATAGCCGTAGGTTTAAATGCAGTAATGGCAAAAGTTAGAAGTACCGGAGTTAATATAAAAAAAATCTTACGCATATGCTTACTTATATTTTTTGCAAAGATAAAATTTTGGGTGGGTTATTTGTCAAAAAATTGTCATTAACCTAACTAATATGCGCTTAATTTTGCACATATTTAAGAACAGTAAAATGACGAATATACTACTACAGCTTTTTTTATTAGGTACACTTTATGCATGTAATGATTCTCCAGCAAATAAAATTGATAAAGTTAATGAGTTACCCCAACCAGAAAGGGAGATGAAAGACGCTATTACAAAGTATCCAGACTCTACCTTATTGAAGGAAACCCTAATTCAATATTATGAAGAGAACGACAATATTGAGTTAGCTTTAGCACAAACCATTGAAGTATTAGTAAAAGATAGCACTAACGTTCGTTTTTGGAATAAAAAGGGAGATTTACATTTCATAAATGGCGATACATTAAAAGCAATAATGGCTTACGAAAAATCTATTGATTTGTTTGCCGATCCTAAAATAATTATGAGCCTTGGAGCTTTATATGCACAAACAAAAAACAGTAATGCATTGGTTTTGGCAGATGCCTTACTAATTGGTAAAAATGCTCATGCCGAAAAAGAAGCCTTTTTGATAAAAGGTATTTATTATAGTTTTATGGGTAACAAACAAACGGCCATATCTTTTTTTGATAAAAGCCTTGGGTTTGACTATACCTTTATGCCAGCTTATTTAGAAAAAGGAATATCCTTATTTGATATGAATTTATTTAAGGAGGCATTAGTTGTATTTGATAAAGCCGTAACGGTACAAAACGGTTATGATGAAGGCTATTTTTGGATGGGAAAATGTTTTGAAAAATTAAATAAAACACAAGACGCTATTGATAGTTACAAATCGGCGTTAATGTACGATCCTAATTATTTAGAAGCAAAAGATGCTTTGGCCAGATTAGGAATACGGTAATAGGGATTTAAAAAATTAAATTAATACTACCTTTATAATTAAACGAACTATACAAAAATATAAAATAAAAATAAATGGCACTTATAGCTCCCTCATTACTATCCGCAAATTTTTTAAACTTGCAAGCCGATTGTACCATGCTTAACCAAAGCCAAGCCGATTGGTATCATTTAGATGTTATGGATGGAAGTTTTGTGCCAAATATTTCTTTTGGGCCAATGCTTATCGATTTTTTTAGAAAAGCTACCTCTAAAGTTTGCGATGTGCATTTAATGATAGAAAAGCCTGAGAACTATGCAGAGGCATTTAAAAAAGCAGGGGCTGATATTTTAACAGTGCATTACGAGGCTTGTACCCATTTGCACAGAAATATTCAACAAATAAAAGGGTTACAAATGCAGGCTGGTGTTGCCTTAAATCCGCATACTCCAGTAAGTGTTTTAAAAGATATTTTACATGATATTGATTTAGTATGCCTAATGAGTGTAAATCCTGGCTTTGGGGGGCAATCTTTTATTCCGCATACGATTAACAAAATAAAAGCACTTCGAAAAATGATTGATGAGCAATCCCTAAATGTAAAAATTGAAATTGACGGGGGTGTTACGTTAGAAAATGCAAAATCTATAATTGATGCAGGGGCAGATGTTCTAGTAGCGGGTAATACCGTTTTTAAATCGGCTAGCCCAATCGATACTATTGCTGCATTAAAAAGTATTTAGTTTTTTGTACAGTATATTATTAACGAGTGAACTAATAGGGTAGTGTCAATTTTACTGGGTTAAAAATAAAAAGCATGCATCCTAAATTTACCATTACCATATTCTAATGTTGGCAACGGAATCTTTACAATATTGGCTAGTTGTAAAAGCAATTTTATTCCTTTCTTTTTTGTTTTAATTTTAGTTAAATCAATATCTGGCGCAAAGTACCATTGACGGTAACGTTTGTAATTTGTACCATCAAAAATAATATTACCAGCCTCATCTTTTCCAATATTATTAGTTGCCCCAAAAACACCTTCTACACCTGTACCTATGCTTACACACAGCCATGGGGGTAATTTGCTCTTTGGAAAAAACGATTTTAAGTTAGCGCTTAGCCAATAGGCTTGGCTGTTGTAATCTTTTAAAAAACGTTCTGCTCCAGTGGTGCCAAAAATATTATCACTTCGTTTATTTAAAGCAGGGTCTGTGTACTTTTTTTTATGAAAAGAAAACTTGAATTGTATTCGTTGTTCATCCCATGCCAACTCTTGTCCTACAATTAAGCCACTGCCCATAAAATTGGCAGCAAAGTCTGTCCAACTCCATCCCCACTCGGCACTAAAGCCATCTAGGGTTTCTATAACGGTTTGGTAAGCGGCACCACTAAGGCCACCAATTAAAATTCTTTTTTTACGTCCAATACCCGTCCAACGCCAAAGCTCCATACTTGCTTTACTTTCGGCGTAAGCACTGTAGGCATGACCAATTTTATCAACACCTTTCCATTCCTTAACATCATTAAAACTATGCAAACTACTTTGTGGATAATTTTTGTACCAAGCTGCGTAAAGCCCAACCATTGCAGCACTATAGCCTCCAATATTTATTAGGGTTACCGTTTTTACACGCTTTTTTATTTGCTTGGGTGTAAGAGAAAAATGATTAGGATCAGTTAAACGTTCTTTATATTCTTTTGAGTTTACAGGCTCAGGGCTAGAGGTATCTTTTAGCATATTTGCAGATACTTTAGTGCCAATAGTTCGTTGTGAATTTATTTTTGAGGAAAATGCTCCAATACTTTTTACGGCTATTACAGAATCTTGGGCTGAGGTTTTAAAAAAAGATATGAATAGGAGGCTGCAGCTCAATAAAGATTTCATAGTACAAGTGAGTGAAACAACCGAAGCTGGGCTTTTTGTAAATGTTCGTTCCATAAATTAAAACAAAATTAGCATAAATTGCTCTTAATGATATACGAAACATTTAAATTTGAAGATGTAAAAAATTGATTTATATGGAACAAGCAACACAAGAAAAAATTAATAATTGGTTAAGTGGAAATTATGAGCAAGCAGTTAAGGATGAAATTATGCGTTTGCAAAGTAAAAATGTAGACGAGTTGGAAGATGCCTTTTACAAAAATTTAGAATTTGGTACAGGAGGCTTACGTGGATTAATGGGCATTGGCACTAACCGAATGAATAAATATACAGTGGGTATGGCCACACAAGGCTATGCTAATTATTTAAAACAATGTTTTAGCAATGTTAGTGTGGCTATTGCGTATGATTGTAGAAACAATAGTAAGTTTTTTGCTGAAACTACCGCAAATGTTTTTGCGGCCAATGGTATTAAAGTGTATTTATTTGAGGCATTACGACCTACACCCATTTTAAGTTATGCCATTCGTACGTTAGGCTGTAAAGGTGGCGTAGTATGCACTGCAAGCCATAATCCAAAAGAATACAATGGGTATAAAGCCTATTGGGATGATGGTGCACAAATGGTACCCCCACATGATAAAAATGTAATTACCGAAGTTGAAAAAATTAATAAAGTAGAAGATGTAAAATGGACGGGTGGCGAAAATAATATTGTACTGTTAGGCGCTGCCATGGACGAACAATATTTACAAATGGTTAAGGGGCTAAGTGTTTACCCCGATGTTTGTGCAGCACAACATGATTTAAAAATTGTATACACTAGTATACATGGTACCGGAATTACACTTGTACCAAAGGCGTTAGAAAAATTTGGGTTTACCAATGTTACTATTGTTGAGGAGCAAATGGTACCCGATGGAAATTTTTCTACTGTTGTTTATCCAAATCCAGAGGAAACAGAAGCAATGACATTAGGGTTAAAAAAAGCAGCTGCTATTAATGCAGATATTTTATTGGGTACCGACCCCGATGCAGATAGAGTAGCCATTGGTATTAAAAATAAAAAGGGAGAGTGGGTTTTATTAAATGGTAATCAAACAGCAGCTATTGCATTTAATTATATGATAGAGGCCCGAAAAGCTAAAGGAATTGCACAGCCTAATGATATGGTTATTAAAACAATTGTTACTACAGAAATGATTGAAGCAATTGCAAAAGCTAATGGTGTAGCATGTTACAGCGTACTAACCGGCTTTAAATGGATTAGCAAAATGATTAAAGAAAAGGAGGGCAAAGAAAAGTACATTATTGGTGGCGAAGAAAGTTTTGGCTTAATGATAGGCGATGAAGTTAGAGATAAGGATGCCATTAGTGCTGTTGCTTTAAGTTGTGAAATGGCTGCTTACGAAAAAAATAAAGGTCGTAGTTTGTACGACAAATTAATTGATTTGTATTTGCAATATGGGTTTTACAAAGAAGGGTTAATAAGTATTACAAAAAAAGGAATGAATGGGGCTAAAGAAATTGCCGATATGATGGAAGGATATAGAAATAATCCCCCAAAAACAATTGATGGGGTTGCCGTTGATGAATTATTAGATTACGAACTACAAGTTGGTAAAAAATTAGCTACTGGCGAAACGTTTGCAATTGATTTGCCAAAAAGTAATGTATTGCAATTTTGCTTGGCAGATGGTACAAAAATTAGTGCAAGACCAAGCGGTACAGAGCCTAAAATAAAATTTTACTTTACTGTAAATACAAAACTAAATAGTGCTGAGGAGTTTGAAGCAACTGAAAAAATATTGGATGATAAAATTGAGCGTATAGGGTTGGAAATGGGATTAAAATAACGATAAAACTAACGTATGAAATATGTATTTATTTGTCTTGTACTTTGCTTTAGTCTAGGTATTTCTAGTAATGCACAGGTAAAAGGAAAACCAAAAAAAGTAACTCCATCCTCTAGCAAAATAACTAAAAAGGTTGTTAAGCCTAAAAACTTTATTAAGGTTTTTTATGAAAAGCCAATAGATTCTTTACATACAGTATGGTACGAAACGTTTAAAGAAGATAAGTTTTTAGAGCAAATGGCTACTACCATTAACAATGTTTTTAAAATTAATACACCCTTAACGCTTAGTTTAAAAAATTGTGGTGCAGTAAATGCCTATTATAGTTCCAATTCAAAAGAGCTAACATTATGTTACGAAATGTTACACCATTTGTTTGATTTTTATAAAGACTCTGTACCTGATGAAACAGCACTAGGCACTAAAATTGGTAATGCATTAACCTTTATTTATTTTCATGAAGTAGGCCATGCGTTAATTGATATTTTAGATATACCTCTTACAGGCAAAGAAGAAGATGCAGCCGATTATTTTTCATTTTATTTTTTAGCCTCAAACGATGTTAAAGAAGGAGTAGAAGCTACTATGGAAGGGGCTATATTTTTTTTAGAGAGCTATAATAAAATGATTTCCGATACCAGTTATATCCGCTTAAAAAGCGAAGGCAAGGAACCACAATTACCTTTTTGGGATGAACACTCTTTGGATATGCAACGGTTTTACAGTATTGCTAGTTTAATTTATGGCTCAAATCCAGATAAGTATAATCATTTTATTGAAATGGGTTTATTAGGTAATAGGCGCCCTGGAATTGCCATAGCCGAATATCAAAAAATAAAGAAGGGGTGGGATAGGGTTTTAAAAGATTATATTAAGTTTACTAACTAATTTTTACTATCAAGTATATTTATAGTTTCGTTTTTTTAGAGAAGTCCTTAGAAAATAAAAATAAAAAAAGCGGCGGATTTAACCCGCCGCTTTTTTACGTTATATTGGTTTATTGAGTAACCACTTTTCCATTGGCAATTTTATTTCCAGCTTTGTTATAAAGGTTAATCAAGTATAAACCTTTGCCTTTACTTCTTAAATCAATAGTTAAGCGCTGATAGGCTGCTGTTATTGCAAAAGCATTTCTGTAAACAAAGGAACCCTTGTTATCAAATATGCTTACGGTATAGCTTTCGCTTGTAGAAGTGCTATGGAATATTACATCAAACTTTCCATTATTAGGGTTTGGTGTAATAAACAATTTTACAGATGGACTATCCACTATAGATAGTAACGAGGATGTTTGATTACAACCACCACTATTTGTTACTTTAACAGTATATGCTCCCATTTTATCTATCGTTACCGGAATGGAATTAGTTGTAGCATTCAATACTATATTTCCATCTTTACGCCATTCATACGTATACGTACCGGTTGGAGAAACTGTTGCCGTTAACGTAGTAGTTAAACCAGGTAATAATTTTGTATAAGGCATTGCACTTAAACTTACTGTTGGTTGTGGATTGGCTACTACACTTATTGCATTTGATGGGTTGGAGCTACAACCGTTTGCATCTGTAATAACTACTGAATAATTACCAGTGCTGCTTGCAGAAATATTTTTAGTAGTGGAACCATTACTCCATAAATAAGCGGATGCCGTATTTGCACTTAGCTGAGCCGAATTAGGCTGACAAAATGTTGTAGCAGTTAATGCAGTAGCGGTTGCAATAGGTTTATTATTAACAGTTACAGCTATTGGTGTAGTTGTATTTGTACAAGTTAGATTAGTAACAGTACAGCTATAATTGCCGCTTGTAGTTACACTAATAGATTGTGTTGTTGCTCCATTACTCCAAAGGTATGAGGTACCAGCACTAGCCGTTAACGTTACATTATTTCCTTGGCAAAATGTAGTGGCACTTTGTGCAGTTGCTGTTGCTAATGCAACTTGGTTTATAGTTAATGTAACTGGTGTTCTACTAATGCCTTCGCAGGTTGTATTGGTTTGAGCTGCCGCTGCAAAATAGGTAACCGTACCAACACTATTTAAAATAGGATTTGTAGTTGTTGTATTTCCTGTTGCAGTTGTATACCATTTAACATTAAAACCACTAGGTACACTTGCTGTTGCTGTAAGTGAAGGTACAGAACCTCCTGGGCAAACGGCTTGGGTTTGGTTACCACCGCTTGTAGGTGCTGCTATATTGCCGCTACCAATTGTAATAGGTAATGTAGATGGGGTAGAGGTACAAGAACCATTACTTGCAGTAACAGTAACATTACCATTGGCAGCACCAGCTGAATAATCTACAATTATTGAAGTAGATCCTTGTCCGCTTACAATAGTTCCTCCAACAGGCAGTGTCCACGTATAACTAGTAGCACCACTTACAACAGGTACACTATAGGTTAATCCTGTAATTGCACCGCAAATAGAATTTTGACCAGCAATTGCACCAGTATTGCCCATTCCGCCGCCACCATTACTTACGGTAACATTTATAGCGTTACTTCTTAACGAACTTGCATTTACGGCACTATTTTTTGCAACTATACTAAACCACATACTTGTGTTAGGGGTTAACCCTGTAGCCGTAAAAGACGTACCAGTAATATTATTTGCTAAAGAAACATAATCTCCTGTAACATCATTTAAGTAAAAAATTTCGTACACATTGGCATTAGGTGTTGCTGTCCAACTAAAATTAACATTACCAGCAACACAACTTGTGCCATTACCACTAAAACCAGTTACACGATTTAAAATATTAAATCCGCTATTACTCACATCCGATAAACTACCAGAGGTTACTCTAATTCTTGCAGTTGATGTAAATGCTGATGGTACACTCCAAGTTTGTCGGGTAACATTTGCTGCTACCGTTGCTATGGTCGTCCAATTGGTAGTGCCATCTAAGGAATACTCAATAGTTTGAGTACCTGTTACACCACTATTATCCCATGTAATGGTTTCTGTAGTAGCAGGGTTAAATTTTTCGTTTCCGTTAGGATAAATTACCTCAATTCCTGGAGTTTCAATATCCCAAGTTAAAGCGTAAGGTTGATTAGCCCCAACCACAACTGCCGTTCCAGCAACATTAAGCGTATACGTACCAGCGGCCGGATTTAAAATGGTTACCTGCTCAATATTACTTATGTTATCTATTGCTTGTGTAGCTGGGTTTGCAGGAATGTTAGGGTTTAATATCCATGGAAGCGATGTTATAGCTCCATTAATAACAGTTAAATCTAAATTATTTACCAATGCATTTGCAGCTAAAGCAGTTGCAGCAGGATCGTTCCAAGTTAGCATTACATTTAATTTTGATGTATTTGCTGGAACGGTAATGGTAATTGTTTTATTTTGACCAGTCGTTACATTATCTAATGCATATCTATTCGTTTCTACAATTTTTACCGCTTTCAATGCATTAATTCTTCCATATCCAAATCTGTAATCAGGGCCTACAGTCCCTAAATCTTGGGCGGTATTACAAATGGTATTTTTTATAAGGGTAGATGGAGGAAGACTATTGCCATTAAGTTGTTTATAACGTTGTGCTAATAGGGTAACCGTGCCTGTTATACCAGGGGTGCTCATAGATGTACCAGAAATTGTTCCGTATGTATTATTGGGATAAGTTGAAAAAACACTGGTGCCCATTCCAACTATTTCAGGCTTTACTCTTCCATCATGTACAGGGCCACAGCTACTACTACCTGATAAAACTTCTGCAGAAGTAATATTTCCAACTACAATATTATTTTTAGCTGCTTTACCTGTACCGGTAATAGTACCCCATCCATTAGTACAAGATGATTGTGCATTACCAGACGAATGGCAATGCATATGGTACACAAAATTATTTAAATTAAGATCTGTGTTTCTTGCTCTTAAGGAATAACCTGCCGAGGCGCCAGTAACTCCACATTGCACGCCCAATCCATCATGATAAGAATGGTTACTAGCAATTAAAGTTTTATCAGGAATTTCAATAGCCATTCTTGCTTGCACATCTCCACTAAAACCATAGTACGAATATATTTTTGCCTTAGGTGCCATACCTTTTGCATTAGGATCAAGATTACCAGCACCACCTACCGTGCCACTCACATGTGTGCCATGAGAACCCGCCCCATTTGCATCCATATTTACTTTACGAGATAAGGGCCAAAAGTCAATATGGCTACCAGCTACCTCATCAAATATTCCAACATTTAATCCATCGCCAGTCAATCCTCTTACTCCATCTTGTAACTCACTTACTCTGTGGAGTGTTCTGCCTAATAAATTTTCGGGAATATTAGGAGGGTCAATATATTCTGCCCACTCTATAAAAGGAAGGGCAACTATTTCCCTAACCTTATCTTTAGGTACACGTAGGGTATATGTTTTAAACACATCTGTTTGCTCAACTATACTTGCTGCAAATGGTAAAATGGCTGATTGTAAATCACTTCTTTTAATTATTTCAAAGGTTAAAATAGTTATGTCAACCGTACCCTGTACTTTTATGGCATGCACAGGGGCATCACCAGCTAATACATTTGGAAAAGCTTTTACGTTTGCCTCTAAATTAAATACTGCTTTTATAACCTTGTTTTTCTGTAGTTGTTGTTGGTTAAAATTTCCCTTAACTATAGCTGTATAGGTATAATTTGGTACGTAATTAACTAACTCAATTCCTTGTTGTGTTAACGATTTTTTTTCAGCTTCGCTTAATACTTTGTTGAATTGAATCATTAAATAATGTTTACCACCAAATTTAGATTCGGTAAAAACATTTTTAATATTTTTTGTTGTTAATGCATCTGCTGGTACTTTAACAACACCAGTGCTAAACGATACGTCAAAATTTTGTTGACTCCACCCCGTAATACTTACAAGTAATAAAAAAACTAAGCTTAAACACTTAGAGAGTAATAGTTTTGCCATTTTTAAGTTTTTTGGTTTTGTGTAGTTATTTATATGCACACGTTTTAGTTTTTGTACACACCGTGAAGTTACTTTAAAAACCTAAAAAGACAAAATCAGTGTAGGATTACGGTAATAATGGAGTTTTATTAGGTATAACTAGCTTTTATCTAATACACTTGTAGCTTTTTATATAAAAGGGTGATGTTTTGTAAAAAGATATTGTCAACTTGTTATTTGCTGCTATAACCTTTTTATCTTGCAACCTTGTTATGAGGAAATACGAAGACACTTATCGCCATAAAGGCTTACGAAAAAAATTAATTGATGTTTTAAAAGACAAAGGCATTACCGATGAAAATGTCTTAAAAGCTATCAACACCATTCCTCGCCACTATTTTTTGGATAGTGCGTTTGATGAAATTGCCTACGAGGATAGAGCTTTTCCCATAGCTGCGGAGCAAACCATATCGCAACCTTATACGGTTGCTTATCAAACGCAGCTATTGCAAATAAAACCATTTGATAAAGTGTTGGAAATTGGAACCGGTAGTATTTATCAAGCAACTGTGTTAGTGGAAATGGGAGCAAAGGTTTTTACTATTGAACGGCAAAAAGAATTGTTTGACAAAACCAAACATTTTATTTTTAAAAAAGAATACCCTAACCTTAAATTTTTTTATGGAGATGGGTACGAAGGATTACCAACCTACGGCCCTTTTGATAAAATAATTATTACCGCTGCCGCACCTTTTATTCCGCCAAAGTTAATTGAGCAATTAAAAGTTGGTGGCTTTATGGTTGTACCTGTTGATGAAGGCGCACACCAACGAATGGTACGCTTAACAAAAAGTGCTGATGGCGGTTATACAGAAGAAACGTTTGAAAATTTTTCGTTTGTACCTATGTTAGCAGGAAAGAATGGTTAAGCGGTTAACCAAAAATAGGTAAAATTGTTAGTGTTTTCATAACGCTCTTTCTGCCTTTGTAGTAATTAACTTAACTTGAAGTATGAAATTTTTTTCTAAAATAGTATTTATTTGCAACCTATGTTTTGTAGGTAGTTTTTTAATGACCTACTTTGGGTGGTTTGTAAATGCAGATATTAAAAACCCAGCACCACTCGATTTTTTTAGAGGTACTATTGTTGTTATTGCAGAATTTGGTTGGTTTTTAAATTTCATTTTTTTATTACTTGTTTTACTTCAATGGTTATTTAAAAAGCAACGTACCGTACCTAAATGGCTATTAATTTTAAATGGCTTAATCTTTATTTTTCAACTTTATTATTACTTTATAGATAAAAATGATTCAAGAAATTTTAAAAAGCAAAGCCACTCGGCTATTTATAATTTTAGGGGGAATATTTATTGCTAGTGCTTTAATTGCTGAAGTTATTGGCGTAAAAATATTTTCGTTAGAAGATACAATTGGCGTAAAAAGAGCCAATATTAATTTATTTGGCAGCCCATTTAGTTTTCATTTAACTGCGGGTGTTTTACTATGGCCGGTTGTTTTTATAATGACGGATCTTATTAATGAATACTATGGAAAAAAGGGAGTTAAGTTTTTATCTTATTTAGCGGTGGTATTAATTAGTTACGCTTTTTTAATTTTTAATGGAGCCATTCATTTATCACCATCCGAGTATTTTTCTGTTGGTAATGGGATAGATAAGTCAGATAATGCTTTTAGAGGAATAGTAGGGCAGGGTATGTGGATTATTATTGGTTCCTTAGTAGCATTTTTAATTGGGCAAGTATTGGATGTTTTTGTGTTTCATAAAATTAAAAAACTTACCGGCGAAAAAAACATTTGGCTTAGGGCAACTGGCTCAACTTTAATTTCTCAATTGATAGATAGTTTTGTAGTATTGTTTATAGCATTTTACATTGGTAAACGAATACAAACTGGGCAGGGCGAGCCTTGGAGTTTACATCAGGTATTGGTTACAGGCACTGGTAATTATATATACAAATTTGTTGTAGCTATTTTACTTACGCCAGTAATTTATCTTATACATAATTGGATAGAAAAGTATTTAGGGCATACTACAGCAAGAGAAATGAAGGATGCTGCGATGAAGTAATTTTGCATAATTAAATTTCCACCCAAGTATGATCGGCCAATAATTTTACTTGTGCAATAAAGCTTTTAAAAGGTCCGCTGCCGCCCCATTCCTTAGGGCTTACCATGCTTACAAAATGGGTGTCATCATTTTTTTCGTACAAATAATAAAGGTTTCCAATTACGGGGGTAAAACTAAGTTTAGCGCTGTAAATTATCATGCTTAATTCTTTTCGCATTTGAATTTCTTGTGCTTGCAAAGCCAATAATTCTATTTGTTTACGAATTTGATCTAACTGCATATTCGTTTGCTCTTCCATTGCACTTAATGCTTTGTGCCGTATTACACCTTCTTCGGTAGGTTTTATTACTGCTCCACTAACACTTGTGCTGTAGGGCATTACACTCATTTGCTTATGATAAACTTCAGTATTTACATAGGGCTGTTGCTGTGGAGTAAATCCCTTTTGTGTAACACTTAAATAGCCGTTTGGTAATAGTTGATGTACAACTTCTAATATTACTTCCTTGTTTTTATAAAAATAGGTTTCAAAACAAATGGCATCTACAAAAACTGTTTTTACTTCATCAGCAATATCTGTATCTGCAAATGGATGTAAATCACCATCGGCAAACATTTTATAGGCGGTTGAAAAAGCTTGGTTTTCTAACGTAACCCAATTGCTACTAATAGCAATTTCTTTTTTACTATCGGTAGCTTCAATTTTATAAATACCCGATTTTGGCCTGTTGCCCAATTCGTAAGTACCTTTTTCTGGAAATAGTTGCCAACTCGATATAAAATTGTATGCTGTTATCATTTGTAATGCAAATTATAGAATGCTTAGGCTAAAACAAAAATCCGTTCCTTTTGTTGTGGCTAAAAATAAAAAAGCATGGTGTTAACCATGCTTAGTTCGACCTATAAAAATTATAAATAATTAACTTAAATTAAAATTTCTTCTCATAGTTAGGCTAGTACGCTGCCTTTTTTGGGCATTCCATAAATCTACCGAGCCAAATACGGGTTGGTTGCTAACAATTTTTACATTAGTAGCTAAGGTTTCTTTTGTTTCCTTTAATAAATCTTGTAAGTCGTTTTTGTTTACTGGGTTTAACTTTCCCATTGTTTCATTTTTCATCTTTCTTTTCTATTTTGTTGTTTATATAATACACTTTCCCCCGCCCCCATATTTTCATATAAGCAAAAACATATTGCTATGTAAAAATCAATCGTTAAATGTACATTTTCTATCTCTTTTTTATTTTAGGTTAGCAAACCATTTAGAGATAATAGCTACAGAAAAAAGAGGGTTAATAACCGATTACTAATGCAGTAGTACTTATTTGCGGTGCAAGGTACATCATATATGTATAGCCACAATGTAAAAACATATAAAAAAGGCTTAATGAAATGTTAATAGTTTTAAAACCTATTTAACAAAACAAAAAAATCCCGCTTTTTTTAAAGTGGGTCTTAAAATTTTTATTTTTCTTTTCTAGAAATTAGCAAACATATATTTACTGTTTCACAAACTGCAATACTTGTTTCTCCCCATCGCCTTGTAAGTGCAACCAATAATTACCATTGGCTAATGCCTTTACAGGTATTTGTAGGGTTTGGTTTTGGGTAGATAAGTTAGTGTATTGTTTTACAACCTGCCCTAAAGCATTTACAATTTGTACATTCATGCTAGTGTAATTTTTGTTGAGTTGTAACTGCAACACATTGGCAGTAGGGTTTGGAAATACCAATATTTCGGTAGCCTTATCGTTTTGTAATTGTTGAATATTGCTGTATTGTAGTTGCCCTGCTGTACCTTTTATTTTAAGGCGATAAAATTGTTTATTATTAGTGGCTTTATCATCTAAAAAGGAATAAGTTTGACGACCACTTGTATTTTTAGCATTGATTGACCCTATTGTATTAAAGTTAAAACCATCCATGCTTTTTTGAATATCAAAACAACAAGTACCGGCTTCTTTATCGGTAACAAAATCTATTTTAGCTATACTGCCTTTTTTTTGCCAACTGACATTAAACGAAATTAGGGTGATAGGCAGTACACCAATAAAATTAGCATCAATAATAGACGAAACATTACGCCAAGGGCCATACACTTGTCCTGTAATGGCAGTAACCGGATCGTACTTTACCCTTGCCCTAAGTTTAGTAAACTTACCACTACCTAATAATTTTGGAATAATATTTTTTAACTCTACACCCGCCAAACCTAAATTGGTATAAGCAGCCTGTTGGGATGTAAAAAAAGTACTGTTGGTAATAGGTGTGCCGCTGTAAGGGTTATAATTTAGCCTGGTTTCCCAAACCAGTTTGCCTTTATCTCTACCTAAAAAAGATTTAGCATACAGCCCTGCACCAAAATTGCCAAAAAGAAAGTTACTGTTGTTTAGAGGGGTAGTTAAATCAGCATTATATAGACGTAAATTATTACGCTTATTTAAACTGGAACCAAATGGGTTTCCTTGAAGTAAAAAAACAAATCCTTCATCAGTTTCCCCATTATCGTAAAAAGGAGCACCGGCTAAAATATCGCTATATCCATCTCCATTTACATCACCAGCAGAGTTAACAGACCTGCCCATGTTTGAAGATGTTTGATTGCTTTCAAAGCTTGATACATTAGTAATACTTAGGCCTGTAGTAGAACCATAATATAACAGCATTTTTCCTTCGTCCGATTGCCCATTATCATAATTATGTACGCCAATAATCAAATCACTATATCCATCTCCATTAACATCCCCTGCATTGCCTATAGCGTTCCCCATTTCTGCAAAATTTTGATCGCCTTCTGCAGTAAATATTGGAGTAGTATTTATGCCTGATATAGACCCTGCATAAACAAAAACGGCACCTTCCTCAGTCTGCCCACTACTGTATCTTATTGATCCAATGGCAATATCGCTAAAACCATCCCCATTTACATCACCTGCACCCGATACACAATAACCAAAGGCGGCATTGGATTGATTATGCTCCAGTAAAGTACTGTAAGTAGTACTGGTGCCAGAAGCCGAGCCTAAAAATATAAATACAACACCTTCGTTAGCCTGATCGTTGGTATAATTATATGCCCCAACTATTACATCGCTATATCCATCCCCATTTACATCTCCAGCACCTGCTACAGAATATCCAAAAGATGCACTGGCTTGGTTTGATTGTAGAGTAGTACTCGGTACTAAAGAAATACCCGTTGAAGAACCTAAAAAAATAAATGCAGCGCCTTCATCTACATCAGGAGCATCAAATGAGTATGCACCAGCAATTATATCGCCATATCCATCTCCATTAACATCACCTGCACTTGCAACAGAGTATCCAAAAAAAGCATCAGGTTGATTAACTTCCAATATATCAAAGCTACTGGTATTTATTCCTGAAGGGGAGCCATAAAAAACTAATCCACCACCTTCTAAATGTTCTCCATTATCATAATAACGAGCCCCTATAATTATATCACTATATCCATCGGCATTAATATCTCCAGCAGTAGAAACAGAAGATCCAATTTCAGAAAATATTTGATCGCCTTCAATCGTACTGGATATAGTTGTACTTATGCCATTGGCTGTACCTAAGTACACAAATGCAGCCCCTTCATTTAGTGATCCATTATCATAATATTGAGATGCAATGATAATATCACTAAATCCATCGCCATTAACATCTCCGGCAGTTGATACAGCGTTGCCATAATTTGCACTTGCTTGGTTGTTTTCTAAAGAAGCAGTTGTTATAGTAGAAATACCAGCAGGGCTTCCATGGTAAACAAAAGCTATTCCTTCCTGACCATTTGATCCATCAGTATAAAAATAAGCTCCTATAATTACATCGCTATATCCATCTCCATTTACATCACCTGCACTGGCTACGCTTGAGCCAAATCCAGCATCATCTTGATTAGCATCATCAAGCATACTAACAGGGCTAGACATAGTTCCTACTGTATTTCCATAATACATATAAGCTACACCTTCGTTAGTATTTGTATCGTCATATAAATCTGCTCCAATAATTACATCGCTATATCCATCTCCATTAACATCACCTGCCGATGCCACACTTATACCAAATTCTGCGTAAGCTTGATTGGCATCTCGTAATGTAATAGTTGGCAAAGCCGAGGAACCGCTTGCACTTCCAAAATATATAAAGGCTGCACCTTCATCAAAACTTCCACCATCATCAAGGTAAGGGGCGCCTGCAATTACATCACTGTATCCATCCCCATTTACATCGCCTGCACAGGCAACACTTATGCCTAGGTTTGCATTGTTTTCGTTGGGCCCGTCAAGAATATTAATTGGCGATGCTGATAAGCCACCGGCACTGCCATGATAAACATATACTTTACCATCGTTTGTAAAGAATGGTATTTCATCGTAAGAGTATGCTCCAATAACAACATCGCTATATCCATCTCCATTTACATCACCAGCAGATGCTACGCTGTATCCGAAATATGCAACTATTTGATTGCAATCATCCAGCGTACTGCTGGGGGTTGCACTAATACCTGCAGCACTGCCATAATAAGCATAAGCCCTTCCTTCCCGTGTGTTGGGGCCATCGTTAAATTGATCTGCACCAATTATTACATCACTATAGCCATCTCCGTTTACATCTCCTGCACAGGCAACGCTTCTTCCAAAAGCAGCATTTAGCTGGTTGGCATCTGCACGTATGCTGGTAGGGGTAGCTAATAAACCCGCCGCAGAACCATGGTACACAAAGGCTGCACCTTCATCTGCAAAACCATCATTGTATAAAAAAGCACCAATAATTACATCACTGTATCCATCTCCATTTACATCGCCTGCACTTGCAACAGATGATCCAAAAAAAGCATCGGTTTGGTTAACATCATCGGGTGTATTATTTGGTGAAAGGCTTAATCCTGTAGCACTTCCATGATAAACAAATGCTTTCCCCTCATCAAAACTTGCTCCTTCATCAAAACGAGGTGCTCCAATAATTACATCGCTATATCCATCTCCATTTACATCGCCAGCACTTGCAACACTTGTTCCAAAACTTGCCCCAACCTGGTCGGCATCATCACCCAGCCAGTCTGGAGTGCCTGCTGTACCTGTGCTAATGGGGTCAATGGTTATGGGATAAAATGCATCTTTTGCATCAACCTGAATATAAAAGCTACCATTTCTTTTTTTATGAAAAGAAGCTGATAGTGGTTTGTTATTTGCATCCCAAACTTTTAAGTCTTTATAATTTAATACATTTGTTTTTTGATGAAAGAATTGTAGCTGATTGCCGTTTAATTTAGTTTTAAGGTTGGTTTTAATGCTCAAATTTATTTTTAGTTCATCAGCTTTTAACAAAGGTGCATGCACAATAAAATTCTGCCGCATACCTTCCTTTGTGTTAATATATTCTACGGTTATTTTATCGGTATTGTATTCTGCTTTATTTTCTGTAACCGCCCAAGTTCCTTTACCCACTTGCTTTTTATCTAGCTTGAAATTTACTTTCCATGAGGGTAGGTATTTATATTTCTTATCTTTTTCTTGTACTATTGGTTCATAATTTTCAAATGGTATTTTTGTAGTACGAGGTTCAACACTAAAGCCTTTTTCATTGTAAAAAAAACGCAAATTATTTTTTCTATTAGGAGTGCAATAGGCATTTAGTTTTTCATCCCATTTAAACTGGTATTCGCTTTGCTCAATATTTTGTAAAGCATTATTGTACCAACTGCCTTGTTTTAAATCGTCAGCCGATTCAGGCTTGGGTTCTATTTTTTGTTCTAGTAAATGAGGAATGCTGTTGTTTTTAAAATTCCATGTATATGTAGTTGGTGGAATATAAGATAATACCTCACTACTTTTTTGCGAAAGAGGTAGAGTTGAAATACCAATTGATAAGGCTAAAATTTTTATCATGTAGTATTAAATTTATTATTTAAAATTACCATTTTTTTTGATGTAATTGCTGCTTTAATAAAAGCAGCAATTACATCATGTTTGTCAGCAGATATCAATGGGTTATAACCTTATTTTAAGCCCATAGTTAAATACAATACCGTCAAGCGGTGCCCATACTTCTGTAAATTGAGGTGTATTATACGGTGCAGATTTTAAACTGCCATAATCTGTCTGTCGTAAGTTGGTGTAGTTTTCTATGTTACCAAAAAAAGTATAGTTTTTGTAAGTGTATTCCACAACTGCTCCGAATGTCCAAAAATCTTTACTTCTTGGGCCGTTTGTTAGAGCCTGACTGCTTTTAAATTCATAGTCCAAACCAATACGCCACTTGCCCGGAATAGCATACAATAAATCGCCTTTCAAACTATGTTTTGGCGTAAGTGTCAAATCACTTTTTGTGTTGTTAAAATGGTTTGTTACATCGGTGTAAGTGTAGCCAACAAACAAAACAAAGTCGTAAAAGCCAAATTTAAAGAACGTTTCTGCACCTGCACTTTGTGTGTAGCCATTTGCATTTACAAAATTGTAAATGGATGATGTTGGTGTGGTTTGTTGCAAGACCAAAGGTTTGTTTAAGTAAGTGTAGAAAAACATTTGATTAAAATTGATAAAAAACCCATTTTGAAATGAGTGTTTATACCCAATGTCAATATTGCCTCCGTAGGATTCTTCTGCTTGTGTTGTGTTGCGATTAATTGGCTGTACATTTTTATAACCTAACAATTCAGCTTCCTGGTTAAAGATGCTTGCATTGCGATAACCCAAACCTCCACCTACTCTTGTTGTTAGCTTCTTTGTCCATTTGAACAATGCTGACACTCTTGGTAGGACATACCACTTTTGATTTAAAACATAATCTGCTCTAAGTCCGCTTTCAATAGCTACTTTGTCGCCAATGTCAAAAGTATAATTACCAAATGCTCCAAGTGTTTTGTAGCCTTCGTTTCTTAGAATTGTGCTTTGCAAAGGCGTTTCTTTAAAATTGTCTGTGTAAAAATTTAAGCCTGTTATTAATACATTTTTATTTTTTCTGTAACTAAACGATGCTTCTGTAAATGATGATTGCTGTTTACCTACAAACTGATATTCACCTAATACAAAAGATGGTGTGATAAATAAGCTGCGATTAAAAAAACTAAAACTGTTTCTGAAAGTAAGAGTTTGTCTGTCGTCTAATTTATGGTCAAATTTTAATTGTGTTGTTGTACGGCTAATGTCGTTTACTTCTTTGTAAAAATTAGTAGCTGTTACGGCTTCGTCTTTCATTAGTTTAAGGTCGCCGCCTTGTCTTTTTTCATTGGTAAAAGTTCCGCCAATAGAAAGTTTTGTTTTGTCGCTGAAATAGAAAAACAGTTTTGGGTTAAAGTTATATTTTGTTAATTGAGGGCAATCAGAATAACCGTCTTTATCAGCGTCAAACACTTTATGAGTGTTGCGTTGAGCCAATAAAGTAAAACCAATTTTTTTGGTCTTTTTGCTCATAAAAGCATTAGCGTCAAATGCACCAATATGAGAAGCGTTTAAGTGAAACAACGTTTCTTCTGTGGTTGGTTCTTTTGAAATTAAATTGATTAAACCCGAAATTGCACCACCACCATACAAAGTAGATGCACCGCCTTTTATGTATTCAATTTGTCGCAAGTCCAATGGTGGAATTTGCATAATGCTCAACGAACCACTAAAACCGCCATACAAAGGAAAACCATCTTTCAAAATTTGTGTGTATCGTCCGTCAAGCCCTTGAATACGAACATTAGCCGTGTTGCTTGTTGCAGAAGTTTGTTGAACCTGAATACCTGTGCTGTGTGTAAGTAAATGAGCCACTTTACTTGGGTCCATTGTACTTGCTTCGTCTATTTCTTCTGTCAAAACTTCAACCCTTGTAGGTGTGTTAGCAATACTTCGGTTGCTTCTTGTGCCTTGTACAACTACTTCGTCTAATTGTCCTTCTTCTGCTGAAAGTAAAAGCTGAATAAATGATGTGTCAGCCAATGGAAAATCAAATAAAAATTCTTTGGTTTGATACCCAACATAGCTTACAACAATTTTTTGTTTACCGTTAGGAATGTTGAGTATAATTATTTCGCCTGTTTGGTTAGATGTATTTCCGACTTTACTGTTTTTGATGGTTGCAGAAACACCTGCTAAAACTTCGTTTGTAGTACTATCTTTTACAATTCCTTTAAATGTGTTTTGTGCCTGTGCAATGCCAAAGGAAAACATTGCCACTAATGGCAATAATATTTTTATCATTTTTGAATGCTTAATTGTTATGTAAACGAATATTGGCGGTGCTTTGTACCGCAATTATTTGTGGCGAAGCCACATAAAAATTAAGCAAATCTTGGTGGTCGCCAAATAGACGAATGGGCAGTAGAAGAATGAAAGTGTTGCCTTGAAAATATTTTACTTTTACGGTTCGTTGTACAATAGTTTGATTGGAATGATGGGAAAATATCCAACACCACCGTGGTGAAAATACTTTGCTGAAAATTAAAGTCGTGGTTGTGAAACGGTAAATTATTATGATTGTTGTGGTCTTTGTCGTGGTGTTCGTGGTTTGAATAATGGTCTGCAATAAAATCTGTAAAGTGAATATGTTTGCCTGTGTGGCTATGATGAAAATAATGAGCAATCAAAACTGGCAGCTTAAGAAGTTGTTGTAAAAAGTTGCTAGGTATCAATAACTGTACACATAGAATAATGGGCAATATATTTTTTATTATTTTCATCATAAAAGTAACCAACGATTAAATAAACCATTGGTTACTATTTTTATAAATTTAAATATCTATCGCCTCGCCATAAGCTGCAGCAGTGGCTTCTTTCAGTCCTTCACTCATAGTAGGGTGAGGATGTACCGCATTTAAAATTTCATGAGCAGTAGTTTCTAATTTACGGGCAACTACAGCTTCGGCAATCATTTCGGTAACGTTCATACCAATCATATGACAACCTAAAAATTCGCCATACTTAGCATCGTAAATTACTTTTACAAAACCATCGGTAGCGCCTGCAGCACTTGCTTTACCACTTGCCATAAAGGGGAATTTACCAACTTTTATTTCGTAGCCTGCATCTTTAGCTGCTTTTTCGGTATAACCAACACTTGCAATTTCGGGTGAGCAATAGGTACAACCCGGTATGTTGTTATAATCCATAGGCTCCGGATGATGACCACTCAAATGTTCTGCTGCATTTATACCTTCTTTTGCGGCAACATGTGCTAATGCTTGCCCTGGAGTACAATCGCCAATTGCGTAAACACCTGCAACATTTGTTTGCCCATTTGCATCCACAATTATTTTTCCTTTTTCTGTTTTTATTCCTAGCTCTTCTAAACCAATACCTTCAATATTGGCAACTACACCTACAGCACTTAATAACAAATCTGCTTCTAACACAACTTCGCCACTGGCCGTTTTTACTTTTGCTTTTACGCCCTCGCCGCTAGTATCAACACTTAATACTTCGCTGCTAGTCATAATCGTCATGCCTTGCTTTTTGTATTGCTTCTCTAATTCTTTGCTAATATCTTCATCTTCTACTGGTACAATACGTGGCATAAACTCCACAATAGTAACTTTTGTGCCCATGCTGTTGTATACATACGCAAACTCAACACCTATAGCACCGCTACCGCAAATAATCATACTTTTTGGTTGGGTTGGTAGTACCATAGCTTCTCTGTACCCAAGTATTTTTTTACCATCTATTGGCATGGTAGGTAATGCCCTTGCTCTGCCACCTGTTGCTATAACAATGTTTTTTGTTTCTACTATTTGTTTGCTGCCATCGGCTGCTGTTACTTCTATTTTTGTAGGGCTCACTAATTTACCGTAACCCATTACTACATCAATCTTATTCTTCTTCATTAAAAATTGTACGCCTTTGCTCATTTTATCGGCTACGCCACGGCTACGCTTTATTACACCTTCAAAATTTGCACTTACGTTACTTACGTTTACACCATAATCTGCTGCATGTTTTGCATACTCATATACTTGTGCACTTTTTAATAAAGCTTTTGTAGGAATACAACCCCAGTTTAAGCAAACGCCGCCCAAACTTTCTTTTTCTATAATTGCTACTTTTTTACCTAACTGACTAGCTCGTATTGCTGCTGGATAACCACCAGGGCCACTGCCTAAAACAACTAAATCGTATGCCATAATAATTAAGAATTGATAATTAAGAATTAATAATTGTGGTGCAAAATTACTTGTTATAGGTTGATTGGCAAAATGAGAAAATTTTGAAGTTTTTATACTACCAAAGGTTTTAAAACTACGATAGTCTTAAGCAATGTAGTAACTTTTGTAAGATGAAAAGAGTAGTACTTTCAATAATTTTATTTTTTGCTGTAAACACACTTTATAGCCAAACCATCCCTAAATGGAAAATTTCGGATGTGGAAACTACTACTCACAAAATAACGATACAATTTATATTGTAAATTTTTGGAGTACATATTGCCAGCCTTGTATAGAGGAAATGCCTTATTTACAAAGCATCAGTAAAAAATATGTAACTAAAAAAATAACCACTCATACATTTTAATAAAAAAAGCCCAAGAAATTAGCTTGGGCTTTCTAGGTGTTATATAAAGGCTTACAAAATGCAACTACAATAGCTAAATTTCATACCCCAATTTCCAGTTGGGTTAATTCTAACTCCTTTGCCCCAAGCTGTTTGTTGGTCTATTACTTCGCCCAGTTCATTCAATTTTATAACTACGGCATGTGCTGCAATGCAACCACAGTTTCCTGCAGGAATAGATGTGATAGGAATTTGATAAGTGTAGGTAGTGCTATTATTATGAACTGTTTTGTTTGGGAATTGGCCAGGTACAGGATTCCCTTGGTTGTTTACAGGAATAGCAGAGCAACCCCCTACAAATAAATGTGTTTGAGTAAGCAAGTAACCATTAGCAGTAGTGTATGTTACATAAATAAAATTTTGGTCGTTTGTTACGGTAACATCTCCTGAATTGAAAAACTGCCCAGCTGTAAGCTCAGTAGTAGTTTCGGGACATTCAAAACCGGTGCTTGTTCTGCCAGCTAATATTGGAGAGCCAGTACCATCATTTGATGCATTAGTAATAGGTTGGTTTTGATAAACTTGATCTTGATTTTTTTCACAGCTAAAAAAGATAATACTGATGAAAAATAATAAATAGGCGTAGTGGTTAAGCTTCATAAAAATGGATTTTAAAGTTAAAAAGAATGGTGTAATACTAACACAATTCAATTTGCAAACGATGCCATATTAAGTTTATTGTTTGCTTAACTACGTTATTTTATCCACTGTATATTTACGAAGTAATCTCCTCTTTTTTCTCTTCGGCTTCTCTCATTTCTGCTATAACTTTTATGGACTTTATACTAACATTTAATTCAAAACCTATTAATAATACTAAGGAGTTTATGAAGATGAGGGCCATTAAAACAATAATTGTTCCTATAGATCCATAAAGTACATTGTAGGTGCCAAAATTATTTACAAAATACGAAAATCCTAAGGTAGCTAATATGCATAAAAAAGTGGCAACAATTGTTCCTGGAGAAATTAGTTTCCATTTTTTTTGTACGGCGGGGGCAAAGCGATAAATAAACCCAATAGAGTAAAAGACTAACGCTACTATAAAGCCCCAACGGATATAACTAATCGCTTCTCTCCACCAAGCATTTTTTATACCTATCCATTTTAGCACTACACCTTGTGTAAGTAATAAAATTAAGCAGGCTAACACTAAACCAAAAATAAGGGTGGTTAAGCGTAACGCTACCCATCTATCGTGTAAACCTTTGCGTTTTTGAAAGCCTATATAATTTTTATTAAACGAACGCATAATGCCCATCATGGCATTGCTTGCAAAAAAGAAAGCTAATAATAACCCAAAAGAAATTAATCCAAAAATAGGTTTTGCAAAAAAGGTTTTGTTGATAAACGTAATTACATCTTTATTATAAATTTCGTTAGGGATAATATCTTTTATTAATAGAATTATTTGTTTTTGTACTTCTCCTTTTTTAAAAAAAGGAAGATGGGGTATTACTGTAAATAAAAATAAAAATGATGGTGGAATGGCCATTATAAAATTATACGAAATAGCACTCGCTCTTTCGGTTAGCCCAACTGTTTTTACTTGTAGTCTAAAAAACTTAACTACATCAAATAACGGCACACCTTCAAATCCAGGCAAATACCAATGCTTACTCTTTCGTACAAAAAAAGCAAGTGGGGTTTTGGTGAGGAGTATACGTTCTAGTTTGGTCATTTAGTGAGTTGCGATGGTCGTGGTCAATGGTCAATGGTCAATGGTCAATGGTCAATGGTCAATGGTCAATGGTCAATGGTCAATGGTCAATGGTCAATGGTCAATGGTCAATGGTCAATGGTCAATGGTCAATGGTCA
>JANMEU010000015.1:0-1590 GCA_031377245.1 Bacteroidota bacterium
AGATAATGGTAAGGAACTAGATGATATAGCAGAAACAAGCAGGAAACTGGTTAGCAGTATGAGTGAGATCATCTGGAGTCTTAATCCGGATAATAAAACGTTTAATCAGTTAACAGCCTACCTGAGAGAATTAGTGAATAGGCAGCTTGAATATTCAGGAATAGCATTTAACATACAGTTTAGCGAAAGCGCAAAGGATATAACACTTACAAATGAGCAGCGAAGGAACATTTTACTAGTGACCAAGGAAATTGTAAACAATACCATTAAACATAGTGGCGCAAAAAATATTTCTATATTTATGAAAATACAGGATGGGCTGTTAACCTGTGAAATTACCGATGATGGGGTTGGTTTTGATACTAGGAAAGTGTTTAGTGGCAATGGATTAAAAAATATACAGCATAGGATTAATGCACTGAACGGTAAACTTGAAATTACTTCGGAGGCCGAAAAAGGCAGCCGGTTTTATTATGGTGTGCAACTCTGATACTACTTAATTCACATCAATTTTTAAAGTAACAAATTGCAATTTTATATGGTGAAAATAAATTCAATTGCTATTATTGAAGATGATGATAAGGTAAGGCATTACCTGGCCGAACAAATACAACTCAATATAGATGTAGAAAACCTGGCCATTTTTAGAGATGCAGAAACTGCTTTAAAAGCATTGACAGCAAAGCCAGTAGAAATTGCTTTGTTTGATGTAAACCTGCCGGGCATGAGCGGCATTGATTGTATACAAAGATTAAAAATGCTGCATCCCAAAATGCAAATGATGGTATTAACGGTTTACGATAACCCGGATACAGTTTTTGAAGCGCTTAAGGCAGGAGCGGTAAGTTATTTACTAAAATCAACTCCCGTTGAAAAAATACTGGAGGCTATATCAGACGTACAGCAGGGAGGAAGCCCCATCAGCAGCCAGATAGCCAGAAAAGTTATTGAAGCTTTTTCCATTAAGGAAAAAACAAACGAGTATTTCCAAGACCTTAGTAAACGAGAACAGGAAATGCTGGAACATCTTAGCCGTGGGTACCGGTATAAAGAAATAGCCGACAAATTATTTATCAGTTTAGATACTGTACGAACACATGTAAGAAACATATACGAAAAACTACAGGTAAACTGCCGGGCAGAGGCTTTGAAGAAGACGGGATTGTTGTAAATCGTCTAACATTATTATCACATTTTGATACTGCTGAGCAATCTATATTTTTAATAAAAAAAAGACAATGAAAAAACACTTATTTTATTTACTCACATTTGTAGCTGTATTATTTGCTTCTTGCGAAAAGAAAAACGAATCCACAACGCCCCCCAATACAACAGATCCTAAAGCAGGAAGTGTATGGGTGTTTAAATACACTGCGTACAACGAGGCCGGAACTGTAACTGGTACCAGCAATTTAACTTATAATGGTGTGGAGGTTACTATAGGCGGCCCTACCTGGCTAAACCTGGTGGATGCAGGAACCGGCTCCCCCATAATAGCCATGCAAAAAAGAGCAGAAGGATGGTGGTATATTTCTTATCCCACTACCACACCAAGTCTATGGTTTAAATACCCTGCAACACTTAATGAAA
>JANMEU010000017.1:0-250661 GCA_031377245.1 Bacteroidota bacterium
TTACTTTATTAAGATATTAGATGTGAATGACCAACCGATAGTTGGCGCAAGAGTACAGATATTACGATAACGGAATCTAATAAACAGTTTACCAAAACTAAACAAAGGCTATCTCTTTAAATAGAGATAGCCTTTTTGTATTAGCCAAACGTTAACTTGAAAAGCCTTTAAACCGTTTATATAAATTAATATTTTTTTTCTTTATTATTATTTTTACTTTGTATAAACAATTTAAAAAATTATGGCAACAGCACACGAAATTGATTACAAAATTTATGGCGAAGAACTTCAATTTGTAGAGATAGAATTAGATCCTAACGAAACCGCCATTGCAGAAAGTGGAGCTTTTATGATGATGGATAATGGGATAGAAATGCAAACTATTTTTGGCGATGGTAGCCAGCAACAAGGCAGCGGCTTTTTAGGTAAATTAATGAGTGCAGGTAAGCGGTTAATAACAGGGGAAAGCTTGTTTATGACAGCCTTTACTAATACAGGGCAAGGGAAGAAAAAAGTAAGTTTTGCATCTCCATACACAGGAAAAATTATTGTATTGGATTTACAAAAATATGGCGGTAAAATAATTGCACAAAAAGATGCTTTTTTATGTGCAGCTAAAGGCGTAAGTATAGGAATAGAGTTTCAACGCAAGTTGGGTACAGGTATTTTTGGTGGCGAAGGTTTTATTATGCAAAAAATAGAAGGCGATGGTTTAGCCTTTGCCCATGCTGGAGGTTTTATTGTAGAAAAGCAATTGCAACCAGGCGAAATTTTAAAAGTTGATACAGGTTGTGTAGTTGCCTATACACCAAATGTTGACTTTGATATTGAAATGGTAAAAGGTATTAAAAACTTTATGTTTGGCGGCGAAGGTTTATTTTTTGCAAAGCTTACTGGTCCTGGGCATGTGTGGTTACAAAGTTTGCCTATTAGTCGTTTAGCAGGGCGTATAATGCAATACGGAACTTATAATCGTAAAGAAGAAGGTGGCATTTTAGGAGGACTAGGCAATTTATTGGATGGTAGAGAGTAATATGTGGTTTAAAAAAAGTAATAAAAGTTGTTAGTGTAAAAGCTAACGATTTTTTTATTTTTAAAATAAATTTTGGTAATGTTGTTTTATTAATCGTATATTTGCGATATAAGATTAATAACATGGATAAAAAACAACATTGGGATCAGGTATTTACTACAAAGCAACTAAATGAAGTTAGTTGGTATCAACCCGTACCTAATGAATCTTTAGCGTTTATACAAAAATTTAATTTGCCTAAAGATGCTGCTATTATTGACATTGGCGGTGGTGATAGTTTTTTGGTAGACAACCTATTGGAACAAGGCTACACTAATATAACAGTACTAGATATATCTGCGGCGGCAATTGAAAGAGTGAAAAATAGATTAGGGGTAAATGCATCTAAAGTGACTTGGATTGTAGGTGATATTTTAGATTTTAAAACCAATCAGCAATATGATTGTTGGCACGATAGAGCTGCCTTTCATTTTTTAACTAATGAAAAGGATATAAATAAATATGTACAAATTGCTCAGCAATATTTGAGCAATACGGGGAAGTTAATAATAGGCACATTCTCAACTAATGGGCCGGTAAAATGTAGTGGGTTGCCTATAAAGCAATACAATGAAACATTATTAGGTAAAACATTACACAAATGGTTTAATAAAATTAAATGTATTACTACGGCACATACTACACCGTTTAATACTATTCAAAATTTTATTTTTTGCAGTTTTAAAAAAATTAGCTTGTAAATATGGCCATTCATAAAAAAGAAGCATTTACGCATAAGGAACAAGAGTTAGCAGAGTTTGCAAAAGCATTGGCACACCCTGCCCGTATAAGTATTTTAAAAGTACTAGCACAAAAAAATGAATGTATTTGTGGAGAGATTGTAGAAATTTTACCCTTGGCACAAAGCACCGTTAGTCAGCATTTAAAAGAATTAAAAAGAGCTGGACTTATAGACGGAATAGTAGATGGCCAGAGAAGTTGTTATTGTATTAATTGGAAAGCATTTGAAAAATTTATGGGAGAATTTAGTTTTTTATTTAACAAACTAAAAGTTCAAAATGCAAAAGCATGTTGTTAAACATAAAAATATTTTTAACCGCTACATTTTATAAAGTACGAGTGTAGTATAAATAGTATAGCCATGAATAATGAATTTGAAATTAAAAATCTTGTAAGAGAAAAGTATGCCGCAATTGCGGAACAAAGCCAACTACAAAATGCCACATCTTGTTGTGGTGCTACCTCAAGCTGCAGTGGCCAAGAGGTGTACAATATTATGGCAGATGATTACACTACGTTGGATGGCTATAACCCAGATGCTGATTTGGGTTTGGGCTGTGGATTACCAACAGAGTTTGCTAAAATTAAGCAGGGCAATACCGTAATTGATTTGGGTAGTGGTGCTGGTAATGATGCATTTATTGCCAGAAGAATGGTTGGAGAAAATGGTAAAGTTTTAGGTATAGATTTTACCGAAGCTATGATTTTTAAGGCAAGAGAAAATGCCGAAAAGTTAAAATTTAATAATGTAGAATTTAGGCTAGGCGATATTGATGATATGCCAGTAACTAGTAATTTTGCTGATGTTATTGTAAGTAACTGTGTATTAAATTTAGTGCCCAATAAACATAAAGTAATAAGTGAAATTTTTAGAGTGTTAAAACCAGGCGGACATTTTAGTATTAGCGATATTGTTTTAGAAGGAGAGTTGCCTGCAAAATGGAAACAAGTAGCAGAGCTTTATGCTGGTTGCGTTAGCGGGGCAATACAACGAGAAGTATATTTAGAAATTATTGAAACACTTGGTTTTAAAAATATAGTTATACAAAAAGATAAAGCTATTACTATACCAGAAGATATTTTAGCTAATTATCTTACAACTGAAGAAATACAAACGTACAAAAATGGTAAAACAAAAATTACTAGCATTACTGTATATGCAGAAAAACCTACTTTGGAGGATAAAAATTGTTGTGCCCCTGGAAGCGGGTGTTGTTAACTATAAATTACAAAACGGCTGTGGGTGGTTAATAACCTTTACGGCGCTAGACTAAAATTTAAATGTTATAAAAAGAAGCTATGGCATTGCAACCTGCAACAATAAACGATTTCAATTTTTTCTATTCACTTTATATGCATCCGCACATAAACCCTTATTTGTTGTATGAAGTAATGGACGAAACTTCTTTTAAACTTATTTTCGAAAATTTAGTAGAAGAAAACGTTTTATTTAAGTTTACAAACGGTAATGATGATTTAGGAATGTGCAAACTTGTTTTACATAAATATAGAGATGATCATAAATTATATATTGGTGGATTTGCTATTGATACAAAACAAGCAGGTAAAAATTATGGCTATACAATGATGCAAGAAATTATTTTATTTGCAAAAGAAAATAATAGAAGCAGAGTTGAGTTAACCGTATCTGTAGAAAATGAAAAAGCAATTGCATTGTATAAGAAGTGTGGGTTTGAAACAGAAGGTAGATTAAAAAATTTTACACACTTAAAAAGTGAAAACCGTTTTGTAGATGAGTACATGATGTGTTTAATAAATAAGTAAAATATGGAAAAGAAAAAAATACTATTTGTTTGTATTGAAAATAGCAACCGCAGCCAAATGAGCCAAGCCTTTGCTAAAATACTAGGTGGCGATATTATTGAAGCCTATAGTGCTGGGAGTAAACCTAGTGGTATTGTAAACCCAAAAGCAATTGCAGCAATGGCAGAATTGGGCTACGATTTAAGTACACACGACAGTAAAAATTTAGATGAAGTAAAAGCTTTTGCACCTTTTGATGCTGTAGTAACTATGGGCTGTGGAGATGCATGCCCTTGGATGCCTGCAAAGCAATTTATGGATTGGCAAATACCGGACCCTAAGCATATGGAACCCAAAGAGTTTAATGAAGTAAGAGATTTTATAAAAAACAAGGTGGAGAATTTAATAAAGTCTTTGTAAAAAAGGGTTGTAAATCTTAATCAAGATAAAAAAAATGCTCCTTCAAGGAGCATTTTTAAATTAGTGTAATTCGTTCTAATTAGAGTAATAAAAAATTAATTTCTACTACTCAACTTACTCAACAATCTCAATATTTCTAAATACAACCACACAATAGTAACCAACAAACCAAAAGCACCGTACCATTCCATATACTTTGGAGCACCTAAGGCTGCGCCTTGCTCTATCATATCAAAATCTAAAATTAAATTAAGGGCAGCAATGGCAACAACAAATAGCGAAAAACCAATACCCATAAGGCTTCCTTCGTGTAAAAAGGGAAGGCTAACTCCAAAAAAACTTAATACCCAAGTAAGTAAATAAAAGATACCTATGCCTGCAGTAGCAGTCATTATAATAGCTTTAAATTTTTGAGTAGCCTGTATAATTTTAAAACTATACAATAAATACATGCCCACTGCACAAGCTAATGTTAACCCCACTGCATTCATTATAATAAAAGGAGCTTTAGCAGCAAAAACATAATTATAGTAAGCACTAATTGCACCTACAAACAAACCTTCTAATAAGGCGTAGGCTGGTGCTAAAAAAGGGCTCCATTCTTTTTTAAACGTAAGTATAATGGCGATGGCTAGCCCCCCAAATGCACCTACTAAAATTAAGGGCATTGCATTACCACCACTTGCAAATTCTTTCCAACTATATAAGGCAGTACCTAATACCATAATCATTAAAAAGCCAAACTTTTGTAAAGTGCCTCTTACCGTCATGGCATTTTCAAAAGTTACTACATCATCTAAAATAGTATCTCTAAACCTTTTTTCTGCAAGGGCAGGGTTGCCCGATTTGAATAATGACATTTTTTATAATTTTTTATACCTAAAATTAAATCTTTTATTTAATAGTTATCGTTAATTTTTTAAAAATGGATATTGACTAATTTGCTCAATATTATACTCATCTTTTGCTTTTAGCTTAATAATAAATTGATGTAAAAAAGCAGAGTCTGTTGTGTTTGCAAAAGCTTGGTCATGTGCCAATACTACTAAATGATTAGGGGTTTTAGTTTTTGCTTGTGCAAATAAACTATCAATTTGGTTAAGCATATCCTCATCGGTATCTATTAATTTAAGCTGGTTATCAAAATGCCACTCCAAATCCCAGCCAACGGCTATAAATTTATTTTGTTGTAAACTATCTGCCGAGGCTGTAGTTGTACTAATATCGGTATTGGTAATAGTGGCAGTTCTCCAAATATTTCTGCCAGGCGTACGAACAATGTTGCTGGTTAAGTTAAGACTGTCGGCACAGCGTTTAAAGTCTGCAACAACACTATCGGGTACGGTATAAAATTTTGCAAATTTATTGTGTGCATGTGTGTAGCTATGGTTGGCTATTTCCGCAAACTTACTTTGTACTATACTATCAAAAACGGCCGTTTGGGTTTTGCTACCATATACATGTTCGCCAATTACAAAAAGGGTTACGTTAATTTTTTCTTTATTAATAATATCTAACACTTTTTTGGTGCCTTTATTTGGTCCATCATCAAAGGTTAAATAAATAGTTTTCTTCTTCTTTTTTGGCAAAGATGGTTGGGTTATAACAATACTATCTTTTGGTAAAGAGAATTGAAGGGTAGATACAGATGCAGATGTTTCGGTTTTGTAATAAGTGCAAGATGAAAAAACTACGGTAATAAAGGTAGTTTTTAAAATTTGACAAGCCACTTGCTCGGCTTCAGCGTCGGGGTCCATAAAGTTGTAGTTAAAAGTTGATTTGAAATGCTAAGATAGTATAGCTGCAATGCTGTTTCCAACTATTGATTGTTAAATAATATGTAATAAACCAACAAAAACCAAAATAGACAAACTTCTTATCTTTGCCAGTATGGAGCAGTTATTGAATCAAATAAAAGAATTAAAAGAGAAAATTATTACCAACGTTGAAAACGATGCAGAGGCTTTTAGAATTAAATACTTGGGTACAAAAGGTTTTGTAAAAGCCATTATGGGCGAAATGAAAAATGTTGCAGCCGAAAATAAAAAAGAGGCTGGGCAACAGTTAAATGAATTTAAACTATTTGTTGAAGAAAAATACGAAGAGCTAAAATTAAGTAGTGGCAATAACTCACCACTCACCACTCACCATTCACAAGACCTTACGCTTCCGGCAGATGATTTGCCTATTGGTAGCCGCCATCCCATTAGCTTGGTAAAAAATAAAATTATTTCTATTTTTCAACGCCTTGGCTTTGCAGTAGCAGAAGGGCCAGAGGTAGAGGATGACTTTCATAATTTTACCGCCTTAAACTTACCCGAAAATCATCCTGCAAGAGATATGCAAGATACTTTTTACATAGCGCAAAACCCCGATTGGTTGCTACGTACACACACAAGCAGTGTACAAGTAAGAGAAATGCAAAAAGCCGGTATGGAGAATGGGCAAGGTAAATTACCCATTCGTATTATTTGCCCAGGCAGAGTATACCGTAATGAAACAATTAGTGCAAGGGCTCACTGCTTTTTTCATCAAGTAGAAGGATTATACATTGCCGAAAATGTAAGCTTTGCCGATTTAAAACAGACCCTTTACTTTTTTGTACAAGAAATGTTTGGTAAGGATGTTAAGGTAAGGTTTAGGCCTAGTTATTTCCCTTTTACCGAACCAAGTGCAGAGATGGATATTAGTTGTTTGATATGTGGAGGAGAAGGTTGTAGCGTTTGTAAAAAAACAGGCTGGGTAGAAATTTTGGGCTGCGGTATGGTACACCCTAATGTGTTAGATAATTGTGGCATTGATAGTAACAAATACAATGGCTTTGCGTTTGGTATGGGGATAGAACGTATTACCATGCTCAAATATCAAATAAAAGATTTACGCTTGTTTAGCGAAAATGATGTTAGGTTTTTAAAACAATTTACAGGGGCGATTTAATTTAAAAAATAGTTTTGTATGGTAAAGTCTTTATTAGCCTCTGTGCTTTTATTGTTGGTATCCTTTGCAAATGCTCAAAAAGCAAGCATGGTATGGGGAGATGAGTTTAAGTTAAAAAAGGGTAGTACAGATTTGTCGGTTATATATGCTGATAAATCGGGTATTTATGTAAAAGAATCTCATATGGCTTTGAAAAGCTATTTTGTTATTGCTGCAACAACAAGAGAATCATCTACCCTAATAAAATTAAACAATGCTTTTGAAGAAGAGTACAGTAATAATTTTAATAAAGAACTAAAAGGAAAAGAGTACGAAAGTTTTTTCTTTATAAAAGAAAAACTTTTTATTCTAGCATCAGACTATAGTAAAAAAGAAAAAACGTTAAAACTTTTTGCAGCAGAAATTAATAAATCAAATGGTGAACTTGCTGGAGAGTGGGTTGAAGTAACCAGCTGGACAAAAGACGACAAAAAAGAAGATATTAATTTTAGAACAACCTATAATTATGATAGTAGCCGAATGGTATTGGTAAGCAGTATTGAAGGACGAGAAAAAAATAATTATGAAGTAAGGCAGTTTGATGATAAACTTAAAGCTATTGATAAACCTATAGCAATTACTAACGAATTCGAAAAAAATTTGTACCAATTAGAAGATGTTATCTATGCTTCAAATGGCAATGTAGTACTTGTTGGAAGAGAATATGAATATCAGGAGGGAAAAAAGAAAAAATCAAAATTTTTAGATTTTAAGAATTATAATGTAAGGATGTATGATAATACTGGTAAACAACTAAAAGATATTAACACAGCAATAGATGGAAAATGGTTAGTGAGTACCAAGGTAATGCAAACACCTGCAAAGGAATTGGTGTTAGCAGCATTCTACAGCAATGCAAAAAAAGCAAAGGAAATAAACGGCATGCTTGTGCAGCGTATTAATGTTGCAAATGGCGATATTCTTACAAGCACTCAAAAAGAAATTAATAAAGGTATGATTGCTGCAATTGAAGATGACAATGGTGATGATGACGATGATGATGAAAGTAAAAAAGAAAGAAAGGAAAGAGAAAAATTAGAAAAAATTCAAAACGAAGGAGATGGATTTTCAAAATACATGCGTTTTAGAAATTTTGTTTATACAGAAGACAATGGCATTGTAATTTTAGCTGAAGAATATAATAGTTACACCTATACAACAACAACCTATCAAGGCGGAAGTGGTTCTTTTGGTGGAGGTAGATGGCAAACTACAACTTATCAAGTGTATGAATGTGAAGATATAATGATGAGCAAGATGGATGTAACAGGCAATATTAACTGGCTACATGTTTTACCTAAACGCCAAAGAGAAGTAATACAAACTGGTTCACAAGCTTCACCCGCTGGTATTGGTTTTTATACTTCATTTTTTCAAGGAGGGTTTAATTGGCCATTTTATGCAGGTTTTGGTTTACTACCAAGTACAAATAATTTAACGATTATATTTAACGATCATAAAAAAAATGAAAATGTTTTACAACTTGGGCAAAAAGTAAAACGTATAAGTTATTTTAGAAAATCGGATTGTTTTGCCGTTACCTTAAATACATTAACAGGAAAATATACCAGATCAGTATTGTTTAATAATAAAGAGCAACCAACTGCTATGCCTCGTTTAGGAGCAGTATTAGGTAACAGCCTTTATTTAATTGGTAAAGAAGACAGAGTTTTTGGTAAAACAAAAATTGCTGTAGGTAAGCTAACTGTTAAATAAAAAAAATAATGGAAAGTATTAACACCATCTGCATAATAGGAGCCGGTACTATGGGTAGCGGTATAGCACAAGTATGTGCACAAAACGGCATTTATACGTTGTTGTTTGATATTAATACCGAAGTGATAGAAAACGCTAAAACTGCTATCCAAAAAAATTTACACTACTTAGTTGATAAACAAAAAATAACGGTAGAAGAAAAAGACAATATTTTTAACCGAATAAAATTTGTTACCGACACCAACGATTGTATTGCCGATGTTTTTATTGAAGCCATTGTAGAAAAAGTTGAAGCCAAAGTCTCTATATTTAATCAATTGGCAGAAGTTAATCATAGCGAAGTAATTTTTGCAACGAACACCTCATCTTTATCTATTTCCGCAATACAAGCAGGCATACAAAACCCGGCAAGGGTGGTAGGCATGCACTTTTTTAACCCAGCCCCATTAATGAAATTGGTAGAGGTTGTAAAAGGTGAGCAAACAAGTGATGAAGCAGCACAAACTATTTATGAACTAACTAAGCAGTTAAATAAAACCCCAGTACTTTGTAAAGATGCTCCGGGTTTTATTGTAAACCGAGTAGCCAGGCATTATTATTTAGAAGCTATGAATTTGGTTGAGCAAGGTAATGCAACCATTGAAAATGTAGATGAACTTATGGAAGCTACAGGTTTTAAAATGGGACCATTTAAACTAATGGATTTAATTGGTATGGATATTAATTTAGCCGTAACACAATCGTTGTACCATGCCTTTAAAGGCGAAGAGCGTTTTAAACCATCACCATTACAAATAAATAAAGTAGCGGCTAACGAACTTGGGAAAAAGACAGGCAAAGGCTTTTACAACTATAACTAAATAATACATTTTGCAAAACATTAATAACTCCCCTTTAGGGGCTGGGGGTATGGTTTTAGTAACAGGCGGTGCAGGTTTATTAGGCAACGAATTAATTACACAATTACTACAACAAGGCAAATCCATAAAAGCGTTGTACAATAAAACGCCGTTAGCCATTTTCAACTCTAACTTAATACAACAAATTCAATGCAATATTTTAGATATAGTTGGGTTAGAAGAAGCCATGGAAGGTATTGAGGAAGTGTATCATTGTGCAGCAATTGTTTCATTTAGTCCAAAACAAAAGCAGCAACTATTTAAAATAAATATTGAGGGTACGGCTAATGTTGTAAATGCTGCGTTAAGTGCTGGGGTAAAAAAAATGGTGTATGTAAGCAGTGTAGCAGCTTTAGGAAGAATACGAGAAGATAAACCGATTGACGAAACAATGAATTGGACGCCAGAAACTAGTAACAGTGCTTACGGACAAAGTAAATACCTTGGCGAAATGGAAGTTTGGCGGGGTATTGCCGAAGGGTTAAATGCAGTAATGGTAAACCCAACAATAATTTTGGGTAATGGAAATTGGGACGATAGCAGTACAAAAATTTTCAAAAATGTGTACAACGAGTTTCCTTGGTACACAACAGGTACTACTGGCTTTGTGGATGTAAAAGATGTTGCTAAAATTATGATTGACTTAATGCAAAGCAATATTACTGCACAACGTTTTATTGTAAGTGCCGAAAATAAAACCTATCAACAAGTATTTAATTTAATAGCAAAGAGATTTGGAAAAAAACAACCTGCCAAAAAAGTAACTCCATTTTTTGCTGCATTGGCTTGGAGGGTGGAGGCTATTAAAAGTTGGTTTACAAAAAATGACCCTTTACTAACAAAGGAAACAACAAAAACAGCCTTAGCAAAAGTTACGTTTGATAATAGTAAACTATTAAAACATCTTCCTAATTTTACTTACACAAAAATAGAAGATACTATAGAAAGAGTTTGTAAGGAGTTAAAAACTAATTAGTAAAAATTCAAGTAGAGTAAATTCCTAATTTTTAATACTCAATTAATTTACTTCCCCATCACCTTTTCCCAAATTTGCGGTATTCGTTTTATCCAAATAAGTTCTCTCTTTATAATACTAGCCTCCTGTGCAGGTGTTCCCCAATACGTTTTATTGCCCTCAATACTGCTACTTACTCCTGTACGGCCAAGCAACACTGCATTTTCGCCAATGGTTAATGTTTTATTTACAATTACACCTCCCCATATAGTTACACCATCTTCAATAGTTACAACGCCAGCAACAATTACCCCTGCAGCAAACAAACAATTTTTACCAACAACGGTATCATGCCCAATATGTATTTGGTTATCAAATTTGGTGCCTGCACTAATAATTGTATTATGGCTTACCCCTCTATCAATCGTACAACCGCTGCCAATTTCTACATTATCTTCTATTAGTACGTTGCCGCAACTAGGCATTCTTTTATACCAAAAATCCCTATCTTTTTTTGTATTGTAATAAAATGCATCACTGCCAATTACTGTGCTACTTTGTATAATTACATTATCACCAAGTACACAATAATCTAGTATAGAAACATTTGGATAAATAATACAATTTTTACCAATAACAACATTGTTTCCAATAAAAGCGGTTGGGTAAATAAAACTTCCCTCCCCAATTTTTGCACTGCTACTTATGGTAGTTGTTGATGGAGTAAACGGACGAAAATGGTTTACAATTTTACAATACGCTTCAAAAGGATTGTCTACAAGTAATAAAGCTTTTCCATCTGGGCAATTTGTTTCTTTATTAATGACAATAAAATCTGCTGCACTATTAATACATTTTTCATAATACTTTGGATGATCTACAAAAACGATATCCCCTTTTTCTACCTTATGTATTTCGTTAATGCCCGAGGCATTGCCTTGTGTATTACCAATTATTTTTGCATCGATAAATTCGGCTAACCATTGTATAGAAACAGGAGAAGGGAACTGCATATTTTTTTATTTTTTACAAAGGTACTATGCTTTAATTTATACACCACACACTTAAATTGCCCCTTTATGGTGCGAAACCTAAATTTATTTTAATAAAATTTAGCTTTTTTTTCTTTCTTTTTTTTTGCTGAAAAGCTTTAAGTGATAACCATTTTTTTTGTTTACATAATTACTAAATGTGTATTAAAAATTTGAAAGTCAAAAAACATTATCTCTTGTAAATCAATAGAATCAATAGTTTTAGCGGTACTTATTTTTATTTATAAAAATGCGCTAACAAAAAATATAGGAAAATCATAAAATAATTTTGTAAAAATTTGCGTTTTCTAACTACGCTTATCCACAGCGCAAAATAAAATGTGAATAAAAAATAATGGAATATATTTTATTATAGAGAAATTATTTTTTAATATTGTGAAGGGAATTTGGTTCCCGTACTTACTAACCCATCTATATATTAAAGTCTAACACAAAAATGTTAGACTTTATTTTTTTTTAACCTCTCATCTTTTAGGGTATGCAACACTACGAAATAAGTAGAAATAATTTTTTAATTAGCGATGATAAATTAAAGATTGATATTAATGTTGTACATAATTATTTATGCAACGAAAGTTATTGGGCAAAAAATATTCCACTACACGTTGTACAAACAAGTATCCAACATTCTATTTGTTTTGGGTTGTATAAAATTGATGAGCAAACAAAAAATATAGAAAATCAAATTGGTTTTGCAAGAGTAATAACAGATTGTGCAACCTTTGGTTACTTGGCCGATGTATTTATTGTGGAGGAGTATAGAGGAAAGGGATTAAGCAAATGGTTAATGGAAATTATTTTAGCACATCCACAGTTACAAAATTTTAGACGCTGGTTATTAGCAACGCTTGATGCACATGGTTTGTATCAGCAGTTTGGATTTTTACCAATTACTAACCCCGAAAGATATATGCGATTAACAGTTGTAGAAAATTACGGCTCCTAAATTATTAATACCTATCTAGGAAATACTTTCTACTCACTACTAATTCTTATCTTGCAATAAATACTACATATGTTAAAATCGATGACGGGTTTTGGAAGGGCAGAGCAAACAACAAATGATAAAACCTTTTTGGTAGAAATAAAAGCACTTAATGGTAAACAGTTTGAGTTGCAATTAAGATTACCTCCACTTTTACGTCCGTATGAGTTTGAAATACGCAACACCTTACAAGAGCATTTAGTGAGAGGAACAATTGATTGTTTGGTTGTAGTTAAGCAAAATGGTACATCCAAGCCAGTAAATATTAATACCGATTTAATTAAAGCATATTACAAACAAATTACAGAAGTAGCTACAGAATGTAATATGGATACTAGTGCTGTTTTAAGTGCTTTACTACGTTTGCCAGAGGTGGTTACGCCAACAAATGATGTAATTAGTGAGCCCGATTTTATTGAATTTAACAACGTTTTACTGGCAGCACTTGGTAACTTAAATCAACATAGAATGGATGAAGGAGCTAGCTTAGAAAAAGATTTAATACAACGAATAGATAATATTAACCAACAAGAGGAAGCTATTTTAGTGCTAGAGCCCAACCGTAAAAAAAGAATTAAAGACGAAATAAATAATTTATTAGAAAAAAATGTAGGCAAAGAAAATATTGATAACAATAGAATGGAGCAAGAGCTGATTTACTATATGGAAAAAATTGATATTCATGAAGAGCAAATTCGTTTACGACAACATTGTGAGTACTTTAAAACTATATTAAATGAGCCAGAGGAAGGGAAAGGAAAAAAATTATCGTTTATTTTGCAAGAAATTGGCAGAGAAATAAATACTACAGGCAGTAAAGCATATGATGCCGATATTCAAAAATGTGTGGTAAAAATGAAAGACGAATTAGAAAAAGCCAAAGAACAAGTTTTAAATGCTTTATAAAAATGAAATTGCTTTTTAAACAATTACCTATACTTTTTAGCGTACTGCTAATTTTTAATTTTTCTTGCAAGCAAATAGCTGTATTTGAAAAAAATACACCTATTCCAAATTATAAATGGCAAAATAATTTTAATGCCACAGGGCAGTTAACTATTGCAGACACCTCCTCTTTTTATAATGTATACATTGTACTTAGGCATACTGATGCCTATAAGTACAACAATATTTGGCTAAATGTAAATGTTTACTGCACTACAGATACCATCGTAAACCAAAAATTAGATATAAGCTTAGCTACCGATGCAACAGGATGGGAAGGGATAGCCATGAATGATATTTGGGAAGTGAGAAAAAAAATTACAGCTGCTCCGTTTAAATTTAGTAAAAAAGATAGTTACCAGTATTCGCTTACACAATTAATGAGAGATAATCCATTGTTGAATGTACTTAGTGCAGGTATTCGTATAGAGAAAGTAAGTTTTTAAAAGATTTAACAATCTATCAAAACATAAATGTAGTTATACCACGTTTTTACAAAAACAATTCTTTATTTTGCAACATATATGAAAATTAGATTTTTAGCCATAATTGTTTTAACATTTTCGTTAAATACTACAAAAGCACAATATCAATACCTTGAGTATGTACAAAAAGGGGAGGTTGGTATTACAGTAGGTGCTGCACACTATTTTGGCGATTTAAATACAAGATCAGGATTAAATAGGCCTAAACCATCGGTAGGACTTTTTTTTAGAAAACAATTTGGTAATTATATAGCCGCAAGGCTAAATGCACACTATGCACAAGTTGGGTATAGTGATACATATAGCAAAAACGACTATCAAAAAACACGTAACCTTAGTTTTAATAGCAATATTTGGGAGTTAACCGTACAGGGCGATTTTAATTTTTTTAAATTTATACCCGGCACAAAAGAATTTAGCTTTACCCCGTATGTAACGGTTGGTATTGGCGCTTTTTCCTACGACCCCTACACCTATTTAAATAACGAAAAAATATTTTTACGCCCCTTAGGTACCGAGGGGCAATTGATTGGCTACAAAGGAAGAAAACAATATAGCCCAACTGGTATTTGTATACCCCTTGGCGTAGGATTAAAATTTAGTTTAAGCGAAAAAATAAACTTTACAATGGAAGTTGCTCAACGCTTAACCAATACCGATTATTTAGATGATGTTAGCACTACTTACGCTGGCAGCACAAATTTTACTACTGGCTCTGCAGCCGCTTTATTGCAAGATCGTTCTTATGAAATTGACCCAGCAAACCTTTTAGGAAGAGAGGGTAGGCAAAGAGGTTTTAGCAAACAACGAGATCAATATATAATTGCAGAAATTGGCTTATCGTTTAATATTAGCACCTACAGATGCCCTAGTGCAAATTAATTTGGTAGTTTCCTCAAATAGAATATCTTTACAGTCCCCCAAATAAATAAGAGATGAATAAGCACATCTCTTGTATTCCATACCATATATAAACTATTTTAAATCCTTTTTTTTTCTGTGTTGAAACCATAGTTTTTCACAACACAAACAATTAAACTATGGCGTTCATTCGCTGCTGTATGCTTACAGTGGGTTGGGTATTTTGTATGCTATCTACAAATGCACAAAAAGTCTATTATCCAGTTGGGTCATCTCAACTCCTTAAAGCTACTGCTAACGATGTAGCTCAACTTTTACAAAAAGCCATTACTGGTAGCACTATTGCAATTGAGCAATACACAACTTTACCAACGAATGGTATTATATTAATTTACGATGCTACAATAAATGGTAATCAAACCTGTGCGGTAAAAAGTAACGGAACTAGCATTACGTTTAAAGCTGCAGAAGATAATGGATTAGTTTTTGGTATTTACCAATATATGCAAAAGTTAGGCTATAAATTTTACCAGCCTGGTAGCATTTGGGAAATTGTACCTACTTTAAATTCACCCTATCAACAAATAGATACGCTCTTTACCAATACCTATAAATATAAAACTTGGTTTATAAGTGGCGGCTGTAATAGATGGGTTATGGATAACAATGCCAACTATGGCTGGGATACTTATTTTGGCGAAAATGGGCATACTTGGTCGTTGTACCAACGTAGAAATGGAATGATTGGTGAATACGGATTTACTGGGCATAGAGGTGATATAATGAATACTACCTACCTTAACACGTTACAAAATAATCCATGCTTTGTAGCTTCGTATAATGGAGTACGTAAGCCAAGCAGCCAATCGGTGCCAGATATTAACAATACTGCTGCAGTAGAGCTTTGGAGTACTACAATTGAACAACGTTATACGAGCTATAAAAATATTATACAAGGCAATCCAGTTTTGTATGCAAATCAGGTACGAAACTTTAAATATGGCACCCAGCACATTGGTATAGAGGTTCCCGATGGGGCAGAGTGGGGAAATTCTTCTCTAGTAAATTCATCTACAACTTGTACAAATACAACTTACCCTTCCGAAAGCGATCAACAATTTTTATTGGCCAATAAAACAGCCGAAAAAATAAATGCTGTTTATCCCGATAAAAAATTTCAAGTATATGCCTATTCAACACATGCCGATATTCCATCAGCATCAATCCAAATAAATAAAAATATTGATGTACAATTAATACCTACGGTTTATCAATTAGAAACTAGTACTAATGGATTACGTAATAGGTGGTACAATAAATTCAATAATATTTCGGAATATCATTACTTAAACTTATCTGGTTGGAGTGGCGAAACTCCTCAGTTTAGCTGGACCGAATTAAAACAAACACTACAACTTACCAAAAATAAAAAATTACAGGGCTTGGTATGGGAAGCTTCGCCAGCTAAATTTGGCAGCCTACCTTATTTGTTTGCAGCTAATAATTTTTTAAAAGAAGGTGTAGAGGTTGATAATAGTGTACAAGATTTTTGTGTAAATATGTTTGGAGCAGCAAGTAGTACGGTGTACAAAATGCTACAAATGTTTGGTTCCGATAACGAAGCTCCAGCAAAGCATAAAATACAATTATATATAGAGTTACTACAAAAAGCAACACAACAAACCCAAACAGAAAATACGGTAGTAAAAAGTAGAATAGCAGAGTTAAAAGCCTATATACACTATATGGGGCTATATTTTGATTTAACAACTAATAATTATTCAGCCTCAATAAAAAAAGATAAAGAGGGTGCTATTTGTATGTACTTAGCTAAAGTTAATAAAATGCAATTGGTAAATAGCTATTATCTAATAAATCTATTAGCAAGCAAGTATGGGATAACCAATGAGTTTTATAAAAAATACAATAGTAGCAATGGTACAGCCTATAATAATGGTAATATTGGTTTACTAAGCAATTCCGAAATTGAAAATAATTTTTTACAAGATGTGGCAACTTATCTAAATCAATTAAATAATTTTATTTTTAGCGAAGATGAAAATGTAAGAGAGCAATTTGAAAAAAGTGGAGTACAACCATTAGATAAAATAAATATGCACCTTAGCTATACTAATGGATTAAATTACTACAATAAAACATCTTTTAATATTATTGCTAGTAAAGCTAATAGCTTTACCCTACAATACACTCCAAGGTTTGATAATAAAAGAAAAGGCTACATAAATTTTTTGGTAGAAGCTGCAGATGAAACATTTAAAATAGTAAAAGATTTTACCATTACAGAAATAAATGGTGCAGGCACATTAAAAATAGATTTACCAGCAGGGGGCAAGTACTTGTTAACAATAGTATCAAAACACCAAACTGCAGTTGATTTAACTATTACTACCAACGGTAATTATTTTTATAAAAAAGGTGCACTATTAAGTAGCGCAACCGAAAGTTATGTTGCAGATGCTAAAAGCTTACCAACCTTTTTTTATGTACCAAATGGTATGCAAAAAGTATACTTTACTTTAAGCAACACATTTATACATGGCAGGTATTTAACACCCGAAACTATAAGTAAAAATTTTAGCATAAAAAATAAAAGCGGAGCAAATACCATTAAACCAAAACTGTTAACCCCCAAAGACTCCGCTTTATTTTATGTTGAAATTCCTGCAAATGCACAAGGCGATTTTTGGCAACTACAAACCAATAATCAATATTATGTGCAGTTTGTAAACAGCAGTAATTTGCTATGGTATGCCAAGCATTCCATTACCAATAAAACAGCTACAGCTGTAACAGAACTACAGGAGGAGTTTACCGCAAAGGCGTTCCCTAATCCATCAAAAGGAGCGTTTGCTTGTATGCAAAACAATAGGCAAGTTGTTGCTAACGAAATTGTACTAATAAATGCACAGGGTATAAAAGCGGCACAGTTTAAAAATACCAATCAGTTTAACATTAGTAATTTACCAGCTGGTGTTTATTTCTATACAATGAATATTGGCGGCAAAGTATTTAATGGTAAGTTGATTAAAATTTAGGTTTTTATTGAAGCATTGTAATAAATTAATAAAAATAATAAATTGAAAATCAATTTGTTATTAAATAAAATTACTTCAAGTTCTAAAAATTCAGCATTCCCAAACAATCCTATAAAAACTCATAAATCTATCCTAAATTTTACCTACTTTTGCAGCCCAAACAAAGGCTGAAAGCCTTTATGCGTCTTTAATGAGTATAAAAAATTCCATAAACATAGAGCGTTTGCCACGTCACATTGCTATAATAATGGATGGTAATGGTAGGTGGGCAACCAGTAAAGGCGAAGATAGGTTGTATGGCCATTGGCATGGAGTGGAAAGTGTAAGGGATATAGCTACAGGGGCTGCTGAATTAGGTTTAGAGTACATTACGTTATATGCCTTTAGTACAGAAAACTGGGACAGACCAGCGTACGAAGTAAATGGTTTAATGGAGTTGTTGATAGAAACTATTAAAAAAGAGGTGCCAACGCTTAATAAAAATAATATTAAGCTACATGTAATTGGCAATGTTAGTATGCTGCCAGATGCAGCTAAAGTAGAACTTAACGAGGCATTGCAAGAAACGAGTACTAACACAGGCTTAAACTTAATAATGGCATTAAGCTATAGTAGCCGTTGGGAAATTACCGAAGCGGCAAAAGCAATTGCTACAGATGTTAAACAAGGAAAATTAGAGGTAAATGATATTAATCAAGATACTATAAAAAATTATTTAACCACAAAACACTACCCCGACCCGGAGTTAATGATACGTACTAGTGGTGAGTATAGAATTAGTAATTTTTTGTTATATCAATTAGCATATGCCGAGTTGTATTTTACCGATACGCTTTGGCCCGATTTTAGAAAAGAAGATTTATATAAAGCAATAGTAGATTATCAAAGCCGAGAACGACGATTTGGAAAAACAAGCGAACAAGTAAAAACGGTTGACAGTTAAATGTTTAATTATCAATACGTGGTTTATCCGTTTATACGTTAAAGGCTTTATAAAAAATGACTTTAAATTCCTATTTAGGGTTTTTGGGCATTAATCTTAACAAATACTTTTAATTAAAGGGCTTAATTTGCCCATCGAAAATTAACTATACATGCAGCTATTTTACAAAGCATTTTTATTTACTGTAACACTTTTATTTAGTAGCCAGTTGGCTGTGGCTCAGCTTGATACAATCCCCACCTCTGTAGATCCTGCATTACTAGAAATATACAAATCAAAATTTCCAAAAGAGTATAACATAGCAGGTATTGAGGTAAAAGGAACAAAAGCATTTGATGAAAATTTACTTATATCAATATCTGGCCTAGCCATTGGCGATAAAGTGCAACTACCAGGCAGCGATGCTTTTGGTAAAGCAATTAATAAGCTTTGGAAACAAAATTTAATAGCCGATGTAAAAGTTTATATAACAAAAGTTGTAGATAGAGATATATACATTTTATTAGATGTTACCGAACGACCAAGATTAGCTGAATTTATTTTTGAAGGTGTAAAAAAGGGAGAGAAAGATGACCTTAAAGAAAAAGTAGGTTTAGCAAGAGATAGAGTAGTAACAGATAATATGAAACTAAGTGCTGTAGAAGTTATTCAAAAATTTTATACAGATAAAGGTTACCGTAACGTAAGTGTGGAAATGAAAGAGGAAGTAACCAACGTTATTAATAACGGAATAATACTTACTTTTTTTATAAATAAAGGAAAAAAAGTAAGAGTAAGCTCATTGAACTTTACCAACAACGAGGAGGTTGCTGAAGCAAAGCTTAAAAAGCAAATGAAGGGCACAAAGGAAATGAGTAGGTTTACCTTATTCCCTGCAAAAGTAGAAAGCCCTTATGGCGATTCATCTAAAAAATTAACGTTTAAAGAATACATAAACGATTTTGGTTTTTTATCGCTTAGTAAAACCAAAGAAATATTAGATCCCTACATACGTTTTAAATTATTTAGCGGAGCCAAATTCAGCGAAAAAAAATATTTAGAGGATAAAGAAAAAGTATTGGATTATTATTACTCCCAAGGCTTTAGAGATGCTACCATAGTTGCCGATACCCAGTTTTATGATACCAAAGGAAACCTTAATGTTGATATAAAAGTAAACGAAGGCAATAAATATTATTTTGGAAATATTGCTTGGAGAGGAAATACCAAGTATAAAGATTCTATTTTAAATGTATTGCTAGGTATTAAACGAGGCGATGTGTACAATTTAGAATTATTAAATAAACGATTAGGTAAACAACCATCAGCCGAGGGTGGAGATATTAGTAGCATTTTTATGGATGATGGTTATTTATTTTATAGGGTAGATCCTATAGAAACTGCTGTTTATAACGATACTATTGATTTTGAAGTACGAATGACGGAAGGACCACAAGCAGTTTACGGTAACATAACGGTTAGCGGTAACGATAAAACAAAAGACTATGTAATTAGAAGAGAGTTACGAACCATACCTGGCGAAAAATTTAGTCGTCAAGATATTATTAGAACACAAAGAGAATTAGGACAGTTAGGTTTTATTAATGCAGAAAAAATTAACCCCAACGTAGTACCTAATGCTGAAAATGGTACCGTAGATATTAATTGGGAAATCGAAGAAAAATCGGCCGATCAATTAGAGCTTTCTGCTGGTTTTGGTGGAGGCATAGGTTTAACAGGTACTCTAGGTATTACCTTTAGCAACTTCTCCATAAAAAATATTCGTAAAAAATCTACTTGGGATCCTTTGCCAAGTGGCGATGGGCAACGACTAAGTGCAAGAATACAATCGAATGGTAAAGCATTTCGTAGCTACAACTTTTCATTTACCGAGCCATGGCTAGGAGGTAAAAAAAGAAACTCTTTTACTATTGCCTACTCCAATACAAAACAAGCTAATACATTCGATGGCAGAACAGGAGCTTTTTGTAGAAAATGTGGCGATACATCGTATGTAAAAATAAACAACTTCAGCATATCGTTAGGTAAACAATTAAAATGGCCCGATGACTTTTTTAATTTAATCTATGCTTTAAATGTGCAAACCTACGAGCTTAAAAATTATTTGATTGGTGGGTTTGGTAATTTATCAAACGGTACATCAACCAATATAAGTTTAAAAATAGCCTTACTTCGTAACTCTGCTGGGCCAAACCCTATTTTCCCAACTTCAGGTTCTAACTTTATGTTTAGTGGCCAGTTTACCTTGCCCTATTCATTAATGGGTATAAAAGTTGGCGACGAAAACGAGTTTAAATTGCCCGAATTTCATAAATGGCGTTTTGATGGAGAATGGTATGTACCCATAGGAAGGGCAAGAGGTGCTGAAAAAAATAAACAATTTATTTTTAAAGCCGCTGCTAAATATGGCTTTATTGGTAAATATAATAGCAAATTACAAGTATCTCCTTTTGAGCGCTTTCAGGTTGGGGATGCAGGTTTAAATAATCAGTTTGCTTTATTAGGTTATGATATAATTGCACATAGAGGTTATCCTGTGTATACCTCATCTGACCCAAAAATAAACCCAGATAATGGTAGCAATGTTCAGCAGTACTTTTCTATTTTTAATAAATATACAATGGAGTTAAGGTATCCATTTAGTACAAGTCCTACTAGTACAATTTATGGGTTAGCTTTTTTTGAGGCAGCCAATGGTTGGTACGATTTTAAATCATACAATCCGTTTAAACTTCGCAGATCGGCAGGTGTAGGTATGCGTTTCTTTTTACCTATGTTTGGTTTACTTGGCTTTGATTATGGCATAGGATTTGACAGATTCAACCAAAATAGTGGTTTAAAAGGCGCAGCTAAATTTACCTTTATGCTAGGGCAAGAGCCGCAATAGGAATTAATAATTAAAAATTAATAATTAAAAATGAAAAAACTTTTTTTACTAGCAACTTGCTACTTTGTATTAACTACAGCACAAGCACAACGTTATGCCGTTATAGATTCTAAATATATTTTGGAAAAAGTACCACAATATAAAGAGTCACAAGAAAGATTAGACCAATTTAGTATACAATGGCAGCAAGAAATTGATCAAAAACAAACGGCAGTAGATAAAATGCTAAAAGATTTTGATGCAGAAGCTATTATGCTTAGCGATGAATTAAAAAAGAAAAGGGAAGACGAAATTTTTAACAAAGAAAAGGAATTAAGAGATTTACAAAAAAAACGCTTTGGTTTTGAAGGTGACTTGTTTAAAAAAAGACAAGAGCTTATAAAACCAATACAGGATAGAGTATACAACGCAGTACAAAAATTAGCGGTAGATAAACAATATGACTTTATTTTAGACAAAAGTGAAGGAATTACCGTTATCTTTGCCGACCCTAAATTGGATAGGAGCGATGATGTGCTCAGAAATTTAGGTGTTAAATAAATCATAATAAGCTGTTGGTAAGCAGCCTTTATAATAATAAAATCTACTTAATAAAAAAAAGAAAAGTAAACTTAAAAAAATGAAAAAATTAATTGTAGCAAGTGTAATGGCCTTGGGTTTTTTTACAGCATCAGCACAACAAAAAATTGGGTATGTTAATACAGAAGAATTAATGGGTTCAATGCCCGAGTCTGAAAAAGCATCAAAAGATTTAGAAGAATATCAACAATTATTGCAACAGCAAAATAACGATCTAATTAAAGAGTTAAATGAACAAGATAGTTTGTTTATAAAAGATTCTGCAAAGCTTTCTGTTGTTCAAAAAGACTTTAGAAGAAATACATTAATAAAATTGTATCAAGAGGTACAAGGCTTTAGTCAAAAAGCACAAGAGCAATTGCAACAACGCCAACAACAATTGTTAATTCCAATACGTACAAAAGCAATGGATGCTATTAAACTTGTAGCAAAAGAGGCTGGTTATGCATATATATTAGATGTAAACTCAATAATTGTTGCACCTCCAGGAGATGATGTTATAGCATTAGTAAAAAAGAAGTTAGCTATTAAAGACCCTGCTGCTGCAACACCTGCAAAGCCAGCTGTAAAAGCAAACTAATTTTTTATAAAATAATTCTGTAAAGCCTTTCAACTAATTGAAAGGCTTTACTTTTATAAAAAAATGAGGCTTATGATAAGTAAAGAAGTATAAAAAACTATTTTTACCAAATGAAACAACCCATAGGCGTTTTTGATAGTGGATACGGAGGCTTAACCGTTTTAAAAGAAATTGTACAAACCCTACCCCTATACGATTATTTGTATTTAGGCGATAATGCCAGAGCACCCTATGGCACCAGAAGCTTTGAAACCGTTTATGAATATACCTTAGAGTGTGTAAAATGGTTATTTAGCCAAGGTTGTTCTTTAGTAATTTTGGCTTGTAATACAGCCTCGGCAAAGGCGTTACGTACCATACAACAAACTTATTTGCCAACAATTGATCCATCAAAACGAGTGTTAGGCGTAATACGGCCAACAGCTGAGGTATTAGGAAATTACTCAACTACAAAGCATATTGGAATTTTAGCAACAAACGGCACAGTTCAGTCTCAATCTTATCCTATTGAGATAGAAAAATTTTATCCTACTGTACAGGTATATCAACAAGCCTGCCCTATGTGGGTGCCTTTAATCGAAAATAATGAACAACATACCGAAGGGGCAAGCTATTTTATTAAAAAAGATGTGCAGAATTTATTACAGCAAAACCCCTCCATCGATACTATTTTGTTAGCCTGTACCCACTACCCATTATTAACAGAAAGTATACAGCAATTGCTTGCAAAAAATGTAACTATTTTGTCTCAAGGTAAAATAGTAGCTAACAGTTTAAAGGATTATTTAGGCAGACACCCAGAAATTGAAAACAATTGTAGCAAAAATCAACAAATGCAGTTTTATACCACAGATAGTACCCAAGATTTTGATAATCATGCTATTAATTTCTTTGGCAAAAATGTAAAATCAACCCATTTAAGCCTTTAATTATAAAATTATTCAATTTTCAGTCTTAAGTATTCATTAAAACCATTACCTTTGCCATCCTTTCAAAACCAACGGGGATGGTGCCTCGAGGTAAGTTTTAGAAATAATATTTGTAAAAGGAAAAAATTTAAACAATGCCAGGTAAAAAAAGAACCTATCAACCCCATAAACGCCGTAGAAAAACGGTACACGGTTTTCGTAAGCGTATGCAAACTGCAAATGGTCGTAAAGTATTAGCAAGTCGTAGAGCAAAAGGTCGTCATAAATTGTCGGTTAGTAGCGAACATGGCGATAAAAAATAGAATTTACTTCTATAAAAATATTCAGTCCTGCTTTTACAGCAGGACTTTTTTAATTTTGCTACATTGAACACAACACAACGATACACATTAGGTAAAACAGAACGTTTAAAAAGCCGCAAATTAATAGAGCAAGTTTTTAAGCAAGGCAAGGCGTTTTCTATTTTTCCTTTTCGAGTAATTTACTTGTTAAAAGAACTTGTACCTAATGCCGAGGGCACCACTACCAAGCTATCTGTAAGGCAGGCAAACTCCCTTCTACAAACTGGCTTTACAGTTAGTACAAAATATTTTAAAAAAGCAGTAGATAGAAATAGAATAAAACGATTGATGAGAGAGGCTTATCGGTTACAAAAAAATGAGCTTCAAAAAATAGTGGTTGAAAAAAATATATACTTATCTATTTTTTTTATTTATACTGGAAACGAATTACCAGATTATACAACCATTTTTGAAAAAACAGCTGCCGTTTTAAAACGAGTACAAAAAATTTGTAATGAGCAAACTAAAGCAGATAGCTAGTTTTCCGTTTATTGTTTTAATAAAATTATATCAATGGATAATTTCTCCTTGGTTAGGTAATAAGTGCCGCTACCAACCAACATGCTCACACTATGGTATTGAAGCCTTTAAAAAGCACGGGCCAGTAAAAGGTTTTTGGCTTACGTTAAAACGAGTTAGTAAATGCCATCCTTGGGGTGGACATGGGTATGATCCTGTTCCGTAAATAAGTACAAAGTCTCCTCCCCTGAATCGATAAAAAAAACTAATCCAAGTCTTTTAAAATTTCTTCCAACTTCCTTTCCTCTAAAACCTTTTTCTTTGTAACAGTTCCTTCATCGTACCATTTTACTAAGCGTATAAACCCTTCTGTTAGCTCAATACCTGTAATATCACCATCGTTAAAACAACAACAGCCACTATTAAAGTAGGTGGGTTTTAATAAAGCTTCAACACCTGTTATTTTATTGCTAGGATGGCTAGAATATTTGCCTGAAGCAAAAACCGGTTTATGTGTATGGCCCGTAATTAAAAGTAAATTTTTTTTACTACTACTCCATTCATACATCATTTTATTATGCTTGTTTAGCAACGTATCATCTTTACTTGGGGTATTTATATTTATTTGTAAATAGCGTTGTATCGGAGCCCAAATATGTGCAACTAGCCAAGTGCTAACAGCATTATTATCGCTTAGCTTATCGCCTTGATGGCCGTGGGTACAAAAAATTGTTAAGAGTCGCTTGTTTACCATTGTCTTTAGCACAATGCCTTCAGTAATGGTTAGGGGCATTTTAAAATAGTCGCTTAGTAAAAGTTTTACATCCCATTTGTTTTTCCAAATAATATCATGATTGCCAAAAGTGCGATAGTATTTATTATCATGTTGAAAGGCAGCCTCAGCAAATAAGGCAGCTTTATTTTTTGGTAAAACATCTACAACTTTATATTTCCAAACCTCTTCTGCATCGCCTAAATTTATATACGTAAAGCAGTTCTGTTGATAATACTTTAGGGCTGCAATGTAGTTAGCTTCACTAGCTGTAAAATCATCAGCCCTATCTTTATTGCCTTTGTGTTGATCGCTAAAAATTATAAAACTATCTGTAGCCGAATTAAAATTTATGGTTGCTGTTTTTTTGTTTTTCTTTTGATGACTGCTTTTGTACAATTTATCTAATGAGGCAAAAACAGCTTCTTTATTAGGGGCGCCCGAAAATTTATTAGCAGCCCACGTAAGCGGTTTTTTAAAAAGATAGTATAAAAGCTTTCGCATTTTAGTATGGCTAAATAATTTTATTGAGATAAGGTATTTTTTGAAATTCTTTTTTTTCTACTTTTAAAACAAAAAAAGCAAAAGCTCCAAACAATAATAAACCTACACTATGCTTTATGTAACTGTTTTCTGTAAAGTAAAGGGTAAGTTGGTGGAGGCCAAACAATGCTACACAAATTACTACGTAAGCGGTAAGTTTTTTCCACGCATAAGGTATAGGGTAATATTTTTGCCCTAGTTTGTAAGAGGCTATCATCATAAATGCATAACAGCAAAGTGTAGCAATGGCGCAAGCCATATAGCCTAAAGTAGGTATAAAAATAAAATTGATAATAATTGTAATAGCGGCACCGCCCAATGTTATCCAAGCACCAATTAAATTTTTTCCGGTAAGCTTATACCAAACAGATAAATTGTAATAAACACCTAAGAATAATTTAGCCAACATTAATATGGGCACTACCTTTAAACCTGTCCAATATTCTGGGTGGCTTCTGCCCATAAAATATTTCCATACGTCTAAGAAAAGTACAACGCCTAAAAAGCAAAAACAACAAGCTAGTAAAAAAAATTTCATAACCCTTGCATAGGTTCGTTGTGCATTTTCAGAGGTTGATTGTTTAAAAAAGAAGGGCTCTGCACCTAACCTAAATGCTTGAATGAATAAAACGATGAGTACCGCAAGTTTGTAATTAGCTCCATAAATCCCAGATATAGAATAAGCCTCATCTGTAGTGCCAGGGTACATTTTAAGTATCATAAACCGATCAATCAACTCATTTATCATACCTCCAAATCCTACAATAATTAATGGCAAGCTGTAGGTCATTAATTCTTTCCAAAACGCTTTGTTAATACTAAATTTAAATTTAAAAAGCTCTTTAGCTAGTAGTAATAGAGTAACAAAACTAGCAATTAAGTTGGCAATAATTACATAGCCTAATCCTATAGACGGGGAATAAAAATTACCCAAAAAACTACCCGGTATTGCATTTTTGCAAAGCACTAAAAAAAACAACACTAAACCTACGTTTGTTAAAATGTTCAATACTTTTATGGTTGCAAATTTTCTTGGTCTACCTTCAAAACGTAGTTTGCAAAAAGGCATTAGGCATAAGGTATCTATGGCAACAATTATTACTACCCACCTAACATATTCAGGATGGTCTGGTATTTCTAAAAATTGAGCTATGCTATTGCTAAGGAATAATAAAATAGTGGTAAGTATAGCTGTTGTAAGTATAATTGAACTAACACTTGTGGTATATACTTTCTTTTCATCGTCTTTGGCAGAAAACCTAAAATAGGCAGTTTCTAAACCATAGGTAAAAAAAATATTTAAAAAGGCTGCAATTGCAAATAAGGTAGTTATTTTTCCATAGTCTGTTGCCGCAAAAATTGTTGCTAAAATAGGGGTTAGCAGGTAGTTTAAAAAACGACCAAATATGCTGCTTACACCATACCAAAGTGTTTGCCCCGCTAATTTTTTAACACTACTCAACTTGCTTAAAATTTTTCAAATTTACTTTGTTATTTTTTAATAATGTTTTAAAATGTGCATGCAACGTAAAATGTATTAAAACTATCTTTGTATTGAATCAAGTAAACAGTTTTAAAATGAAAAAATTAGTAATAGTTGCAGTAGCCCTAATAAATTGCTTTGTATCCTTAGCACAAAGCAGAGTCGAGCCTGTCGAGTTTCAAAAAATTCCACGCCAAGCTATAGTAATGGAATACCCTTTTTCCGTAAAAATTACCCAAGCAGCTATTGAAGATAAATTTACAAAATTGGGGTACAAAGGCAAAGAAACAAAAGGCTTTCTGGTGTATAAAGGGGTACGAATGGCTGAATTAGGTAACGACATGCACGACTTATACTTTATGGTAGATAAAAAAAGTAGAAAAGATAAAGACAACTCAAAAGTAACCTTACTAATATCAAAAGGATTAGAGCAATTTGTTAGTGACACACTACATTTTGAAATTTTTAATAACGGCAAAAACTACTTAACTAATTTTGGGCCAGTAATTGTAGCCCACGATTTAGAAATACAAATAAAGGAGCAGCAAGAGGTTGTACAAAAGAACGAAAAAAAATCGGGCAGCCTAATGGAAGATGGCGTTAGTTTGCAAAAAGAAAAAGCGAAATTAGAAAAGAAAATTTCGGATAACGAACAAGATCAAGTTAAGCAAAAAGCAGAAGTAGAAACACAAAAGCAAATTTTAACTACGTTAATTTCTAAGCGTAAGGTTAATTAACTATATTTTTTAATTTTTGTATGAAGCCCTTTAAGTAATAAAATTTAAAGGGCTTTTTTATAGTAAACTTTTTATTAAAACTCTTTGTGTTCTTAGTGAAATACCTTTGTGCCCTTTGTGGTAATAAAAAACTACGGCTGACTAAACCGTACATTCTTTGTAAACGTAGTATCATTCAAGGTTCGTAAAAAAGCAATTAAATTATTTTTATCAATGTTACTCATTGCAATTCTATTAACCAACAAAGGGTCAAGTGTAGGTTGTGTAGTAATTAAGTTGCTGCTGTAATGGTCTAAAACATCTCTTAGCGCATACAAACGCCCATCATGCATGTACGGATAGGTAAGCTCCACATTACGTAACGTAGGCACTTTAAATTTTAAAGAATCGCTACGTTGATTGGTAATTTTTAGTCGTCCAAAATCATTTATAAAAGTATTGATGGCAAGTCCATTATTTCTAAAACTATTATCAGTAAATAAGGGCTCTTTGTGGCAAGCATCGCACTTGGCTTTAAAAAAAGTATACCCACTTTGTTCGGCCGTTGTAAAAGTAGTTTCTCCTCGTTGTACTTTATCGTATTTACTATTACTGCTAACCATGCTGCCCATAAATTGTGCAATAGCTTTTAGCATTTTTTGGCTATTAATTTCGCTGCTGCCAAAAGCTTTTCTAAACAATTCAGGGTAGGCCGCATCATTTTTTAGTTTAGTTAAAACATTTTCTATGGTTTCTGCCATTTCGTTAGGTGCAGTAATTGGTGCTAAAGGTTGCACCTCTAAATGATTTATGCCACCATCTAAATGTAATAAAGGCATCCAAGCCAAATTAAAAGTTGCCGGTGCATTACGAGTGGTAAAACTGTTATTAAAGCCATGGCTAAAATCATGATCAAATGTTGCAAAAGCAGCAAACTGTTGGTGGCAACTAGCACAAGGAAAATTTCCATCTTTACTTAACTTTCCATCATAAAATAATTTTCTACCCAATTGAAAACCTTCTTCTGTTAATGGGTTATTCTCAAAAATATTTTTAGTAGGCTGAGGCCAACCGCTGGGCACTGTAAAGGTTAAATATGTTGGTTTGTAAACTAAGGCATCTGTTTTTTTACAAGCCTCTAACAACACTATACTAAGTGTAACAACTACTAAAAGCGATATGGTGATTCTTGTTTTCAATTATTTACAACTTGTGTTACGGTAAACATATTTTGATAATTATCGGCTGCTTTTTTTGCCAATGCACCCGGCGAAGTAACGATAGGCTCAATAGCAAATGATACATTATTAGCAAACCATTTATCCAAATCGGCTTCAATAAAAATTTCGCTTGTTTTATTAGCTCGTACATTTAAAAGTTGAGCAGATATGGGTAGCAGCGTTATGGCTATTTTTTTAACTGTATTATTTGCACCGCTAAAGCCACCAATATGATATTCTATTTTATTATTTAGTTGGGTACTTGCTGGAGAATTCCCTTCTAACTTAGCCATAATGTAACCGGTACTCCATGTCCAAAACATATCATTCAACGGATCTAATGCACCTGTTTGTGCACCACTTACATTACGTAAACTATCAACCCCAATAGTAAAATTTAGATGGCTGTATTGCTCCACAGCTGCATTAAAACTAAAGCTTTGGGTTAACGCATCAGCTTGGTCTATTAAATAATAACCCTCACTATTACCACTCGATTTATCTATATTAGTTACAAACACATTACTTATATAATATTTAAATTTACTAACCGTATAGGTTTGATTATTTTGATTTGTATAACTAGCCGTGTTTAAAACTAATGGAGAACCCTTTACTACATTTTTAAAATTAATTTTTACAGTGCCTTGCAAAGGAGTAGGTCCATCGGTATTAGTATCGCACTGTAAAAAGACAACAATAACAAAACACAACAAAAGTGGGATACCAAGCTTTCTCATTTTATAATTTTACTTTTTTTCTATTTTCTTTAATAGATGATTTATTTTTTTTACCCTCCAATCTTTTTTCAATAACCCCCTTAGGTACTTTAGTTGGCTTACGTTTTTTAGGTACTATTAACGCTTTATTTATTAATAGATTCATTTTTTGAATAACCTGCTGCTTATTACCAAGCTGTGTTCGTTCGGTTTGACTTTTAACCAGCAAATACCCCTCCGAGTTTATTTTATTTACAAGTTTTTCGGCTAAAATGTTTTTTTGCTCATGATTTACCAATTTGCTATTGGCAACAAGCCAATAACCTTCTACCATGGTTTCTACCTTGTTTACATTTTGCCCACCTTTACCACCACTACGGGCAGTTTTAAACGATATTTCGCCACTAAAATCCATTATTCAAATTTACAGATTAAACCCACAGAAAAGAGGATGTATCCGCAGATTACACAAATTTTCACAAATAAAGAACCAAGCATATTAAATACAAAGAGCTTCATATTCGGTAAACAAATCTGTGGTAATTTGAATAACCTGCCTGCCGGTAGACAGGTCTGTGGCAAAAATCAGAGTTATCTGTGGTTAAAAACTCAATTTGCCACCTAAAAACCACAAATACCGTCTTATATTTTACTAATAACTTTTTTTGTTACATTTTTGCACTAATCTATCAATTAAATGAACAACGGTATATATCATTCATTAACAGAACGAAAGCAACAAGGAAAAAAATCGTTTGCGGTATTAATTGACCCCGATAAGGTTAATGATACCAGTATTGAGCAATTGATTACCCTAGCTGTAGCTGCCAAAGTTGATTATTTTTTAGTAGGAGGTAGCCTTGTTATAAGTAATTATTTAGATGAGTGTGTACAGTTTATAAAACGTAGTTGCAGTATACCCGTTATCCTTTTTCCTGGTAGCCCAAATCAAGTAAGTAAATATGCCGATGCACTTTTATACCTAAGTTTAATAAGCGGCCGCAATGCCGATTTATTAATTGGGCAGCATGTAATAAGTGCCCCAGTTGTAAAACAAAGTGGGTTAGAAATTATGCCCACTGGCTATATGGTAATAGATGGTGGAGCTCCAACAACCGTAAGCTATATAAGCAATGCAACCCCTTTGCCAGCCGATAAAAATGAAATAGCTATGTGTACTGCAATGGCAGGCGAAATGTTAGGCATGAAGTTAATATATATGGATGCCGGTAGCGGAGCAAAACGCCCCATTACCGAAAGTATGATACAAAAAGTAAGCAGTTGTATTGATGTACCCCTAATAATTGGTGGCGGTATTACCCACCCCGAAAAAGCCTACCTAAACTGCAAGGCAGGTGCCGATGTTATTGTTGTAGGCAACGCCATAGAAAAAGATGCTAACTTAATTAAAGAAATGGCAGCAGCGGTGCATAGTGTACCTGTGGGTGTATAATTACAATGCTAAATTCTTTAAAAAACAACTTGTGTTTATTTATTAAGCAATAACATATTTTTAGTTGGCAATTTTTATAAGAACCTATAAATTAAACCCATAAAAAGCATTTAGTAGCTTACGAAAATAAATTTATTTCTATTTTGTAAAACCAATTCAAAGAATATTTGTTACAACTAAAAAAAGTATATGAATATTTACAGAGCCAATATATTTCTTTGCTTAGTTTTCTTTTTTTTTAGTAATGGATTGTGGAGTCAAACAAAGCCAACAGTAAAGAATAAAAAATATTGTAATCCTTTAGTGGCAGGCCAACCCTCTACCACAAGGTTATCCTTGGTGTATGAAGTGCAACCAACGCATTCTGGTCCTACAAAGTTTCCTTTATCGCCTACTCCATTAGAGTACACTACCAATAGTAGTCCAACTCAAAGTATTCGGCTTATCTACAACAAAACCCTTGTTACTAAACCAAAACTATATATTACTTTTTCAGGTGCCTATTGGTTTAGCAGTTTTAACGTAACCAATGCTAGTAACAATTCATTTGCAAAAGTATTGGGGCAAAGCCGATTTCATTCCATCTCTGCTAGTAGCAATATTTTTAAGCCGCTAAATGAAAAAAACTTTCTTTTACTAAATGTATCGTTGGAGGCTAATGGCAATGCCTCCTCTTTCAAAAATTTTTCTGGCGATAATGTATTAGCAGGGGGTGCTGCTATTTATGGGTGGAAAAAGGGTTTTAAACGAATGTGGGGTGTAGGTGTATTTAGGGGCTATCGTCTTGGAAAAGTAATACATGTACCTGCGTTATTATATAACAATTCCTTCAATAAAAAATGGGGTGTAGATGCCTTATTACCAGCTAGAGCCAATTTCCGGTATAAATCATCTGCCAGCGCATTATGGCTTTTTGGATACGAACTAGAAGGGTCACAGTTTGCCTTACAAAACTCAAATCCTCTTTTTAATAATTCATTTTTTCAACGAGGAGAAATACGCCCCAAAATAGGGTTTGAAAAACTAGTAAACAAAAACTGGGCATTTACAATGAATGCAGGCCTTCGCATAAACGGACGTTTTGATGTAAGCAGCGATTATGGAGGTAATAATTTAATTACAGAAACTAACCCAAAGCCATCTATTTTTATAAACGGAGGTGTACATATTGTAAATTTTACAAAAAAAAGAAAGAAATAGCAATGGCTATTATCCTCCTTCGCCTTGCTAAGTGGCACATCAAACAAGGCGTAGGTCTTATTTACTTGATTAGTTGAATACTGGCTTTCAAATAAAACTTTGAAGAAAGGGATAGAAACCGCTTATATGAAAAAGGTTTGGGTAAACCTCATGTAAAATCTTGGTCTGTATTTAGTTTGTACTCATTAAAATACCCATCAAAGGGTATCAATACATAAGTAAAACCATCCTACATTTGAGCTATAAAACGGTTTTATGAAAAAGATACTATTTGTTTTTCTCCTGCTTTCAGCCACCATATTGTATGCCCAAACTGAACAAAAACTGGGCGAAGATTTTTTAAAATCGGTAAAGACAAAAAACTTTGCTTTGTTGAAACCTTGGCTGGGCAAGAATGCTAAAACCATGCAAGAAAAATGGAAGCAGGTAGTTGAAAATGCCCACCGCAATGGATTTGATATTAAGACCGTTAAAATAAAGGTTGTTATACCGGGTGAGCAAGTGCCCAATATGCCCATGAAAACCATTATTGCTATTTATGAATACGATGGCAAGGAGTGGGACGATCTGCTTTTAATGATAAGCACCGGCAAGCAACCAAAACTAGTAGAGATTCCCCTAACAAGCTACATGTTTAAACTTGATGAAGAAAGGCGTGGTAAAAACAGAATTGATTGACCTAGATGTACATCCACATTTGCATAGTGCAAATACTTTTACCCATCGTTTTTAAGCCGCCCATCTATCACAGCCTAGGTTTGGTCTTTAACCAAACGATAAAGCCATGCCATCAAAACTTAATCGTAATACGTTATTATTTCGTTTACAAACCGTAATTTAGGTTTCTATTATAAAACCCATTGTATGATAAAACGATTTTTGTTTGCATGTTGCCTGCTGTATACCACACTTGTTACTGCACAGGATAAACCCATTGCTTTTACCGGAGCCCTTATTTACCCTATTACCGGCCCAGCCATACAAGGAGGAGTACTTGTAGTACACAAAGGAAAAATTGTTAGCGTTGGTGTTGCCGGTAGCAATATACCTGCAGGTGCTGAGGTGGTTGATGCAACGGGTAAAGTAATTATGCCCGGTTTAGTAGATACACACTCTCATTTGGGTGGCCCACAGGGTGGAGATGCTTCTGCTGCATTAAACCCCGATGCAAGAGCAATGGATGCAGTGAACCCAACAAGCGATGGTTTTAAAAAAGCATTGGCTGGTGGTATTACAACTATTAATGTAATGCCGGGTAGCGGCCACCTTATGAGCGGACAAACCATCTACATAAAAATGAGGGAAGGAAAAATAATTGAAGACCTTTTAATTACAAACGAAAAGGGTTTGTATGGCGGATTAAAAATGGCTAATGGAACAAACCCAATGCGTACAACACCAGGCGCCTTCCCCGGTACAAGAGCAAAAAGTGCGGCTATGGTAAGGGAACTTTTTATTAAAGCACAGGAATACAAAAAGAAAATAGATAAAGCTGGCAAAGATGAATCTAAAATGCCCGAACGAGATTTGCGGATGGAGACTTTAGTAGAAGTGCTTAACGGAAAACGTGTAGTGCATTTTCATACACACAAGGCAAATGATGTACTTACTGTAATAAGGCTAAGCAAGGAGTTTGGATTTAAACCGGTATTGCACCATGTATCTGAAGGATGGAAAGTAGCTAAAGAAATTGCAGCAGCTGGCCTTGCATCTTCAATTATAACTATTGATGCACCGGGCGGTAAACTAGAAGCTATGAATGTATCATTAAATACAGGTGGAGCATTGGAACAAGCTGGTGCAGCAGTAGGTTTCCATACAGATGATGGTATTACCGATTCAAGATTTTTTATACGCTCTGCAGCTTTGATGGTTAGGGTTGGTATGAGCAGAGCAAAAGCGTTGGAAGGCCTTACACTTGCTGGCGCAAAAATGCTAGACCTAGGAACAAAAGTAGGTTCGTTGGAAAAAGATAAAGATGCCGATTTTATAATACTTAGTGGCGATCCTTTTAGTATTTACACAAGAGTGGAACAAACATGGGTGGAGGGTATTAAACGCTGGGATATTAGCAAACCTGCGGACAAAGCATTTTTAACCGGTGGTTATGATGTGTACTCTCCCATTAGGAGTGAGTTTCATCATCATGTTGATGATGAGCAATAAAATATTTGTTGCCTTACAAAAAATTAAAACTATTTAAATGAAAAAAATATTCATCCTCTTTTTAACGTTTCCAGCGGCCTTTGTTTTAAAAGCACAAATAGCCATTAAAGCAGAAATGATATACACGGTTTCTGGAGCGGCTATCCCTAATGGAGTGGTACTCGTAAAAAATGGCATAATAGAAAATATTGGGGCTAGCCTTGCTATACCTGTTGGATATAAAGTTTACGAAACAAAAGTACTTACGCCGGGCTTTGTTGATGCCCGTTCGCTGGTAGGTATATCGGGTGCATTAAATATTCCTACAGATCAAGATCAGTTAGAAAAATCGGGGCCTATACAACCCGACCTACGTGCCATTGATGCGTATAACCCAGAAGAAAAGTTAGTGAAAGTGATAAGAGATTATGGCGTTACTACCATACACACCGGGCATGGTGAGGGTGCATTAGTAAGCGGACAAACCATGATTGCCAAAACAAAAGAAGGCACTGTAGAAACAGTAACCTTACAGCCACTAAGTATGCTTGCAATGACTATTGGGCCATCGGTATCAAGCAACTTTACATCGCCGGGTACAAAGGCTAAACAGGTTGCCATGATAAGAACAGAATTGCTAAAGGCACAGGCTCACCTAAAAAAACAATCGGATAAAGACAGTACCAAACGCCCTGCTGCCGACTTAAAGTTGGATATGTTGGCAAAATTATTGAAAGGAGAAATTAAAGCATTGATAACCGCCAACAGTAGTGTTGATATGATGAGTGCTATGCGGTTGGCTAAAGAATTTAATTTTAAACTCGTTTTAAATGGCGCTGCCGAAGCATACCGCCTTATACCAGAAATTAAAGCCGCTAATGCAGAAATTATTTTACATGCAACCATGGCACGTAATGGTGGCGATATGGTAAACATGACCATGGAAAGTGCAGCCATACTTACAAAAGCAGGTATTACAGTTAGTATAGAAACAGGCTATGAAGCTTACGTTCCTAAAACAAGAATACTTTTATTTGAAGCAGCACAAGCCATGGTATTTGGGTTAAGCTTTGATGAAGCTTTAAAAACAATCACTTTAAACCCTGCAAGGTTATTGGGCATTGCCAATAAAGTGGGCAGTATTGAAATTGGTAAAGATGCAGACCTTGTACTTTTTAATGGCGACCCATTTGAATACTTAAGCAAAGTTTGTGGGGTAATGATTGATGGTGTAATGGTGAAGGAGGGTTGTTTTTAAATATTGATTGAATAAACACTAACAGTGGTCTGGCTTTTTAATTTAATAAATCACTGATAAATAATAAACAATAAAACCGTAAATTCGTTATTGATTCATATTTATAGTATTTATTAAAAGAATTAAAATTTAAAAATCAACAACATTATGTTTAACAAATTTACAATAACAGATAAATTATTATTTATCGCAGCATTTCTTTCCCTTATTTTTTCTGAGGTATTATATTTTAAAGGTGAAGCAACCGCTGCCATATTTATTGGCATTTGGGTACCCTCTATACTGGCTTTTGGTATATATTTAAAACTTATAAACATTAAGAAAAATGACTGAGCTAGTACCCTATTTTGCAGGATTGATAACTGTGCTGTTTGGCGTTGGTTTTTTTCTTGCCCTTAAAGATCTTAGAAAAAATAGATAATTTTTTTTCTAAATAAACTATCAATCAGCATAGAAAATGGTTTATTAATTTCATTTGGTTCAAGAATAATCCATTTAATACCATTTTATTCTAAACAGCGCTTGCTTTGTAGAATATTTTGGAAGCCATATAATTTAATAAATTGATTCAAGGGTGGCAACTTTGTTGATTAACTACCATTATCAAAATGAGATTTAAAGACATTGCCCTGTAAACCAGTGCTAGCAAAGTTGTTAAAACTTTTCCTTTATTACGTCAGCAAAATAGTTTCTCGAAAATCTCATTAGTGATCTATATAGATCTAGTGTTATTTTTTGGGGTATTACCAAATTTTAAATTTGAACGGCTAGTTTATTTTTTTATCCATAAGTTTTGGAGCTTTAATTTTATTTTTAAAACAACAAAAAAATCAGGCATAGTATTATAACTATGCCTGATTTTTAAGATATCATACTTTCCTACTCCAAATTCACAAAACTTAAACTTATTGATTACAAATTATTTTGCCTGAGGTAATAATACAGTATCTATTACATGAATTACTCCATTGCTTCCAATTAAGTCAGTTGCAGTAACGATAGCTTTACCACCATTCTCATCTACTAATACCACTTTGCCATTCTCAATAGTGGCAGTAAGTGTTCCACCAGCTACAGTTGTTACTACAGCTTTACCTTTTCCGGCTTTAATTGCTGCTAAAACTGTTTCAGCAGTTAACGTACCTGGTACAACATGGTAGGTTAAAATACCAGCTAATGCATCTTTGCTCTCAGGTTTTAATAAACTTGCTACTGTGCCATCTGGTAATTTTTCAAATGCCGCATTTGATGGTGCAAACACTGTAAAAGGTCCTTTACTTTTTAGTGTAGCTACTAAATCTGCCGCTTTAACTGCAGCAACTAAAGTGGTGTGATCCGTAGAGCCTACAGCTATATCTACAATGTCCTTGCCTGTTTGTGCCATTGCACTTAGTGAAAGTAAGCCTGCTGTTAAAAACAGTCCGATTTTTTTAATTGATTTCATTTTTTTGTTTTTTTTAGTTGAAAATTTAAATGTCTGTAATTTTTAAAATTTTGCTTGTTTAATTTTTATTATAATTTATTAAACAAAAAATTATTTCTGAATGTTCGATTATTTTAAAAAATAACAGAGAATTTATGAATGCAGCATAGTTCGTTTAGCTTTTAGCTCCACGAGTGTAGATTAGGTTAACAAAAGTGATTAACCTTTCGGGCAGATTAATTCATTACAAGTTTGTATAGTTAAATATCAGTTCAATTTGAAAATGCCTTATTTGAAAATAGATTTATATGATTATTATCGACTTTTTGCTTTGTTCACTTTTCGTTTTATCACAGAAATTAAAAATCCTGAATAGTTGATAGATCCGAAATATTAAATCTGTTTACTGTGCCCTTTTTATCGTATTCATTTTGTTTGAATATTTCAATTAAACTTTTAAATAAACCTACACTTTGAAAACATATAGTGCTCTTTAATAGGCGTTTACTAAATTTTGGTAGCTGCTGTAAAAAGTAATTACTATAATAGTAAACACAGGTAGCTAAACAAATTAATGCTCTTACTGTTATAATCATCAAACTATAACATATGCAGCATTATCTAATGATTGGGGCCTCCAGTGGTATCGGACAAGAATTAGCTACTCAACTTGCCAAATCTGGCAACAAAGTAACAGCAACCTACAATAAAAATGAACCCACTGTTGAAAACTCAACTATTCAATTCCATCATTTAAATGTTTTAGACGATACAATTTCAGTAGATTTTTTGCCAGATGAATTATCTGGTGTTGTTTACTGCCCAGGCAGTATCAACCTTAGGCCCTTTGAAAGAATAAAACCTGAGGATTTTGAGGCAGATTATAAACTTCAAGTAATTGGCGCCATAAGAATTATTCAAATGGTACTCCCAAGATTAAAGAAAGCTGAAAATGCTTCAATTGTTTTATTTTCAACGCTGGCAGTACAAACAGGATTAAATTTTCATACACAGGTTGCTGCTTCCAAGGGTGCTATTGAAGGATTAACAAAATCATTAGCAGCAGAATTTGCTCCTAAAATAAGAGTGAATTGTATTGCCCCATCTTTAACCAATACACCACTTGCGGCTTCGCTTGTAAATACAGAGCAAAAAATGGATGCATCTGCCCAAAGGCATCCTTTAAAAAGAATTGGTACTGCTGCCGACATAGCAAATATGGCAGCATTTTTACTTTCTGAAAAAGCAAGTTGGATAACAGGTCAAATAGTGCATGTTGATGGAGGTATGTCTTCCCTTAAAGTTTAAAAATATTAAATGACCGATACTTTTTTATCAGCCCGATGGGAAAATTTAATTATGGCAAATTATGCCGTAAACCCCGATGTATTAAAGCCTTATTTGCCAAAGGGTGTTGAGCTGGATTTATTCGAAAACAACGCCTATGTAAGCCTTGTTGGGTTTATGTTTAAAAAAACGAGTTTGTTCAACATACCCATACCATTGTTAGGAACGTTTGAAGAAATTAATCTGCGTTTTTATGTAAAGAGAGTAGAAGGAGATAATGTAAAAAGAGGAGTTGTTTTTATAAATGAAACGGTGCCCTATAAAATAGTAGCGTGGCTTGCTAATAAATTGTACAAGGAACATTACATTGCCATTCCAACAAAAAATAATATATCAACTACAGATTTTTACAAGAGTATAAAATATGAATGGAAAATAAATAACAGATGGAATACTATTGCAGTAAATACGGCAAAGGAAAGTGAGCCAATGTTGCAAGGCAGTGTAGAGGAATTCATTTTTGAACATTACTTTGGGTATACAAAAATAAATAATCAGCTTTCGCAAGAATACAAAGTGAATCACCCCAGATGGGAAATAAATAAAGTAAAAGACTATTCTATTGATTGCGATTTTACAGCCATGTATGGAAACGATTTTTCTTTTTTGAATAATCAAAAACCAAATTCGGTAATTGTTGCAGAAGGCTCACCAGTTACTGTTAATTGGAAACGAATACCATTTTAAAATGTATTAAGCATAATGGAACAAATAGATATAGACAGAATTATTGAAATGGCTTGGGAAGACCGTACCCCATTTGAAGCCATTAAAATGCAATTTGGTTTTAGTGAGGCTGATACCATTGCATTAATGCGAAAAGAATTAAAACGCAGCAGTTTTAATTTGTGGCGTAAGAGGGTGAATAGTGGCGTAAGTCAAAAACATGCACAAAAAAGAAATGCTGGAATATCTCGTTTTAAATGCAGTCTTCAAAAAACAATTTCAATGAATAAAATAAGTAAACGTTAAATGGATTTAAAATTTACAACAGATTATAAAAGCATTCTTGAAAAACTAGACGAGGTTGACCCTTTAAAGTATGGTAAAACCAGAAATTTTGTAAATGGTGCAGTCACTTATTTATCTCCTTATATTTCTCGTGGTGTTATCAGCACTAAACAAGTGCTTTTGCATATTTTAGCAAAAGGATATAAAATTCAACAAATAGAATCTTTTGTGAAAGAGCTTTGTTGGAGAGATTATTTTCAACGTGTTGGTCAGCATAAAAATTTAAATCAAGATATTAAACAAGCGCAAGAGCCCGTTTTGCATCATGAAATTCCAGAGCAAATTATAAATGCAACTACAGGTATTATAGGAATTGACAATGCTATTCAACAATTATACAGCACGGGTTACATGCACAACCATTGCCGCATGTACACCGCTTCGGTAGTGTGCAATATGGCAAAATCGAATTGGCTGCATCCTGCACAATGGATGTATTATCATTTGTTAGATGGGGATTGGGCAAGTAACGCTTGTAGCTGGCAATGGGTGGCTGGTGCCAACAGTAGTAAAAAATATTATGCTAATCAAGAAAACGTAAATAAGTATACAAACACAAATCAGACTACTACATTTTTAGATAATTCTTATGAGGTGATTGAACAAATGGAAGTACCCGAGCAATTGGTAGCTACACAAAAATTATTGTTTGAAACTATATTGCCAAAAAGTGAACTACTTCGCCTAGATAATAATTTGCCCACCTTTATTTATAATTACTACAACCTTGATCCTTTGTGGCATGCGGAGAAGCTGGGCAACAGAATTTTATTAGTGGAACCAGAATTTTTTGCAGCCTATCCTGTAAATAATAATTGTATAGATTTTATGTTGAGCTTGGGAAATAATATTCCAAACATACAGGTATTCGTTGGTTCGTTTGAGGCGCTTCGCAATCAATATCATTTACAAAATATGTACTACAAAGAACATCCACTAAACATTGGTTACACAGGCACAGAAGAAACGAGAGATTGGATTACCGATAAAGTAACCGGATACTATCCTTCCTTTTTTTCGTACTGGAAAAAAGTAGAAAAGCATTTATACAACTAATTGACGACTATGATTTTTAAAAAAGACGATATAGAGCAATTTGAGCAACGATATAGAACCGCTTTTGTAAACTCCTTGGCTGGTTTTCGCCAGGCAGTATTAATTGGTACTAAGTCGGTAAATGGTGATACTAACCTTGCAATTTTTAATTCGTTGATACACTTGGGTGCAAACCCAGCTTTGTTTGGATTAATAAACAGGCCCGATAGTGTGGAGCGCCATACCCTGCAAAATATTATAGATACTAAAGAATACACCCTAAACTATGTTCATGCTACACAGTTTGAAAAAGCGCATCAAACTTCAGCCCGTTACGAAAAAGGTATTTCTGAATTTGATGAGGTAGGTTTTAAAGAGTTGTATCATCCATTTTGTAAGTCACCATTTGTAAAGGAGGCCCTTGTTAAAATTGCTATGAAGTTAGAAGATATAATTCCTATTCCTTTGAATGGCACCGTACTTATTATTGGCAGTATTACGCAGGTTGAACTAGATGCCTCCATGGTTGGCCCAGATGGATTTGTATCTTTATCAGAAGCAGAAATATTAATTAGTCAGGGGCTTGATGCTTATTTTGTTTCAAAGAACTTAGGTCGTTTACCTTATGCGAAACCATAAATTTATTTTTTGAGATGAGTTAAATTAAAAATGAAAATTGAAGACAACAAAAAAAGAATTTTTACCACAGAAAATTTGCATCGTATGTAACCGACCTTTTACATGGCGAAAAAGATGGGAAAAAGTTTGGGACGAAGTAAAATATTGCAGCGACAAATGCAGAATGAATAAAAAATAACATGAGTAAAATAGGTATCATTTTCCCACATCAATTAGTTGAGCAAAGCACTCTTGTTTCAACATGCAACACTATTTATTTAGTGGAAGAATGGTTATTTTTTAAGCAGTTTAATTTTCATAAACAGAAAATTGTTTTTCACCGTGCAAGTATGAAGTTTTATGAAAACTATTTGCAGTCGAAAAAAATAAAAGTTATTTACATTGATTCAACCAATGAGTTAGCCGATATAAGAAACCTTATTCCTTATTTGAAAAAAAGTGGCGTTGATACTTTTGATTATATAGATACAACTGATTATTGGCTGGAACAACGGATTAGTAAGGCATGTAGTAATTCTAGTATTAAGGCAACTAAAAATCGTTCGCTATTATTTTTAAATTCATCAGAAGAAATAGCAACTTATTTTTCTGAAAGAAAACGAATGTTTCAAACAGATTTTTATAAACATCAGCGGCAGAGCAGAAATATTTTATTGGAGCAAAACCAAAAACCGCTTGGTGGGAAATGGACTTTTGATGATGAAAACCGGTTGAAATATCCTAAAGGAAAAACACCACCAAAGGTAGATTTTTTAAAACCTAATCCTTTTTACAAAGAAGCCATTAATTATACAAATAAAAACTTTGCTGATAATTATGGTTTGCTGGCTACTGCATTTATTTATCCAACAACTTTTACAGAAAGTAAAACTTGGCTACAAGATTTTTTCAAAACTAGATTTTTTGAGTTTGGAGCTTATGAAGATGCCATTGTTTCAAAAGAAAGTATACTGCACCACAGTGTTTTAACGCCTATGCTAAATGTTGGGTTACTAACCCCTCAGTATATTATTGATGAAGCCTTGCAATTTGCTAGCAATAACGAAGTACCCTTAAACTCTTTGGAAGGTTTCATTAGGCAAATTATAGGTTGGAGAGAATTTATACGAGCTGTGTATGAATTAAAAGGCAAAGAAGAACGAACTAAAAATTACTGGGGCTTCACCCGAAAAATTCCACCCTCGTTTTGGAATGGAACCACAGGGATAGAGCCTATTGACGATACCATTAAGAAAGTTTTAGAAACCGGATACTGTCATCATATTGAACGATTAATGGTATTGGGAAACTTTATGTTATTATGCGAATTTGACCCAAATGAAGTGTACCGTTGGTTTATGGAACTTTTTATAGACGCATGCGATTGGGTAATGGTACCTAATGTGTATGGCATGAGCCAGTTTGCCGATGGAGGTTTAATGGCAACTAAACCTTACATAAGTGGCAGTAATTATTTAATGAAAATGAGTGATTATAAAAAGGGAGAGTGGCAAACCATTTGGGACGGATTATTTTGGAGATTTATGCATACCCATAGAACTTTCTTTTTGCAAAACCCTAGATTAGGCATGCTGGTCAGAACTTTTGACAAAATGCAACTAAGTAAGCAACAGGTTCATTTAGCCAATGCAGAAAAATTTATTAACGCTCTGTAAAATATTAAAATTAATTCAACCCGTAAATAACCCCTTGTAGCAATATTTACAAACCAAACAATTTTAACTGTAAATTGTTAAATATAAAATAAAGTGAATAAGTACTTTGTTTTTTGCTAAAATTTTATCTACTATACCAAATCAATGACCTATAATGGGGCTTAATAAAAAATTTGAAATTGTTTACCAAAAACTACTTTCAGACAAAGTTAAAAAAACAAGTGAACAAACTATCTTGGTTATAGCTATTGTTAGTTTCCTTATACACTTGATAGTTATCTACTGTGTAGATTTTGGCATTATCTCACAAAACGCTACTCCCGATTTATTAAAAAACCCAATTGCGGCAATTTATACCCCCTTTTCATTTATTCTAGTATACGAAGTTTATTTACTAATTTATTATCTTCCAAAATCGTTTACAACGTACATAGGTAAACAATACGAAATTATTACGCTAATCATTATCCGAAGATTATTTAAAGATCTCTCAAATTTATCTTTTTCATTGGATTGGTTTGAGCTAAAAAATGATATGCAATTTACGTATGATCTTATTGCTTCTTTATTGTTATTTTTTCTTATTTATCAATTTTACGTACAAAGTAAAAAGAAATATGTTGATGGGGTTACTGAAGAAAAGGAACTGAAAGAAATAGGGCGATTTATTAAAGTAAAAAAGATTTTGGCTACATTATTAGTGCCTGTACTCATCTTTGTTGCCATCTACTCATTTTTACAATGGTTTTTGGGAGCAATAAACCCAAGTGTTGATCCAACTTTATCTTTTAAAAATATTAATAATATTTTCTTTGAGCAGTTTTTTACTATTCTAATTGTTGCAGATGTTATTTTGTTGCTTTTTTCTTTTTTTTACACCGATGAATTTCATAAGGTTATCAGAAACTCAGGTTTTATTATTTCAACCATTTTAATCCGGTTATCTTTTGCTACTACCGGCCTTTTAAATACATTGCTCATTTTATCAGCCATTGTTTTTGGACTGTTAATTCTACTTATATTCAATAAATTTGAAAAGAAAATTAGCGAAGAAAAAAGAAAGGAACTAACCTAATAAATAAAACTACTTTATTTTATCGCTAAAATATTTCAATAAACTTTCGTCACTCATTTTATTAGCTGTAGAGTCTTTGGTTAATACATTTTTAAACTGAGGTGTTTCCGCTAAATATTTTATAAACTGCTCTTGTACTTGCCCAGTACCTGTAGCATGTAAGTGAGTTGCATTTGGAATATGCTTAGCTATTTCTTTGAAATATTTTGTTTGCAAGGTTCTTTCGTCGTTATGCTCATTTTTTTCGCTAGAATTATGTGTAGTTTTTTCACCTTTTATATGGGCTATAATTACTAGTTCATCTGCATCATTATTTCCCACAATTGTTGCATGAATAGTATCCATCCACACACCAAATTTTTTATGTTCACTCATAATAAATATATTTTAGTTAAAGTTAACAATAATAGCAGTAACGCTATCTTTTATTATTTAACGAGTGATAATTTTTTTGGTTGCAACCAAAAAACGGTTGGTATTTTTAATTAAAATATAAAATAGTTTTGGGGTTAAAAGTTTTTAGTCCTTTTGTTTCTCCACTCTTGTTGGCGTATCCTTTCCATTAATAATTGAAGCACTACTAAGGGCAATAGCTTTAATAATTTCAGCCATATTTTTCATATCTAATGTGCCAATTTCATCGCTTACTCTATGGTAATTAGGCTCGTTGTTGGGTACTTCATCCATTTTAGCTGTACTTATAGTGTGTGCAGGTACACCTAGTGCTGCAAGGGTTGCATTATCGCTTCGGTAAAATAAATTTTGTTTTGGGTAAGGGTCTGGTTCAAACTTAAATTTACTGCCTACTAAATTTGCTTGTAAAATTTTACCCATATCGCTTTTTTCGAAGCCAGTAATAAAAGCGCTATTGGTACCCCATTTGCTTTCGGTACCAATCATTTCAATATTAAACATAGCCACTACTTTATCGGGGTTAAGTTGCTTACTAAAATATTGGCTACCATAACCACCAATTTCCTCGGCAGTAAAGGCAACAAAAATTAAGGTACGTTCGTTATTTTTTTGGGTAGCAAAATATTTGGCTAACATCATTACTGCAGTTGTACCAGCAGCATCATCGTTTGCACCATTGTAAATACTATCACCATTTGCATTAGGTTTTGTAGTACCTAAATGATCGTAATGTCCACCAAAAACAACGTATTCATCTTTTTTACTTTTGCCTGGTATTACTGCAACAACATTTTTAAGTTTTTGCTCAGTAAGTTGGTATGCTGCATTTACATGTGCACTACTAACTGTTTTATTATTAGATAAATAAAATAGCTGCGTATTTGGGGTAGAGAATTTTTGACGGTAGCCAAAATTTTTAAGCCGTTTAAATTTATCGGTATGTACTTTATCAACTAAAACAAAAATATTTTTGTTTTCCTCCATAATAGCAAATACTCTTTTAAAAAAATCTTCTTCTTTTTTTATTTCAACTATTTCATAATCGCTAATTCCATGTAAATGAATAGCAGCCTGTGTTGTATTAGCAAAAAAATTAGTTTCATTTAATGTGTCTCCATCTATAACACCTTCCAAACTGGCTAGTTTAGGTTTTATCATACTAAACTCTTGAAAATAAGTGGTAGCTGTGCCAAAGTAACCTAAATTACTTTTAGCAAATTCGGTAGCTATAAAATCCGCAGCTTTATCAATGCCCGGTGTAAACGGTTTACGACCAAGCATATCATCGGCACTTAATATTTTTTCTATACGCTCTACTTCTGTCGCATTTATTATTTTATCTATTTTTTGTGCAAAACCAAATAGGCTAAATAAAGAGGCCACAAAAATTAAAGGTATTTTTTTCATCATTTATTTTTTATTACTTAATAGAAAAGGTTATTTACCAAGTGTTAAAGACTCATCATTTCTTTAAACTTAACCGCTTGCCTACGACTTACTTCAACTTTTTCTCCAGCATGTAAATCTAATAATAAGCCTCCATTAAAATAGGGCTCTATCTTTTCAATCATACGAAGGTTTACAATATGTTTTCTGTTGGCTCTAAAAAAGACTTTTTCATCTAATCGTTCTTCTAATGCATTTAACGATTTTAAGATTAAAGGTTTGTTATTACCAAAAAATACTTTAGCATAATTACCTACGCTTTCAAATAAACGAACTTCACCTAATTTTACAAACCAACAACGTTCGCCATCTTTTACAAAAACTTGATCAGCTTCGGTTAACGTACCTCTATTTATACCACCAAGCGATGCAGCTATTTCCTTTTCTTCGGCAAGTTGCAATTTTTGAATAGCATCTGCCAAGCGGTTAGGTTCTATTGGCTTCATCAAATAATCCAATGCATTTACTTCAAAAGCTTTTAAGGCATATTCATCATAAGCAGTTGTAAAAATTACATCTGGGGCCATATCTAATTGGGCCAACATATCAAAGCCCGTTTTGCCTGGCATTTGAATATCTAAAAAAATTAAATCGGGGTTTAAGCTTTCAATTTTTTCAATACCTTCATCGGCATTTGCGGCCTCGCCAATAACTTCAATTTCTGGAAAATCTTGTAATAATTTTTTTAACTCATTTCGAGCCAAACGTTCATCATCAATAAGTAATACTTTTTTTTGCATCAATTTATTGTTTTAAGTTTTATACAATTACAGGCATTGTTATTTTAGATTCTACTATATTATCTGTTAAGTTTTTTATAGAAAAACTTGCCTTGCCCTGGTACATTAAATTCAATCTGTCTTCTGTACTTTTTATTCCAAACCCACCCTCGCTATTTACTGATTTTAACAAGAGTTGTCCAGTATTTTGTACTAATAATTCTAAATTATCATCTTTAAAATCCGAAATAACTTTAACCATTCCACCATTTACTTGATGACTAATGCCATGTTTTATGGCATTTTCTACAAGGGTTTGTAACATCATTGGAGGCACTTGTTGGTCAAGGGTATCTTCATCAATATCTAATTCAATTTTTAAACGTTCTTCAAACCGCATTTGCTCTAGTGCCAAGTAATCTTTTACAATATTTAATTCTTTTTCTAAGGTAACTGTTTCGGCTTTTTCGGCCTGCATGCTGCTTCGTAATATATTGCTAAGCTCTGTTATAGCACTTCTTGCTCGGGTAGGGTTTTCATCTACCAATGCTCGTATACTATTTAAAGAGTTAAAAATAAAATGCGGATTAATGTGAGATTTGATTGTTTTTAATTCTAAATCTTTAATATTTTTTTCGAGGTTTAATCTATCTATTTGATCTTTTCTTACTTTTTCCACATAGTGGTAAACAATATAAATAAGTAGCCATAAACCTATTAAAATAAAAACTTGATAAATGCCTGCCAAATCAGATCGGTCTTCATACTGCCATTCCCCTTTATTATTTTTATACCAATTGGTACTTTTTTTAATTTCTGTTATTGTTTTAATCGTTAACGAGTCTTTTAAAGGGCTGCTTTTATAATAAGCTATACTTTCTAAACCAGCTTTTTTTTCTGCTATTTTAGCCTTTTCTAAGCGTTGTTGTCGTATAAAATTATCATAAGAAAATTTAGTGACATGTTCAAGTGCATTAGCACCATAAAATAAAAATAAACTAGTAACGGTTACCCCTACTATAAATAAAATTAAAATTTTATTAAACGCAAACTTTAGCCAGTTTGTTTTTTTTATTATCGTTCGTAATATATGGGTAGATAAAATTGCCGTACTTAAAAGTATGGCCAAGCTTATTAAATATTCTTTTTTGCCACCTTGTTCGGTAAATCTATCTCCAAAAAGCACAAACATAAAGTACAGGTTTATTAAACCAAATACCCCCCAGCCTAAAAACTGACAAAGCCAATACCTAATATTTACCTTATTATTCATATTCATCAAATGTACAGTACAATTTTAAGGCTTTATGTTTTCTTTTGATTAGTGGCATAAAGCTAATTTAAAAGGTAGTTCTATAAAATTATTTTTAAGCGTAAAATGATAGTATGTACTTGTAAATAAACAATATATCATCTATTTTTTTCATATGCAACCAAATTAAGCTGTACTGTATCTTAATCATAACCTTATTAATGTTTAAACTAAACTAACATGTCATTCAATCTTTTAGATGCTGCAAAAGGCCTTTTCTCTGGGGAATTAGTAGGTAAAGCAAGTGCTTTTTTAGGCGAAAGCGAAAGCGAAGTAACTAAAGCTATAGAAGGTATTTTACCATCTTTAATTGGTGGGTTAATAGATAAATCATCTAGTAAGGATGGGGCTAATAGGCTTGCAAAGCTTGCAAGTGAACAAAACAACGATGGTATTTTAAACAATTTGAGTAGTTTTTTTGGTAACGATAATGGCAGTTTATTAAATAAAGGCGCTTGTTTATTAATTGGTTTATTTGGTAATAAAACAAATGGTTTAGTTAGTCTTATTTCAAACTTTGCTGGTGTTAAATTATCAACATCAAGCTCTTTATTAAGTATGGCTACACCAATGGTTTTAGGTTTATTGGGTAAGCATGCAGCTAGCAACAATATGGGCGCTAGTGAAATTGCTTCTTTGTTAAGTAGTCAAAAATCTAGCATTGCCGCTGCTTTGCCTGCTAGCTTAAACTTAGGGAGTATGTTTGGTGGATTTTCTAATAAAGCTGAAAGTACGGTAAGTAATGCAAAAACATCTCATGCTGTTAATGGAGTAAAAGAAAAAGCTGGTGGCGCAATGAAATTTTTATTGCCCATTATCTTATTAGCTACTTTAGGTGCAGGTGTTTGGTATTTTACTAAAGACGGTTGTGGTAAAAAAGTAAATGTACCAGCTACTGGCAATCATTCAAAAAATAAAGGAACAAGTACTTCAACAGGTACAGACGGTACAACTACAAATTCTACTAAAGCTATGCCAGCGGTTACTAAAGTAGCTTATAAAGTAACCATAAAATAAGTTTAAATACAATTTTTTAAATTGAAAATGCTCCGAAATCTTTCGGGGCATTTTGTTTTTAGTAACTGTAAACCGGCAAACCTTTTAAAGGTTTGTAACCCTTGTAAAAAATCAACTAATTTTACAACATGGCTAACCCCAATTTAAATAACGATAAAGAAAATTTAACCGCAGCCGATGCTGCTTTTGAAAATAATATACGCCCTGCTGCTATCGATGATTTTAGCGGTCAGCTACAAATTATTGAAAACATTACCATTTTTATAAAAGCGGCTAAACTACGTGGAGAGGCACTTGATCATATTTTATTCCATGGCCCACCGGGCTTGGGTAAAACAACATTAAGCAGAATTGTAGCCAACGAACTTGGTGTAAACATAAAAGAAACGAGTGGCCCAGTAATTGAAAAACCTGGCGACCTTGCAGGCTTGCTTACTAATTTAGAAGCTAACGATGTACTATTTATAGATGAAATACATAGGTTAAGTACAGTGGTAGAAGAATATTTATACGCTGCCATGGAAGATTATCGTATTGATATAATGATTGATAGCGGCCCCAATGCAAGAAGTGTACAATTAAATTTAAATCCGTTTACCTTAATTGGTGCTACTACACGTAGTGGTTTATTAACTGCACCCTTACTTAGCCGGTTTGGCATAAAAAGCCGTTTAGAATATTACGATGCTGTAACCCTTAAAAATATTTTATTGCGTAGTGCAAAAATATTAGGTACAAAAATTACTAGCGATGCTGCCGCCGAAATTGCTGGCCGTAGCCGTGGTACGCCACGTATTGCCAATGGCTTATTACGTAGGGTAAGAGATTTTGCACAAGTAATTGGCAATGGCGTTATTGATATGGGAATTACCCAACACTCTTTAAATGCATTAAATGTAGATGCTTACGGGTTAGACGAAATGGATAACCGAATCTTAACTGCAATAATAGATAAGTTTAAAGGCGGCCCAGTTGGTATTACCACTATAGCCACAGCCGTAGGCGAAGAAACGGGAACTTTGGAAGAAGTGTACGAACCCTTTTTAATACAAGAAGGTTTTATTATGCGTACGCCAAGGGGTAGAGAAGTTACCGAAAAAGCGTACAAGCATTTAGGAAAAATGCCACACAAAGGTAGTGCTGGTAATACGTTGTTTAGTTAGATAAGTAAAACGTTCTTATAAAATAAAAAAGGCTGCTCAATGTTGAGCAGCCTTTTATTTTAATTAAAATATTTGTTATGGCGATACCAACCTAAACCCATTGCCATGGATATTCACAATTTCTATATCGCTATCTTCTTTTAAATATTTGCGTAGCTTGGCAATATATACATCCATACTGCGGCCATTAAAATACGTATCGCTACCCCAAATTTTCTTTAACGCTATTTCTCTGCTAAGCAAATCGTTTTTGTATTCGCTAAGCATTTTTAGTAATTCATTTTCTTTTGGCGAAAGTACTTGCACTTTACCATCAATCGTTAATTCTCTTAACCTTGGGTTAAAATGATAGTTACCTAAATCAAATTCTGCATTTACTTCTTCTCTATGCATTTCTTCGTTGCGTTTTAATATTGCTTTTATTTTAAGCAACAAAACTTCGCTATCAAAGGGTTTTGTAATATAATCATCGGCACCTAATTTGTAACCTTGTATTATATCGTCTTTCATTGTTTTTGCACTCAGGAAAAACAAGGGCACATCAGGGTTTATATCTCTTATTTCTTCGGCTAACGTAAATCCATCCATATTGGGCATCATTACATCTAACAAACAAATATCAAACTTCTCTCGTTGAAAAGCGGCTAAGCCAAGGCGGCCGTCTCTTTCTAAAACAACTTCATAATCGTTTAGCTCTAAATAGTTTTTAAGTACCATACCAAGATTAGTATCATCTTCGCAAAGTAGTATTTGTGGTTTTGTTGCTTCCATTGTTTTGCTGGTTTTATACAAATAAAATTAATTCATATTAGTTATAGCGAATATAGTGCCTAATTTTTTGTTAAACTGCTTATTTAGCCACAGGTTACACAAATTTTCACAAATTATTTGGTTTGAATGGCTAGGTATTTTTTATCGGTAAGCGTTTTTAAAAATGCAACTAAATCTTTTTTTTCTTTTTGGGTAAGCTGTAAGGGCTTTTGTAGTAAGGTATCTATATTGATGGGGTTAGGTACAATTTTATTAGGGTTATCGTAGTATTCTACAACTTCTTCTAACGTTTTAAACAAACCGTTATGCATATACGGGGCAGTTACAGCAATATTGCGTAAGCCAGGGGTTTTAAATTTCCCTTTATCACTTTCTTTTTTTGTTATGTTGTACAGCCCAGCATCGGTTAAATTTACTTCATTGTACAAGCCAATATTTTTAAAATTATCATCCGTAAAATCTTCTTGAAAATGGCAATCAAAACACTTGGCTTTGCTGCCAACAAAAACTTGCCTACCTCTTTCTTCTTGTGCCGTAAATTTTTTTAAACTGTTGCTCCAGTCATCAAATTTACTATCTACAGTTTCTAATGTTTTTTCGTAGGCTGCAAATGCGGCAGCTAAATTTTGGTCTGTAGGTTGTTGCTTAAATATTTTTTTAAATAAAATAAGGTAGGTAGATGATTTATTTAATCTACTAATTGCTTCTGCAATCGGCAAACCCATTTCATTTGGGTTTTCAATAGGCATTAATGCTTGTTGCTCTAATGATACTGCTCTACCATCCCAAAAAAAGTAGGGCCTATTTTTCATATTTAAAACAGATGGAGTATTGCGGCTAGTACGTTTTCCTTCTATACCAAAACTAAATGCCATGGTATCTGCAAAGGCAAATTGTGGTTTGTGGCAACTTGCACAACTTACCGAAGAATCTTTTGATAATATTTTTTCGGAAAATAATTTTTTACCAAGGGCAGCTTTAGTTGTAATCGTATCTTCCTCATAGTTAAACGAAAAGCTAACTATGCAAAAAGTGGTAATTAATAAAATAGAAATAATAATTAATTTCATTGTTACAAAGTTAATTAAAAAAGGCTGCTCTAAAACCGAGGTGGCTTTCTGCTTTACTTAAAGGTAAATTAAGTTTAATCTCTAAGTATTTAAACGTTATTTCTTGTTCGCTAACATTGCGGATAATTTTAAAAGGCAACATAATTTACCAACTTTTCCTTAATTTTTCTGGTCAACTATCATTAGCACAATGGCTCCTTGGGCTCCTTGTTACTTGTTTAGTTGTAGAAGATGTACTAAATATGGTTGCCAGTTTGTAACTTTCCAAAAAAATAGTTTAAAATGGCTACAAAAGAAGAATTTATACAAGCAATAACAACTGGCTATACATTTAAGGGCGAATATGTAAAAATTGGAGCGGCCGTTTTAAATGGCGAAGTTGTTGCTGATGCAAGTATTAATTTACCTTTAAAAACCATGAACCGCCATGGTTTAATTGCAGGTGCTACAGGTACGGGTAAAACCAAAACCTTACAAATGATTAGTGAGTTGTTAAGTGATAATAGCATACCTGTTTTGCTAATGGATATTAAAGGCGACTTAAGTGGCATTGCTGCACAAGGTACATCTAACGAAAAAATAAACGATAGGTATGCCAAACTAGTAATGGATTATAAGCCTATGCTTTTTCCAACGGAGTTAATGACACTTACCGGACAAAAAGGAGTGCATTTAAGAGCCACCGTAAGTGAGTTTGGCCCCATATTACTTAGCAAAATTTTAGGCTTAAATGATACACAAGGTGGTGTGGTAGCCATGCTTTTTAAATACTGCGATGATACCAAATTACCCTTATTAGATTTAAAAGATTTTATAAAAGTATTGCAATTTATTGGAGACGAAGGCAAGGTTGAGATTGAAAAAATTTATGGTAAAATATCTACCACTAGTACAGGAACTATTTTGCGTAAAGTAATTGAGTTGCAGCAACAAGGGGCCGATATTTTTTTTGGCGAAAAAAGTTTTGAGGTAGATGATTTAATGCGAATTAGTGATGACGGAAGAGGTATGATAAATATTTTAAGAGTTACAGATTTGCAAGATAAACCTAAACTATTTTCAACGTTTATGTTGCAACTATTAGCAGAGCTGTATGCAAGTTGCCCCGAGGAAGGAGATATGGATAAACCAAAGCTGGTACTATTTATTGATGAGGCTCATTTAATTTTTCAAGAGGCTAGTGAGGCGCTTTTACAACAAATAGAAACCATTATTAAACTAATTAGAAGTAAGGGCATTGGCATTTTCTTTTGCACACAAAACCCAATGGATGTGCCAGCAAGTGTACTAGGGCAATTGGGTTTAAAAGTGCAACATGCGTTACGGGCATTTACCGCCGCCGATAGAAAAGTAATAAAGCAAACGGCACAAAACTATCCAGAAACAGATTTTTATAAAACAGAAGATTTAATAACACAGTTAGGTATTGGAGAGGCGTTGGTAACTATGCTAAACGAAAAAGGGATACCTACTCCATTAGCCCATGTAATGTTATGTGCACCACGTAGCCGTATGGATGTGTTAACAGATGCCGAAATTGATAGCCTTACAACAAAATCTAAACTAGTAGCAAAATACAATCAAGTAATAGATACTGAAAGTGCTTACGAAATACTTACCGCTAAGTTAAAAGCTGCAGCAGAAGATGCACCAGAAGAAGAAGAAAAATCATCCTCAAAAAAAGAAGAAAAATCTACACTTGAAACAATAGCCGATAACACCATTGTAAAAAGTATGGTACGTACAGCTGGTAATACCATTGTACGAAGTTTATTGGGTGCCTTAGGTCTGGGTGGAAGAACTACAAGGAGAAAGAGCAAGAGTTGGTTTTAACTAAAACATAAAGATTATAGTAAAGTGCCCTTTACCCATTGGTACGTTGTATTTTTGTACTATGAACAAAATGCAAAAAATATTCACACATCGCTTTGGTCCTTTGGCGGTATTAGCTATTATAGTTTGTAGTTTAGGTTTTATTATAAGGCTTACTTTACTTTTAAAAAGTTGGAGCAATGTTGAGCTTAGCCCTTTATCTTTTTTAGGGATTTTTATTATTGGATTATTTTACGATTTAGTAGTGTGGAGTTTTTTTGGCATACCCGTAGCACTCTACTGCTGGCTAATGAAAGATAGTTGGTACAAAAAAAAATGGAGCCTTATTCCTTTGTTCATCCTCTTTTCTATTCTTATACTTATATTAGTTTTTAGTGCTGGCGGCGAAATTGTTTTTTGGGATGAGTTTAATGTGCGGTACAATTTTATAGCAGTTGATTATTTAATTTATACAACCGAAGTTATTAATAACATTATTGAATCGTACAATATGCCGTTAATAATTGGATCGGTTTTACTTGTCGTTTTTTCAATACTTTTTTTAATACGAAAAAAAATTATCCTTTCTCAACAACAATCGGTTCGATTTAAAAAAAGAACGATAGCTTTTTTTACATTTATGCTTTTGCCAACGGCAGGCTATTTTTTGGTAAACAGTTGGTACAAAAACTTTAGCCAAAATAATTATGTAAATGAATTAGCCGGAAATGGTATTTACGAATTTGGCAGTGCATTTTGGAATAACGAAATTGATTTCAATCGTTTTTATGCCACCAGAAACGATACAGCAAATTTTACTATTCTGCGTAAAATGACACAAACAACAAATAGTACGTTAGGGAATGATGTGTTAAGTGTAGATAGAGAAATTAAAAATGATAGCCTTGCAAAAAAATGGAATGTTGTTTATATTAGTGTAGAAAGCCTAAGTGGCGAATACTTAAAACATTTTGGTAGTACTCAAAATATTACCCCTTTTTTAGATTCTTTAATTCCTCATAGTCTATTTTTTGAAAATTTTTATGCATCGGGTACACGTACCGTTAGAGGCTTAGAAGCCTTGTCCCTGGCTATTCCACCAACACCAGGCCAATCCATAGTGCGAAGAAAAGATAATGGTGATATGTTTACCATTGGTAATGTGTTAAAACCCAAAGGGTACGATGTACGCTATATTTATGGCGGCAATGCTTTTTTTGATAATATGGGAAAATACTTTGGAGGCAATGGTTACCAAGTATTGGATAAAAGAGATATTCCAGAAAATTTAGTTAATCATACTACTGCTTGGGGAGTGGATGATGAGGCAAGTTTTAATTTTACGTTACAACAATGCGATGAAAGCTATAGCAAGGGTAACTTATTTTTTAATCATATAATGACGGTAAGTAACCACCGGCCATATACTTATCCTGATGGGCGTATTGATATACCATCCTCTAAACAAGATTTTACTGGAGGGGTAAAATACACTGATTTTGCTATCAATGATTTTATAAAAAAAGCACAAAAAAAACCTTGGTTTAACAACACCTTATTTGTAATCGTTTCGGACCATTGTAGTAGAAGTGCAGGCAAAACCGATTTGCCTGTTAATCGGTATCATATTCCTTGCTTAATTTATGCCCCACAATTAATAAAGCCATCAATAGAAAAGAGATTAGTAAGTCAAATAGATTTAGCACCAACTGTTTTAGGTTTCTTAAATCAAAGCTATAAAAGCCGTTTTTTAGGCTCCGACGTTTTTAAAAGAGATACATTAAATGATCGGATTTTTATAAGCACCTACCAAGATATGGGGTATATCCGCAATAATAAGTTAGTCATTTTATCCCCTAGGCGTAAGGTTGAAATGTATAGTTTTGATTATGTTTCAGGCGTAAATACTCTAATTCCGTTAGACAAAAGTCTCGTAAATGAAGCAATTTCATGGTATCAAGGAGCTTCTTTTTTATATAAAGAAAAAAAATATAAAAATAAATAAATATATAAAATTTTCATAAATAGGTATGCATTAGCATGTTATCAAACTATAATGACTTCTTATTAAATTGCTTTTTTTTTATTTTTTAAAATTATTTCGAAAAACTCTTGTTGAATAGTAATTTCCACATTATCTTTACATCGGTTTTTCATAGGATATTGGATTTTAAAGCGGGACTAGATTTTTATCTTGGTCCCTTTTTATTTTAAGGAACTGATATAACGCCTTGGTTACTAATTGTTAGTTGTTCTTCTTTCTGTAAAAACCGTAATACTTTCCATAGCTGATTTTTTTTATATATTGGTAAATGTGTTCCTATATTTTTTAATGTTACCGATGTTGTTTTAGCTAGGCTCAACAACTCTGTACTAATTTTTTCAAAATCATCTGGGGTAAGTTCGGCCGTATTTGTATTAATACAATTATCGCAGATTTGGCAATTCGTTATTAATGTATCATTAAAATATTGTCCAATTAATTTACTACGGCAGTCAATAGTATTTTCGATATAATTAATAATTGCTGCAACTCTATTTTCATAATTTGTTTTACGTATAAAATAATCAACTAAGTTTAATTTAAAACTATCGTTGTACATTCTGTTTTGTACTAAATAAATTTGTGGTTTATCTTTTTGTGGGGTGTAAACAATAAGTTGGTTTTGATGTAGATGTACTAATTGTTTTTTAACAGTACTTACATCCATCTTAATAAACTTAGCTAATTGAGTTTCGTAAATAGTTGAAGGAAAATCAAAAATACCTTCATACGATCGGAGTAGCCCTTTAATAAGTGGTTCAAAAACTGGGTTGGTTTTTTCAAAATCTTCTAACGAGTTTTTATCTGTAGCAAAAACTAGGGTAGATGGTTTAAAAAATGTTTCCGGGTAGCTTAATACATTTTCTTGCTCTAAAATTTTTATGCAATAGGTGGCAGTAAGTATATCTATTTTAAAGGCAGTTGAAAAAGTGGATAAATCAAAATCAAAACTTTGCCCCTCGCCAATGCCCGAGGGTACTTGCAAATGGTTCATTAAATGTATATATACTTTTTTTACCGTATCCTCATCAGGAAATTTAATAGTGGGTTGCTGTAGTAAAGTAGTTATTTCTTTATCGTTATATAATAAAACGGCATAAGCTCTTTTACCATCTCTACCACACCTACCAGCTTCTTGATAATAATTTTCTAAACAATCAGGTATATCGTAATGTACAACTACTCTTACATCTGGCTTATCTATTCCCATGCCAAAAGCATTGGTACAGCAAATAATTCTAGTTTTGTTTTTTATCCAGTTTTCTTGCTTAGTATTTCTTTCATCATTACTTAAGCCAGCATGGTAAAAATCGGCATTAAGGGCATGTAGTTTTAATAAATCGGCAATTTCTTTAGTATGCTTACGGCTTTTACAATACACTATTCCGCTACCCGATACATTTTTTAAAATGCTTAACAATTTTGTTTGTTTACTAGCCACATTAAAAACGCTATATGATAAATTTGGTCGGGCAAAAGATTGTTGAAAAGATTGAGCAGCGCTAGTAAATAATAATTTTTCGCAAATATCTTCTTGAACATTTTTTGTAGCAGATGCTGTTAGTGCTAATACAGGTACAGTGGGTATTTGGGCTCTAATTTTTGATATGTTAAGATAGGATGGCCTAAAATCGTAACCCCATTGCGATATACAATGTGCTTCATCTACCGCAATTAAATTAATATTCAGTGCAGGTAAGTAGTCTAAAAATAAGGCTGTTTCTAACCGCTCCGGACTTACGTATAAAAATTTATAATTACCATATGCAGCATTTTGCAATGTTTTTTTAATTTCTAAAAAAGGCATGCCGCTATAAATGGCTAACGCATTTATTCCTTTATTTTTTAAATTTTCTACTTGGTCTTTTATTAACGCAATTAAGGGACTAATAACTAAACAAATGCCATCTTTAGCTAATGCAGGTACTTGAAAACAAATAGATTTTCCACCACCAGTAGGTAGTAGAGCTAACACATCCTTTCCTTCTAACACAGCTGTAATAATTTCGGCCTGAAGAGGACGAAAAGTATCATACCCCCAATATTCTTTTACTATGGAATGAATTGACGACAATTAATTTATTTGTAATGAAGTTAATAAACCTTTTTCACAAACAGTCGGATAGAATTTAAGGCTAATACCACATCACTTAAAGCCATTGTTAATGCACTAAACGTTGGTGTTAAAAAGCCAAAAGCTGCAACAGGTATGGCAACAACATTATAAAAAAATGCCCAAAATAAATTTTGTTTTATGGTAATATAGGTATGCTTACCTAAGCCTAATGCATGTGGTAAATTTTTTAATCCATGATGCAACAAAATAACATCGGCACTTTGCATAGCAATTTGCGAAGCACTACTTAACGAAATACCTAACGTAGCTTTTGCCAAGGCTGGCGCATCGTTAATACCATCTCCAATCATAGCAGTAGGCGTGCTTACAGAAAGTTGAGTAATTTTTTCTAATTTTTGCTCTGGGGTTTGCTCGGCAATTACTTCACTAATGTTTAATTCTTTTGCTACAATTGCACAATTTTCATATCTATCACCACTTAATAAAATAGTTTTTATATTTTTTGCTTTTAACCAATTCATTACCAATTTTGCTTCAGGCCGTATTTCATCTGCAACATCTATCCAACCAATTAACACATCATTTCTAGTAATAAAAATATTGTGGTTAACATCAATTGATTTATCTGTTAAAACTTTATAACTGCCTGCCCAAAAAACATTTCCCTCTATATCAGTAGCTTTAACTCCTAAGCCTTTTATCTCTTCAATAGTTTTCCAGACAATAACATCATTTGTTTTCCATTGATTAAGTATTGCAGTTGCAACAGGGTGGTTACTAAATTTTTCTAAGGAGTAAACTATTTTTTTAAATTCACTTTCATCAATTGTTGTGCTAAAATTTGTAATGGTAAAATGCCCTGTGGTTAGTGTACCTGTTTTGTCAAATACTACTTGCTCAATATTTTTAAATGTTTCCAAGGCACTTGCATTTTTATACAAAATACCATTTTTTGCCCCTCTGCCTAGCCCAACTGCAATTGCTGCAGGTGTTGCCAAGCCCATAGCACAGGGGCAGCTAATAACTAATACAGCAATTGCCCTCATTAAAGCATTACCGCTGCTAATATCAAAAGCAAAATAATTTAGTAAAAAAGTAAGTACCGCAATGCCAATTACAACAGGTACAAAAATGGCACTAATTTTATCGGCCATTTTTTGCATAGGTGGTTTTTCGCCCTGTGCTTGTTTTACCATATTTACAATACCTGCCAAAACCGTATCATTACCTACCGCAGTTACTTGTGCTTTTGCTGTGCCACTTTCTAAAAAACTACCTCCAATTAAATTGTCTTTTTTGGTTTTATAAATGGGTACACTTTCTCCACTAATTATTGCTTCGCTTACACTACATTCTCCCCATAAAATTTTACAATCAATAGGAACTTGCTCTCCATTTTTTAGTAAGATTAAATCCCCAACTTTTAGTTGTGTATTTTCTATAGGAAAAATTTGTTCTTGATGTTTGTCGTCAAACGCAATCATATTAGCCATTACTTTTTGCGATTTGGCCAATTGGTTTACTGCTTTTTGTGTAGATTGAATAGCCGCATCTTCTAAATAATTACCTAAAAAAACTAAGGTTACTATAGAGGCAGCCGTTTCAAAAAACATATAATCCATGCTATGTAAAAAAAACATGCCGTAAAAGCTGTAAACAAATGCAGCTAAAGAGCCTAGCGTTACCAATACATCCATATTAGGCATACCATTAGTAATACTTTTAATAGCACTCTTACCAAAATAAAGTATTCCAACTATAAAAGGGGGTAAGCATAAACCAAGTTGTATGTACGGATTCATTAGCCAATGAATATGCCACCATTTATCAAACATGTGTAGCATTAAAATGGCGGTAAAGGGCAAACAAAATAAAAAGCGACTTTTGTTTGTTTTTAAAAATCCACGGTTGTTTTGCTCATGTTTAGTATGGCTGGTGTCATTTGCATCATTTACCGAATAGCCTAAACTTTTTATACCTTGTTTTATTTTTTTTTCATCAATTTGCTCCACTGTAGTAAAATGCACATCGCCACTTATAGGGTTTACCTTTACGTTTTGTAAGCCTTGTTTTTTTAAGTAATTGGTTACAGCTAATGCACAATTTGTGCAATGCATTCCTTCTACTTTCCAGTCTATATTGTTACTCATTACTTTTTTATTACACAAATTTTTACGAATTACACGAATTAAAAAAAATAGTGTAATTCGTGTAATTAGACTAATCTTTTTTACTGCATTTATTTTTACGAGTTACACGAATTAAAAAATTAGTGTAATTCGTGTAATTAGGCTAATTCGTGGTACAAAGCTACTTTTAAAAAAAATATCAACTTTACCAATTCGGCAAAATATCTTTGCAACATGGAGGTAATTTTTTCTTTAAAAGAAATAAACGAAGCTGCGTTAAAGGTAGTAGAACAATTAGGTAATAATAAAGTTATTGCGTTACATGGCGAAATGGGTGTTGGCAAAACAACTTTTACCAATGCTTTTTGTAAGGCGTTGGGTGTTATAGATGTGGTAAGTAGCCCTACTTTTTCTATAATAAATGTTTACGAAACAAAAAACGATACCACTATTTATCATTTAGATTTATATAGATTAAAAAATGAAGAAGAAGCTATTAATGCTGGGGTAGAGGATTGCTTATATAGCGGCAATATTTGTTTGGTAGAATGGCCGGATAAGCTTCCCACTATTTTCCCCGAAGAAACACTACATATAAATTTTGAACTAATGGATGACACAAAAAGAAGAATAAGCTACTAACATTTTTCATTTTTCATTTTTAATTGTTACTTTACAATATGGCAACACAAAAACCATTTGTATCACCTTCTTTTACCTACGAAACATTAGAAGAAACATTGGATATAAAACCAAAAGGGGCAGAATTATTTATTGGTATACCCAAAGAAAGTTCGTTTAACGAAAACAGAATTGCCCTTACACCCGAAGCCGTTGGCGTACTAGTTGCTAATGGGCACAGGGTTATTATAGAAACAAAAGCTGGTGATGGAGCAAGCTATACCGATAACAATTATAGTGAAGCAGGTGCAAAAATAACCTACCATAAAAAAGAAGTTTTTGAATGTGATATAATTGTAAAAAGCGCACCCGTTAGTGAAGAAGAGTGTGATTTACTAAAACCTAATCAAACCATTATTTCTCCTATACATTTGGCCGTAATGAAAAGAGAAATTTTGCAGAAGATGATGGATAAAAAAATAACAGCACTTAGTTTTGAAAATTTAAAAGATGACACAGGGCACAACCCCATTGTACGCAGTATGAGTGAAATTGCGGGCAGTGCAGTAATGCTAATTGCCGGGCAATATTTAAGTAACGCAAACAATGGCAAGGGTGTTTTGGTTGGAGGAATAAGTGGCATACCGCCAACAAAAGTTATTATAATTGGTGCAGGTATTGTTGGCGAATATGCTGCCAGAACAGCGTTGGCTATGGGAGCAAGTGTAAAAATATTTGATAACGATATTTACAGATTAAAACGTTTGCAAAATAATATTGGCGGACGTTTATGGACGAGTGTAATAGAACCCAAAATTTTAGCCAAGCAATTAAAAACTTGCGATGTTGCTGTTGGTGCGTTAAGTGGTGATGGGGGTAGAACACCCATTGTTGTTAGCGAAGAAATGGTAAGCCAAATGAGAGCTGGAAGTGTAATTGTAGATGTAAGTATTGACCGTGGTGGCTGCTTTGAAACCAGTGATGTTACCAGCCACGAAAAACCTGTGTTTACAAAATATGATGTAATACATTATTGTGTACCCAATATACCTAGCGGCTTTGCCCGTACTGCAAGCCAAGCTATTAGCAATGTGTTGATGCCGCTTATGCTAGAAACTGCCCAAGATGGAGGAATAGATAAAACCATTTGGCATAAAATAAATATACGTAGTGGTATTTATTTATTTAAAGGTAGCCTAACCAATTTTCATTTAAGTGAGCGCTTTGATTTAAAATTTACCGATTTGAATTTGCTGATTGCTAGTAGGAGGTAGTTAAAAATTTTAGTATGATAAAAATATTTCTTTTATCTTTTTTTAGTCTTTTGTCATTTGTTGTTTTTGCACAAATTAAAAACGATGCTTACTTAACGAATGTAGAAGGAGGGGCAATAAAATTATCACAATTGAGTGATACTACAATAAAAGTTGTTATGTCCCCTGGTATTAAAGGCAATTGTACCATAAGAGTGTATTTTCATGAAGGAGGTTTTTATTTACAGACCGTTGTAGTAACAGGTATTATAAGACAAAGCTGGCATATATTTAATACTATAGGTAAAGAAATGCGAAACAAACTTACTGTTGGAACCAAAATAACTATAGGGGATTGTGATTGTACTTTTATGGGTAAAACTAAGAAGTATAATTTATTTGGAACAACGTATAAAATAGTAGCTGATTAATTTCATTTATACCTCCCCACCTCCAACACCTCCTCACAAAAACTATACTCTTGCTTATCATTACTACACACAATTACTAATTTATTAGTGGTGTAATTTTTTATAAGTTGATGATAAAGTGCAATTCCATCTTCATCTAAATTGGTGGAAGGTTCGTCTAATAATAAAATTGGGGTGTTGCTAAAAAAGGCTAAGGCTAATTTTAAGCGTTGTTTCATACCACTGCTGTAGTAGCGTATTTGCTTGTTTGCAGAGGCTTGTAGATTTACGATTTGTAAAATTTTGGCTGCTGGTAAAATAAGTTGTTTAAAGGTAGAATGAAAACTAATCATTTCTAAAGCAGTCATTTCCTCAATCAATTCTAAATAAGGGGTGGCAATAGAAATATATTGATAGTGTTGTTCGTTGCTAATTGTTTGATGTTTGTTTTTTGTTGTATTTGCCAATTGCCCAGTGCCCACTGCCAACTGCTGACTGCTTATTTCAACACTTCCTTCATTGTGCATTAGTGAGCCAGCAATTACTTGTAAAAGAGTAGACTTACCCGAACCATTTGAACCAGTGATAGCATACTTTTTCCCCACAATAAATTCATACTCAATATGACGAAAAATCCATTCTCGGTTATAGCGTTTGCCTAAATTTTGTAAAGTGATTTTCATTTGATTATTAAGTCAATGGTCAATAAGTCATTGGTTATTGATGGTATAAAAGATTGTACTCTACTTTACTACAGTAAAAATTCAATATTGATATGCAGTACAAGAGCCTCGAAATTATCGGGATGTTTCAAGCTACGCCAAACTGCCTGCCTGCCGGTGAAGATGAATAGAATTATTTCTGCCTAGATCATAAAACAACCATAAGATTAAATATAAAAACATAGTATTTAATTTTAGTGTTCCCCAGTTCCCCCTTTAGGGGGCGGAGGGGGTATCTTACTCATCATCCATACTTCCCTTTGTAAATCGTTTTATTATTCCTCTTCCGCTTTCTCTTATAAAAGTTACAATTTCATCTCTTTCGTCGGTTGCGGCTATTTCTTCTTCAATAAAATTTAAGGCTTGTGATGTGTTCATTCCTTTATTGTAAATAATACGATAAATATCTAAAATTTGATTTATTCTATCTAAGGAAAACCCTCTACGTTTTAAACCTACAGAGTTTACACCTGCATAACTTAAGGGTGTACGTCCTGCTTTTATAAACGGAGGCACATCTTTACTTACCAACGAGCCACCAGCTACAAAAGCATGTTGCCCAATTTGTACAAACTGATGTATGGCACACATACCTGCTAAAATTGCATTGTCGCCAACAGTTACATGCCCTGCCATTTGTGTATTATTGCTCATAATACAATTGTTACCAATAATACAATCATGTGCTACGTGGCTGTATGCCATTATTAGACAGTTGTTGCCCACTTTTGTCGTCCACCTATCCTTGCTTCCACGGTTTATGGTTACAAACTCCCTAATGGTGGTGTTGTCGCCAATTTCAACGGTAGTTTGTTCGCCATCAAATTTTAAATCTTGTGGTATGGCTGCAATTACTGCACCAGGGAAAATGCGGCAATTTTTTCCTACCCTTGCACCTTCCATAATGGTTACGTTACTGCCTATCCAAGTGCCTTCGCCAATTTCTACATTGGGGTGTATTACACTAAATGGATCAATTTTTACATTGGTGGCCAACTTTGCATTGGGGTGTATGTATGTGTGTGGATGAATCATTTATAATGTGATAATTAGCTAATTCGATAATTTGATAATGAACAAGTTACTGTTTAATTTTTACTTTTTGAGCCGCTGATAATGGAAGAAATTATTTTTTGAATTTCTTCTAGTTTACTTAGAAGCGCATCGCAACTAGGTAATTGCGGAGCAAATTTACAAAGTAAAAGCCAGTATTGAGTTTCTTCGCTTTCTTTTGCAGCAATTTTAAATTTATGAATAAAGTCAGCTTTGCTTTCTGAATTTTGTGCTTCCATTGCGTTTGCACCAATTGATGTACCTGATTTTAATAATTGATTGGCTATTACATATTTTCTTTCTGTTTCTAATAAACTACAATACTCAATAATCATTAAAGAAAATTGAAATGTTAATTTTAAAATTGGGTTTGAATTTATAAGCTCAATTTTCATTTTACACTTTTGCTTTCGTAATTATCACATTATCCAATTATCACATTATCGAATTAATTCCTCTTTACCAACTGTGCCGTTAACTCAGCTTCTGTACAGAGTTTATTACCTACATAAACGCTGCCTTTCATTATACAAATTCCTCGGCGTATGGGTTCTACCAATTCCATTTTTAAAATTAATGTATCGCCCGGTATTACTTTTTGCTTGAATTTACAATTATCTATTTTTAAAAAATACGTATCATATTGCCCCTCTGGCATCGCATTTATACAAAGAATACCACCTGTTTGAGCAAGGGCCTCTATTTGTAAAACACCTGGCATTACTGGGTTGCCAGGGAAATGGCCCAAAAAGAAATGCTCGTTAAATGTAATGTTTTTTATACCTACAATTTGTTTATCGGTTAATTCAATAATTTTATCTACAAATAAAAATGGATAACGATGGGGTAATGTTTTTTCTATTTGCTCTAAAGTATAAACAGGCTTTTGATTAGGATCGTAAATAGGAACATCCTTAGTGTGTTTATTTTTTTTGATGTATTGTTTTATTTTTTTGGCAAACTCTACATTACTGCTATGGCCTGGGCGGTTAGCAATAATATGCCCTTTAATTGGGTACCCTATTAGGGCTAAATCGCCAACAACATCAAGTAGTTTATGCCTTGCCGGCTCGTTGGGGTAGCGTAGTTCTAAATTATTTAAATAGCCTTCACTTTTTACTTCTATCTTTTCTCTACCAAATGCTTTAGCAAGTCGGGTCATTTCTTCCTCGGTAACTGGTTTATCTACCACTACAATGGCATTATTAATATCGCCACCCTTTACCAAATTATTATCTAACAACATTTCTAACTCATGTAAAAAACAAAAAGTGCGGCATGGGGCTATTTCTTTTTTAAAATCTACTATTGATTTTAAACTAGCATGTTGCGTTCCCAAAACTGGGCTGTTAAAGTCAATTAAGGTAGTTATTTGATAGTTGGTAGCTGGGAGGGCTGTCATTTCAACCCGTTTGTTTTCATCGTAAAAGCTAATATTGGTGTCAATAGTGTACCAAGCTTTTGCTGCATCTTGCTCCATTACACCAGCCTCTTCAATAATTTCAACAAAAGGTTCGCTGCTACCATCAATGATAGGTATTTCGGGGCCGTTAATTTCAATTAAACAATTATCTACACCCATGCCTACTAAGGCTGCTAAAATATGCTCTACAGTACTCACTTTAGCTTCGCCTTGTTCTAACGTAGTACCACGGCTAGTATCTGTAACTAAATCGCAATCTGCTTTAATTATGGGCATACCAGCTAAATCTATACGCTGAAATTGAAATCCAAAACCTGGGTTGGCAGGCTTCAGCGTCATATCTACATTAATGCCCGTATGTAAACCAGTACCCGAAATGCTTACTGCATTGGTTATTGTGTGTTGTTTATCTTGGTTGAAATTTGCGTCCATTCTTTTGTTTTTGTAAAGATGGCAAAGATATTTTATTTTGGTTATAAGTAAAAGGCTACTTTGGTAAGCCTAAAACTGAAATTGAAAACTTCCAAATACTCCAAATCGACTATTTTTATTTTCTGGAGCTGGGTTTGCAAATGCTCTCCAAACAAAATCTACTCTAAAAATTCTAAAAATATTATCTATTCCTGTACCTAACTCTACATAGGTTTTACCATTTAATGTTTTAAAATTATCTTTACTAATATTTATCTTTGCGTTGGCTTGGCTTAAATTACCCCACAATGTTTTCACATTCCAAAATTGACGCCATTTTAATTTACGGGTAAAAGGGTTAAATCTAAATAGGCCAGAGCCAATATTGTGTTCCATATTAATACCTGCATATTTATCGCTTAAATATTCAAACCGGTTCATTAAATTAAAACTGCCAAGGTTGTAATAATAAATATCATTGCCAGGATGATTTTCTAAAAAGGCAAAAGGAAGTGTGCCGTTTATTGTACCACCATATACTTTATAGGATATTGAACCATATGGCGAAATTTTAATATAATCTTTTATTACGGCAGAATATTTTGTGTAACTGTAAGCACTTTGTAAAACGTTAGGAAACCCCTTGGCTATTAAAAACTCAACTATAGGATATTTGGTGCCTATTGAATACCTAAAATAATCACCTTCAATAAACTGCTCATCATAAGCAAAGCGAAGTTTTAAAGCTACTTCAAAATTAGTTAAAGCCTCTAGGTTTGAGGAAGTAGGAAATGAACTTTTTAAGGGCAAATTTTGTAACGGATTATATTTGCGGTGTGCTATAAATAATTCGGATGAAATACCTTTTCCAAATTCCTTATACATTTCAAAACGGGTATCTTGTAATTGTAAAAACTTTAGGGTGGTATTGGGTTTGCGTATGGCTAATGAAAAAATATTATCTTGCCCAACATCGCCAATTTGATTAATACCATTATCAATATCATTGGAGTAAGAGGCATGTAATCTAAACCAGTAGGGTTCTCTTTGCACAATCCAAAATGCTTCTGCTTTTCCTTTTAATTTTTTATCGCCAAAGCCGTACGCTAAATAACTATGTAAATAAATATTTTTATTAAAGCCAGTAGTAGTTCCTAAATCAAAGCGTACTCTTGTGCCTTCCCAATTGTTACTACTTATCCAATTGTACCATGGGCCTATTTGGTAATTGGTTAATGTTTTGTAGCCGGTGCCAATAAATTTTAGAGTGTTTTGTAAACGTTGAAATTTGGGCATTTGTAACAACTTATCTATTGTGGCATAAATGGCTTTTTCGTTTTTAGATAAACTGTCGGGCCTAAGCACACTCCAAACACTATCGCTTAATGTATTGCTGCCTTTTTTTATTGTTAATACAGTTTCGGTATTTTGTTTTTTAAATAAATTAGTGAGTGAATCGTTGTTGATAATAATGTTGTTATAAGCCGTAGTTTTTCTGCCAATAAAGGTTAGCGAATTTTTGCCTAAAATTTTAAAATCGGCATAAAATTTATCTTTATATAAAAAGTAGATACTATCATTTAATGGAGTAAATTCTTGAAAAATACTAATTCTATCTATATAATTTATATTAGCTTCTTTACTTAAGTATAAATTAATTTTTTGTATTTGAAAAGTTTGTGCTTTTACCCAAGCATCCCCTTCAAATGTATTTTGACCCTTGTGCTTTGGTGAAAATACAAAATGAAAAATTTTGTGGTTATTAACAATTTGAGTATCGGGCACTCTAAAATTATAGTACACATCGGCATTATCATTAAATGGGCTAATAAAATCTTTATCAATAACATTTACATAATTGTTGTAAATATTTACATTTTGATTCATTACGCCTAAAAATTTACTAATACTTTCGTTAGCAAAACCAATCGTTTTGCTAGCTTTTATGGTTTCGTAATACTTTTTTGTATTCCGTTGAAAAGAGAAATCGCTAAGGGTTTCTAAAAGATAAGCTGGAAAAAAGGGCTCTTTTTCGGAGGTGCTATCTACGTTGTTAAATACAAATGAAAAGGGTTTTAGTAAAAAATTTTTTTTGGCCTTATCTGCATTAAAATTTTTAATATCCATTTCTAACTTATTGTACGCCTCGTAACCATAATTGGTTAGGCTTTGCCTATTGTATAGCTTTTTTTTACTCATTATTTTTTTCCATAAAAATAATCCCTTGTCTACTTTTGTACGAATAACAACGCTTGTTTGTTGGGTGGCATGCTCTAAGGTAATAATGGCGTTTTGTATAGTACTGGTATCACTAATAATTACTTTAAAAACGTCGTAGCCCACATAACTAACAACCAAGGTGTCTGTATAAAACTTACTAATGTTAAATGAAAAATTTCCAATACTATCCGACACTTTACCATAACCTTGTTTAGCAAAGATAATGCTGGCATAGCTTATAGGTTCTTTAGTATGTCCATCTACCACTGTTCCTGCAAAGCGAATACCTTGTGCATTTATTTTATTGGCAAAACAAAAAATGATTAAAAAAAATAAACGATTCAAACTAGTTTTTATTTTAAAAAGAATATTGACTTATTATAAAATTATACAAACCTACTTGCTTTTTGCTATTAACTTGGCCACCAACCCCTCTAACTCCTTTAAACATTTTTCCATTTCGGGTAAGTTTCTTTTTGTTTTTGTAAAGAAGGGCAAAGATATTTTATTTTTGGTTATCAGCGGTGGTTGGTTAGTTGGGGATTAGGCGGTATTTCGTTCAAAATTTTAATTAGGATTAGGCATTAATTGTGTTTTGTTGATTTTCTCGGCCTTGCTTCGATACCTGCAATGGGGGCCTACTTGCTGCTGATAAGGCGGGGCCTTGTTTTTTTACTTGTCAGAGTTTGTTCTATTTTTTATATCTTATTTACGTTGCTCTTTTAATCTCTTAGTTTCAATCTTTCATTAGTTTATTTAAATTTTCTTTAGCCGCATTTTCAAAGGCATGCTTTTTTATGTTCCCATTTAGTAATTCAATTTCTTTATCAATTACGTTAATGGATGCTTCTATTTGTTTTTTATAATCATCTAAATCTGCATCTAGGTTATTTATGTCTTTTGTAGTTACATCTTTCTTTAGTAAATCCACGTCAAATAAAAGGTTTTCCCTAATTACATTAAACTGTTCTAATGTTTTTGGGTGTAATGTTTCTGCTAACAATTCACTGCGTAATGTTTCAGCATAAAAAGGGGGCATCTCTAAATAATAATATTTTTGCTTTTGTCTGCTACTAAGATTATCAGTTGCTGTATCAATCATTTTAGCCCTACTTATAAGCCACTCCATTTCTTCTTTACTAGCCTCTAATACTTTTATGGTTCGTTGTTTTTTCTCTTTTAACGCCGATAAGTCGGTAAAATATAAACCTACAGCAACACCTACAAATGTGCCAATAATTGATAATACATATCCAAAAGCATCAGGATGCTTTTCCCTGTATTTTCTACTCCAACTAAAAAAAAGAATTATGGGTAAAAAACAAATAACTAGTATAAACCAAATCGACATATGTAAAAATTTTAGGTGTAAAACAAAAAAAATGGATTAGGGTCGGGTATTAATTATGTTTTTTTTTCATTAGATATCTCAATTTTTCTTAACTCTTTATGAACTAATTCTAAATATCTATCCTTAATGGCATAATTGTTAATTGAGGAAATCCAAATATAAAATGCAGGTATGGCAATCATAAGGATAGAAGCATTTAATAAAGCAATGGTGTTTTTAGTTACAAAAAAAGCTATCAAATACCCTAAACCTATTGTTAATAAACTAAAAAAGTTTAAATATATGATCCAGCTTACTTTTATTTTACAGGTAATAACAGTTTCAAAATTACTGTTTAAGCTCTCTTTAACCTGAACATATAAGGTTGAACCATACCATGCACTCATTATTCCACCAGAATTATAACGTATACTAAAACAATTTCTTTCAACTTTTTTAATATCAATATCCGAAAAATGAAGTTTACCAATTGATTGTTTTAGAATATTGGAAATGCTGGTAGTAGCTGATTCCATAGGCAAAAAATAGGTGTAGGTATAAATTTCTTTAGAGATGAACTTTTTTATTCTACTAATCATAAATCTACATAATACGGAATCAATTTGTCTACTTCCCCATCAACTCCTTCACCAACTCCTCCAACTCTTTTAAACGTTTTTCCATTTCGGGTAAGTTTCGGGCAGTAGCTTGGCTACGTATAGCTTTGTTATAATCGTAAGCAGGGCTGCTCGTAACAGATTGGCCAGGTTTTAACGATTTGCCCAAACCGCTTTGGGCATTTATTTTAGCACCATCACCTACGGTTAAATGCCCTGCAAGCCCAGCTTGGCCGCCAATCATAACATTGTTACCAATTTTTGTACTACCGCTAACCCCCGTTTGTGCTGCAATTACGGTGTTGTTGCCCACCTCTACATTGTGGGCAATTTGTAATAAGTTATCTAACTTGGCTCCACTTTTTATAATAGTACTGCCAATAGTGGCTCTATCTATACATGTGTTACTGCCAATTTCTACATTATCTCCAATAAGTACATTGCCTATTTGTGGTACTTTTTTTAAACTACCATCTGCTTGTGGTGCAAAGCCAAAACCATCGGCACCAATTACACTGCCAGCATGTATAGTAACGTTGCTACCAATAATACAATCATGATAAATTTTTACACCCGGGTGTAAAATTGTATGTTGAGCAATGGTAACATTATCGCCAATAAAAGTGCTAGGGTAAATTTTTGTACCATCTCCTACCACTACATTTTTACCTATGTAAGCAAAGGCTCCAATAAAAACATTATCACCAATTTTTGCAGTAGCATCAATATAAACGGGTTGTTGTATGCCCGTTAATTGCTGTTGTTGTATTTGTTGATATTTATCTAGCAAAGTGGCAAAAGCACTGTATGCATCGGGTACTTTTATAAGTGTTGCAGTAATGGGTTGTTTTATTTGTTGATTATCATTTACAATAATTATCGAAGCTTTTGTGGAGTATAAAAAATCTTCGTATTTAGGATTAGCTAAAAATGATAATTGCCCTTGTTGGGCTTCTTCAATTTTACCAAACGAGGCTACCGCAATATCTGCATTGCCATCAACTTTACCATTTACTAATACCGCTATTTGTGCCGCTGTTAATTGCATAATTTAGTTCATTGATTATAGTTCATGGTTCATTGTTAATGGTTCATAGTATAAAGCTCTTTAGTGTGTTCTTCTATGAACAATGAACCATTTGCCATGAACATCATCTTGGATAACAAATATAATATTTTGTAACCTTACCTGTTAGGTTTTCGTTTATTAATGCATTATCTACCTCACTTATATCTTTTACATCGCCATTTTTAAATAATATGTAAATATGCTCGTTGGTAAAATTGTACGTACTACTGCTGCTTTCGCCAGTAAATACTAACCATTGTGCATCTTCAATGGACAAATTAAAATTTTGTGAAACTTTATTTATTTGCTCCTCAATAGTGTTTGCAGTAAAAGTGTTTGATTGATAATTAACTTTTAGCAATTGACGGTTTAAAACGCCATTACATAAATAGGCTAACACTTTATCGGGGTGGGTACACCATTCTTTTATGGCAGCTAATACATCATAATCATCTATACTACAAAACTCTTGTAACGATACATTGGTTATAGGTTCATTTATAAATTTGTTTAAAGCACTACTGCTATGTGCCTTTATAAATTTTGCTCTTTTAATAAGTTGTTTAAGCATTTGCTCGGCACATAAAACTGTTTTGTGTAAATACACTTGCCAATACATTAACCGCCTACTTACCAAAAATTTTTCTATAGAGTAAATGCCTTTTTCCTCTACCATTAATTCGCCATTATGTACCACCATCATTTTTATAATTCTATCGTAGCCAATACTGCCTTCAATTACACCAGTAAAAAAACTATCACGGGTAAGATAATCCATTCTATCCACATCAAGTTGGCCGCTTATTAATTGATGTAAAAATTTTTTGTGGTACTTATTGGTAAAAATATCTAAGGCTAATTGTAACTGTCCGTTAAACTGTGTATTTAATTCTTTTATTATTAGCAACGAAATTTCTTCGTGGTGCATGCCTTCTATTAAGGTATGCTCCAATGCATGGCTAAATGGCCCATGCCCAATATCATGTAAAAGAATAGCAATTTTTGCAGCTTGTTGTTCTTCAAACGTAATGTCAACTCCTTTACGGCTTAACTCGGTTAAAGCCAAGCCCATTAAATGATAAGCCCCTAAAGAATGATGTAACCTACTGTGTACTGCACCTGGGTATACCACATTTGCCATGGCCATTTGGTTTATGCGGCGTAAGCGTTGATAGTATGGATGTGATATAAGTTGGTTTATTAATTCATCATCTATAGTAATAAAGCCATAAACAGGATCGTTAATAATTTTTCTAAAAGGCATAAGTAGTTTGCAATTGGCTGTTTGTATTTTTACAAACATGCCCAAGCTGTTACTTGTTTTTGTTAAAAGATACACAAAGCTAAATAAAGATGATAAGGTATGCTATAAAAAATTAAATTTGTAGGAAGTAAGTTCATGGTTCATTGTTGATGGTTCATTGTGTACACATTGCATCATATCATTTTACCATGAACAATGAACCATTAACAATGAATTAAATGAGTACAGCAAAAATACTTTGGGTAGATGATGAAATTGATAGCCTTACCAGCCAAATACTATTTTTAGAAAATAAAGGATATGATGTAACTACAAAATCAAATGGCTTTGATGCTATAGAATTTGTAAAAGATAATGTGGTAGATGTTGTATTGATGGATGAATCTATGCCCGGACTTACGGGCCTGCAAACCCTGCAACAAATAAAAGAAATAAAAACAAATTTACCTGTTGTATTAATTACAAAAAATGAGGCCGAAAATATAATGGATGAGGCTATTGGTAGCCAAATAAGCGATTATTTAATTAAACCAGTAAACCCCAATCAGGTATGGTTGAGCCTAAAAAAAATAATTGATAATAAACGACTGGTTGCAGAAAAAACAACATCAAGCTATCAACAACAATTTACTAGTTTGTTTAGTGCATTAAATAGCAATCCTAATTATAACGAGTGGATGGATTTGTATAAAAAATTAGTGTACTGGGAGTTAGAAATGAAGAAAAGCGATAGCCCCGAAATGCAAGAAGTTTTTGCCTCTCAAAAGCAAGAAGCTAACACGGAATTTTTTAAATTTATAAGTAGAAATTATTCAAACTGGGTAAATCCAAAAAATGCAGATTCTCCAATAATGAGTCATTCATTAATGAAGTACAAAGTTTTTCCGCACTTAGAAAAAGGTACTCCATTGTTTTTTGTGTTGATAGATAATTTACGATTTGACCAATGGAAAACGATACAACCCATATTTGCAGAAAGTTTTAGAATACACGAAGAGGAAACGTTTTATGCCATTTTACCAACGGCTACGCAATATGCCCGTAACGCTATTTTTGCCGGAATGATGCCCATTGATATTGAAAAGCAATTTGCTACCGAATGGAAAAATGATGATGAAGAGGGTGGAAAAAATATGTTTGAAGAAACGTTTTTTAAGGCACAATTAAAGCGCTTAGGTAAAGGCGATTTAAAATATTCGTACACAAAAATTACTAATAACAACGATGGTCAAAAGTTAGTGGATAATATGCATACGATGCTACAAAATGATATAAATGTTATTGTGTACAATTTTGTTGATATGCTAAGCCATGCTAGAACAGAGATGGAAGTGCTGAAAGAATTAGCTGGTGATGAAACGAGTTATAGAAGTATTACAAAAAGCTGGTTTGAACATAGCCCATTACACCAAGCCCTTAAAAAAATTGCCGATAAAAAAATAAATTTAATTGTAGGAACCGATCATGGAAGTGTACGAGTAAAAAACCCTGCAAAAGTAATTGGCGACAAACAAACTACTGCAAACTTGCGTTACAAGCATGGTCGTAATTTAAACTACGAGGCAAAAGAAGTATTGGTGTTTAAAGATCCTAGAGAAGCAGGCCTTCCAACGCCTAATGTAAATAGTAGTTTTATTTTTGCTAAAGGCGATTTGTTTTTATGTTACCCCAATAATTATAACCATTACGTAAATTACTACCGCAATACATTTCAACATGGTGGGGTGAGTTTAGAGGAAATGATTGTACCCATTATTAGAATGAGTAATAAATAACCCCCTCCGCCCCCTAAAGGGGGAACTTGTAACAGCGTTTTATTTTCGGCACTATATTGAGTTTTAAGTATTTCGTAACTTTAGTTATCAACGTTTGTTGAAAATTTTATTTTGTTTAGCTCTCCATTTAATGGAGGTTGCACTTAATTAAAAACTATAAAAGTCCCTTTTGGGATTTAGGGCATGAAATACACACAAAACATATTAGATAAAATAGAAAAAATTGCCGAAGAAGTTGGGTATGTAATTCGTTACGAAAGAGGAAATTTTCAAAGCGGTTATTGCATACTACAAGCAAAAAAAGTAATTGTGTTAAATAAGTTTTTTCAAACCGAAGGAAGAATAAATACCTTGATTGAATTAATGCCTCAATTAAATATAAATTTTGATAAGCTTACCTTAGAAAGTCAAAAAATGTATGACGAGCTAATGGCAGCTGAAGCTGCTAAATAACAAACAAATTTTTTATCTCTCCATTGGTTTATTTATTAATTTGCATTTACTAATGCAAACTTCTCCATTAAAAATAACTTTCCTTGGTACAGGCACTAGCAGTGGTGTTCCTATGATAGGGTGCAGTTGTAAAGTTTGCACATCTACCAATAAAAAAGACAATCGCTTACGAAGTAGCATTTTAGTACAAAGTGAAACCACAACTTTTGTAATTGATACCACTCCCGATTTTAGGTACCAAATGTTACGAGCTAATGTGCAACAGTTAGATGCTGTTTTATTTACCCATCCACATAAAGATCATATTGCTGGGCTTGATGATGTAAGAGCATATAATTTTTTTAACCAAAAGCCCATGGAGTTGTATGCCAACTCTTTAACAGAAGAGGCCATAAAAAGAGAATTTGCTTATGCTTTTTCTGATAAAAAATATCCTGGTATACCTAATTTAAATATAAATACTATTGATAATAACCCGTTTTATATTGGCGATATTTTTATACAACCCATTTTAGTGTGGCATATTAAAATGCCTGTACTAGGTTTTAGAATGGGTGATTTTACCTATATAACCGATGCCAATAAAATTGAAGCAGAAGAATTAAAAAAAATTATTGGCTCAAAAGTTTTAGTACTAAATGCCTTACGTAAAGAAAAACACATTTCTCATTTTAATTTAGAGGAGGCTGTAGCACTTGCTCAACAACTACAAATACCAAAAACCTATTTTACCCACCTTAGCCACCAAATGGGTTTACATGCAGAGGTAAGTGCAGAATTACCAGAAGGAATTTTTTTAGGGTGGGATGGGTTTAAAATAGAAATGTAGTATATTAGTGTATAGATTTTTTTAAAATAAACCTTATTTAATTGACTAGTTTTATCAACTAAATTTATTTTATTAATTTATACAACCCTTAATGAAACAATTTATTCAAGCCTATTTTAATTTTACAAAAAAAGAACGCCGAGGTATTTTAACACTGTGTACCATTATTATTATTGTTTCTTTTTTACCCAGCATTTTTCCTTATTTTATACAAACAAAAACACAAACAACAAAAAATTTTGAAACAGATATTGCTAGGTTAGTGCTTAAAAAACAAGATAGCACCAATAATTTTTATACAAAAAATTATGACGATAATGGTTTTCAAAACTATCATCAACCCAATTACAAAAATTATGTAATAAAAGGAGAGTTGTTTTACTTTGATCCAAATGTTATTAGTGCAAACGAATGGAAACGATTAGGTGTAAGAGATAAAACCATTGCTACTATTTTAAACTATACCAGCAAAGGGGGTAAGTTTTATAAACCAGAAGATTTAGGAAAAATTTGGGGCTTCTTTCCCAATGAAGTAGAACGATTGATGCCCTACGTTCAAATTAAAGAAATTCAAAATAACTACTCCAATAATTATCCTACACAAAATAATTACGAAACCAAAACCTACGATAAACCCAAATACATACCTACAATTATTGATGTTAATAATGCAGATACTACAGCTTACATTGCTTTGCCTGGCATAGGTAGTAAATTAGCTCAACGTATAATTGTATTTAGAGAAAAATTGGGTGGCTTTTATAAAATAGAACAAATTGCCGAAACCTTTGGCTTAGCAGATAGTACGTTTCAAAAAATAAAGCCACGTTTAATTATTAATGATAAAACAATAAAACAGTTTAACATTAATACAGCAACCGTTGACGAAATGAAACTACACCCATACTTACGCTACAATATTGCCAATGCCATAATGCAATACCGGACACAGCATGGAAACTTTAGTAGTATTACCGACATTAAAAAGATTATGATTATTGATGATTTGTTGTTTAACAAAATATCACCTTATTTAAAAACACAATAGTATTTGTGTTAATTGGTGTAATCTGTGGCTCAAAACAAATACCTTTGCACTACAAATAATGATTGCCATTTTATGAATTTTCAACAAAGTGAATTGACTGCTCAAGTAGCTCAAACAGCTAAAGATTTTGCCTTACAACATATAAAGCCAAACCTTATGGATTGGGATGAAAGTCAAGAATTTCCCCTACATATTTTTAAAGAGTTAGGTAACCTTGGTTTAATGGGTATTTTAGTACCCGAAGAATATGGTGGTAGCGGATTAAGTTATTTTGAATACAGTGTAGCTATACAAGAAATTGCAAAAGTTTGTGGAAGTATTGGCTTGTCCTTAGCTGCACATAATAGCTTGTGTACTGGGCATATACTAACATTTGGTAATGCAGAGCAAAAGGCAAAATATTTACCCAAACTAGCTACAGCAGAGCATATTGGAGCTTGGGGCTTAACCGAAGCTAATACAGGTAGCGATGCTGGCAATATGAAAACTACGGCTGTTAAAGATGGGGATGATTGGATTATTAACGGAACAAAAAACTGGATAACACATGGCAAAACTGGTGATATAGCAGTGGTAATTTGCCGCACTGGTGAGCCTCGTACAAAAGATAATGCAACAGCATTTATAATTGAACGTGGTACTGTAGGTTTTAGTGGCGGAAAAAAAGAAAATAAATTAGGCATGAGGGCTAGTGAAACTGCCGAAATGATTTTTGATAATTGCCGAATACCCGATGCCAACAGAATGGGTGAGGTTGGCAGCGGCTTTAAACAAAGTATGAAAGTGTTGGATGGCGGAAGAATTTCTATAGCAGCATTAAGTTTGGGCATTGCAAAAGGAGCGTACGAAGCTAGCAAGCAATATGCAAAAGAGCGTTATCAGTTTGATCAGCCTATTGCAAACTTTCAGGGGATTAGTTTTAAGTTGGCAGATATGGCTACAAAAATTGAATGTGCCGAATTGTTAATTAACCAGGCATGCGATTTAAAAATGAAAGGCTTGCCTATGACTAAAGAAGCGGCGATGGCAAAATATTATGCTAGTGAAGTATCAGTAGAAGTAAGTACAGATGCCGTACAAATTTTTGGAGGCTATGGTTACACTAAAGATTTTCCGGTAGAAAAATTTTATAGAGATAGTAAACTATGTACCATTGGGGAGGGTACAAGCGAAATACAAAAATTAGTAATAAGTAGAGAGGTACTTAAATAATTAAAAATTAAGAATGAATAATGAATAATTTTGCCCTAATTTTTTTTAGGGCATTTTTAATTTTAGCAATTATGAAAAATATATTTTTTGCTTTATTTATTTTATTCGTTGGTTGTACGGGTAGGGAACATAAAAATACGTTGACACAACAACCAATTGCTACAAATGAAAAAAAATTAGATGGAGAAACGTTGTTTAAAAATAATTGTGCTAACTGCCACATGCCAGATAAGGATTATACTGGGCCAGCCTTACAAGGATCTTTACAACGGTGGCAAAATGATAAAAAGGCAATGTATGATTTTATAAGAAATCCTCAAAAATCTATTGAACAAAATAGTTATGCTAAGCAAATTTTTAAAAAATGGAATGGAACTTTAATGACAGCCTTTCCAAATTTAAGTGATGAGGAAATAGATAAAATAATGGCCTATTGTGATAACATTACCCCATAAAAAATAAAAAACTACATACCTTAAATAATTCAACTGCAATCAGTTTGATATCAAAAAAATTTCTTCACTTTTATAGGTGGTTTTAGTTTATTTAACCTCTACCAACATACATTCATTTAAATGAACACTAAGCTTATGTTGCACTCCACACTTTAAGGCAACATTATTTTTTTGATGCCCAACAGCAAAATCAAAACAAACAGGGTAATTAAAAGCAGCTACTTTTTCTAAAACAATTTCTTCAATCGTTTTTCCAAACTCTTCACCCACATCATCTTTTTTTATTTTAAAACCACCAATAAGTAAAGCACTTAGTTTATTTAATTTTCCACTACGTTTTAAATTCCAAAACATTCTATCTAAGCTGTACAAATATTCACCAGTATCTTCTACAAATAAAATTTTTCCTGTTGTATCTATATCGCTTTTACTACCTGCAAGGCTTTCTATTGTTTTTAAATTACCACCAACTAATTCTCCATAGGCAATACCTGTTTTATTTTTTGCATTGGGTGTAATGGGGTATTTCATTTTTTCGCCAACCAAACATTTTTTTATGCTTTCAATACTTTCTTTTTGTACATCGTCTGCCTTGGCCCAATCATCCGGAAAACTATTACACATTTTAGAATGAATACTGGCAATACCAAAGTTGGCGTTTAAGTGGCTATGTAAAACAGTAATATCGCTAAACCCTATTATCCATTTTGGCTTTTTAGTAAATTTTTTAAAATTTAAGCTGTCTACTAATCGTATAAAACCATAACCACCTCTGGCACATAAAATACAACTAACCTTTTCATCATCTAACATTTGCTGAAAATCGGCTAAACGTTCTGCATCTGTACCACCAAATGTAAAATCTCTTTTGCCAATGGTTGAGCCAATTTTTATGTTAAACCCCCATTCTTTTAATTTTAAAATAGCAGGCTCAATTTCTAGTAACGTAATATAGCCTGCAGGCGATGATATGCCTATGGTATCCCCTTTTTTTAAGTAAGGAGGAATTTTGGCGTTTTCAATAGTTACATTTTTAGTACTAGCCGATGCTGCAAGTACAGCACCTATTGGAAGTAGGGTTGATAGAAAATCTTTACGTTTCATACTTAAAAATACTCAAATTTCGGTTTTGAAAATGTTTAAGGTATTTTTGTGCATAATCAACGCTTAATAGTAGGTTAGTTTATAACAATAAGGGATTTACAAAACAGCTAGGATAACTAAAACAAAAAAATGAATAACCCAAAACGATATTTAATAACAGCAGCGTTGCCCTATGCAAATGGGCCTGTGCATATTGGCCATTTAGCAGGGTGTTATTTACCTGCCGATATTTATGTGCGGTATTTAAGGGCACAAAAAAGAGATGTAAAATTTATTGGAGGTAGCGATGAGCATGGGGTACCCATTACTATTAGGGCAATGAAAGAGGGTATTACACCCCAACAAGTAGTAGATAGATATCATACAATTATTAAAGAAAGTATGTTGCAGATGGGGATATCGTTTGATATTTATTCTCGTACTTCCAATAAAGTACACCATGATACTGCATCTGATTTTTTTAAAAAATTATATGATGATGGGGTGTTTGAAGAAAAAGAAACAGAACAATATTTTGATGAGAAGGCGAATACATTTTTGGCAGATAGATATATTGTAGGTACTTGTCCAGTTTGTAATAACGACAAAGCCTATGGCGATCAATGTGAAAAATGTGGTAGTAGTTTAAGCCCAGAGCAATTGATAAATCCTAAAAGTGCATTGAGTGATGCCCCGCTAGTAAAAAAGAAAACAACTCATTGGTATTTTCCTTTGCAAAATTATGAAGCCTGGTTAAAAGAATGGATTATTGAAGGACATAAAGAATGGAAAAATAATGTATATGGACAATGTAAAAGCTGGTTAGATAGTGGCTTACAAAGCCGTGCTATGACGAGGGATAGTAATTGGGGAATAAAAGTTCCCTTGCCAAATGCCGAAGGAAAAGTTTTGTATGTGTGGTTTGATGCACCTATAGGTTATATATCTGCAACAAAGGAATTAACAAACCAATGGGCCGATTATTGGTGTAACGAAGAAACAAAGTTGGTGCATTTTATAGGGAAAGATAATATTGTTTTTCATTGCATAATTTTTCCGGCAATGTTAAAAGCACACGGAAATTTTATTTTGCCGGATAATGTGCCTGCTAACGAATTTTTAAATATTGAAGGAGAAAAAGTTAGTACCAGTAGAAATTGGGCAGTATGGGTAAATGAATATATAAAAGATTTTGAGGGATGCGAAGATGTGTTACGTTATGTTCTTTGTGCCAATGCTCCCGAAACAAAAGACAATGATTTTACGTGGAAAGATTTTCAAGATAGAAACAACAGTGAGCTAGTAAGCATTTTTGGAAATTTTGTAAATAGAGCTTGGGTTTTAATGCATAAATTATGCGGAGGTAAAGTGCCTAAATTGCATGATGATATTTTGGATGAAAAAGATAAATCGCTAATAACAGAAATTCAAAATTCAACATCCAAAGTTCAAAATTTATTAGAGGAGTATAAATTTAGAGACGCATTATTTGAGGTAATTGATTTGAGTAGAAAGGGGAATAAGTATATGCAAGAAAAAGAGCCTTGGATTGTTGCAAAACACTTAACCACTGATCCTCTTGCCCAAAAAAGTATAGATAATTGTTTACATTTATGTTTACAGCTTACCGCTAATCTTTCTATTTTAATTAATCCTTTTTTGCCCACCATAGCAAAAAAAATGTGTGGAATGATGAAGGTGGTAGATAGAATGTTGGATTGGGAAAATGCAGGTAAAATTGATTTGCTTAAAGTAGGCTATAGTTTAAGAGAGCCTCAATTACTATTTAGAAAAATTGAGGATGAAGAAATAACAAAGCAAATTGAAAAACTTAAAAATAATTTAGTAAAACCAGTAATGAGTGAGCAAGTAAGCAACGTAGTAGAAAATTCGAAATCCGAAATTACTTTCGATGATTTTGCAAAAATTGATTTAAAAATAGGGACAATAGTTGCTGCCGAAAAAGTAGAAAAAGCAGATAAGCTGTTAAAATTGCAAGTTGATTTAGGTACAGAAGTAAGAACAATAGTAAGCGGCATTGCCTTGCATTTTTCTCCGGAAAATATTGTGGGTAAGCAAGTAACGGTGGTTACTAATTTAGCCCCTCGTAAAATGAGAGGTATAGAAAGTAATGGAATGATTTTAATGGCTGAGGATAAATTGGGTAAGTTATATTTTGTTAGCCCTACAGCTGTAATAGATAACGGTAGTGGAGTAAGTTAATGACTAATTGAAAGTTTTATTGCTATACTGCATATTGGCTTTTTGTAGTATAGCTTTTATTTTTTCTTCTAACTTCATCTTTTTAAGTGCATACGCTGCTAAATTTTTTAAATTATTTTTTAAAGAGACATCTACCTTATAATTGTATAAATAGTCTACACTATTATTAGCCGCATTAAACCCTAATGCATACTCACCATCTACAATTTGGTAAAGTGTAGCATTTATTTTTGAAAAAGCAATACTCTTTCTATCACTTTTTAGTAAAGAGTTTCCATAGCTAATTACATCACAAGTGTAACTGCTAATATCTAAAATAGTAGGTAAAATATCAAATTGAGATACAAGGGATGAGTCCACTTTTTTTACTTCGTTACTAGCATCATAAATAAGTATGGGTATTTTGTAATTTGTTACATTATTCTGCACCATATTTTTTTCATTTGGAAACATCCAGTGATCCGAACAAAAAATAAAAACAGTATTTTTAAACCATTCCTCCTTTTTACTTGTGTCAAAAAATTTTTCTAAACTATAATCGTAGTATGTCATACTCTTCATTGCTGTTGAATATGTTTTTGGAAAAGCGGAACTAAAATTTTTAGGTAATTCGTAATCGTAGTGGGTGCTAATGTTAAAATTTACACTTAAAAAGGGTTGTTGTAGTTGGGTTATTTTTTCATGCATAAAATCTAAAACATATTCATCATGCACACCCATAGCTTGGCTAGGTAATGTTTTATATTTAGGGATATTTTCTTTACTATAATAGTTGCTAAAGCCCAACCAGTTGGTGCATTTGGCAAAACCAAAATCATCGTAATTATCGCCAATACAAAATATAGATTGGTAGCCTTGCTGTTTTAAAACACTACCCATTTTTGTTATTGGCATATTTACATACGCTGAGTGATACAGTGGTATATCTATTACTGTAGGAGTGCTACCCAAAATTGCTGTAATGCCCTTATTACTATTAAGAGAGTAACAAAAAGCATTTGTATAAAAAGTACTTTTTTGTAAAAGTGATGAAAAGAAAGGCAGCTGCGTATAGTATTTATTAGAAGAATCAAAAAAATCAAAGGGCACACTTTCCATGATAAATAGAACAACATTCTTTTTTGTTTTATTTACCGAAACCATTTTATTTTTTAGAGTAAATAAACTATCGCATTTTAAGTTAGTAAAATAATTGCCCTGGGGTAATTGCTCACCTTTACGAAAAAGGGAGTATAAAAATGTTTGGGCAGAGTTTTGACACAATGATAATTCACTACTATTTAATTGTATTAACGGATGTGTGGGTAAAAAATATTTAGTTGTTTTGTTCGTAAAAATAAATAAGAAGAGTGTACTTAAAAGGCCAACAACTAAAACCTGAACATTAGTTTTTCCATTTTCAATAGCGGCAACTAAATTTTTATGTACCTTTTTAATAATAAAAAGAAACCCAATAGTTAAAAGAAGTACAACAAGTAAAAGCAATGGATTTATGTGCTTTACTTTAGTAATAGGGCTACTTAATACAAATAAAATATCTGCATTTGCTCGTTGGTTATTAAAACGAAAATAAAAAACATCAATAGTATTTAATAGTAGAACTATACCATTACAACAAAAAAATATCCAGCCTAGTACTTTTGGGTAATACTTTTTTTTAAAAATGGGAGTAAATTGTAGCAAAGCCAAAAACAAAAAATTAATAGGCAAAAGCACCAGCAAATCAGCATAAATGCTCCATTTTATAATTTTTAAAAAAGCCTGCCAATTAATTACATTAGATGAGTTAAAAAAAAGTAAGTGGCGGTTGTAGTAATAAAATATTATTTTTATAATAGAAAGCGCAACTAACAATAGGCCCATAAAAAACACAAATGGTTTATTATTTGCCCATATTTTTTTTAATTGAAAATTTATATTGTACATCAGAAAATGCAACGACTAGTTAAGAACAAATATAAGTTAATGCTTTTAATACCCTTACTGTATTTGCTTGTTGATGGTGTTTTGCATAAAGGGATTGTAAGAGTAATGTTACCTAAAAAATTTAATCAACAACTACATCTTTTAGAATCAACTAATAAGCAATATTTAAAAACTCCTAATAAATTTTGGGCAAAGGCGGTAAACACACCACAGGCTTTGGCCCAAGTAGATATCAATACAGCTGGCTGCGAAATAGATGTTTATTTTGATACCACGTATAAAACCTTTTTTTTGCATCACAATCAAAATAATAGTACGGGTTTTACAATCGATAGTTTTTTGGTTATCTACAAAAATCAAAGAAGGCCACATTGTATTTGGTTAGACTTTAAAAACTTAAGTGAAACGAATACAGAAGCTTCTTTAAATAAATTGGTGAGTTTACGGTTGCGCTATAATTTAGGTAACAAAATTATTGTTGAAAGCCGTTTTGCTCATTTGTTAAACCCTTTTGCCGATAGTAATTTTTTTACGGTTTATTATACACCCTATAGTTTAGTTTATTCAAATTCCGAAGAGCAAAATAAACAGTACATCGATAGTGTCGCATCTCAACTAAAAAACAACAAAATTTCGGCCTTGTCTGGTTATTATTTTCAAACGCCAATTTTACAAAAATGCTTTCCTAATTACCCCATTTTGCAATGGCAAGCTAACGATAAGTATAGTGTAATCAATTGGTTATATAACCGTAAGGTAAAGCACAATAGAAACGTACTTATTTCCTTATTACCCTAATTTTTTGGCGATTAATTTTTTAATCTTACTTTCGTAGTAAATTAGTTGCATAGCTAACTAATTTTAATTTTCTTAAACTAAAAAAAGATTTTTTGCTTTATGAATAAGCGCATAATTAAAAAAGTAGCCGTATTAGGTAGTGGAGTAATGGGTAGTCGTATTGCATGCCATTTTGCTGGCATTGGATTACAAGTATTGTTGTTAGATATTCAACCTAAAGATTTGCCAGCAGATGCAAAAACTGCCGAAAAAAATAAAATAGTAAACGATGCTTTAACGGCTGCAATAAAAAGCAATCCAAGCCCGGTTTATACTAAAGATGTAGTTAAAAAAATAAAAACAGGAAATTTTACCGACAATATGAAAGATATTGCCGAGTGTGATTGGGTGATAGAAGTAGTGGTAGAGCGCTTAGATATAAAACAAGCCGTTTTTACAGAGGTAGAAAAATATCGTAAGCCTGGTACCTTAATAACATCTAACACATCGGGTATTCCAATACACATGATGGCTGAGGGCAGAAGCGATGATTTTAGGAAACATTTTTGTGGTACACACTTTTTTAATCCACCAAGGTATTTACGTTTGTTAGAAATAATACCAACACCTCATACCGATGAATCGATAGTAGATTTTTTAATGGAGTATGGAAGTTTGCAACTAGGTAAAACAACCGTGTTGTGTAAAGATACTCCTGCGTTTATTGCAAACCGAGTAGGTGTTTTTGGTATGATGGCAATAATGAATGCCATGGAAAAATTACAATTAAATGTTGATGAAATTGATGCGTTGACTGGGCCAATTATTGGTCGCCCCAAATCGGCAACATTCCGTACGGCAGATGTGGTGGGTATTGACACGTTAGTAAAAGTTGCAAAAGGAGTTGCAGATAATTGCCCAACAGATGAGGCAAAAGCTATTTTCAATATCCCAGCTTGGTTAAACAAAATGGTAGAAAATAATTGGCTTGGAGACAAAACCCAACAAGGCTTTTTTAAGAAAACTAAATCTTCCGCCAACGGCGGAGAAAAAGAAATACTTACGTTAAACTTACAAACCCTTGAATATGGCGCAAGGCAAAGGCCTAAGTTTGCAACACTTGAAACGGCAAAACCAATTGACGATTTAAAAACAAGGCTAAAGGCATTGTGTGCAGGCACAGATAAGGCTGGAGATTTTTACAGACAGTTCCACTATAATTTATTTAGTTATATCTCTCATCGTATTCCAGAAATTAGTGATGAATTATATAGAGTAGATGATGGAATGATGGCAGGTTTTGGTTGGGAAATTGGAGCATTTGAAAGTTGGGATGTTTTAGGCGTTACAAAAACAACTGAAGCTATGAAAGCTGCAGGATATAAAGTTGCAGCATGGGTTGATGAAATGATAGCAGCAGGCAATAAAACATTTTACAAAGTAGAAAATGGAAAACGGTTGTGTTATGATGTTGCAACAAAAACCTATAAAGCATTACCAGGTGGAGAAGCATTTATAGTAATGAAAAATTTTGAAAATGAAACCATTTGGAAAAATAGTGCTTGCCGTACCTATCATTTAGGAGGCGATGTGTTAGGCTTAGAGTGGTACACAAAAATGGGAAGCATTGGTGGAGAGGTGTTAGAAGGAATTCAAAAATCAATTACCCTTGCAGAAGGCAACTATAAAGGTTTAGTTATAGCTAATGATGGTACAAATTTTAGTGCTGGTGCAAATGTAGGTATGATATTTATGTTGGCTATTGAGCAAGATTATGATGAAATTGACATGGCTATTCGTCAATTTCAACAAACTATAATGAGGGTGCGTTACTCTGGAATACCTGTGGTGCTTGCTCCACACGGTTTAGCCCTAGGAGGCGCTTGTGAAATGAGTTTGCATGCCGATAAAGTAATTGCAGCTGCAGAAACATATACTGGTTTAGTAGAAGTTGGTATTGGTGTAATACCTGGCGGTGCAGGTACTAAAGAATTTGTTTTACGTGCTGCCGATGAAATGCATGATGGGGAGGTAGATACGCTTACCCTACAAAATCGTTTTTTAACAATAGCAACTGCAAAAGTTGCAACAAGTGCTCATGAAGCCTACGATTTAGGTATTTATAGAAAAGGTAGAGATTTAATTAGTGTAAACCAAGGCAGACGAATTGCAGAAGCTAAACAAGCCGTAATTGATTTGTATGATGATGGTTATGTAATGCCTATACAACGTACAGATATTAAAGTTTTAGGGCGTAGCGCATTAGGCGCAATGCATGCAGGTATTAACGGTATGCGTTTAGGAAATTATGCTACAGAGCATGATGCAACAGTAGCAAAAAAATTGGCTTACGTAATGTGTGGTGGCGATTTAAGTGAACCACAATTGGTAAGTGAACAATATTTATTAAATTTAGAAAGAGAAGCCTTTTTATCGCTTTGTGGCGAAAAGAAAACCTTGGAAAGAATACAAAGTGTTTTAAAAAGTGGCAAGCCATTGAGGAATTAAAATAACTAACTTTAAAGCACCAAGTTTGGTGCTTTTTTAATTAATAGATATGGGGATTGTAGAATTAAATAATGAAAAAAACAAACTTTACATACACTCTAACATTTTATTTTATGGTAACCAAGCTACACAACTTTTAGTTGATCAATGTGTAAATGAAATAGCAACCATGTGGAACCAACCAAAAGGTAGTGTTAAGTATAAGGGCAAAGAGTACATTGTTGAGTTTGAAATAAATGGATACTTATTTACTAATCTTACACCACAAGATATTTTTGATAATAAAAATCCAAAAAATAATTATTTTAGAATAGAGGAATATGTAGTAGGTAATATTTCTTTTGTTGATGGGCTAAAAAGTAATACTGGTTATTTTAAAGTAGAAAATTTGTATGAGGGAAGCACCACTGCAGCTCATGAATATGGGCATACCATTGGATTAGATCATCCCACAGATTTAGATTTAAGAGGTAAAGGGCAACCGGGTATTATGTACCCTAGAGGTACTTTTGTAGATCCTCAATTTCAATACGATCCTAATGCACAAGCAGGTGCACCAGGTGGAACGATGCATCCTATGCATAGAATTGTTACCTTACAAGATATTGCAAGTTTAAAGTTGGATGAATTAAACTTATCCAGTCCTAATTGCATTTTAGGTGGTTATTCTGCCGTTTATCATCAACCGCATACTTCAAACGAAGCTTAATGTATATTGCAACATAATTAAAAAGTAAACATTGACACCAATATTATCAATTACTAATCTTTCTAAAAATTACGGCGGAGTAAAAGCATTGCAAAATGTAAGTTTTGAAGTGCCTACTGGCTCAATATTTGGAATTTTAGGACCTAATGGAAGCGGCAAAACAACTTTGCTAGGCATAGTAATGGATGTGTTAAAAGCAACTAGCGGATCCTTTAGTTGGAGTACTACTACAAACAATGATTTAATGCGTAAACAAATTGGAACGTTGTTAGAAACTCCAAATTTTTATCATTATTTAAGTGCTGTTGATAATTTAAAAATAGCTGCAAAAATAAAAGGACGTGGCGAAGAGGATATTGATAATGTGTTGCAAACAGTAAATTTATTTCAACGTAAAGATTCTAAGTTTAATACTTTTTCGTTGGGAATGAAACAACGTTTAGCCATAGCATCAGCGTTATTGGGTAACCCTTCCATCTTAGTTTTTGATGAGCCTACCAATGGGCTTGATCCAGCTGGTATTGCCGAAATAAGAGATTTAATAAAAGAACTTAGCCAAAAGGGTAAAACAATCATTATGGCTAGTCATATTTTAGATGAAGTTGAAAAAGTATGTACTCATGTGGCCATTATTCAAAAAGGGGTTTTAAAAACGGTTAGCACAGTAAAAGATGTTATGTCGTCTTCAACAGATAATACTTTAACTACGGTATTAATTGAAGTGAGCTGTGATGATAATGAGGCGTTAAAAATAATTTTACAACAAATGAATGGATTTATAAGTGTACATAATGTTGATAGTTATTTACAACTAGTAAGCGAAGAGCATGTTACAGCAGCAATGGTAAATAAATATTGTTTTGAAAAACAATTTATCCTTAACCGATTAAATGTAAAAAACAAATCGCTTGAAACACGGTTTTTAGAAATTACTGGTAAGCAAAGTGGATAAATTTTTTGACTTGCTTTAACCCAATAGTTAAATTTTAAATTTATTACTAGATGATTAATCTTTTAAAAATAGAGTGGCTTAAAATAAAAAAATATACTGGATTTGTTTTGCTAACCAGTTTTTTTGCCTTGGGTGTAGTAGCTACAAATTATATTGTATATGCTTTTAAAAAAGAAGTTATTGATAAAGTAGAAGGCTCTCAATTACTTTTTTCTGGCTCTCAATTTGATTTTGATATGGTTTGGCAGTCTGTAAGTTATTACAGTAGCTTTTTTTTAATGCTACCTGCTTTATTAATGGTTATACTAATGTCAAATGAGTTTACCTATAAAACACATCGTCAAAATATTATTGATGGATGGAGTAGGGCCGAATTTTTAAAAGTAAAAATTGCTTTAGCCATAATTTTAGCTATTGCAAGTACGTTAGTTATTATTTTAACCTCTTTATTATTTGGTACCTTATCTGGCACTTCTTTTTCGTTAAAGGGCTTTCAAAATGTTGGCTATTTTTTATTAAAAGCAGTAACCTATAATATGGTTGCAGTATTAATTTCATTGTTAACTAAACGTTCTGGTGTAGCCATAGCAGTATTCTTTATCTATACTATTTTTGAAAACGGTATTTCTATGTTACTTTTCTTTTTAGCCGTTAATTTAAAGAAAGACTCAGCTATTGACTTGGGTAATTTAGGCAACTACTTACCTATGAATGCTTCCGATGGGCTACTAACCTCACCTTTTGAACGATTTACAAATATGGCAGGGCGTTTATTACCAACCGACTATAATTGGATAGTTCTTTCTTTTGCTTTAGCTTATTTAGTACTTTTTTATTTTTGGAGTAGAAGAAAAATGCTTAGATCGGATTTATAGGTACTACACTAAATTTTCCAACGCCTCATCTACCTCATTGTATAAAAACTTAAAACCAGCATCTGTTATTTTTTTAGAACTTACTGTGGTGCTTTTTAATATTTCTATACTTCTATCGCCCATCATTAATTTTAATAAAAACGAAGGAACATAAAATGGAATATAAAATTTACCAGCTATTTTGCTAGCTAACTTTAGTATTAAATTTTTATTGGTTATGGGGTTTGGGGCAACTGCATTGTAGGCACCTTTAATGTCTTCATTTTCTATTGCAAATAAAAATTGACGGCATAAATCATCAATATGTATCCAACTTATCACTTGCTTGCCATTCCCCAAAATAGTAGCTAGTTTAAACCTTAGCGGCTTTACAAATTCGGCAAAAGCACCCCCATTATTACTAAATACAATGCCAATTCTCATTTTTGCAACTCTTATACCTAGTGAATTAGCATAATCAATACTATCCTCCCAAAGTTGGCATGTACTGCCTAAAAAACCTTCAGCAGGTTTATCGGTTTCGGTAAAAAAATAATTGTCTATTTTATCTTCACCATAATAACCAATAGCACTGGCACTTACAATTGCTTTTACGTTATGCTCATTATTTTTTAACGTGTTTACAATTAATGCACCACTTTTTACCCGGCTATCTACAATTTCTTTTTTGTACTGCTCTGTCCATTTTTTGTCCATTACGCCTGCACCAGCAAGGTGAATAATGTAATCTGCTTTTTTTACAACCTCAATATCAATCTGCTCTGTTGCAACATTCCATTGTGCATAAGTTACATTGGGCTCAGTTACTATTTCTTTTTTACCTCTGCTTAAAATAATAACCTGGTACCCTTTACTTGTTAGTAATTGGGTAAGCGCTTTACCCACTAAACCGGTACCGCCTGTTAGTAATACTGTTTGCATCATTTTAGTTGTTTATGTAAAAACAAAAATTCATTCATCTTGTTTAAAAAAATATACTTTGGGTTATAAAAATCGTAATTTTAATTTAAAGTTTGCTAGTATGTACAAAATGATTTTTAGTTTAATAATAGGTTGTTTTTTTAATGCTCAAGTAACTATAGCTCAACAACTAACTTTTTCCGATATTGATAGGCAAGATAAGGCGGATTTAAATTTTGAAATAATTGGAAAAATGAACTCCAATATTCTCATTTATAAAAACACACGTTGGAAACATAAAATTACTGTACTAGATAATAGTATGCAAGAGGTTGAAACAGTTTTCTTAGATTTTTTACCCGAAAAAACATTTAATGTAGATTTTATTGCCTACCCAAATCATGCTTTCATGGTTTATCAATACCAAAAAAAGAATATACTGTATTGTATGGTAGTTAAGTTAGATGCAATGGGTAAAAAACTTACAGAGCCGGTACAAATAGACTCTACACAAATACCTTTTTATGCGGACAACAAAATTTATACCACCATTGCAAGTGAAAATAAAGAAAAAATTGAAATATTTAAATTACATAAAAAAAACGATAACTATACCTTAGCTACAAACCTATTTGATAAAGACTTTAAACGTATTCACCAAAACAGGCAGCAATTAAGCTATGATGAGCGTAGAGATACCTATACTAATTTTTTGGTAGATAACGAAGGCAATTTTGTATTTACTAAAGAAACCAAAGAAGGAAACAGAGGAGGTAGCAATAAACTAAGTTTAATACAATTGAAAAATAGGGAAGATACGTTAACTTTTTTGCCTATTAATTTATCTACTAACTATATAGATAATGTAATTTTAAAAATTGATAATTTAAATAATCGGTACTTATTTACTTCTTTTTATTACAAAAAAAATAGAGGAAATATTGAAGGCGTTTTTTCTACGGTATATAGTAAGGTAGAGGACAAAATTTCTACACCAACTTTTTCAGTAATTGACGATTCTATAAGAAATGCAGCTAAAGGTAATGGCCAAATACGTCTTGCTTTAAATGATTTTTTTATACAACAAATTGTATCTAAAAAAGATGGTGGTTATATTGTAGTTTCCGAAGATTTTTCAACTCAAAATACAGGGGGCAATAATTTCCCTTTTAATCGATGGGATTATTTTAATAACTCCTATAACTTTAACTCCTATTATTATAATCCATATGGCGGTTTTAATAGGCCATTTAATAATTTTAACAACTTTAACAATCCACAAAGAGTGAGGTATTACTATTCTAATATTTTAATAATGAGTTTTAATAAAGCTGGTATTCAAGAGTGGAGTAGAGTAATTCAAAAAGATCAATATGATGATGAAACTGATAATTTTTTATCGTATGTACTTGCACCTTTTAATGGCGAACTTCATTTTTTATTTAATAGTGATAGAAAAAATCAACTTATTGCAGATCATAGCATTAATGTAAATGGCGATGTAAAACGAAACCCCACATTAAAAAGCCGAGAAAAAGGTCATCAATTTATGCCAAGGCTTACCAAACAAGTTGGGGCAAAGCAACTTATAATCCCTTGCGATTATAGAGGCTTTATATGTTTTGCAAAGGTGGATGTATAACCTAATTATGTTAGAAAAAATACAACGAATAAAGTTTTGGGATACTTAATTTTGCATCAAACATTACAAACGAGTGATAGGTACTTTTAAAGCAAATAATCCCATCAATAATTTTTTATTACTTATTTATGGGTTACTATTAAAGTTGCCTATATTTCTATATCCTCAACTTATAAAGCCACAACAAATTGATGGATTTTTATACAAAGAGTTGCTAAAGTGGATGAGTGCAATAACCACAAGCGTTCCATTTTTATCTTCACTGCTAACTTTTTTATTACTTTTTACACAAGCCATATCGTTAAATAATTTAGTAAACGCTCAGCGTTTATTTCCTAAACCTAATTACTTGGCCGGCATGAGTTATTTGCTTATAACTTCTTTATTTACAGAATGGCAAACCTTATCTGCCCCACTAATTATTAGTACTATTGCCATTTGGGTGTTAAACAAAATGAGTAATTTATATACCATACAAAATCCTAAAACAACATTATTTAATATTGGTATAGTTATAGGTACAGGTACATTTTTTTATTTTCCATCTGCTGCACTCTTAGGTTTGGTTTTTTTGGGGTTAATTTTAATACGACCTTTTAAATTTGCCGAATGGTTAATGGTTTTGCTTGGTGGTTTAACACCTTATTATTTTCTATTAGCTATAGTTTTTTTAACAGATAAATGGAAGGGTTACACATTTCCTGGTGTAGCTTTTTCATCACCAGTTTTTCAACAAACCAACTTGTCTTACATAGCCATTGGTTTAGTGGTATTAACCGCTTTAATAGGTTATGTTTTTATACAACAGAATTATAGGCGGCAACTCATACAATCCCGTAAAAGTTGGACCATTATTTTCCTTTATCTTTTTATAGCGTTAATTGTTCCATTTATTAATGCTACTAATACCTTTAGCTATTGGATTTTATGTGCTGCACCCTTTTCGGTATTAGTTTCGGCTACTTTTTTTTATGCTAAACAAAAATGGTTGCCCTTACTACTTCATTGGGCAATGGTGGTTTTGGTAATTGTGTTAGGTTACTATCTTTTTAAATAGGGCTATTTGTTATCTTTGCAGTACATTTTACATTTTATAAATAATATAGTATGAAGTTTGGTGTAGTAGTTTTTCCGGGAAGCAATTGCGATAGAGATATGATGGAGGCTTTACAAAACGATTTAAAGCAAGAAGTTATTCAGCTTTGGCATAAAGATAGAGATATAACTACTTTTAGCACAACTGATTGCATTGTATTGCCGGGAGGATTTAGCTATGGCGATTACTTACGCTGTGGGGCAATAGCACGTTTTAGCCCTATGATGAAGAGTGTTGTTGAATTTGCTAATAAAGGAGGTAAAGTTTTAGGTGTATGCAACGGGTTTCAAATTTTGTGCGAAAGTGGTTTGCTGCCAGGTGCTTTGCTACGCAATGCTAATCAGCAATTTGTTTGCAAAAATATTTTTATGAAAGATGCTATTGCACAAAATAGCGAGGCATTAAAAATTCCTATAGCACACGGCGAAGGACGTTTTTTTGCAAATGAGAAAACCATAGAGGAAATGGAAATGCACAAACAAATAGTTTATCGCTATTGTAACGAAGAGGGCGTTGTAAACGCTAGTGCAAACCCAAATGGGGCAATACACAATATTGCAGGCATCTGTAACAAAGAGCGTAATGTTTTTGGTATGATGCCTCATCCAGAAAGAGCAAGCAGCAGCCTTTTGGGAAATGAGGATGGAAAAAAAGTGTTTAATCACTTGTTTGGCATAAATTAACAAGCCGTAAACAACCAAAAATCTAAATTGGTCGTTTATTTGTATATATAAATAGAAAAGAAAGAAAATGAAGAAGATTTTATTAAGTGTTTTATTAGTGGTAAGTGTAATTTTTGCAAATGCACAATTAGCAAGTCCTATACAGTGGTCGTTTACATCAAAAAAAATAGCCGATAAAACGTATGAAGTTTATTTAACGGCAACTATTCAAAATAGTTGGCATTTATACTCTCAAAATCAACCCAAAGATGCTATTAACCAGCCAACTGAAATTTTATTTAATAAAAACCCGTTGGTAACCATGGATGGAAAAACAACTGAGGTTGGTAAAATGGAGTTGTATCAAGATAAAAAATTAAAAATATCGGCAAATCAATATGCTAATAAAGTAGTATTTGTACAAAAAGTAAAAGTAAAAAGTAACGCCAAAACAACCATTAGCGGAAGTGTTGAGTATCAAACTTGCGACGATAAAAAATGCTTACCACCCAAAAAAGAACTTTTTAAAGTGGCTTTAAAATAATTATTTATAACTACAATATAAAAAACGAGTTCACTTATACGAACTCGTTTTTTGTAAAAAACAATTATGCAAAAATTTTTATCTCTCTTTATTGGTCTGCTTTTATGTAGTACACAATTATTAGCCCAAACAGATTCATCTGCTTATAAGTGGACTATAACTAGTAAAAAAATTAGCGAAAAAAAATACGAATTAATTCTAAAAGCACCAGCAGTAGGCACCAATCAAATGTATGCACCTGGGCAAGATTTGGATGGAGTACAATCTGCTGAAATAGTTTTTTTAGACTCTTCCATAAAAGTAGAAAACTTTATAGCTGTTAGCCCAAGCCAAACCATAAAGTCAAGCATTTTCGAAAATAAAATGGTGCAAGTACAAACAGGCAATGTAGAGTGGAAGGCAGTAGTAAATTTTTCAACTACAGTGCCAGCCAATCTTTTAGGCAACCTTACTTTTTTTTATAATAAAGATGATGAGTTTACAAGCGACCCCCCTTTTGCGTTTAATGCTAATATAGAAGGTGGTTTAGGAAGTGGTGGTAAAATAAAAATAACTAGTATAGATATTAAAAATCCGCAAGCAAATTGTGGAGATGATGATACCCAAAACAAAAGTATTTTTACCATATTTATTTTAGGTTTTTTAGGTGGCTTAATTGCTTTAATTACACCTTGTGTTTTTCCCATGATACCCGTAACGGTAACTTTTTTCACCAAAAAAGCACAGACTAAAAAAGCAGGAATTCGTAATGCGGTATTCTACGGTTTTTTTATCTTTTTAATTTATGTAGCTATCACCATTCCATTTCATTTAGCTAGCAAAACTATTAGTCCCGAAATTTTTAATAATATCTCTACCAATGTTTGGTTAAACTTAATCTTTTTTGCAGTATTTGTATTTTTTGCTTTATCGTTTTTTGGCTTATACGAAATTGGGTTACCCTCTTCTCTAGCCAACAAAGCCGATAGTAAAAGTGGAGTAGGTAATTTAGGAGGTATTTTTTTTATGGCAGGTACGTTGGCTATTGTTTCGTTTAGTTGTACAGGGCCAATTCTAGGAACGCTTTTAGCAAATGTTGCTAACCAAGGAGCATGGCCACTTACAGCGGGTGCAGCAGGATTTGGTTTAGCACTGGGTTTGCCTTTTGCACTGTTTGCCATGTTTCCTAACTGGTTACAAAGTTTACCAAAAAGTGGTGGGTGGATGACGAATGTAAAAGTAGTATTGGGTTTTGTAGAGTTAGCCTTAGCCGTAAAATTTTTAGCTAATGCAGATAATGTGGAGCAATGGGGAATAATTAAACGAGAGGTATTTGTTGCACTTTGGGTAATTATTGGCGCATTAACAGTAGCATACTTATTGGGTTTTTTAAAAATTGGACATAGTACACCCGTTAAAAAATTTGGTGCAATTCGTATTTTCTTTATTGTATTTTTTAGTGCATTTACGTTGTACTTATTGCCCGGCATTTTTAATAGCAAGTATGCTGGCTTAAAACTGTTAAGTGGTTTTCCGCCACCACAATCCTATACTATTTACAAAAACCATGTATTGCTTACAAAAGTTATTGAACCTATACATAATGATTATGAAAAAGCATTGGCGTTAGCTAAAGAGCAAAACAAACCCTTGTTAATAGATTTTACAGGTTGGGCATGCGTAAACTGCCGCCGTATGGAGGAAAAAGTTTGGACAAATAAAGAAGTGGATAGTATTATGCGTAAAGAGTTCATAGTGCTATCGCTTTATGTAGATGAACGTACAAAATTACCTGCCACTGAGCAAACTGTTTTTAAAACCAGTAGCGGTGCCAATAAAAATATTGTAACCGTTGGAGATAAATGGGCAACGTTTCAAACAGAAAATTTTGGCGCAACTAGCCAACCACAATATGTAATTATTAACCCCAACGAAAAGCTTTTAACCAAAACAAAATTTTATACACCAAACCCTGATGAATTTGCAAGTTGGTTAAAGTGTGGATTGGGAGAGATGAAGAAGTAAGTAAACTAAATGTTGAAAATATTAAGCTGATTAATGCAAACAAAAAACCCTCAATTAAGAGGGTTTTTAATTTGGGAGTTACAGTTTCTTAAGGGATAATATTATAATGCTATTTGTTTTTCTGTCATCATTTTGCGTAAGTTAATTAAACCATAACGCATACGGCCTAAAGCAGTGTTAATACTACAATTGGTAAGGTCGCTAATTTCTTTAAAACTTAAGTCTGCATAGTGGCGTAAAATAATAACTTCACGTTGGTCTTCTGGCAACATATCTACTAGACGCCTAACTCTATCGTAACTTTGAGTAGCCATCATTTTTTGATCGGCACCTGGCTCAAAAAAGTTTATAACTTCAAAAATATCCTTATCATCACTTGTTTTAATCGTTGGGGTACGTTTTACTTTTCTAAAATGATCTACACACATATTATGTGCAATACGCATTGCCCAAGGTAAAAATTTACCTTCATCGGTGTATTTACCAGCTCTAAGGGTGTCAATTACTTTAATAAACACTTCCTGAAAAAGATCTTCCGCTAAGTATCTGTCTTTTACTAATAAATAAATACTAGTAAAAATCTTTTCTTTGTAGCGTAATACAATGGTAGACAATGCATCACTATCTCCATCTACATACAAATGAATAAGTTGTTGGTCGGTTAAGTTTGTTAGGCATTTCATAACTTCTACAATTTTTTGGTTTAGGATGTTGTTTGTTAACAGGAACCAATATTGATTATTTTGCGTAGAAGTCTACTTGATAGGCTTTTTGGCTTTTCTCTTTATTGGATATTGGTTATGTAAAATTATAGATTATGTTGAAAAATACTAGTGTACTAATACCTAATTTTTTATAGTAGTTATACGATAGTATATTTACGAAATAAATCTACAATAATTCCATCATCATTTTTATATACACCATGTACTTTAAGAAAGTTTTCACATTTATAAAGGACTATTTCAACCATTAGTGCAATTAAATTGTTTTAAATAAAATATTAAATTTTACTTTACTAAATAAATGACAACTATTAATAACGGCATTGCAATAAAAGGCGCAAGAGTTCATAATTTAAAAAATGTTTCGGTAACTATTCCTCGAAATAAGCTAGTGGTAGTAACGGGTGTATCGGGTAGTGGCAAATCATCGTTAACCATTGATACACTTTTTGCAGAAGGGCAACGCCGCTATGCCGAAAGCCTAAGTGCATACGCAAGGCAATTTATGCAGCGTATGAATAAGCCTGATGTGGATGATATAAAAGGACTTTGCCCAGCCATAGCAATTGAGCAAAAAGTTATTACCCGTACACCACGTAGCACAGTGGGAAGTATGACGGAGATTTACGATTACCTACGTTTACTTTTTGCAAGAGTTGGAAAAACCATTTCTCCCATTAGTGGTAAGCAAGTAAAAAAACAAGATGTTACCGATGTTATTAACACCATAAAAACATTAAACGATGGCGATAAGATTTTTATTTTAGTACCCTTTAAAATAAATAAAAATAGAGATGTAAAAGAAGAGTTGAGCATTTTATTGCAAAAAGGATTTTCTAGAATTTATCACCAGAAAGAGATAGTAAAAATAGAAGATCTTCTTGAGTCAAAAAAACTATCAACTATTAACTATCAACTATCTACTTATGTTTTAGTTGATCGTATTATTAAAAAAGATTTTGAGGAAGAAGACTTACATAGAATATCCGACTCGGTTAATACTGCATTTTACGAAGGCGAGGGTGAAATGCAAATTGAAATTAACGGCACAAAAAAAATAACCTTTAGCAATAAATTTGAGTTAGATGGTATTGTGTTTGAAGAACCTGTACCTAATTTATTTTCATTTAATAACCCCTATGGTGCTTGCCCAACCTGTGAGGGCTTTTCTCAAATATTGGGCATAGATAAAGATTTAATTATACCTAACCCACAATTAAGTTTGTACGAAGGCGCAGTAGCGCCATGGAAGGGAGAAAAATTAGTATGGTGGAAAGATCAATTTATTCAACATGCAAAAAATACAAAATTCCCCATACACAAACCAATACTTGATTTAAGTGCAGCTGAAGTGCAATTGCTATGGAATGGGGGTAATGGGGCATTAGGTATAAATGATTTTTTTAAAGAGGTTGAAGCAAATTTATACAAAGTACAATACCGAGTTTTATTAAGTAGATATAGAGGGCGAACCGCCTGTACAGCGTGCAATGGTTATCGCTTACGTAAAGAAGCGTTGTATATAAAAGTTACCGATAAACATATTGGCCAATTGTGTGAGGTGCCAGTAAAAGATTTAAAAGTTTGGTTTGATAAATTGAAACTAAGTGCCTTTGATACCGTAGTTGCTAAACGTATTTTAATTGAAATTGAAGCAAGAATTAAAACCATATTAGATGTTGGCCTTGGTTATCTTACTTTAAATCGTTTGGCAAATTCGCTAAGCGGTGGCGAAAGCCAGCGTATACAACTTACTAGAAGCTTGGGAAGCAACTTAACCAATTCGTTATATATTTTAGATGAGCCTAGCATTGGGTTGCACAGTAGAGATACCAGCCGATTAATAAAGGTGTTAAAAGAATTAAGAGATTTAAATAATACCGTTGTAGTTGTAGAGCATGATGAAATGATGATGAGGGAAGCGGATTATATTATTGATATGGGCCCACTAGCTAGCCATTTAGGTGGAGAGGTAGTTGCCGCAGGAAATTATAAGGAATTAATTGCTAATGATAAAAGCCTTACCGGAAAATACCTTAGCGGCAAATTAAAAATTGAGCCACCAAAGCAAATTCGTAAATGGACAAGAAGCGTAACCGTTGAAGGGGCAAGACAAAACAATTTAAAAAATATTAATGTTGAGTTCCCTTTAAATGTATTGTGTGTAGTAACCGGTGTAAGCGGTAGCGGTAAAACTACATTGGTAAAACAAATTTTATATCCTGCCTTACAAAAACTAAAAGGAGAGTTTACCGAAAAAAGCGGCATACATAAAAGTATAAAAGGCGATGTGGATTTTATTGCACAAATAGAAATGGTGGACCAAAACCCTATTGGTAAAAGCAGCCGTAGTAATCCGGTAACATATATAAAAGCGTACGACGAAATAAGAGATTTGTATAGCAAACAGCACATGAGCAAAATTCGTGGCTTTTTACCCAAGCATTTTTCGTTTAATGTAGATGGGGGAAGATGTGATGCATGCAAAGGCGAAGGAGAGCAAACAGTAGAAATGCAGTTTTTGGCAGATGTACATTTAACCTGTGATGTATGTAATGGAAAACGCTTTAAAGAAGAAGTGTTGGAAGTAAAATATAATCATAAAAATATTTATGAATTATTAGAAATGAGTGTTGACCAAGCCATAGAATTTTTTGTAGATGAACCAAGCATAGCAAAAAAAATTAAACCATTAAGTGATGTTGGCTTAGGGTATGTTAAATTGGGACAAAGCAGCGATACCTTAAGTGGTGGCGAAGCACAACGAGTAAAACTAGCTAGTTTTTTAGGTAAAGGAAAAGCACAAGGAAGTGTATTGTTTATTTTTGATGAGCCTACAACAGGCTTACATTTTAATGATATTAAAAAACTATTAACCAGCTTTAATGCATTGATAGAGCAAGGGCATAGTATTTTAGTGATTGAGCATAATACGGATGTAATTAAAAGTGCCGATTGGGTTATAGACCTTGGCCCAGAGGCTGGCGATGCCGGCGGAAATTTAGTTTTTAGTGGTAAGCCTACCGATTTAAAAAAGTGTAAAGAAAGTTTTACGGGTAAGTATTTATGATTATACGATGTTAGTTGTACGATGTACGCAGTTTTTTTAATGGTAAATGCTTTTGTATATCTAGCATCATACATCTAACATTTATCTTAGTCTATCACTACTCTTTACCATTTTTTCATCTTTATTTATAGCCCGTGCTGCTAACAATAAAAACACGATAATAAAACCGTGTAGCAATGCCGTTAATGAATAGGTGCCTACGGTAAAAGTTTGCACTTGTTTAAAATATAAAAAAAGCAAAATAGCTTCTATAATAATACCTAAAATACAAAGCCTAAGTTGAAGCACTCTATTTTTAAATAAAAAAAGGGTAAATAAACTAAGTAACCCCAAAGCAATGGTAATAGATAAAAGCAAAATAGTTTCTGCACCATTTAATGGGTAAGATGCAATTGCTTTGGCATTTGTACCGCTATAAAAAGGCAATTTTAATGTTAAAAAAGCACATACACTAGCTAATAATAACCATATCGTTTGAATACGCTGTAACATATTTTTTTTGTAAAAATACTTATTACAAAATAAAAACCACTCAACTTATTTGAGTGGTTTTTATTTTTAAAATCTAAGTAGTTGGAGTTGGCTTTACTATTGTATAGGTTTTATAGTAACGGGTTGCTGTGTTGTAGCATTAATTTTTTGAACAGCCGCAGGTTTTAAACCACTATTGCTTTTAGATTGATCAACTACAGCTGGCCTTTTAAATGTGCCATTCAATGTACTTTTTTGCTCTGCTGTTAAACCAGCAGTTGGGTCAACTTTACCATCAATAGCTATTGCTTGCAGTTTTTCTGGATTATTTTTAGCATCAACAGTAGTTTCTTTTGTAAAAGGCGAAGGTGTGGCAACAGGCTTACTATCCCCTTGTACAAGTGGAGTTATATTTACAGCGTTTATTGAGGGAGACATTTGTGGAGCCAATGTAGGTTTGCTACCGGGTTGTGGAACGGTGTTAACAGTTGGCTCTGCCACTTTTGGCTTTAGTTTTACTTCATCTATTTGTTGGGCAACTAAAGCGTTGCTTAAAACTAGTGTTACAGCAATTAATACAATTTTATTTCTCATTATTAGTTAGTTTATATTTTTATTGTTTTATAAATGGATAGTTTTCTATTTGCCCATTAGCTTTTACTATACGTAATATGTAAGTGCCTTTAGCAAATGGAGCTACATTAATTTGTACATTATTTACAGCTGGTCTTAAGCTAGCTACAAACTTACCATCAACACCATACAATTGTAACGTACTTGTTGCAACGTAGGATGAAGGTAATTGAACAGTTAAAAAATCTACTGCTGGGTTCGGGAAAATTTTCACTTGCTCTAACCCTTTCTTAAACTTAACACTTCGTATATCGGTGTACGATATTTTACCTCGTATATCAATTACTTTTAAGCGATAATAATTCCAACCGTCGGCAGGGTTAAAGTCGAAGTCGGTATAAAGCCATGTTGCTTTTTGTAAGGAGTTAACCACATCAATCCTGGTAAAGCTTGTACCGTTCAACGATTTTTCTACCTCATACTTACTTACTTCTTTCTCATCTTTTACATTCCAATTTAGGCGTACCTTATTACCATCTGCCACGGCGGTAAAGTATAAAAATTTAACAGGTAGTGCATTGTATTTACTAAAACTTCCTAAGGTAAATCGTCTATGATCAAAGGTAAATATGCCATTAAAGGTATTGGAACGTACATACCCACTCAAACTATCGGCCCCAAAAGTATTACCCGTTGCCCAAAGGCCAGGCACATCCCAAATAAATGGAGGACGATTAATGTACTGAGCAACTAATAAACTATCTCTTGTACTTGCCGTTGCACTTACTTGGCTATAGCCTCTCCAGCTAAGCCAAACCTTGGCATCATCATCCACACTTGCTGCTATATTACTAGTAATTTCCCAATTTTCTACATCACTAATATGGTCTATAGGTGGTGAAAAAACATTTAATCTATTAAAAGGGGATGTTGGAAAATACTCTACCTCGTACCTTGCCAAATTGGTATTAAATTTAGATAACTTGACAGGTGCATAAAGCGTATCCTTACCTACTTGAAACACATAATCAAATCCATCGGCACCCGTACCAGCAATATTGGTAGCTCTTTCTAAACGTCCCTTTATCCAACTGGTGGTAAAACCATTGGTGCTTTGTATAGCATTTAAGGCAGGGTTGCTTACATACATTTTTGTAGCAGGCAGTGTATAAACAAAGCGTTTATCTAAATTTAAAATATTGCGTACTTCACTATTAGTATTTAAAATAACACCACTATCGCTAAAGCTACGTAAGTTATAAAATTGTGTATTACCCGATATAATTTGAAAACTATCGCTTTCAAAAAATACTTTACCATTGCTGTTTAAATCGTACACACCTGTAGCAGTACTATCTAACCAGTTTTCGCCACCACCCAAGGTGTTAGGGCGTAAGTAAACCTCTCCACTATCTTTAAAATTGGTTGTACCTAAAAATGTAATACCACCATTTACAACAATTCTTGTACCTGGTGTAGTTACTAAATTTACATTAGTAGCTTTTACCACTTGTTGGGCATGTATACAGCCCATTAACCCTAAAAAAAGCAGTAGTGTGGTTAATAATTTTTTATGCATAGTACAATAATATTTATAAATCTGTTTAATAGTTAAGCCATTTAGTATTCGGTTGTTTATGCTTAGTTTATGGTGTACAAGATACAGTTTTGCATATTCTACACCATCACCCATTTGTGGTATTTTTTTATTGAATACCTAGTTTTGCTTTAATGGCTTTTATATCGTTTTCTAACTGTTCGTTTTTCTTTTTTAATGCTTCGTTTTCTTTCGATATTTTTTCAATTTGTGTTTGTTGTTCTTGTATGGCTTTAACTGCTACGGGAATGATATCGCTATAATAAATACCTAATTTATCTGTTTCTTTTAATGAAGATGTACCATCATCATTTAAGGCTTCTTTTTTTGACTTTAGTTCACCAATTTGTATTACTTCTTTTAAAACAGGTTGAACCTCTTGAGCTATAAAACCAATTTTTTTACCCCATTGTGGATTTTCTTTCCAAGTATAACTAACGGGGCGTAATTTCATTACTTCTTTCAAACCATAATTAAGGTCACTTATATTTTCTTTATCCCTTGCATCGGATGTATTGATGGCACCCACGGTTGCATACACAGTTGTCCAACGGTTGGCTAAAGCACCCAATGAATTTGAATTATCAGTTGTAGGAATAAAAGATGCAGCTGACATTTGATATTCATCTGTAGGTGTTACAAAATCATCGGTACTTCTGGAGTAAACAAGACTTCCTCCAGTAGTTACTCTTAATTTCCAATCACTTCCGCCAGTAGTTGTTTTAACAAGTTCCAGTCCGGGTTCAAAAGAAGCCCCAACACTAGCAACCCTTAAATTTACATTTGCATTGAGTGGTTCATAAAGATGTAACTGGGTAAGTGGGTTTGGTGCAGTTGTACCTACTCCAATGTAACCACTATTGTCAATCAGCATCCTATTTGTATTTCCCCCGGTTCTTAAGAACATAGCACTGTCAATACCAAATACAATTCCGCTACGTATGCTGGTGAGGGCGTTGCCGGATAGGATTCCATTTTCGCTGTTGGTTGGGTTTGATAGCTGCACATAAGATTGTGTATTGTCTTCAATAATCATAGATGCGTTGCCTATGAACGGCCCTCCGCTTGCACCGTTGCGCCTTACGTGTAAACGAGCGCTAGGTGTGTTTAAGCCTATACCCACGCTGGTAGTTGCCGTGGCGCTGTTAACGCCATTAATGCTTCCCAATACCATGCTGTTGTTTTGTGCGATAAGTGCATTGGCGCCAATGGCTGTTGCATTTACAAGGTTACTTACAGAAACGTTGCTTAAATAACCAAGGCCAGTATTTTGATTGCCTGAACTATTGGTATTTAAAGCTGAATTACCAACAGCTGTATTGCTGGAGCCCAGGGTATTTGCTGTTAAGGCCAGACTGCCAACAGCCAAATTATTCAATGCCTGTGCAGGGGTTGCCCCAAGTGAATTATTGTATAATGCCTGATAACCAATTGCCACGGTGCTGCTGCGGTTATTATTGTAACCAGCCTGACTTCCTACATAAACGCTGTTTAAAGATGCAGTATCGCCTCTGCCTGCCCAAAAACCTATACCTACGTTTTCGTTACCTCTTAAATGTTGATCCATTGCACCAGCACCAATGGCTACGTTTAAATTACCAATACTATCTGCACCTAAAGCACTTTCACCAATAGCTACATTTTGGCTACTGCTTCTAGCCGCATACAAAGCAAAATTACCTACTGCTACATTACTTCCACCTGTGCTTCTATCAGCAACACCTTGGCCAGCATAACTACCCAAGTAAGTATTATTACTACCAGTAGCCCAGTAACCTGTGTTTATACCTAGTGATACATTTCTTATACCATTAAAATTACTTCTAAAGGCAGATGTGCCTATTACGGTATTTTCGCTACCGGTGGTATCAACTTCTAAGGCATGGTAACCTATTGCGGTATTCCAAACGGTGTTAGCTAGTTTTTGCCCACTATATGCACCCATTGTAACATTGCCATGGTTTCTTAATTGTGAACCTGATTTATATCCAATTACAGTATTATCAAACAAACTATTTAAATCACTTTTAGCATTACCCATAGCACTATCGCCTATAGCTACATTGTTAAATATATTATTGCCTACACCTGCATTACTTAGGGATTGTGCACCTACAGCTACGTTTGAAATACCCACTGAAAATGCCATGGCACTATCACCAATAGCTGTATTTCTACCTGGTCCAATATAATCCCAAATTGTACCACCATTTCTATTAGACAAAGCTCTAAAACCAACTGCAGTATTTTTGTCGCTTGTAAAAGCTCCTGTACCAGCAAGTGCACCAATAAAAGTTACTTCTTTTGGTCTGTACAATATATTAAAACCAACATTTGCACCTGCCGACCTACCTACTGCTGTATTACTATCCGCTCTGTTGTAATATAAAGCATTTACACCAATAGCCACGTTATCAGAGGCGCTATCTGCGATAAATAGTGATTGGAAACCAACTGCTACATTATTTGTACCTGTTGTGTCGTTCCTTAATGAAGATGCTCCTAAAGCCGTATTGAAGTTATTTCTAATTAATCTACCAGCATCGTTACCCACTGCAGTATTATTGCTGCCAGCTGTACTTTGGTACATTGAGGCATTACCAATGGCTGTATTATTAATACCCGTTTTATTTTCGCTAAGGGTGTAGCTACCTAAAGCTGTATTAGCACCCCCAGTGGTTACACTATCCATACTTAAATAACCTATGGCAGTATTTGGATAGCTAGCAGTTGTAGCAGACAATGCTCTTGTGCCTATGGCCACATGTTGGCTACCAGCAACATTTGCTGTTAATGCACTATCGCCAATGGCAATATTATCACTTCCGTCTCTTATAGCAGCACCAGCCTTAAAACCAATACCTACATTATTATTAGCCGTACTGTTACTAAATAGGGCACTATCGCCTACAGCTACGTTTCTGTTACCACTTCCAAATACACCGTTACCGTTCATAGCTTGAAAACCAACTGCCGTATTTTTTGAACCTAAATTATTAAGATATGCAGCCCCATAGCCTAAACCTGTATTTTCGGCCCCTGTTGTAATAGGCCCAGTTGTAAAATTATTATAAGATAGAGAAAATGCACCATAAGCTGTATTGTAATTATTTTTGTTATAGTAGCCAGCTACATAACCAACAGCTGTAGTTGAGCTAGCAGTATCGTTACTTACTCCAGATTCCATACCCATTGAAGTATTGTAATTACCTCTTTTGTTTAGAAATCCACTATACCTACCTACGGCAGTATTATAGTTACCACTGCTATCATTTTCTAATGCACCTACACCCACGGCAGTATTTTCAAAACCCTCTCTTACTTGCCGCAATGCTCTAAAACCAACAGCTACATTACTAAATCCAGTTCCTCTTGCACTACCATCAAAACCTTGCCTATCCATAGCTTCGCTACCAACGGAAGTATTCCAATAACCAGCACTATCGCCACGTAAGGCAAAAGCGCCTATAGCAACATTGCTAGCATTCTTTCTATGATTATACATAGCATCGGCTCCTATAGCGGTATTATAACTTGCACTATCGGATAAGCGTAAAGCACTTAAACCTAAACCTGTATTGTATACACCTATACGGTTAAATTCCATACTAAATGCACCTAAGGAAGTATTGTAAAAAGTGCCTTTAGAAGAATCTCTTTGGCTATAATAACCTACGGCTGTATTTGCATATCCCCCATTTGTATGGCGGCTTAAAGCAAGTGTACCTATAGCTACATCTGAACTAATGTTATCAGATAATGCCATGGCAGAGTCGCCTACTGCAGTATTTTGATTGCCATTGTTTTTACCAAGGGCAACAGAACCCACAGCGGTATTGCCTGCCCCAAAGTTACCTGCTAAAGCAGAATCTCCAATGGCTACATTTCTAACAGTTGCTGGATTAAAAAAACCTTGACCAATATGAGATCTATAACCTAAAGAGGTATTTCTAGAACCTCTGTTCATGTAATATTGAGATTGAAAACCTATGGCAGTATTTGATTTTCCTTCGTCTAAATTTGTTGAAATAAAAGGTGCGCTATTACTACCATAAGAATTGAAAAACAATGCCCCATGCCCTACGGCTGTGGTATTGTTTCGTCTATTATAGAAAGCAGCATTGGTACCTACAGCTGTTGTATAGTTTGTTGAATCTCCATAATAATTGGTTTGTACGCCTAATCCCACATTTTCTACACCCTTAGTATTTCCAAAGAGTGCATTATAACCAATTGCTGTATTGTAAAAACCTGTTGTATCTATTTGCATAGAGAGCATACCAACGGCTGTATTAAAATTTCCTGTTCTATGTAGTCGCAATGTGTTAGAACCAAGAGCTGTGTTGCTTGATCCAGTGGTATTTGATAATAACGATTTATAACCAAAGGCTGAGTTATGTAACTGCCCAGCATTGCCCAAATTAGGTAAACTTTGATAACCTAAAGCGGTAGCAGCACTTATAGAGTCAATTACACCACTTTCTTTATTTTTTATTCTAAAAAATAAGGCAGTATCGTTAGTAGTGCCCAAAAAATTTGCAGCAGTAATATTACTATTGCCCGTAATTTTCCAAGCTGTGGTATCGTTTGCAAAACCACTAGGATTTATATACACCCATTGGGTATTTGGTAAATCGTAATAATGAAAACCCACACTATCGGGCCCTGTTTGATATATCAATAATGCATTTGCAGGCAATGCAATTGCATTTTTTTCTGTTTTATCCATCCTTGGTACAAGTATCCCTTTTGTGGTGCTTGATGCATCTAAAATGGCTGTGGTAGCGGCTGTAGCACCTGTGTTATTAATGGCTACATTTTGTGCTTGTGTGGTAATAAAGGTAGCAGTTACTGTAATAACGGTAAGTGCTAAACGTAAACATTTAGTCATGTAAAATAAGATTTAAAAAATTAATTAACGGTTTTTGGCGGATATCAAATTTTGCTGACTTTTGGATAATAAAGGGAAAATAAATATACTACTTATTTTATATTAATCAATACAACTATATAAATAGTGTGTTATATTTTAGTAACAATTTACTTAGGTATAAAATTAAGTAAGCCAATGAATGTAAACAATACCACAAATAGGGGATGTTAAAAAGCTATTTTAGTAGCACAACTTAGGTAGGGATATTTTTTGAGGAAGCTTTATACTAATTTTTCTTTCATAGCTTTTGATACTGCTTGTGCTATAGAAACCACATGTAATTTTTCGTAAATTTTTTTTACATGGCTACGTACTGTTTCGTACGTAATGCTTAATTCCTCTGCAATCATTTTATGCGATAGGCCATTTACAATACAGGCAAGCACTTCTTTTTCTCGGGCAGATAAATGGTAGTTGTGGGTTTCTACTTTAAAGTCTGGTGCAGCTAACTGCATTTTGTTTAATACTCTACGTGCTATAGATGGCGACATAGGGGAGCCTCCGTCGTGTAACTCTCTTATAAAATCAATCAATTTATTATTTAATTGATTTTTTAAAATGTAGCCAGATGCTCCTGCACAAATGGAGTCGAATACTCGTTCATCATCTTCAAAAACCGTTTGCATTAATACTTGAATAGAGGGAAATTCTTTTTTTATTGATTCTACTGCTTGTATACCGCTCACATCGGGCATTTCGATATCCATTAAAATAATATCAGGGTTACATGTGATAACATCTGCAATACAATCTTTTGCATTTGAAAACGAGCCAACTAGTTCAAAATCGTGTTGTGTACTAAGTAATAAGCTTATGCTTTCTCGTACATTTTTGTTATCATCAAATATGGCAATCCTATACCCCATAACTTTTCTTATAATGTGGTTCAAATATCTACAATGTATTTAATACAAACAATCCCCAAACTAGGGGATTGGTATATAAAGATGTAGCGCTGTCCCTTTTTGTAATATACTATTAAACACTAACTCAGCATCAATTTCTCTTGCTCGGTTGTTAATATTGGTTAAACCATTTCCAGTGCTAGTATTTTTATTTAAATTTATTTCTTGCTGCATACTAAAGCCAATACCATCATCAATTATTGAAAGTTGTAGTATGGTATTATTTAAGTGCAACATAGTTTTTACTTCTTTGGCAGCAGAATATTTAACAGCATTATTAATGGCTTCTTTAAAAATTAAAAATAAATTTTTTCTTTTTTCCATACTAAGTTTTAAGGTATTTATTTCAGTGGGGTAAATAAAACTAAATGCAATATTTCGAGAAGTAAGTAAAGGCCTAGCAAACGATTCCATTCGATGAATAATTTTTTCCATATCATCATTTTTGGTTTGTATAGCCCAAACCGTATCATTCATTTCTGCAACCATAGTGGTACTTGTATGCGTAATTTTTTCTAAAATAGTATTTAATTCAACTTTATTATTTTGATCATTTTTTAAATGGGCTACTTTACTATAAATAGCTATACTGCTGAGCGTTGCACCAATATTGTCATGTAAATCTCTAGCAATTTTATTGCGTATGTTTTGCGACTCTATCAATAGCTTTTCCTTATCTGTCATTTGCTCAATTAGTAGTTGTTGTGTATTAATTAAATCTTTTTCTATAGAAATATTTTTATAATCTAAACCAGCGTTAAAAAAATAAACCTCTAACCCTAACCCTATAAATAAGGGGTATAAATAAAGATCTGAGTAAGTTAATTTTTGTGCAATCATTAAATAATTTAACACATTGGTAATAACACTACCTCCTATTAAACACATGCTACCAAGAATAATATAAGAGGAAAATTTTGTTCTTATTTTCCAAATTTTCCAAATAATGTATAGCGATAAGGTAAAGACAATGATGCTAAAAAGGGCGTATAAAAATTTTCCGATAACACTATTTTCTTTTAAGATATAACTAGTAATTAAAGTGATTAATAAAGTGATGAATAAATAAATATTAAACCCTTTTAAAATCCTATAAAGTTTAGTATGGCTTTTTTTTAAATCTAAAAAACGCATAGAAAACAAATTGTATAAAATATAGGTAAGCACAGCAATGGGCCTATTAATAAATTTGGCAACCCCTATAATAGTGGCATTGTTTTTTACTGAGGGAAAAACTACTTCTATATTCAGTACAACTAAATATATTAAAAAAGTGGTAAGATAAATGGCATAAAATAAATACTCTGTATTGCGTTTACGTTTATACTGCAATAAAATATTTAAAATTTGTGTTACAAGTAATCCTAGTACAAAAAGTAGCATTTTTAAAGTTAATGGCTTTATTCAATACCACAAGGGTTGCTACTCATTTTTTAAATAGGTATTCTTTTTAAAACTAGTTAAGCCTCTATCAATTCTATGTGTTCATTAAAATACAGACAAAAAAAAATCTCCATAAGTGGAGATTTTTTAAATTATTTTTCAATTCTATAGTTCAGGATATAAAGGAAACTGACCCATAAATATTTTTACTTCTTTAGCTATTGTGGCTAAAACTGTTTCGTCATCTGCATTCATTAATGCCTTATCAATAAAATGTACAACAGCTGCCATATGTTCTTCCTTCATGCCTCGGGTTGTTATTGCGGCTACACCTACTCGTATACCGCTAGTAACAAATGCACTTTTATCATCGTAAGGTACCATATTTTTATTTACAGTAATATCTGCCTTTCCTAATGTTTGCTCTCCTTTTTTTCCACTAATATTTTTATTGCGTAAATCAATTAACATTAAATGATTATCGGTGCCTCCGCTAATAATATTGTAACCCAAATCTACAAAAGCCTTAGCCATAGCCTTTGAGTTAGCAACCATTTGTTTTGCATAAGCTTTAAATTCATCGGTTAATATTTCGCCAAAAGCAATTGCTTTAGCAGCAATAACATGCATTAATGGGCCACCTTGTGTACCTGGGAAAACAGCCATATCTAACAAATTGCTCATCATTCGTACATTGCCCTTTACATCTTTTAAACCAAACGGGTTTTCAAAATCTGTTTTCATTAAAATAATACCTCCCCTTGGGCCACGTAATGTTTTGTGGGTAGTACTTGTTACAAAATGGCAATGCTCAAAAGGGCTACTTAATAAACCTGCAGCAATTAAGCCAGCAGGGTGTGCCATATCACACCAAACAAAAGCATTAATTTCATCTGCTACTTTTCGTATTCTAGCATAATCAATATCTCTGCTATACGCACTAGCGCCACAAATAATTACTTTAGGTTTTTCGGCTCTTGCTTTTTCTTCTAGCATTTCATAATCTATTAAACCAGTATCTTGCTTAACACCATAAAAATGTGGCTTATATAATTTGCCACTAAAATTTACCGCACTACCGTGTGTTAAATGCCCACCCATGCTAAGGTCTAGCCCCAAAATTGTATCGCCAGGTTGTAGAATAGCTAATAGTAATGCTGCATTTGCTTGTGCACCACTATGGGGTTGTACGTTTGCGTATGCACAATTAAATACTTGCTTTAATCGATCAATAGCTAGTTGCTCTACTTGGTCAACAACTTCGCAACCACCATAATACCTACGACCAGGATAACCCTCGGCATATTTATTGGTTAACGACGTGCCCATTGCCTGCATTACTTGTAAGCTGGTAAAATTTTCCGAGGCTATAAGCTCAATACCATGGCGTTGGCGTTCTAACTCTTGATCAATTAAATTGAAAACTAGACTGTCTTGCTGCATTTTATACGAATTGAATTAATATTAAATTAACTTTTAAATAGAATGCAAATGTACGTTGTGCTTTTTTTATTATGAATTTCGTTTAATAAATTTATTCATTTAAAAGCCTTAATTTCACTATCCTTTTATAAATGCTTTAAAAAAACCTTGCATGAAGGCAATAATACCTGTAGCAGGTGCTGGCACAAAATTAAGGCCACACACATATACACAGCCTAAGGCACTAATACCATTAGCTGGAAAAACTGTATTAAGTATAATTGTAGATCAATTAAACGAAGCAGGTGTAAATGAGTTTATTTTTATTATTGGTTACTTAGGCGAAAAAATTCAAGATTATGTACAGCAACATTACCCTCATTTAAAATGCCATTTTGTTCAACAAAATGATAGAAACGGAACTGGGTATGCTATAAAACTTACTAAAGAAATTGTAGACCAAGATGAAGTTATTATTGTATTAGGCGATACTATAGCTGAATATAATGTAAAAAATTTTATTACATCTTCACATTCATTGCTTGCCGTAAAAAAGGTAGATGACCCAAGAAATTTTGGTGTTGCCGAAATTGATGAGCATAATTTTATTAGTCGTGTTGTAGAAAAACCTACCATACCTAAAAGCAATATGGCACTTGTGGGCATATATAAAATTAAAGAAACAGCTCTTTTATTTACTTGTATAGAAACGCTATTAAAAACAGATGTAAAAACCTACGACGAATTTAATTTAACTGATGCCTTGCAGTGTATGATTATAAATGGGGTAAAGTTTCAGGCATTTAAGGTAGATGCTTGGTTTGATTGCGGAAAAAAAGAAACATTAATTGAATCAAATGCTACCTTGTTAAAAAAATTTGGCGGCAACGGCAAGCAAGAGGATTTTGAAAATACAATTTTTATACCACCGGTAAGTATTGCAGCAGGGTGTAAAATTGCTAACTCGGTAATTGGGCCTAATGTAACTATAGGCGAAAATACTACCATTAACTGTGGTATTATTAAAGATTCAATTATTGGGGCATATTCTAATTTATTCGAAATAGTATTAAACAATTCACTTATTGGTAACGATGCAGAGGTAAAAGGAGTGAGTAGAAACTTAAATATTGGCGATAATACGGCCATTGACTTAGGTGGTGGTGGAAAATAATAGATGAAAAAAGGGTTGCTATTTAATTAGCAACCCTTTTTTCATCTATACCTATTAACACTTATTACGAAAAATGGAAACCATCCTCTGCCCAACCACAAATAATACCACCCATGAGTGCAAGGCATACAATCCAATAGCCTGCATGTATAAACGTAAGTTTCCATGTTTTGCGGCTAAACATATTATTGATAGCTATAATAGGAAATACAAACAACAAGCCTAAAATAGTTCCATGCAAAGCACCATGTTTAAACGTTCTAAAAGTTGTGCCATAATCTGCCATAAATGCCGCATAAGAGGGCTTAGCATTCTCAAGATCGCCCCCTATGGCCCCAAAAGCACCCATTTGATGAATTACACTTGTCGATATTACCATAAAACCAGCAATAAAGGATAAGAGTAAGGTAAGTCCTAAAATTAATGCCATATTACCTTTTTTTAAGTCTTCGTCAGTTAGTCCTTCGGCCTTCATCCATGCAGTACCAAATACTTTGGGGTGGTACCAAATAAAGCCAATTAGTAGCGTAACTAAGGAGGCAACAGCAGCACTTAATGCCATGTGAGTCATATTCATGATAATTAGTTTTAGTTATATCAAACTTAAAAATAATATTCAACTTTTGCAAGTTTTACAAAAAACGAGCAATTTTTATATGAAAAGCTATATAATTAAACAAATTTTTGACTAAATATGAAATAAAAATGATTACTTTGCGTTTCAAAGTACTTTTAGTTTATGTTTTGTAAACCTTGACTAACCGTTAATTTTACTTATGCAAAATAGAGTAACACAATTATTTGGAATAAAGTATCCGATAATACAAGCTGGAATGATTTGGGCAAGCGGTTGGCGTTTAGCAAGTGCAGTAAGCAATGCTGGAGGCTTAGGGCTAATTGGTGCAGGTAGTATGTATCCAAATGTGTTAAGGGAGCATATTCAAAAATGTAAAGCAGCTACCAATAAACCTTTTGGCGTAAATGTGCCGTTGCTTTATCCAGCTATCAATGAGTTGATTGAAATAATTATTAAAGAAAAAGTACCTATAGTTTTTACAAGTGCTGGCAATCCAAAAACGTGGACATCTACCTTAAAAAAAGAAGGAATAATAGTAGTACATGTAGTAAGTAGTAGCAAATTTGCACAAAAAGCAGAGGAAGCCGGTTGTGATGCTGTAGTGGCAGAGGGCTTTGAAGCTGGTGGCCATAATGGAAGAGAGCAAACGACTACCCTAGTTTTAATACCATTAGTATGTAATGCTGTAAAAATTCCGGTAATTGCAGCAGGCGGCATTGCCACAGGTAGGCAAATGTTTGCATCTATGGTGTTAGGCGCTAGCGGCGTACAGGTGGGTAGTAGGTTTGTGGCAAGTAACGAAGCCTCGGCTCACCTAAATTTTAAAGAAAAAATAATTGGTTTAGGTGAGGGAGATACCATGCTTTCCTTAAAACAATTAACCCCTGTTAGGCTTATAAAAAATAGTTTTTTTGAGGAGATAAAAAAGGCAGAAGAAAATTGTGCAAGTATTGAAGAACTTACTACAATTTTAGGAAGAGCAAGAGCAAAAAAAGGAATGTTTGAAGGCGATTTACAAAATGGCGAATTAGAAATAGGGCAGGTAAGTGCATTAATAAAAGAAATAAAACCAGCAGCAGAAATTGTAAAAGAAATTTGGACTGAATTTGAACTAACACAAAACAATCCTCTAATATAATTGATTACATTTGCACAATTTTAAATTTGTGCAAAACAATACACAACAAATGGCAAAACACAAGGGTATAAATAGGGTAAAGATTAATAAAATAGTAATTGGATTTTTTTTACTATTAATTTTTAATGTTTCACTTGCTCAAGCACAACCACCCATAACCGACCCTAGCAAAGGCGAAACTCCTCAAATACCATCTACACAAGTGCCACCGGCAGAGCTTTATAATCTTTTAAAGGATAGAAATAGTGGAGATAAGAAAAAAGGAGATGATGTTAACGGTAAACTAAAAGACAGAATTGATAGGGATAGTTTGGTTAAAGAAAATACACCACAATCTAGACCCACAACCGAGGATACGTATGGAATGAATTTATTTAAAAATGGAGTAGTAGCATCGTTAGTAGAATTATCTACTCCACCTTTAGATTATCCAATTGGAGTAAGCGATCAAATAATTGTAAGTATGTGGAATGGTGCAGAGGCAACGCTAGATTATACAGTAGCAAGAGATGGTTCAATTTTTCCAGCATCTATTGGTAAAATTTATGTACAGGGGCTTACATTTTCTAATGTACGTAGCATGCTAATGCAACGGTTTAAAGCGTATGTACCAGCAAGTACAAATATTGCAATTAGTATTGGACAGCCGCGTACTATAAATGTAAATGTTGCTGGCGAAGTAAATAAACAAGGTCCAGTAACGGTGTCGGCATTTACCAATGCTTTTAATGTAATTGCCTTGGCAGGGGGAGTATCGGAATTAGCCAATATTAGAGAAATATTAATTAAAAGAAATGGGAGAGTAATTGATGAGTTAGATGTGTATAAATATTTAACTACCGGCGATTTTGGAAAACACATCTACCTAGATAATAATGATTTTGTAATTGTACAAACGGTAGAAAAAAGAGTAAAGGCAGAAGGGAAATTTAAACGCCAAATGTTTTATCAATTAAAAAAAGGAGAGGGCTTAAAAGCGTTATTAAAATATACCGGAGGATTAGAAAGAGATGCCTTTAGTAGTGGTGTTAAAATTTATAGAACAGAGTTAGAAAAACAAGTAATTAAAGATGTAAATGCAACAGCCATTATAAACCCTACCAACGATCCTAGGTTTGTAAAAGAAGATTACGATTTAGTAGATGGAGATATTGTAAAAGTAATTGCAGTTAACCCTGGGTTTATAAACAAGGCTGAAATAAAAGGAGAAATATCTTACCCTGGCCAATACGAAATACGTAAAGACGATAGATTATTTGATTTATTAAATAGAGCTGGGGGAATTACAAGAAACACCTACCTACCAAGAGCCTATATTTTTAGAGGAGGAGGCGATAGTACAAATATTAAAACGAGTAGGGTAGATGTTAATCTTACCGGTATTACTAGTAATGATACTGCAAGTGTTTTTAATGTACCCATTTATGCAAATGATCAAATTTTGTTATTTAATAATAATCAATTTGGCGATAGACAATATGTAGAAATATTTGGCGAAGTACGTAAAGAAGGAAAAGTTAATAAATATGGCGGAATGACATTGCAAGATTTATTGTATTTGTCTGGAGGGCTAAAACAATCTGCAGAATATGGACGAATTGAAATTTCGAGTGTTATTGATATTGACTCAGCCAAAAGTAATCAAACACCTACAAGAACGATTATGCAATCAATGAAAGTTTTACCTACTCTCGAACTTGATAGTGTATCGGCTAGCTATACACTTAAACCTTATGATCAAGTGTATGTTCGTAAAAACCCAACGTTTGAATTGCAACAATTAGTTCAAGTAAACGGCTTGGTAAAATACTCTGGCCCTTATCCAAGATTAAGTAAAAACGAACGATTAACATCCTACATAGCCAGGGCAGGAGGATTAAGAGAAAATGCAGATGTAAGCGGTGCAATTTTATATCGTAAAAAAACTCAGTTTTATAGAGATAATGTTACAAAAAATGTAACAGGACTAACAGATTCAATTGGAAGTATTGTATTGGACTCTGTAAAAACAAGTTTAGCAGAAGTTGCACAAGAGCCTGTAAGTATAGATTTATATAAAGCATTAAAATACAAAAACTCTAAGTACGATGTAATACTGCAAGAAGGCGATATTATTTTTGTGCCTGAAATAAACCCTTTTGTGACCGTAACAGGTACTGTACAATCTCCTTTAAAACTTACATTTGATAAAGAACATACCAGCGTAGGACATTATATTGATAAGGCTGGGGGGTTTGGAGTTAGGCCTTGGAAAAAAAGAGTGTACGTAACTTATGCCAATGGAAAAAGTAAAAGAACAACGAATATATTTTTCTTCCATTTTTATCCAAGGGTAGAAGAAGGTGCAACCATTACTGTACCATTTAGACCAGAAGGTAGGGAAGTTACTGATGCAGTGTTACAAGTTGTACTAGCAAGTATCCCAATAGCAGTTGCAGCAATTATTGCTAGAGCACTAAATTAATTTTATTACAATAATCCATTTTAAATGAATACTGTAGAACTAGTAAAAAAATTATTAGACCGAATTAAAAAATTTAGTTGGGTAATACTTTTAATAGGGTTGTTGTTTGCTGGATTTTTTTATTATTTAGCTAAGCAAAATGTTGGGATTTATGTTGCAAGATCAACTGTATTTCCTCTAAACTCCACTAGCGATAATTCGGTATCTGGCTCTGCTATTGGAAGTTTATTAGGTATAGCAGATGCTCCAAAATCGTTTACGTCCGATGCTTCTATTAATATTGTAGAATTAGCAGCTAGTAGAAGAACAAGAGAAGCTGTTGCTATGGTACGGTTACCACAATTTGCCAATAAAACAATAGCCGAATTACTAATTGAAGAAAATAATAAGCATAAAGGTTTTATGCAGTTTGTACCTATAAAAATGCCAACTGATAGTTTAGCATTGGTAAATACGGCAAGCTCAATGTTAAGGGGAGCTTTTACAGCAAAGGTTGGTAAAAATGGAATTTTAGAATTAATTTATCAAAATAGTAGTCCCGATTTAGCTAAAGAAGTAAGCTATGTTTATATTGATAAATTATCTGAATTTTATATTGATTTAAAAAAGAAAAAAGCTCAAATTGATTTTGAATTTGCAGTTCAAAAAGCGGATTCTTTAAAAAGAGTATTAGATGTTTTAGATGCTAAAGCAATTAAATTAGACGAAAAAACTTTTTTTACAGATGAACAATTAAAACGTTTTAGTATTCCAAAAATAAACCTTCAATTAGAAAAGCAAACCGTACAGTCGCAATACTATTATGCTATAAATAATAGAGAATCTGCAGCCTATAAACTACAAAAAGAAACACCCATAATTGAGCCACTAGATAAACCTGAACCTCCATTTGATGTAGTGCAAAAGTCTAAAATTATGTATGCATTGGTTGGTGCATTTTTAGGTATGTTTTTAGGCTTAATTTTAGTAAGTTGGAAAGTAATTAGTAATTACCTGGGCAACGAATTAAATAAGGCCATTGAAAAAGCTAGTAAGCCAAAAGAGACTAATGATGATTCAATTGTTGAAACAAAGTAATTTTTATTTTGTAAAAGCCCATTTTATCATTTCTTTCCAACTTGGTTTTTTACCATACATTAATATACCTGTACGGTAAATTCTTGCAGCAAACCATGTGGTTAACATAAAGCCTACAATTAAGAAAACCATGGATAACCCCAGTTGCCACCATGGTACAGTATTAGGTACACCAAACGGAATACGAGCCATCATTACAATGGGTGAACTAAATGGTATTATACTTGCCCAAACGGCTATTTTGCTACTAGGGTTTGCAATTGCAGGAGTCATTAATGCAATAGAAAAAATAACCAACATGGTTATAGGAAAACTTAAGGATTGAGCTTCCCTCATATCTTCGTTTATTGCACTACCAATAGCGGCGTATAAAGAAGAATAAAAGAAGAAACCTCCCAATAAATAAAATATAAAACAGCCAACTACCAAGGGAATATTAACTGTTGTAAATATTCGTTGTATATCTCCTACTATTGATGAAGCCGCACCACCACTAGCTTCAGATGATTTAGTTAAATTATAAATTAAAAAGATGCAAGCTATCCAAATTAAAAATTGAGTTAAAGCAACCATTCCTATACCTACAATTTTACCAATCATTAATTGAAATGGTTTTACACTAGATACTACAACCTCAGCAATTCGGTTTGTTTTTTCTTCGGTAACGCCCATCATTACTTGGCTACCGTATAACAATAAAATTAAGTACATTAAAAAACCACACACATAACCTATCATAGTTGCAGCACCTGCATTAGCCGTTTTATTTTTTTCGTTATTTAATTTAAGCGATATATTTTTTGCAATAATTTTTTCTTTTACAGTATCTATACCTAAACTATCGTTTCTAATTTTTTTCCAAGCATTATTTAATTTTTTTTCAATGGGGGAAAATGCACCTAACCCAAACGATTTTTTTGTATTAATTAAAATACTATCTACGCCTTTTTTCCAATCAAAATTTTGAGGAATAACCATATAGCCATCATACCCTAACGAATCAAAATGTGCAATAATATTTTCTGAATCTGTGGTTAGTAGCTTTAGTTTATTTAATGTATCTCCTGCATTGGTTTCAGTTAGTAAGTTTTGAGTAAACAAGCCACTATTATCTATAAGTGCTACTTTTAAATCTTCCTTGGTTTTTTCTGCAATATAGCCAGTGCCAAAAATTAAGGCCAAATAAAGCAATGGAAAAAGAATGGTGCCAATAATAAAGGTTTTCTTTCTTACTCTTGTTAAAAATTCTCTTTGTATAATTAAAAATATTTTTTTCATTGTAATTTTTTTATGAAGGTGTTAGTTAAGCCGAAATAGTTTCAAATTGCCTAGCAGTTGGGGTGCCTTCTACCAACTTAATAAAAATATCATTAAGCGATGGTAATATTTCTTTAAACGAAACAATATTACTTTCATTACTAATAAAATAATTTAGTACATCATTTGCTTTATACCCCTCATTTATTTTTACAATTAATTCTTGCTTATAAGTGTTTACTAAATTAAACGAAGCTGAATTAATAGTTGAAGGAATACCCTCTAGTTGTACACTAAATAAATTTTCTTTATAATTTTGCTTTACGTCGGCTACAGTTCCATCTAAAATTTTCTTTCCTTTATTTACTAACGCAATATGATCGCAAATTTCCTCTACTTGCTCCATACGGTGTGTACTAAAAATAATAGTTGTACCATTTTGTGCTAGTCTATAAATTTCATCTTTAATTAAATTAGCATTTATAGGATCTAAGCCACTAAAGGGCTCATCCAAAATAATTAAATCTGGCTCATGCAATACAGTAATAACAAACTGTAATTTTTGCCCCATTCCCTTACTTAAGTCTTCAACTTTTTTATTCCACCAGCTTTCCATTTCCAACCGCTTAAACCAATCTTTTATTTTGTGCATAGCATCTTGCTTGCCCATACCTTTTAGTTGTGCTAAGTAAAGTGCTTGCTCACCAATTTTCATTTTTTTATACAAGCCTCTCTCTTCGGGCATGTAACCAATATATTGGGCATCATTTTCTGGGTCAAATTTTTTGCCTTTTAAAATTATTTCACCAGCATCGGGGTAAAATATTCCCGTAATCATTCGTATTAAGGTGGTTTTACCTGCACCATTTGGACCAAGTAAACCAAAAATCTTTCCTTTGCCAATTTCTAAGCTAATATCATCTACTGCTTTTTGAGTAGCAAAATATTTTTTTAGATTATGTAATTCTAAAATGTTCATATTAAAGAGTTATAGTGTAAATGTAGGGTTTACTAATAGAAAAAAAAGTTATGAAAATTATAAGCGGCAAAAATTAATTATAAAGTATTACATCGGTTAAAAAATTGAGCTGTTGACACATTATCACAACAGTACATTAGCACATTGCTTAGCTACTCTTTCTCCATCCATTGCTGCACTTACAATTCCGCCAGCATATCCTGCACCTTCGGCACAGGGGTATAAATTATTTAACTGAGGATGGGAGAGTGTTTCATTATCCCTTGGTATACGTACAGGAGATGATGTACGACTTTCTGTAGCTACCACAACTGCTTCGTTTGTAAAATACCCTTTCATTTTTTTACCAAATTCTATAAAACCTTTTGCTAAAGCACTGTATACAAAATTTGGTAAAACATCTATTAAATTAGTTGCTGCTAAACCTGGTTGATAAGAACAATCAGGTAATGTTGATGAAGAGGTGTTGTTACTAAAATCAACCATACGTTGTGCAGGCGCAACAAATTTTCCGCCGCCAGCACTAAAACAATTTTGCTCTACCATTTGTTGAAAGTACATCATTAATAAAGGGTTGCTTGCATCTAAACTTCTAAACTTTTCTATACTTCTAAACTCCCTTAAAACATCTTCCAACTCAACCGTAACAACCATTCCACTATTCGCATAAGGATTATTTCTTTTGCTAGGGCTCCATCCATTTACTACTAATTCGTTAGCACTTGTTGCTGCAGGGGCAATAATACCGCCTGGGCACATACAAAAACTAAAAACACCTCTGCCATTTACTTGCTGCACTAAAGAATAAGCCGCTGGTGGTAATACTTTATTTGTTACATTACTTTTATATTGGCATTCATTTATTAACTCTTGCGGATGCTCGATACGAACACCCAATGCAAAAGGTTTTGCTTCTATTAAAATATTTTTTTGGTGGAGTAATTCAAAAATATCTCTAGCACTATGCCCGGTAGCTAAAATAAATGCGTCACCATCAAACCTATTTCCATCTGCAGTTTTTACTGCAATAGCAGTGTTGTTTTCAATGATAAAATCGGTTACTTTTTTTTCAAATAAAAATTGGCCACCACAATCAATTATTTGGTTACGCATAGCCGTAATAATTTGTGGTAATTTATTAGTACCAATGTGTGGGTGTGCTTCGTATAAAATATTTTCATCGGCACCAAATCGTACAAAATGGTTTAAAATTTTATCAATGCTGCCTCTTTTATTACTTCTTGTATATAATTTACCATCGCTATAGGTACCTGCTCCACCCTCGCCAAAGCAATAATTACTCTCTGGATTTACAATGCCCTCTTTATTTAGTATGGCTAAATCCCTACGTCTTGCTCTTACATCTTTTCCTCTTTCTAAAATAATTGGCTTTATACCATCTTCAATTAATTGCAATGCTGCAAATAAGCCAGCAGGCCCGGCTCCAATTATTACAACGCTTTTAGTGGCGTTTGTTACCTCCTTAAAAGTGGTGTTTATTAACGCTCTGTTATGGAAAGGCTCATTAATAAATGCTATTAGAGTAAGGTTTACCCAAATAGTTTTTGCCCTAGCATCAATTGATTTTTTTTGTAGATAAAATCCGGTAACGGCATTTTCTTTTACACCACACGAAGTGGCAATTATTTTTTTTAAGATGCTATCATCTGCAGCTTCGGAGGGTAGTACTTTTAAAGAGATGGTTTGTTGCATTGTGTTTGGGTTTTATCCAAAAAGCAAGGTAAAAATAGGCTATTTTAATGGCTAAAAAAATAATGCATGATAACAGTCATTAAGGATATTGATACCTATCATTTTTAACTTTATTACTATTGTAGATTTTTGTAGTTATTAACTTAAACTTATTTTATGGAGGTTAACGTAGGAAAAACAGATAAGCTAATGCGCTTTATAGTAGCAATAGTTATTGCAATAGCAGGTTTTTATTTTAAAAGTTGGTGGGGTTTAGTGTCTATAGTGCCTCTTTTAACAGCACTTATTTCCTTTTGCCCATTGTATAAAATTTTGGGCATTACAACCTTTAAAAAATAATTTAGTTATTCATGCAACAAACTACCTCCCCAAAAATAAAATCAGCTATTAATAAACAGTGCTTTCATTGTGGGGAAGATTGTAACGGCATTGATATTTATAAAGAGGAAAAAGCATTTTGTTGCGAAGGGTGTAAGCAAGTATATTTATTGCTAAGCGAAAATGACCTTTGTATTTATTATGACTTTGATAAAAATCCTGGATTGAAAGTAAAAGGTAAATTTGCAAGCGATAGGTTTGCCTATTTGGATGATGCTCTGCTCATCAAAAAATTAGCACAATTTCAAAGTGATACCCAAATAAACGTTACATTTTATTTGCCTCAAATACACTGTTCATCTTGCATTTATTTGTTAGAAAATTTGCATCGTATTAACGAAGGGGTAATAAAATCGCAAACTAATTTTCAACGAAAAGAAATTTTTGTAGCTTTTAATCCGCATAAAATTTCGTTATGTAAGCTTGTAGAACTTTTAGCTTTTATTGGCTACGAACCAACTATTAGCTTGAACGATGTTGAAACAAAAAAAACATCAACGTTTAATCGTAGCCGTATTTATAAAATTGGTGTTGCTGGTTTTTGCTTTGCCAATATTATGATGTTAAGTTTTCCAGAATACTTTTCAGCAGGTAATATTGAGCAAGCTGGACTAAAAGAAACCTTTACCTGGCTTAGTTTAGGCTTGTCGTTGCCTGTATTATTTTATAGTGCTTCTGGTTTTTTTACATCTGCTTTTAAAGCATTGCGACAAAATTCTTTAAATATTGATGCACCTATTGCCTTAGCCATTTTAGTAACATATATAAGAAGTTATTACGAAATTGTTAGCGGCAATGGAGCTGGTTATTTAGATTCGGGTACGGGTATTGTTTTCTTTATGCTTATTGGCAGGTGGTTTCAAGATAAAACGTATGATTCTTTTTCTTTTGAAAGAGATTACCTCTCGTACTTTCCTTTAGGCGTTAGTATTATTAAACAAGGGGTTGAAAAAAATTGCCCAGTTACAGAGGTACAAAAGGGTAATCGAATAATCATAAGAAATGAAGAAACAATTCCGGCCGATTGTTTTCTTATAAGTGGAAATGCCCATATTGATTATAGTTTTGTTAGTGGAGAAAATGTACCCGTACAAAAAAATATAGGAGAACTTGTTTATGCTGGAGGTAAGCAAATAGGAACTGCTATTGAATTAGAGGTGATAGCAGAGGTATCACAAAGTTATATTACACAACTTTGGAATAATAACATTTTTGCAAAGAAAAAAAACGAAGAAAAATCTTTTATTCATCCTTGGAGTCGATATTTTACGCTAGCGTTGTTTGCAGTAGCAATGGCCACTTTACTTTATTGGACCTTTGTAGATACCACTAAAATTTTGCCTGCTGTGTCTGCTGTTTTAATTGTGGCTTGTCCCTGTTCGCTTTTATTATCTACCACATTTGCTTATGGAAATATGCTGCGTATTTTTGGTAAAAATAAATTGTATTTAAAGAATGCATCCGTAATTGAAGCATTAGCAAAAATACAAACTGTTGTTTTTGATAAAACCGGTACAATTACACAAAATAGTGCCTCTACTATACATTACGAAGGCACACCATTAACTACTGCCGAAAAAAGTGCTGTAAAAGCTTTAGCCACACAATCTTCTCATCCACTTAGTAAAATAATTGCTGCTTATTTAGGTAAGGATAACGACCAAAAAAATACTATTGAAAATTTCAAGGAATTCTCTGGAAAAGGGTTAGAGGGAACCGTACATGGGATACAAGTTATAATGGGGTCCATTGAGTTTATTAAAGAAAACAACAAACAGTTAATTAGTTTTGATTCTTCTGGGTCGCAAGTGCATATTGTAATAAACGGTGTTCACTTAGGAAAATTTAATATTAGTAATGTGTACAGAGAAGGAGTAGCTGAGTTGGTAAAAACATTAAAAGAGCAGCAATTATCCTTATCTGTTTTAACAGGAGACAACGATAGCGAAAATGATAATCTGAAAAAATTATTTGGAGCAAATGTAGAGATGAGGTTTAACCAATCGCCACAAAGTAAGTTTGATTTTATTAAGCATTGCCAGCAAAGCAATACTAATGTATTAATGCTTGGCGACGGATTAAATGATGCAGGTGCTTTAATGCAAAGTAATGTTGGCATAGCAGTTAGTGATAATACAGCACAGTTTTCTCCAGCTTGCGATGCTATTTTAGATGGTAATAATGTAAAGCTAATGGCTAAATTTATTGCCTATGCCAAATCAGGAAAAACCATTATAACAGCTAGTTTTATTTTATCTATACTTTATAATATAGTCGGTTTATCCTTTGCTGTGCAAGGCGTTTTATCGCCAATGATAGCAGCAATATTAATGCCTATAAGTAGTATTAGTATTGTGCTATTAGTTACCCTATTATCTTCATTAAGTGCAAATGCAAAAGGGTTATAGTAAATACTGGTTTTAAGTGCTTGTGGTATTTGTAGCACTAGTTGGTTTATAATTCAACACCAAAAAAAACATACTCAAAAACATAACTACTGCTGTAACTAATAGTGCCTCGTTTATGTAAGGAATATTAATATAGTAAAGTGCAGCAACACCTTGTGCCATCAAAAAAAATTCATTAACTATTACTCCAATACAAAATATTACTGCCGAAGTAACTATATTTTTATTGATTGCTGAACGTATGTTTGCAAATGTATAACCCAAAATAAAAAGGGTAATTACGCCTAATAAAACCAGGTGTAAATAACCAATTACTATTGGCCTAAAGCCAAATGCCAAATTACTTAATGAGGGAATGGTAGAACCTAGTTGTAGTAATAGTTTTATGCTTAAGGCAATGGCCGATAAAATTAAAATCCATTTTCCAATATCAGTTAGGGATTCTTTTAATTGCAACCTTGCTTTTTTTAGTATACTAACTGTTAATACCCAACCATAAATTTGTAGTATAGCTGCAAGTATTACTAAAACATAAACCCAAGTTGGAATATTCATCCAAAGGGCAGATAAAAAATATGCAGGAATTGCTGCACCAAAAAATAAAATAAAAACTTTTTTCATTTTTTCATATGAAGTTGTTAAAGGTAGTTTTAACATTAGCAATCCCATACAAGCAAAAAAGAACCATCCATTGTATTGAAAATGAAGATCAAAGTACTCAGCAGCTAAATACCAATTTTGATGAACAACTCTTTTAATCATCATAAACGCTAAAGCAAAAGCACCTAACGAAGAAAATGCATTAAATGCCAAGGCAGCCTTAAACCATAAGTGCGAAATATTTTTTTCTTTAACCGTATTCAAATCTTTCCAAAAAGTAACAGAAAATATATAGGCAATAACTATTGAAAGTGTAGATGCACTTATTGAAAACAAACCATACCCTTCAATAGGGAAACTAATAAGCATTGCATATGCACTGAATAAGTTTGCTGTTAAAAGCCAATTGTATTTTTTAAAAATAGCAGTTTCTTTTTTTTGTTTGGCTAAGTAATCAACCAAAAAAATCATTAGGGCTTGAGAAACCCAACCAACAAATGCAAAATGAGAGTGGCCATGATGTAAATGCTTTTGGTTAATGAAAGGAAGTGAAAATGCAATTTTGTACCTTAAAACAACACCTATGCCTACCACAATAAGTAAGTTACATAAGGCTATTTTTAACCACTTTTTTGCAGGTAGTGTCATATTCTACTTTTACAGCAAAGAAAGCATTACACATTTCTTAGTTCTATGATTCAAATCATACTCAACAATAAACTTTGCCTTTATCAATAGTCAATAGCCCTTTTTGTTGCAAGCTTTTAATGGTACGTATAACTGTTTCTACCCTAAGCCCCATCATATCTGCAATTTGCTGGCGGGTAAGATTTATTTTATTACACTTTGGGCAAATATTTTTTTTGGTTTGCTTAAAGTAACTGAGTAACGATGAAATGCTATGCTCTGGATTATGGTTTGCCATTTCTTTTAAAATTAAAAACTTAAGCCTTAATCTTTCGGAAAGCAATTTGCTAAAAGCAAAATGAATTTCTGGAGTTTCTTTTATTAATTGATGAAAAATAGAACAGTGTAAGCGAATAATAACAGCATCTTCATTGGCAATTGCAGTTGCAGCAAATGGTTGACCATCAAATAAAGGCAATTCTCCAAAACAATCGCCTGGCTCAATCATTACCTGCAAAAATTCTTTTCCTTCTTCATTAATATTTACCCATCGTACACTACCACTTACTAATTGGTAATAAAATTGTGCACATGCGCCCTCTCTAAAAATTATTTCGTTAGCTGCAATCTTTTTGTATGCAGCACCACATGCTAATAAAATATCGATGTCAATCATTATTGATGTAATTAGGTTACATGTAAACTTAATTTTCTTAACTGTTTAGTTTGATGATTATGAATATGTACAAGTATGATTATAATCATATAATTAAATACATAGCTCAAAAAAAATCATAAAAATATCATTATCAATAGGTTAAATAAACGATGGAAATAATAAACTAATAGGAGTTAGGAGTATTTAAGAGATATGATTAAACGCATAAATTATAATTAAATGCTGGTGTAATCTTGTAAATAATTAATAAACTAAAAAAAATAAAATGAAAAAACTAGCAGTTATTTTAAGCATGAGTTTACTAATAGCTGCCTGCGGCGGCGGCGCAGGTAGCGATACAAAGGCTACTACAGATGATCCCTATGCAAAGAAAACTTCGGAGACCGCTTCTGAAAATCCATCGTATGACCCAAAAAGGGGCGAAGGAAAGTTTACTAAAGTAGAAGTTGGAGCTTCTTTAGATGGAGCAATGGCTGCCAATGGCGAAAAAGTTTTTGGGGTAAAATGTAGCAGCTGCCATAAACTTACAGATGAAAAATTAGTTGGTCCGGGATGGAAAGGTGTAACAAGCAGGCACACACCAGAATGGATTTTGAATTTTAGTACGAATACTGATGAGATGCTAAATAAAGATCCTAAAGCACAAGCTCAATTAGAAATTTGCTTAGTAAGAATGCCCAACCAAAATTTATCCGATGAGGATGCAAGGGCTTTATACGAGTTTATGCGTAAGAATGATGGTGTAAAATAATATAGACTTTCAATTAAAAAATAATCAACATGAAAAATTATAAACGAATAACAGTAACTATTTTCGCATTCATTTTACTGTTGGGCTTTAATGCCTGTAAACCAAAAAATGCAGGCTCGGCAGTAAGTTCAGATGCTGCAGCAAAAACCTATGTAGCCCCGGGTAAGTATGATGAGTTTTACAATTTTGTTTCAGGAGGCTTCAGTGGCCAAATGAGTGCGTATGGTTTACCCTCGGGTCGTTTGCTTAGAGTAATTCCTGTTTTTTCGGTTGATCCCGAAAAAGGTTGGGGTTACAGCGAAGAAACAAAACCTATGCTAAACACATCACATGGTTTTGTGCCTTGGGATGATTTGCATCATGTACAAATGTCTAAAACCAATGGTGATTATGATGGGCGTTGGGCTTTTGGTAATGCAAACAATACGCCCCGTGTTGCAAGAATTGATCTTAAAACTTTTCGTACTGCAGAAATTATTGAGTTGCCAAACAGTGGCGGTAATCACTCATCTCCATTCATTACAGAAAATACAGAATATGTTGTAGCCGGTACTCGTTTTAGTGTACCGCCCGATGATAAAAATGGTGATGTGCCAATTAATACCTACAAACAAAATTTCAAAGGCACACTAAGTTTTATTAGCGTGGCAAAGGAAGATGGTAAAATGGATATTTCATTTCAAATACTTTGCCCTGGTGTTAATTTTGATTTGAGCCGTGCTGGTAAAGGCGTATCACATGGTTGGTTCTTCTTCTCTTGTTATAATACCGAGCAAGCAAATACATTGCTTGAGGTAAATGCTTCGCAAAAAGATAAGGATTTTATTATGGCGGTAAACTGGAAAAAAGCAGAAGAATATTTAAAAGCAGGTAAAGGAAGAAAGCAATCAGTAAGATATGCATCAAACAGGTATAGCGATATTACCCATTCTGCAACATCTGAAATAAAAACAGAAGTTACGGTGCTAGATGCAAAAGACTTGAAAGATATCTGTTACTTTTTTCCATGCCCGAAATCACCACACGGTTGCGATGTAAGCCCAACAGGCGAATACATTGTAGGCAGTGGAAAATTGGCTGCATTAATTCCGGTTTTTAGTTTTGATAAATTACAAAAGGCCATTGCAGCTAAAGATTTTATTGGCGAATTTGATGGTGTTCCTATTTTGAAATACGAATCAGTTTTGTATGGCGAAGTGAAGAAGCCCGGTCTTGGCCCTTTACATACCGAGTTTGATAATAAGGGTAATGCTTATACATCCATGTTTGTTTCATCTGAAGTGGTTAAATGGAATATAAAAGACTTGAAAGTTGTTGATAGGGTACCTACATACTATTCAGTTGGTCACTTAACTGTTGCTCATGGAGATACTAAATCTCCAAAAGGTAAATACCTAGTTGCCTATAATAAAATTACCAAGGATAGATATTTACCAACAGGGCCAGAACTTGCTCAAAGTGCACAGTTGTATGATATCAGCGGCGATAAAATGCAGTTGATTCTCGATTTTCCAACCATTGGTGAACCACACTATGCTCAAATAATTTCTGCAGATCTTATAAAAAGTAAGTCGCAAAAATTCTTTAAAATAGAAGAAAATAAGCACCCTTATGTAGCTAATGGTGAAGGGGCAACAAAAGTTGTACGAGAGGGAAACAAAGTTCATGTATATATGACAGCTATCCGATCTCACCTCACACCTGATAATATTGAAGGAATTAAAATGGGTGATGAAGTTTATTTTCATGTTACCAACTTGGAGCAAGATTGGGATGTGCCGCATGGTTTTGCTGTTAAAGGTGCTGCCAATGCTGAATTACTTATCATGCCCGGCGAAACACAAACCTTAAAATGGTTGCCTAGTAAAGTAGGTACATTTCCTATGTATTGTACCGATTTCTGTAGTGCATTGCACCAGGAAATGACAGGCTACATAAGGGTTTCGCCTGCAGGAAGCAATACTCCATTATTATTCAGTACAGGTAAAAATTACCCGGTTTCTGACACAGTTAAAAAGAAATAATTTTATAAGCGAAAGGAGCAGGCTGATAAAAAGTCTGCTCCTTTTTTATTGAATTGATAAAAAGAAAACATGAATAAGGATAAATTAAAGCACTCGGTTAAGTTACTATTGATACTTTGTGGATTGGCATTGATTGCTGTATTATTTGTACCCATGTGGCGAATTGATTTGGTGGCTCCACAATATCCTGAAGGGTTGATGATGCTTATATATCCTGATAAACTTGGAGGTAATGTAGATATCATTAACGGGTTAAACCATTATATTGGTATGAAAACTTTGCATACCGAAGATTTTATAGAGTTTAAACTATTGCCTTATATCATTGGTTTTTTTGCATTATTATTTATCGTAACCGCCATTATTGCAAAAAGAAAATTACTATACCTATTAACTATATTGTTTGTAAGCTTTGGTATTTTAGCCATGTACGATTTTTGGAGATGGGAATATAATTATGGACATAATTTAAATCCTGATGCTGCTATTATTGTTCCCGGCATGGCGTATCAACCACCCTTAATAGGCTTTAAACAACTGCTTAATTTTGGGGCATACTCTATGCCTGATATTGGTGGGTGGATATTTATTGCGGTTGGTGGTGTTTTGGTTTTTTGTACTTTTATAGTGTGGCGAAGTAGTAGAAAAATTATTAAAACAACAAAATTAGCTACATCAATTGCTGCATTAATATTTATAATAAACCTCTCTGCCTGTAAGGTAGGGCCAGAGCCCATTAAAACAGGTAGTGATAATTGTTATGTATGTAAAATGGCCATCAGCGATGTTCGTTTTGGGGCAGAAATAGTAACAAAAAAGGGCAAGGTTTATAAGTTTGATGATGTACATTGTATTGTAGCTTATATCAAAACAAAAGATATAGAACCAGGTGATATAAAAGATTATTATCTCACCAACTTTTCCGGCACCCACCAGTTAATAAATATAAATACAGCTTTACTTTTAAAAAGCGAAGCATTAAGGAGCCCCATGGCCGGCAATGTAGCTGCATTTGATAATGCCGATAGTTTAGTAACCGTTCAAAAAAGGTTTTCCGGCAATACCCTTACTTGGAATAATTTAATTAAACCTTGAAAAAAATAATTTACATATCGGTACTTGCTTTTTTTGTAAACAATCTATATGCAAAAACCATCCGCATAGGAAAACAACAAACAATTAAAACTATTCAGCATGCATTAATTGTAGCTGTAAATGGCGATACTGTTTTGGTTGAACAAGGTCATTATCACGAGAAAAATATTAGTATTAATAAATCTATTTTTCTTATCGGTATCAATCATCCGGTACTGGATGGCGATAATAAATATGAGGTAATTTCTATTAAAGCAAACGGAGTAGTGGTTGATGGTTTTAAGGTTATACATTCAGGTATTTCAAGTATAGAAGATTATGCCGGAATTAAAATTTATAGCTGCAGAGATGTAGTGATACGAAATAATATTTTAGAAGATACCTTCTTTGGTATATACACCCAGTATGGTACAAATTGTACTATCGAAAAAAACAAACTTTTATCATATAGTAAGGAGGAGCAACAAAGTGGTAATGGCATTCATTGTTGGAAAGCCGATAGTATGCGTATTATAGCCAACACAGTTTCGGGCCATCGGGATGGAATATATTTTGAGTTTGTAACTAACTCCATTATTTGGCGTAATGTTTCTGAAAAAAATCTTCGTTATGGCCTTCACTTTATGTTTAGTAATAACGATGCATACATCGGTAATGTTTTTAAAAATAACGATGCCGGGGTAGCTGTTATGTTCAGTAATCATGTAAAAATGATTCATAATTATTTTGAACAAAACTGGGGAGATGGGGCATATGGTTTATTACTAAAAGAAATAAGTGACAGTTATATAGAAACTAACCGTTTTGTAAAAAACACCGTTGGCATTTTTATGGAAGGTGCTAGCCGTATTCAGCTTGAAAAAAATACTTTTGAAAGTAACGGATGGGCCATGAAGATACAGGCTAGTTGCATGGAGGTTACCGTATTAAAAAATAATTTTAAAAGCAACACATTCGATGTGGGAACAAACGGTAACCTAGTTTTAAATACGTTTACTAATAACTTTTGGGATAAGTATGAGGGGTATGATTTAAATAAAGATAAATTAGGCGATATACCATACAGGCCCGTTAGTTTGTATGCAATGATTATTGAACAGAACCCTCCGGCAATGATACTTTTTCGCAGCCTGATGACCTCTTTACTAGATAAAACAGAAAAAATATTGCCATCACTTACGCCAGAAAATTTAAAAGACGAACATCCTTTAATGAAACCTTTGCCGTTATGATTATTGCAAGTAATGTGTCGAAAAAATTCGGAAAACTAAAAGCATTGGACAATGTTTCTGTTACTTGTAACAAAGGCGAATGTATTGCCCTCATTGGCCCTAATGGTTGCGGTAAAACAACCTTAATAAAAAGTATTTTAGGAATGGTAGTTTGCGATAGTGGTTTTATTACCTTCAACGGAAATAACATTAAGCATAGTTGGACATACCGTGCTGACATTGGTTATATGCCACAAATTGGCCGCTATCCCGAAAACATGACTATTGGCCAAGTGCTAGATATGATGAAGGATATCCGAGCTAAGAAAGATGATGTGCTTGATAAAGAATTAATTGATCTGTTTGGACTAAATGATATGTTGAAAAAAAGAATGCGAACACTATCTGGTGGTACTAGGCAAAAAGTTAGCGCAGCACTGGCATTTCTTTTTAACCCCGATGTGCTGATACTGGATGAACCAACTGCAGGTTTAGATCCTGTGTCATCAGAGATATTAAAAGAGAAGATTATAAAAGAAAAAAATAAAGGTAAACTAGTTTTAATTACATCGCATGTATTAAGTGAGTTAGATGATTTGATAACCCAGGTAATTTACATGCAGGATGGCAAACTATGTTTTCATAAAAGTATTACCAGTTTACAAGAAGAAACAGGAGAGGAGAAATTATCTAAAGCTATTGCAAATGTTATGTTACAAAGATAGAGTATGAAAAAAATTATCAAATATGTAATTATAGATATTCTGCGTAATAAAATTATGCTGGCCTATACCGCTTTATTGTTTTTAATTTCCATCACTATTTTTAATTTGGAAGATAATTCAGCAAAAGGGTTATTAAGTCTGCTAAATATTATTTTAATTATTGTGCCATTAGTAAGTTTATTGTTTTCGGCTATTTATGTGTACAACAGCTCCGAATTTTTAGAGTTGTTGGTTAGTCAGCCTTTAAAAAGAAAAACCATTTGGTTAAGTATTTTCACTGGTTTGGCAACATCAATAGCATTTGCATTTTTTATTGGAGCTGGTATTCCTATTCTACTATATGAAGCTACCGCAACAGGATTTATGATGTTAGGCACAGGGCTTTTGTTATCCGTAATATTTGTGGGGATAGCTATGCTTGCAGCAGTTATGGCAAGGGATAAAGCAAAAGGCATTGGCGTGGTTATTTTATTATGGCTTTATTTTTCCATCATTTTTGATGGGTTGGTTTTGTTTATCCTTTTTCAGTTTGCCGATTACCCTTTAGAAAAAATGATGGTTGGCGTAGTTGCTTTTAATCCCATTGACTTAAGCCGCATTTTAATTTTATTAAAGATGGATGTATCGGCACTTATGGGTTATACCGGTGCCATTTTTAAAGATTTTTTTGGTACACAAACCGGGCTAGTTATTTCTTTTTCTGTATTGTTTAGTTGGATAGTTATTCCAACATGGTTGTCGTTAAGGAAATTTAGTAATAAAGATTTGTAATTGTAATGGGCAAAAAATTGTTAAACAGATGAAAAAAGATATTGCTACTAGAAAAGATATTGAAATGTTGGTTGATGAATTCTACAGTAAAATAAAAAAAGATGAACAGATTGGCTTTATATTTTTTGAAATAGCCAACGTAAACTTGGAGAAACATTTACCTATTATGTATGATTTTTTTGAAAACATGCTTTTTTATACTGGTTCTTATACCGGAAACCCAATGGAGCTACACAAACATATAAGCCGCCTATTCCCTTTAACAAAAGCTCATTTCAGGCAATGGAATTATTTATTTTGTACTGCTGTAGATGCGTTATTTGCCGGTACAACTGCCGAACTGGTTAAACAACGAGCAAAAAGTATTTCAACTGTAATGCAAATTAAAATTATAAATGAGCCATCTTCCACAGATAAAATATTCTAAGCCTTCAAATAAAAAAAGCATCCTTAAATACAGGATGCTTTGATAGTTTTTCTAAAAATATGTAATCTTATTTTGCAGGGGGTGGTAATAATACCCCATCAATTACATGAATAATTCCATTAGATGCAGGTATTGAAGCGATAATTTTTGCTGTACCATTCACATAAATGCCATCTGCTTTTTTGCTGATTGTAATATTTCCACCATTTACCTGTCCAATAGATTGCCCTTCCTGCAGCATATCTGGCTTAAATACACCAACTGAAACATGATACTGTAAAATATCTATCAACGCATCTTTCTTTTCAGGCTTTAACAAACCATCAACGGTACCTGCAGGTAATTTGTCAAAAGCAGCATTGGTAGGGGCAAATACTGTAAATGGCCCGGTAGTGCTCAATACATCTACCAGCTCTGCGGCTTTAACTGCAGCTACTAACGTAGTGTGGTCTTTACTTCCAATTGCTACTTGTACTACGTTTTTTGCAGATATATCATCCACAACTCCAGCTTGTTCGGCACTGGGTGTATTAGCATCTTTGGGTGTAGTGGTTGTAGTAGTTTTAGTATCTGATGAATTACTGCAACTAATAGCTAAAAATAGTGTACCTGTTAAAACGAAATTTTTTATACTACTTCTCATATTTGTTAGTTTATTATTTAGTGATAGTGTAAACCTACACTACCAAAATAAAAGTGTTTATGATTGAAATCACATCTTACAATTATTACCCTCAATTGTCATTGTTTATAGTAGAATTCATTTGGTTTAATGCAACAGTTTTATAATAACTGATTAAAATCATACCGCCTTTTGATATTCCTCATATTTATTTTTTTAAGCCACTGCTATTTTTGACAGATAATCAATATTGTTTCAAGTGAGTGCATTCTTTATTTTAATTGGCATAAGTATACTAGTTGCGTCAAGTTTTTTGGTTGCTTTTTTATGGAGTGTAAAAAGCGGTCAGTACGACGATGATTATACACCATCTATTAGAATATTATTTGACAACTTAAAACAAAAATCAAAAACAGCATCAAACCAAAACTCAACAAAAAAATAAATACTAAACTATGCAGGTAGAACAATTTAACTATGATAATAAGATTGTAAGAAATTTTGCCTTTGCCACGGTTATTTGGGGGGCAGTAGGTATGTTGGTAGGCTTATGGATAGCCTTGCAATTAATTTTTCCTTCGCTCAATATTACTCAATATTTTTCCTTTGGAAGATTAAGGCCATTGCATACTAACGCAGTAATTTTTGCTTTTGTTGGTAATGGAATTTTTATGGGTGTTTATTACTCTTTGCAACGTTTATGTAAAGCAAGAATGTTTAGCGACAAACTTAGCAATATACATTTTTGGGGTTGGCAGCTTATAATTGTAGCAGCAGCTATTACACTTCCTATTGGGTTAACACAAGGTGCCGAGTATGCAGAGTTAATTTGGCCAATTGATATAGCCATTACGCTTATATGGGTAGTGTTTGGTTGGAATATGTTTGGCACTATCATTAAGCGTAGAGAAAAACATTTGTATGTAGCTATTTGGTTTTACATAGCCACATTTGTTACCGTAGCTGTTTTGCATATAATACGCTCTGGTCACTTGCCCTATAGTTGGTTACAAAGTTATAGTTGGTATGCAGGTGTGCAAGATGCTTTGGTGCAATGGTGGTATGGGCATAATGCAGTTGCTTTCTTTTTAACAACACCGTACTTAGGCTTAATGTATTATTTTATGCCAAAAGCGGCTAACCGTCCTGTTTATAGTTATAGGCTTTCTATCATACATTTTTGGGCATTAATATTTTTATACATCTGGGCAGGGCCTCATCATTTATTATATACCGCTTTACCAAACTGGGCACAATCATTAGGTGTGGTATTTTCATTTATGTTAATTTTTCCTAGCTGGGGTGGTATGATAAATGGATTATTAACCTTACGTGGTGCATGGGATAGAGTAAGAGATGATGTTATTTTAAAATTTATGGTGGTTGCAATTACTGCTTATGGTATGGCAACTTTTGAGGGGCCAATGCTTTCACTTAAAAGTATAAGTGCCGTAGCCCATTACACCGATTGGATTGTTGCCCACGTACATATTGGTGCTTTAGGCTGGAATGGTATGTTAACCTTTGGTATTTTGTATTGGTTAATACCAAGGTTGTATAAAACGAATTTGTATTCAAAAAAATTAGCTAATAACCACTTTTGGTTAAGCACATTAGGTATGTTAGTATGGACTATACCTATGTACTGGGCAGGTTTTCAACAAAGCAGTATGTGGAAACAGTTTACTGAAGCTGGTCAATTAAAATATAGTTTTTTAGAAACAGTAACCTACATGAAACCATTTTATACCATGCGTTCAATAGGTGGTACATTATACTTAGTAGGAGTATGCTTTATGATTTATAACTTATACAAAACTGTAAAAAGTGGAAAATTAGTAGCTAATGAAGCCGCAGAAGCCGCAGCCTTGCCAAAAGAATATGTAAAGCATAAAGGGGAGCATTGGCATAGAGTTATTGAAAGAAGACCAATACAATTAATGATTTTAAGTTTAGTGGTTATTTTAATTGGGGGTGTTATTGAATTAGTTCCCACATTTATGGTAAAAGAAAATGTACCCACAATTGCAAGTGTAAAACCATATACACCTTTGGAGCTTCATGGAAGAGATTTGTATGTAAGAGAAGGTTGTTATGTGTGCCACTCTCAAATGATACGACCGTTTAGAAGCGAAACAGAACGTTATGGAGAATACTCTAAAGCAGGTGAATTTGTTTATGACAGGCCTTTTCAATGGGGTAGTAAACGAACCGGGCCAGATTTGGCTAGAGAAGGCGTAGGTAATTTAAAGAAAACAGACGGATGGCATTTTAGACATTTTAGAGAGCCAGCATCATTAAGTAATGGCAGTATTATGCCAGCGTATCTTAATCTATTAGAAAACGATTTGGATATTTCTAACACCGAAGCAAAAATAAATGCCATGCGTAAGCTTGGAGTGCCTTATCAAAAAGGGTACGAAAAACAAGCTGTTGCTGATTTGGTTGAGCAATCAAATAAAATAAGTAAAAATCTTTTAACGGATAGCATACAAGTATCACCTAAAAAAGAAGTGATAGCTATAATTGCTTATTTACAACGTATGGGAAAAGATATTACAAACAACAAAACCGCCACTTCAAATTATTAATGTATGTACAAGTTTATTAAACAATACACCGAAACAATGAATAATGCTACCATTTACCCGATGGTGTCCTTATTTATCTTTTTACTTTTTTTTGTTTTGCTTTTATTCTATGTTAAACGAATGAAAAAGGAAACCATAACTAAATTATCTAATATCCCTTTTGAAACGGAAGAAAACGAAAACTCAACAACAATAACTCAACAACAATAAATTAACTCAATATGTATATTTTTAAAACAATAAGAAAACAGTTATTTTTTTGCACATGTTTTGTTTTATTAAGTATAAACCTACTAGCACAAAATGCTACAGTTCCAATACAGCAAACGCAAGCATCTAGTTATAATTGGGTAACTATATTGCTAGTAATATTAACTATTGTACTTGCATTTGTAATTTGGGGCTTAGGCCGAGTATTAGTAGAAGTTAGTAAACAAGTATTTGATAAACAAAAAAAAATAGGAACAACTCTTTTAACACTATTATTTTTATTTACTTCGCAAATAGCTTTTTCTCAAACTGCTGTTGCTGAAACTACTAAAACAGCACCTAATTACGGTGGGCTATCTTCTACTGAGTTTTACATGTTTTTGATTGTGATTTGTACCGAATTATTAGCTATTTTCTTTTTAGTGTTTTCCATTAAACGTTTATATGCAGAGCTTTTACCGCAAAAAGAAAAAGTTCCTTCCAAATTCAATGCAATATGGGCAACGTTAGATAAAAGATTTTTTACTAAAGCCGTATCTATTGAAAAAGAGGCAGATGTTATGCTAGATCATGATTATGATGGAATAAAAGAATTGGATAATGCTTTACCACCGTGGTGGAAGTACGGATTTTATATTACCATTGTAATTGCCTTTATCTATCTTTTTAATTTTCATGGATTTGGCAGTGGCAAAAGCCCAACCGAAGAGTATTTAGCAGAGATGGATGTTGCAAGAGTAGAAAAAGAAATTTATGAAGCAAGTAATAAAGATAAAATTGATGAAAAAAATGTGCCTATGGCAGATGCACTAGGTATTGCCGCTGGACAAAAATTATATATGGCAAAGTGCCTTGCTTGCCATGGCGCAAAGGGCGAAGGTATTGCTGGCCCAAATCTTACAGATGATTACTGGTTGCACAAAGGCTCTTTAAATGATATTTATAATACCTTAAAAGTAGGTTATGCAGATAAGGGAATGCAATCTTGGGCAACAGAATTTTCACCCAAAGAAATGAGTTTAATAGCCAGTTTTGTAAAAACATTAAAGGGTACAAATCCGCCAAATGCAAAAGAACCACAAGGCGATTTGTTTACAGAAAATGAAGCCATTAAAACCGATTCGGTTATAAATAAATCAGCAGTTAGTAAAACAGACGTATCCACTAAAAGTAAGTAATAAAAATGAAAGATACTGATGTAACAGATACGGTGGGTAGTTATAGAGATGCCATTGCTACAATTTCAAAAGAGGGCAAACGGAATTTTATAATGCCTAAAAAACCAAAAGGTAAATTATATAATTTACGTACATGGTTTAGTATTTTTTATCTTCTCTTGTTTTTTACTTTACCGTTTATTAAACTAAATGGCGCTCCACTTTTTATGTTTAATATTTTGGAGCGTAAGTTTATATTTTTTGGTATGATTTTTTGGCCACAAGATTTTTTCATTTTTGGCTTAGGGATGATAACTTTTGTGGTTTTTGTTATTTTATTTACCGTCGTATTTGGAAGAGTGTTTTGTGGCTGGGCTTGTCCGCAAACTATTTTTATGGAAATGGTTTTTCGTAAAATTGAGTATTGGATTGATGGGGACAGTCAAAAGCAAAAACAATTAAGAACAATGTCCTGGAATACAGAAAAAATTAAAAAAAGAGCATTAAAATTTATTGCTTTTTTTACGTTATCATTTGTAATCGCCAATTTTTTTCTGGCCTACATTATAGGAATGGATAAGCTAAAATCCTATTTGCAACATCCTGCTCAAAATGTAGGCACGTTAATTTCATTATTAATCTTTACATCTGTTTTCTTTTTTGTGTATTGGTGGTTTAGAGAGCAAGCTTGCATAGTTGTATGCCCCTATGGAAGGTTACAAAGTGTACTGTTAGATAAAAATTCAATAGTGGTTGCCTATGATTATTTAAGAGGAGAGCCTAGAGGAAAACACAACAAAGTTGAAGAGAGTAACAGCAAATGTGGAAATTGTAAAAATGATGGTACTTGCAAAAGTATAGCTCCAAAAGTTGAACAAGTAATAGTAAACCAAGGAGATTGTATTGATTGTTATGCATGTGTAAGAGTATGCCCAACAGGGATAGACATCAGAAACGGTACTCAATTAGAGTGTGTTAATTGTACCGCTTGTATTGATGCTTGTGATGCAATAATGACAAGCGTAAAAATGCCTACAGGTTTAATTAGGTATGCCTCAGAAAATAGTATTAAAAATGGGGCAAAGCTAAAAATTACAACCAGAATTAAATCTTATTCGGCAGTGTTATTAGTACTACTATCATTGCTTGCTTTTTTATTAGTTAGTAGAACAGATTTAGATGTAAGGCTGATGCGTACGTCTGGTATGACGTACACCTCTTTACCCGATGGTAGAATAAGCAATTTATATAATTTAAAGTTGGTAAATAAAACTCATTTAGATATTCCATTTGAATTAAAATTAGAGAATATAGCTGGCGAAATAATGTATGTAGGTAGCGGTGTAACACTAGTAAAAAAAGAAGATTATAATACTATTCAATTTTTTGTTAAGCTAAATAGAAATGATGTGCATGGATGGAAAACCAAAATAAAAATTGGGATGTACGAAAACAAAATAAAAATAAAAACAATTGAAGCAAATTTTTTAGGGCCAGAAGTATATAACTAAAATTATTAATTATGAGTTGGGGATACAAAATTGTTATTTTTTACAGCGTATTTGTTCTAGGTATTTTGTTTATGGTATTCAAATCATCTACACAAAAAATGGATTTAGTAACTACCGATTACTATGCTAAAGAATTAAAGTACCAAGATAAAATTGATGAAATTAATAGAACAAATAAATTAAGTGAAGAAGTAAAGCATGAAATTAAAGCTGATAAAATTGTGGTTACACTACCAAAAGATTTTTTAGACAAACACGTAAAGGGTAGCTTGGATTTGTACTGCCCCTCAGACGCTAGGAAGGATATTACTCAAAAATTTGAAGGACAAAATGTACAGCTAATAATACCCTTAACGGCCACTACTAAAGGTATGTACGAGTTGCATTTGTTTTGGCAAGTAAATGGAGAAAATTATTATTACGAAAAGAAAATTTTTATTTAAATAAAACTAAAATGGTGCAAATTACCCTTTCGGCTTTTTTGCTTGGTATACTTGGGAGCTTTCACTGTATAGGCATGTGTGGCCCAATTGCATTAACATTACCCTTACGTAATGATAGTGTAAGGGCAAAATTTATTGGAGCATTATTGTACAACATTGGCCGCATTGTTACCTATGCTACCTTTGGTTTGCTGTTTGGTATAATTGGCAAAAGTGTTTCATTATTTGGCTATCAACAATGGCTATCTGTACTAGTGGGGGTAATAATTCTTATAGCTTTAATAGTACCCCAAAAATATATTTTTATAAAGCAATCTAATGCGATAACTGCATTTTTATATGCGGTTAGAAATAAATTACAACGATTGTTAAACCAAAAAAATTACCATTCTTTATTTTTTATTGGTTTGCTTAATGGCCTTTTGCCTTGTGGCTTAGTTTATATGGCTGTAGCTGGTGCCATTGCAACAGCAAGTATTACGAATAGTATGTTGTTTATGAGTTTTTTTGGTTTAGGTACGCTACCCATTATGTGGAGTGTAGCATTTTTTGGCAATTACATTAGCCTAGGCTTTCGTAAAAATATACGTAAAATGTATCCCCTTATTATGGGGGTAATGGCTTGCCTTTTTATTGTACGAGGGCTGGGTATTGGTATCCCTTATTTAAGTCCAAAGGTAGAAGTTTCAAGTAAAGCGGTGGGTGGTTGTTGTACTAACCCACATATAAAATAATTTTTTTAATAAATGAGTAGTCAAGAAAAAATACGGGTTCAACACTTTTTACACGAATATCAAACGTGGGAGCGTATACTTGATTTTTTTAAGCTGGAAAATGCTTTTTTAAAAACAAGATTAGCTGAGTTTTTAGATGATGATAGTAATGATAACTTTTTGCAGTTAGCTGAAAACTTTCAAACTCAATTTTTACAAAAAGATGAGTTGATAAATGATTTAAAAGCAGATATAATTAAAATGGAGGCAACTGCAATGAAAAAAAAAGCTACTTACGATAAAATAAGTTTTATAACTATTGAACGTATCCAAAAAAAATTGCGAAACGAGATGGAACAGTTGGAAAGAGATTTTTTAATACTTAAGAATGAGTTTAATAAGTGTATAGTTTCTGCCTTGTAAGCCACTTAATTTATTAGGGCTGCTAATTTTTTTTCATTTATAATATAAATTAAGCCGTCTTTAATTTCAATTAATTTTTCTGTTTTAAAGTCGCTTAATGTTCTAATAAGCGATTCTGTAGCTGTGCCAGCAATATTAGCTAAATCTTCTCTGGAAATGTGAATAGAAAAAAAGGCATCATCTTCTTTTTTATACTTTTTGCTAAGGCTAAGCAAGGCATTTGCAATTTTTTTTCGTAACGAGTTGTAAGCAATACTTATTAATTGAGTTTCTTTATCAGATACATTTTTAGCTAATAATTGAATAAATCTTTTCTGTATTTCTACACTGTTATTTATTAGTCTTTCAAAATCTTCTTTAGCAATTACAGATATTTCTGCATCCTCTAAAGCCATGGCACTTTCTTTATATACAGTTTCTTCTAGTAGGGCAATATATCCAAAAAAATCACCCTCTTTATATAGGTTAGTCGTAAATTCTTTACCCTCGTCATTAACCTTATAGGTTTTTACTTTACCTTTTTCTATATAAAATAATCGTACAGGGTTATTACCCTCTGTAAATAGTTGTTGTTTTTTTTTGTATTGATTAATATGGCCACTTTCTGTTAAAAATTGCAAATCATTTTTTTTATTAACATCGTTTAAAAAGTCTTTTATTCCTTGCGTATTGCTTTCGTAATTCTTTTTTAAAAAATTTATTTTATTTAGTCTAATTTCTATTGCAGTCAACAATTCACTATCTGTAAATGGCTTAGTAATGTAATCATCGGCACCCATTTCCATTCCTTTTCTAAAATCATTTCTATCTGCTTTAGCAGTTAAAAAAATAAAAGGAATATCACATAAGTCTTTATTTTTTTGTAAAAGAAGAAGCACTCCATATCCATCTAATACCGGCATCATTACATCACAAATGATTAAGTCTGGTTTATTTTTCAGTGCAGCTTGTACCCCAATTTTTCCATTGGGCGCTGTTGTTACTTTGTAGTTTGCCAATTGTAATATTTCGGCAGTATTTTCCCTAATCTCATCATTATCTTCTATAAGGAGTAAATGTATCATGTGTTGTATTTTAATCGATTAGTTCGGTAGTATAATGGTAAACGTTGTGCCTTTTTCTAGTTCGCTAGTATAGTTAATAGTACCGTTCATTAGCTCAACATATTTACTTACTATGTGCAAGCCCAAGCCGGTACCTTGTATATTGGCAGCATTAGTACCTCTAAAAAATCGTTCAAATAAATGCTCTTGATCTTCTTTAGAAATGCCAATACCATTATCTGTTATAGAAATTGAACAATCATTTGGGGTTACCTCACTTGTTACGGTTATATTCCCCCCCTCACTCGAAAATTTAATAGCATTTGAAATAAGATTTAGTATGGTATTTTTCAGTAAAGATTGATCTAAATTAACTGTAGTAGTACCCTTATGGCTATATATAATTTTTTGGTGTAACTTAGTTATAACCTGCATTTCATTACAAGTTGCTGCTAACATTTCTTGTATATTAAATGTAGCGAAGTGAGAAATTATTTTTCCATCTTCAATTTTTCCTATGGATAAAAACTCATTTAATAAGTTGGTAAGGTTGTTAACTGAATTTTTTATACGTTGTATGTGTTTATCCCTATTTTCTTGTTGTGCAGTTTCGGTATATTTAGCAACTAAGGAGGCAGATGATAAAATAGTGCTTAGTGGTGTTCTAAACTCATGCGAAGCCATGGTTACAAAACGGCTTTTTAAATCGCCTAATTCTTTTTCTTTATTCAACGATTGAATTAATTCCTCTTTAGATTTTTCAAGCTTTTTTAAGGTCCTTTGTAATTCCGCTGTTCTCTCCTCAACTTTTTTTTCTAAAAAATTATTTAACTCTTCAATTTGTAAGTTGGTTTTTGCTAATTGCTCTTTTTGAAGTAAAACATTATTTTCAATCTCTTTTCTTTGAGTAATATCATTTACAAAAGCAATTGTAAACACCTCACCATTAGTTGTATAATTGCTTAAGCTTACTTCTACCGGAAACTCTCTCCCATCTTTACGTATTGCAAGTAAATCTTTACCAATACCCATTTGCCTATTTTGTGGATTTTTGGAGTAATTACCTGTATGGGTTGAGTGGGCTTTATGATATTTAGAGGGTATTAATAACTCAATTTTTTTGCCAACTACTTCATCTACATTCTCGTATCCAAATAAATTAATTAAAAAATTGTTGGCCAGTACTATTTCATAAGTACTGTTTACTATTAATATACCCGTGGAGGCATATTGGAATAAAGCTTCAAATTTTTCCATATTAAATATAAGGAAAGGTTATATATACTTAAAAGGGTAAATCATCTACAGCATCGGGCGGGGTAGCACTAAAGGTATCCAAGGGTTCTATAAATTCATTATCTGTTTTGGTAGAAGTTGGTTGTAAAATTTGTTCTAAACGCCAAGCATCTAGGTTAGTAAAGTAAGTAGTTTTTCCTTCTTTTTCCCATTTAGTACCTCTAATATTAAAGTATACTTTTACTTCGTCCCCAACATTTACTCTGTCTACAATAGCTGTTTTGTCTTGTACGCATTGAAACTTAGCAAAATTGGTAACCGTTCTACCACCAATATCTTCGCTTTTTTCAATTACAAATTCTCTAGTTTTAAAAGTTTCTGTACGTTGTACAATTTCACTTTTTTCAATTAATTTTCCTGTAAGTTCGTAGCTCATAATAGTTGTTTAACTCTCCAAAAGTAAATGTATTTTAGTAAAAATATTTTTATTCATTTTTTTTGCAATTAAGTACGTAAAAATATCTACCTTTCTAAATTATTTCATTTGCCACAAAAATTATGTTTAAAAAACACCTTTTCCTTTTTTTAATAACCAGTTGGCTTTTCAGTTGCCAAACATTTTATCAACCACAATCGGTAAAATATAAAGATTATAGGCTTACGCAAACTAGTAAGCAAGATGGGGCACTTAATACAGCTTTAAAGCCCTATACGGATAGTGTAAATAAAAATATGAACGACATTATTGCGGTGGCCCAAGAAGAACTTATAAAACGACAACCAGAGGGTAGTTTAGGAAATATAATGGCCGATGGAATGTTAGCTATTGCAAAAGAAAAGTACAATCAACCTATTGATGCTTCGTTTATAAATTTTGGAGGCATACGCCTACAGGCTATACCAGCAGGGAATATTACCAGGGGTAAACTATTTGAGTTAGCCCCTTTCGATAATATTATTGTACTGCAAAAAATTGAGGGTAAAGTATTTCAACAATTTTTAAATCATATTTCTACCAGAGGTGGTTGGCCAACAGCGGGTATAACCTGGCAAATTAAAAACCTGCCTGCCAATCAGGTAGGTAAAGAAGCCGTTAATGTTTTAATAGGGGGTAAGCCGTTAATTGAAACATCTATCTACACAATAGCGTTGGTTGATTATGTTGCAAATGGAGGAGATGATTGTGAAATGCTAAAATCTATTCCACAAATAAATAATGGCATATTATTTAGAGATGCTATTATAACCTATTTCAGCAGCTTTACTAAACAAGGCAAAAAAATTCCTGCTATCACCGAAAAAAGAGTATCTAATGCAAACTAGGCGACATTTTTTACAACAAGCTGCTTTAGCAGCCGGGGCAATGCTTACAAGTAATAGTTTAATGGCCGAAATACAGGCAGATGCTGCTGCAAAAAGGTTAACCATTTTACATACAAACGATGTGCATAGTAGAATAGACCCATTCCCTATGGATGGCGGACGAAACCAAGGTTTAGGAGGTGTGGCGGCTAGAGCAGAGTTGATAAAAAAAATTAGAAAAGAAGAGAAAAATGTGTTGTTGTTAGATGCAGGAGATATTTTTCAAGGAACACCCTATTTTAATTTATATAAAGGCGAGCCAGAAATGAAGGCAATGGCTATTATGGGATACGATGCGGCTACAATGGGTAATCATGATTTTGATGCTGGTTTAGAAAACTTTGCAACACAATTACAACATGGAAAATTTAAGCTGTTATTGTGCAATTATGATATGGCTGGCACCCCTATGGAAGGTAAATATCAACCCTATAAAATAGTTAAAAAAGGTAAATTAAAAATTGGAATAACAGGCGTTGGTATAGAGTTAAAAGGGCTAGTACCCGAAAGCTTGTATGGTAATACAAAATATTTAAATCCGGTGCAAAATGCCAATACTATAGCAAGCAAATTAAAAAAAGAAGAAGGCTGCGATATGGTCATTTGCCTTAGCCACTTAGGCTACAAATACAAAGAAAATAAACTAAGCGATATTGAATTTGCTAGGCAAAGTGAACATATAGATTTAATATTAGGTGGGCATACCCATACTTTTTTAGATGCACCAGAAACATATAAAAATAAAGTGGGGAGCGATGTGTTGATAAATCAAGTTGGCTTTGCAGGGATTATACTAGGAAGATTAGACTTTGAGTTTGGAAAAACTAGTGCAAAAAACCTTGAAAAAGCCCATTCTGTTGTAGTAGGGAAAAAAACAAATGAATAAAAAATTTTTTTTTCAACATTTTGTTAGATATTCGCTGTCCCGTGAAACTTTTTTCAATTTAACCTGAAAATAGTTTCTGGTAAATACCAAAAAAATAACTCAAAATATAAATTGCTTAAGAAATAATGGATAAGGCTTTTGAAAAGGTATGGGCTAATTGCTTAGATATTATAAAAGATATTGTAGAATGGCAACATTTTAAAACTTGGTTTGAACCCATTAAGCCGGTTGCAATAAAAGAAAAAATATTAACCATACAAGTTCCAAGTCAATTTTTTTATGAGTATCTTGAAGAGCATTACATTTCTTTATTAGCAAAAACATTAAAAAGAGAGTTGGGGAAAGATGCACAATTAGAATATAGAATAATGGTAGACAGTGGTAACAACAAAAATAAACCACTAACAACCGATATTCCAGGGCAAGGTTTCAAATCATATTCAAACAACGAAATGGATTTTCCTTTAGTCATAAATAACCCTGTTAAAAATCCGTTTGTAATACCGGGGCTAAAGAAAATGCAAATTGACCCCCAATTAAATCATGCCTACACTTTTGATGCATTTATAGAAGGCGATTGTAATAGAGTAGCCCGTAGAGCAGGAAAAACGGTGGCGGAAAAACCAGGGGCAACATCTTTTAACCCTTTAGTAATTTATGGTGGCGTTGGCCTTGGTAAAACACATTTAGCACAAGCTATTGGAAATGAGGTAAAGCGTTTGCACAGCAATAAAGTAGTATTATACGTAAGTTCCGAAAAATTTATTAATCAGTTTATTGATCATGGCCGTAATGGCGCCATCAACGATTTTATACATTTTTATCAATTGATAGATGTACTAATTATAGATGATGTACAATTTTTTAATAGGGCCGAAAAAAGTCAGGATGCTTTTTTCTCTATTTTTAACCATTTACATCAAAGTGGCAAACAACTTATTTTAACTAGTGATAAGCCACCAAAAGATTTAGAAGGCGTACAAGAAAGGTTATTAAGCCGATTTAGATGGGGCTTAAGTGCCGATTTACAAGTGCCAGACTACGAAACCAAAATTGAAATCTTAGAAAAAAAGATGAAAAATGATGGTTTAGAGATGCCAAAAGAAGTAGTAAAATATATTGCGTACAACATAAATAGCAACGTAAGAGAGTTAGAAGGAGCATTAATTTCATTATTGGCACAATCTTCGCTAAATAAAAGGGAAATAGATCTTGAATTAGCTAAAAAAGTGTTACGAAATTTTGTAAAATCATCCAGTAAAGAAATAACCATAGATACCATTCAAAAAATGGTATGTGAGTATTTTGATGTGCCATACGATAAGTTGTTACAAAAAACTCGTAAAAGAGAAATTGTACAAGCAAGACAAATTACCATGTTCCTTGCAAAAGCCTTTACCAAAAACTCATTAAAAACCATTGGAGAGCATTTTGGCGGAAGAGACCATACCACTGTAATACACAGTTGCCAAACCGTAAAAGATTTAATGGATACCGATACCTTATTTAAAGAAAGTGTGATAGAGTTGCAACAGAAGGTGCAGTTAGCAGCAATGTAAAAAAATATTTAGTATAATAGTAAAAGCGATTATCAATTTTTGGTAATCGCTTTTTTTGTGTAAATAAATCAGTAGAGGCATAAAATTTATTAAGTAATACGTGTAAAAAGAAAAAATAATATACTTGCTATCTTTTAAAAAATTAACAACTATTTGCATTCGTTGGTAAGTTACCCACTCAGTAAAGCCGAGGCTTGGTCTTCGGACCAGCCGATAAGGAATAATTGAATAATATAATTTAGGATATACCCTCCAACAAAATATCTTTCTCATATAAATAAACAGTAAATTTGATTATTAAATAGATTTGTATATGACTGGGTTAGCGATACGTAAAAAATTAGTGTCTTACTTGCAAGTAGCAGATGATAAAAAAGTAAAAGCTGTATACGCACTCTTAGAAGATGATATTGAACAAGAAGAATGGGAGTATAGTGTTGCTTTAAAAAAGCAATTAGATGAAGGGGCTGCCTTTTATAAAAAAGGTGGTAAAATGATTAGTGCAGCAGAAGCTAATAATCAAATTGATAAAATAATAAGATTAAAAAAAGGGAAATGAGTTACAAGCTATTGTATACTCCTATTGCTTTAATTGATTACAAGGCCTCAGTTAATTGGTATGCTGTAAGAAGCAGCAGAGCATCAGAAAATTTTGTAGCCGAAATAAAAAATTGCACAAAATCTATTTGTAATAACCCTTTACAATTTAAAAGTAGGTATAAAAACTTTAGGGAAACATCGTTAAAAAAATATCCTTTCTATATCATCTATTTTGTAGATGAGGTAAACAAGGCAGTGATAGTAACCGCTATATACCACCATAAAAGAAATCCAAGGCATAAATATAAAAAATAGCTCTCTCACCTATATCAATACTTTCCATTAATTTCACAAAAAAATAGGGATACCCATAGTGCAGTTTTTAAAAAATATTTTTTCTACCAATACCAAAGCAAAGGAGTTTAAAAAACAACTCAATAATGTTATTGGATTTACACCAGGCGATGCTGCAATATATAAAACGGCACTAAGCCACCGTAGTGTACGAGAAGGTGCCGATGAAAATAATGAACGATTAGAATTTTTAGGCGATGCAGTACTAAGCAGCATTGTAGCTCATTATTTATTTAGAAAATACCCTTACAAGGGCGAAGGCTTTTTAACCGAAATGCGTAGTAAAATGGTTAACCGCCAAAAGCTAAATGAAATAGCCCTAAAAATGGGCTTAAAAAAAATTACCTTTTATAATAAATTTGATAATGCATTAAAAGTATCGCAAATATTTGGCAATACGTTAGAGGCATTAATTGGTGCAGTATATTTAGATAAGGGGTACGACAAAACAAAAACTTGGGTAGAAAAAAGAATAATAATGCCGTATTTATTTATAGATGATTTAGAAGTAATTGAAATAAATATTAAAAACAAATTGTACGGGTGGGCCAATAAAAATGGTAAAGCAGTAGAGTTTGAGCTATTAAATGAAAAGTTTGAAAGTGGCCGAAGGTTATTTACCATTGGAGCAACGGTAGATGGGGAATTAATAGCTGAAGCTAAAGGCTTTAATAAAAAAGATGCTAGCCAAATAGCCGCACAAATGGCGGTAGATAAATTGGGATTGTAAAACTTGTTCATAGCCTATGGTTCATAGTTCATAGAAGAACTGTAATGAACCATCAACCATGAACCATCAACCATGAACCATGAACTTTGGAATACTAGGAAGCGGTAGTTGGGGCACAGCCTTAGCAAAAATTTTAACCGACGGCGGGCAAACTATTTATTGGTATAACCGAAGCCAAGCCGCTATTGATCATATGAAAACCCGTAACCACAATCCACAATATTTGCCCACGGCACATTTTAATGTTAGTAAACTAAAACTTACTACAAGTGCAGAGGAAGTAATAAAAAATAGCGATTGCATTTTAATTGCGGTACCATCCGCCTATGCCGATGATGTACTAAGCCCTTTGCCCAAAACTATTTTTAATGGTAAAAAAATAATTAGTGCTATAAAAGGAATATTACCCCAAAGCAATTTGTTATTGAATGATTATTTAAAACAACATTTTAATGTACCCATCGAAAATTATTTTGCAGTGTTAGGCCCTTGCCATGCAGAGGAAGTAGCAGCAGAAAAATTATCGTACTTAACCTTTTCTGGGGTAGATGAAACAGTAACAAACGAAATAGCTACCTATTTTAAAACACCTTATTTAAATACGATTACCAATAACGATATTTATGGGGTACAATACGCCGCCATACTTAAAAATATTTATGCCGTAGGTGCAGGTATTGCACATGGGTTAGATTATGGCGATAATTTTTTAAGCGTACTAATTGCCAATGCAGCCGATGAAATGGCAAGCTTTTTACGCAAAAGCGGTATTAAAAATATTGAGATTGGGCATACAGATGCACAGGCAAATACTAAACGTAGAACAAATTATGCAGCCTCTGTTTACCTAGGCGATTTATTGGTTACGTGTTACAGCCTCCACAGCCGTAATCGTAGCTTTGGTAATATGATTGGTAAGGGCTATAGCGTAAAAGCAGCCCAGCTAGAAATGAATATGGTTGCCGAAGGCTATAATGCCAGTAAGTGTATGTTTATCATAAACCAAACCGTAGATGCCGAAATGCCCATAGCACTTACCATTTATCAAATACTTTGGGAAAACCTTTCTGCAAAGGATGGATTTAACAAAATAGAAGAGAGTTTAATATAATTCGGTTATACCTTTGCACTAAAAAAAAATACAATGCCATTCTCTTTTTCAAACATAAGTAACTACGTAATAATCGGCATGATTGTTATATTGCTGTGTTGTGAGGTTATAAAGTATTTTAGAAAACATCCGCAGCATTAAAAAAATAAATCTGCAGCAATACCATCTGCAAAAAGCTTTCCCTCATTCGTTAAAATTATTTTCAAATTTTGTAGTACAACTTTTTTTGTACTAATATATTTTGCACTTTGTAGGGTCAGCTTTGTACTAAACGCTTCTCCAAATTTCATTTTTACATAATCTAAATCTAAACCTTCCATCGTTCGTAAAGATGTCATTATATATTCGTTTAGTTGCTGTGTTTGTGTAAGCACTTCCTCTTCGTAAGGCACACCGTTTTTTTGGATAGATTGAATGTATAAGGCATTGTTAGCAATATTCCATCGTCTAACCTTATCGCCATCAAACGAATGTGCCGATGGGCCAAAACCATAATAGTTATTGCCTTGCCAATAACTACTATTATGTTTGCTACGTAAATTAGGTTTAGCAAAATTACTAATTTCATAATGCTCATAGCCAGCGGCAGCAAGCCATTCCATCAATACTAAAAATTGATGTGCTTGTTTTTCGCTATCGGTATTTGGTGTTTTATTGTTTTCAATTAGTTTAGATAAAATAGTTTTAGGCTCAACAGTTAAAGCGTAACAACTGATATGTGGGATACCTTTTTCAATAACGGTTTGTACATTTTTTTTCCAATCTTCATTACTCAATAGGGGAGAGCCGTAAATTAAATCAACCGAAAAATTAGTAAAGCCAGCCGCTTTTATTTTGTCAATACAAGCTAAACTATCTGCTGCGGAGTGGGCTCTATTCATCCATTTTAACTCCTCCTCATTAAAACTTTGCAAGCCTACACTTAATCTATTAACACCCATTTTTTTCCAGCATAATAATTTTTCATCGGTAATATCATCTGGGTTTGCTTCTAGCGTAATTTCAATGTCGTCTTCAAATTCAAAACGTTCATGCAAAGCATCAAAAATTAGCTGTAATTCATCTTCCAATAAAATACTTGGTGTACCCCCGCCAAAATAAAGAGTTTCAATTTTTTCTTTTGCATTTTCATCTTTAGGTGTTAGGGGCTTCATCTCTTTTACAATTGCCTCTACCATTTCCCCCCTCAACTTTAACGAAGTGCTAAAATGAAAATTACAATACGTACAAGCTTGCTTACAAAAGGGTATGTGTATATATATTCCTGCCAATTTTTTAGTTGTATTAAGTATGTTTGAAAATTATAATTTAGATTTGATAATTAATGAGCAAATGTAAATTATTAGTTACCAAGTATGGAATTATACTAGCCCTATTGCTGTATCTTTTTCCAAAGGCAGGTGTATCACAATCAAACGATACTACCTACAAACTAATAATTAATTATGTTGATAAAAATGCCACAGCAGCAACTTTAGCGTTACAAAACTCCTTCAATAGCAAATTCGAATGCGATGACTATATAAGTAAACTTATTCCGTTACTCAATACCAAAGGCTATCCTACAGTATCAATAGATAGTATTTTCCAAACAACTACACACACAACTATACAGTTATTTTTAGGTAAAAAATATTTATGGATAAAGTTGGTACCAACCGATATTGATAAAAGGGCTTTAGAACTAAGCGACTTTAAAGAAAAGAATTTTTTTAACAAGCCAATTAATATGCAGCAATTGCAAAAAGTGCAGCAGCGTATTTTAAATTATTACGAAAATAACGGGCATCCTTTTGCTACTGTTTTTTTAGATAGTATAGTACTTGACGAGGATAAAATAAATGCCTTGTTAAAAGTAAAAAAAGGAGTACTTTATAAAATAGATAGTATACGGCAATTAGGTAACGCAAAAATGAGTAATAAATTTTTGCAACGTTACTTAAGCATTAGTAACGGCTCTTTATATAATAAAACAAAACTACAGCAAGTAAATAAATTATTAGTAGAGTTGCCTTATATACAACAGGCACAACCTAGCGATATTACGTTATTAGGGAGTGGCTCTGTAGTTAATTTATATTTAGCAGCAAAAAAAAGTAGTCAGGTTAGCGCTATAATTGGTTTTTTACCATCTGCTAATCAAGACAATAAACTACAAATAACAGGCGATGTAAACCTTAATTTAAAAAACGCCTTTGGTGGTGGAGAAACCTTGTTAGCAACCTGGCAACAATTGCAATTAAATTCGCCCCGGTTAAACTTAGGCTACCAACAGCCCTACATTTTTGGTAGCAAATTCGGAATAGATTTTTTGTTTGATTTATTTAAAAAAGATTCTTCTTTTTTACAACTACAAGCACAGTTGGGGGCACAATATCTTTTATCTGCTAACCAATCGGGTAAGTTATTTGTACAATGGCAAAATAGATTTTTATTAGCAGATGGGGTAGATACTGCATTTGTAAAAGCAACTAAAACACTCCCTCCTAATATTGATGTAAGTGCAGTAAATGTGGGGTTAGATTATGATTGGAATAAAACAGATTACAAACTAAATCCACGTAGTGGAAATGAAGTAAAAATTATTACTACAGTAGGTCTTAAAAACATAAAACGTAATTCGGCTATTACAGCAATTAAAGATCCAATCTTCAATTACAATAGCTTGTACGACACGTTAAAAGCAAAATCGTATCAATTGAAAGTGCAAATAATAGCAGCGCACTATTTTCCAATAGGTAAACAAGCAACTATAAAAACAGCCCTAAACAGTGGTTTATACAACAGTCCAAATATATTTAGAAACGAGTTATTTCAACTTGGTGGTTACCGATTATTACGTGGTTTTACCGAGGAAAGTATTTATGCAACACAATATGCAGTAGGTAGTGTAGAATATAGGTACAGGCTTAGCCTTAACTCAAATTTATTTGGCTTTGTAGATGTAGGAGTGGTAAAAAATAAGTTTCAATCCATTAATATAAATAATAATTTTTTAGGTACAGGCTTAGGGCTGTTGTTCGAAACTAAATTTGGCTTGCTTAACCTTAGTTATGCCATTGGTAAACGAAACGATGTTAAGTTTAATATACGAGAAGCTTCTAAAATACATTTTGGGTATATTAATTACTTTTAAAAAACCGTTAACACCCTTTACTTTTGCAAAAACAACCACTACAATTGGCTAAACTTTTTCTTATATTTTTTATACTACTTACAAGCCATAGGGTTGTAGTTGCACAAGTGCCCGACAGTATAAGTATACAACTTGCCGATACCACAATTTCATTATTCGTACCTCCAACAGCCTATCAACGAGTGTTACAAAATACCGTTTATAAACATCAATATATAGATACAATAAAACCCTCCACATCCTTTATTATTTCCACAAAAAAAAGGGCTAATAAAGAAGTGATTTTTTATTTATTGGCAACCCTTACTTTATTGCTTGGTTGCCTTAAAGCTATTTACAGTAAGTATTTTAATAACTTATTTAAGGTTTTCTTTAATTCATCTTTACGCCAAAGCCAACTAACCGATCAACTCTTACAAGCTAAATTACCCTCCTTACTCTATAACTTTTTTTTTGTAGTAAGCAGTGGCGCATATGTTTATTTAATAGCAAATCACTTTTATAAAACAGCGGCGTTTAATACTTGGGTACTCTTGTTTGTATCTATTCTTTTTTTTGGAGTAGTTTATGCAATAAAATATTCATCTTTAAAGTTTACGGGTTGGGTTACAGGCTATGCTCAAACCATCAATACCTATACGTTTGTGTTATTTTTAATTAATAAAATTTTGGGCATATTATTGGTTCCTTTAAGTATAGCAATAGCATTTCTGCATCCAAAATTTACAAATAGCTTAATCCTTATCTCTTTTTTTTGTATAGCGTTTATGTTTATTTTACGTTTTTTTAAGAGCTATGGATTAGTGCAAAACCAATTAAAAATTAGCAGGTTTCACTTTTTTTTATACATTATTGGAGTAGAAATGTTGCCTCTATTATTGATTTACAAAGTTGCGATGCTTTATTTAGCTAAAAATGCCTAATTTTGCATAACCATTTTGTTAATGAATAAGGTTAAAACTGAGGTAAATACGTTGATAGCACCCCCTTTAAAAATCAAAAAGATATTAATTACCCAACCCAAGCCGGGTGGTGATAAGTCTCCATATTTTGAACTTGCCAAAAAGCATAATGTAAGCCTTGATTTTCATCCATTTATTGTTGTTGATGGTATTGTTGCAAAGGATTTCCGCAAGCAAAAAATCGACATTACTAATTACACAGCCGTAGTATTTACCAGCCGTAATGCAATTGATCATTTTTTTAGAGTATGTGACGAAATGAAGGTAAGCGTATCGCAAGATACCAAGTACTTTTGCATTACCGAAGCAGTAGCGCTTTACCTACAAAAATTTATTTTATACCGTAAGCGTAAAGTTTTTTATGGCGCAGATGGTACTAATAAAAGCCTATTTGATGTAATTAATAAGCATAAAGACAACGAAAAATTTCTTTACCCTTGCTCCGAAAGTTTTGATAGCGAAATAACAAATTGGTTAAAAAATAATAAGTGTGAATACGCAACTCCAGTTTTGTATCGTATTATTAGTAACGATATAAAAGAAGTAGTTAATAAAAACTATGATGTTATTTGCTTTTTTTCTCCTGGAGGTGTCAAAAGCTTAATAGAAAATTTCCCTAAGTTTAAACAAAATGGCACTCGTATTGGGGCGTTTGGTGCTAATACATTTAAAGCAGCAGAAGATGCTGGCCTAACCCTCAATATTAAAGCTCCGCAACCACAAGCACCCAGTATGGTAAGTGCCTTAGAGTTGTTTCTTTCTACCTATAAAAAAAATAAGTTGTAATATTTACAGTTTGCAACGTATTTAAAATACTCAATTTTCTGCAATCAATTTAGCCAAAATTAATACCCATTTTTATTTACTGGTTTAAAATATTTATTAGCAAAAAAAACAGAAGGAATTAACGAAATTTCCTTTTTAGAAAAAATGTGGAAACTTTAACAATTGAAGTGTTGAACATTTACATGCCTAATAAAATTTTACAAACATCTACCCAAATAAATAGCCATTTTCCTTTACTAACTATTAAATAAATAACCATACAACCCCTTATTTACAGGTGTTTACCATACAATTGTTACCAACCAATAAATACCACAAATGGGTTATTGGATGTATTAAGGCGAAACAATATTTTTGCGTAACTAAATACAATATTTACAATAAATAGGCGTTTACCCTTTTTAGGAGTACTTTTTTTGGAAAAATTTAATAATGGTTTCAGTTACAAATAATGGTTTTAATTCTAAAAGTCATTATATTTGTTCCTTAACACCCTCAAAGTTAAAAACAATGAAGAATAGATTATTCTTTTTCATAGCTGGAATAGCTATCGTATCTGCATCTTCAAGCTGTAAAATGCTTGGTGGAAAAAACAAATCTGGTAGTTTACCAAAAGATGGACAAGTGCATGGTGTTGAGCCAGGCAAGCGTTCAGGTATTGGTCGCCCATTTGGTATGGTCTACATTAATCCTGGAACTTTTCATATGGGACCAAATGATGAAGATGTAAGCTATGCACTAACTGCACGTAACAAATCCGTATCTATTAGTGGATTTTGGATGGATGCTACAGAAATTACCAACAACGAGTATCGTCAGTTTACCAATTGGGTAAAAGATTCTATTGCTTTAAAATTAATGAATTATGTAAAGCAAGGTAGTGATGGTGTTGAGTATATTGATTGGACAAAACAAAAATCTATTAAGTGGGGAGATAAAGCAACACTAGAAAAAATTGATGCAATAATCGTTACTCCAGATAATAGAATTTTTGGTAAAAAAGAGCTTGATGCTAATAAAATTGTTTATCAATCAGAAACATTTGATTACAAATCGGCAGCTAATAATAGAGATGCAAGCATTCCTCGTTCTAAATATATTATCAAAAAATCGATACCTGTAATGCCCGATTCTTTGTGCTGGATAAGAGATTTTGCTTATTCGTACAACGAGCCAATGGCAAAAAAATACAACAATCACCCTGCATTTGGCAACTATCCTGTTGTTGGAGTAAGTTGGAAACAAGCAACTGCTTTTTGTGAGTGGAGAACCCACTACTTAAATTCTTTTTTAGAGGGCAAAAAGAAAAGTGCTGAAACCGATTTTCGTTTACCAACAGAGGCACAATGGGAATATGCTGCAAGGGGCGGACGCTCTCAAGCCAGCTACCCTTGGGGTGGTTACTACTTACGTAACAAAAAAGGTTGTTTATTAGCTAACTTTAAACCAGGCCGTGGTAACTATCCAGAAGATGGAGGTTTTTACACAGTAAGAGCAGATGCTTACTGGCCAAACGATTTTGGCTTATATAATATGGCTGGTAATGTTGCAGAATGGACATCTTCTTTATTTTACGAAGGAGCTTACAATTTTCAACATGATATGAATCCAGATATTCGTTACAATGCTAAGGATACCGATAAACCAAGAGATAAGCGTAAAGTTATCCGTGGTGGTAGCTGGAAAGATGTTGGTAACAGATTACAATGCGGAACAAGAGATTATGAGTATCAAGATACATCAAAATCTTACATTGGTTTCCGTTGTGTAATTGATTTACCAGCTGTAACAAGTAAAAAAGGTAAAAAATAATTTTTCCCAACAAATATTAAATTTTTAATTACGAGAGTATTTTTAAAACACCGTTTCTCATTTAACAAAATTGTAACCTCGTATACATACTATACGTTGCAATAAAAGGTTTATGAAGTAATGATGTTTTAAATGTATATTCTTATATATAAACTTTGTAAATAAACATTAACAACCCCATCTTAAAACTTAAATTTTATGGCAGGACGTCTTATTGACCGAATCTTAAACATTGGTGTATCTGCAGCAGCGGTACCAGTACTTTATGGAGCATTACAAAAAATATTGCATGCACCAAATGCAGATTTTTGGCTTAAAGCAGGACTATTAACAGAGTGTGTAATTTTTGGAGCTTACGCTTTGTTATATTTAATTTCTCCACCGCCAGAAGCCGCAATTCCGGTAGAAGCAAAAGTTATGGGTGATAGTCCATTAAAAAATATGGATAAAATGTTGATGGAAGCAGATATTACTCCTACTAGCTTAAAAAAATTAGGCGAAGGGTTTAATAAATTAGGTACAAGTGTATCGGGTATTAGCGATGTAAGTGATGTTGTAAAAAGCACTACCGATTTTGGTGCAAAAACTAAAGAAGCTACAGCAGCTATTGGTAGCATGGCAACTGCGTTTAATGCAAGTACAGCTACTATGACGTCTTTTAACACTGCAAGCGAAAGCGCAAAAGGCTTTCATGAGCAAGTACAAGTGTTAACTAAAAACTTAGGTTCGTTAAATACAATTTACGAGTTAGAGTTAAAAGAAAGTAATAATCATTTAAAAGCATTAAATGGCTTTTACGGTCAAATGGCACAAGCAAGCCAGGCAATGATGGCAAGTGTTGATGATGCACAAAAAGCAAAAGAGCAAATTGGTATGTTAGCTAGTAACTTGGGTAAATTAAACTCGGTTTATGGCAATATGCTAAGTGCAATGCAAGGAAGATAAGAGCAGTTGGCGGTTAGGCAGTTGGCAGTTTACAAAAAACGCCACTAAACTTCTAAACCACTAAACTTCTAAACGAAATAAAATTAACTAACAACCGTAAATTAACAATACTATGGCTTTACCTAAAGAGCCCAGGCAGAAGATGATTAACATCATGTATTTGGTACTAACAGCATTGTTGGCGCTAAATGTATCGGCAGAAGTTATTGAAGCCTTTAGAACCGTTGATAAAAGTTTGATTAAATCGAACACTAACATAGAAACTAGTAACGAGGGACTATTTAAGTCTCTAGCTGCTAAAGTATCTGAAGCTGGTGTAGATAAAGTAAAACTAGCAAAGTGGACTGCCCATGCAGAAACTGCAAAAAAATTGTCAGATGACTTGAATGTTTATATCGAAGGATTAAAGAAAGAATTGAAAACAGCATCTGGTTTAAAAATTGAAAACGGAGTTGAAGATTTTAAAATGGATGACTTAAATGCCTCATCTAGATTAATGGACAACGAAAAGAAAGGAAAAGAACTAGATGATAAATTAAAGGCTTATAGAGCCGCTATGTTAGCTATTGATCCTGAACTTGATGCAGAATTTAAAAATACTTTTCCAGTAGAAGTAGATAATACAAAAGATGCTACAACACCAAGTTTTAGAATGATGCCAACAGTTGCCGCTGTTACCTTGTTAAGTAAATTTCAAAACAATGTAAAGAATGGCGAAAATCAAATTGTTGCAGCTTGTCATAGTAAAATTGGACAAGTAAAATTCATTTACGATAAGTTTGCTGCTGTAGTTGGACAAAGCTCTAACTATGTAATGCCAGGCGATAAAGTAAAAATTACAGCAGGTGTTGGTGCATTTAGCACTCAAGCTCAACCACAAATAACCATTGGTGGAAGTGGTGCAGCCGTAAATGCAGATGGAATTGCAGAAAGAGAATTTACTGCCGATGGTGGTGGAAACAAATCTGTACCTGTAACTGTTACCTATACTAAACCAGACGGTACTAAAGAAAGTAAAAGTTATACAATTGAATATACAGTGGGTACACCAGGTGGGGCTGCTGTAATGTTGGATAAAATGAATGCTTTTTACATAGGTTTAGAAAACCCTATCACTATTGGTTCTCCAACAGGATGGGATAAAACAAATGTATCAATGAGTGGAGGTACTTTATCAGGTACTGGCGGTAAACGTACAGTTTCTGTTACCACACCAGGAAAAGCTAGCATTACCGTTACTGCAGATGGAAAATCAAGTACTTTCGAATATAGAGTTTTAAGAGTGCCCGATCCAGTATTTAAAATTGGAGATGGCAAGCCTCGTCAACCAACTGTTTCTTTAAAAAATCAACAGTTTGTAAGAGCTGAGTTAGAAAATTTTGTTTACGATACCAAATTTAGTATAACTAAAGCAACAGTATATTTTTCTGGTGCAGGTTTCCCATCAACTCAAATAGGATCAATAAATGGTAATGGTTTAGGTGGAATTAGTGGTTTGTTGCAAAGATGTCAACCAGGCTCATCCATTACATTTGATGCTGTAACAGTTACTGGACCGGGTGGAAGTAGAGTAATTGACGGAAGAACATTTACTTGTTATTAATTAAAACGGATGTAATTCATCAAAAAAGATGACTATGAAGAAGTATATAAAATATGTTGTTTTGCTGTTGTGCTTTGGCATTTTTACAGTAAATGTTGCTGAGGCCCAAAAGAAAAAAGCAAAACCTCGTACTGCCACAAAAAGAGCCCCAACAAAAAAGGGAGCTAAGGGTAAAAAGAATGTAAAAGTTACTACCCCAACAACTGTTACGGAGCCTGTTGTTGAAGTTGCAGCTATTCCTGCTCCAGCAGTAGAAGATAGTTTACCCGTTCCGGTTGTAAAAAAATCGTTACGTCCTGATGAAGCTGTTGAAACGAGTAATTTAAAGGACAGAACACCTTTACCTTACGAGCATTTAAGAGCAGAAGACGCACTTTTTCGCCATAAAATATGGAGAGAAATTGATACAAGGGAAAAATTAAATTTGCCTTTCAGATACTCGGCTGATGAAAACAACGGTAACCAACGTTTTATTTCTATTTTATTAAAAGCAATACAAGATAAAGAAGTAACTGTTTTTGATGCAATGGATGACCGTTTTACTACTCCAATGACAATTGGGGAAGTAGGAAAAAAACTAGGTGGAGACAGTGTACCAGTGCCTATTTTTGACAGTAATGGTGTACAAACTGGTGTAGTTTACAAGCGAAACGAAATTAACCTTGATTCGTTCTATAAGTTTAGAATTAAAGAAGAAGTTATTTTTGATAAAGAAAGCTCTCGTTTATTTTGGAGAATACTAGGTATTGCGCCTTTAAAAAGAATACGAATTGAATCTCAAGGATTAGATCTTGGCGAAACAGAATTATTTTGGGTGTATTATCCAGATATGCGACCAATTTTTTCTAAGTACGAAACCTACAATGGTAAAAACTTTGGAGCAAGAATGAGTTGGGAAGAATTATTTGAAGGTAGAATGTTTTATGGTAGAATAATAAAAAGCACCATAGATAATCCTTACGATAGATTTATCAAAAACTATCCTGGATTAACAGATTACCCAATTTTACAATTGTTAGAAGGTGAAAATATTAAAGATAAAATATTTAACTACGAACAAGATTTGTGGAGTTATTAATCTTTATAAATTAAATAAGTAAACGCCTCGATTTTTTCGAGGCGTTTTTATTTGTTTACTATAGTACACTTATTGGTTAGTTTGCCTCAGTTGCCAATTATTTGTTATCGTTTAAAAAATACCCTATATAGGGGATATCATCTATTGTAATTATGTATATATTTGCCTTGGTTTTTCATAGGATATTGGATTTTAAACGGGGCAGGATTTCTATCCAAGCCCTTTTTTTATGCCCTAGAGTTGCATAGTCTTTTGGTTGTTTTTTTGAAAGTGATTTTATATACTAGCTAAACTAAATCGTTAGTATTCATTTTAAAATAAGCAATGATTAGCCCAGCTCTTTTTTTGCCTATTACTTCGGCTAAATCCTCAACAGTTTTTTCTTTTATTTGCTTTAACGATTTAAACTTTTTTAATAATAAATCAACCGAGTTTTTTCCAATACCTTCAATTTGCTCTAGTTCATTATTAAAGGCACCTTTACTTCGTAAATCTCTGTGAAAGGTAATGCCAAAAAGATGTACCTCATCTCTTACACGGCGTATTAATTTAAGGCTTTCGCTATCCCAAGGTAATTTTATGGATTGGGTGTCTTTTGGGAAAAATATTTCTTCTTCATTTTTTGCTAAGCCCACAACTGTAGTTGTATTGGGTAAATTTAAACGATGTATACTTTCCATAGCTGCACTTAACTGCCCTTTTCCACCATCAATAATAATTAATTGTGGAATAGGTTGTTGCTCATCAAGTAACCGCTTATAGCGCCTAAACACTATTTCCTTCATGCTAGCAAAATCATTTATTCCTTTTACAGTTTTAATTTTAAAACGCCTATAATCGGCTTTACTAGGCTGCCCGTTTTTAAAAACCACACAAGCCCCTACTGGAAAACTTCCCTGGAAATTAGAATTGTCAAAACACTCTATATGTAAAGGAGTAGCGGTTAATTGTAAATCTTTTTGTAGTTGCACAAGTACCTCTTTTTTTTGCGCCGCAGATTTATCTTCTAAATTCAGCATCTTCTTTTTTATTAACTCAAACTTAAAGTGGTTTACATTTTTTTGAGATAGTTGTAAAAGTTTTAGTTTATCTCCACCTTTTGGTGTGGTTAAAAGAATACCAGGCTCGGTATAATCAATTTCAAACGGTATAATTAGTTCAGTTGCTTCACTTTCAAATTGTAAACGTAAATCGCTAATAGCAAAAGCTAAAACTTCGGCAGCTGTTTCATCTAATTTTTTTTGTAATTGAATAGTTTTTGTTTTAATAATTGTACCATTACTTACAGCCAAATAATTTACATAGGCTGTATTGCCTTCTTCTAAAATAGTAAAAACATCTACAGTGCCTATTTTAGTATTTACAACGGTATTGTGTATTTCATAGTTTTTTAAACGTTCAATTTTCTTTTTTACTTGTTCGGCCTTTTCAAAGTTCATTTGTAGGGCATATTCTTGCATTTCGTTTTTAAAATGTTGTAGTACAGGTTGTAAATTTCCTTTAAGTAAATGGGTTAGTTGTTGCAATTCGTTAGTGTAATCGGTGGATGTTTGTAAACCTTCGCAAGGGCCTTTGCAATTACCCAAATGATACTCCAAACAAACTTTAAATTTTTTCGCTATAATATTTTTGTCCGTTAAATTTAGTTTGCAGGTACGTAATAAAATAGTTTGCTTAATAAAATTCATTAACTCTTTTACAGAACTTACAGAAGTATAAGGACCAAAATATGTTGAGCCATCGTCAATTTTTCTTCTCGAAAAAAACACTCTAGGAAAGGGCTCTTTTTTTATAACTAAATAGGGATATGTTTTATCATCTTTTAAAGCAATATTGTATTTTGGTTGATGTTTTTTTATTAACGTATTTTCTAAAAGTAAAGCCTCGTTTTCGGTATTTACAATGGTAAACTCAATACGCTTAATACGGCTTACTAACTCTATAGTTTTATAGCTTACCTTGTTTTTGCTAAAGTAGGAGCTTACTCGTTTACGTAAATGCTTTGCCTTGCCTACATAAATTAATTCGTTTGCAGCATCGTAATATTTATAAATACCAGGTTGTGTAGGAATGGTATTAGCTAGTATAGAAAACTCTTGTGGTGTCATTACAATTTAATAGTCCCAATTAATTTTTACTTCTTTATCAACTACAAAACTTCCATCGGCATTACTAGTTAAATACACCATTTTGCAATTGGCATTACTATTCCAAGTAAGTTGTGTAGTTTTAGTTGCTTTTGTTTTTACTAAATAAATACGTTTTATATTGCCTGTTTCAGGCTGTATATAAACCGTCCAACTGCTTAAACTTAAGGAATCGGGTAATTTTTTTATAGGCTCATAGGTAAGGGTTACAGCATCTAAACTTTGGTCAACAAATTTCTTCTCTAAAAATAATTGAATCAAATTAGTTGAGTCAATTTCTGGAGTAAGAAATTCGTTTATTGCACTAGGTAAGTCTTCTATTTTTAGCCAGCTACTATCTTTTTTATCCCCTTCAGTAATATACTGAATTGGATTTAAGCCTTTTTCTTTTATGGAATAAAGTTGCCCTTTAATATAAGTTGTTACTGGGAAAAAGCGTTGCTTAGCTAACGAATCTGTTGTTATGCTATTTGCAATTAGGGGTATCTTTTTTTCGTTAGTTGTACAACTGTATAACAAAAAAATAAACGAACCTAAAATGGAAACATAAAATTTCATACGTAAAATTAAACTATACTGTTGTAAATAAAAAACTGGGAAAGCTTTGGCTTCCCCAGTAGTATGTTAAAAAGAGTTTGTTAAAAGCTTTTTGATACGCCAACTTTAAAACCAATATTATATAGTTTTTCTGAAACAGCGATATTTTTGTTATAGGTACTAAACAATTGGTATCTAAATTGTGGGCCAGCTAAAAAGTTTAAATCGCCAACTTTGTAATTAATATATGCTTCTGCAGCAGTATTCATATTAAATCTTCTTAATAAATAGGATTCATTTACGTAGTATTTTCTATCTGAAGAAATTACATTTGGTTTACCGCCAAATACGTAGGTTGGTTGTACAGATCCCCCAACAAATACATCAAACCTTGCTTTATCTAAAACTTTATAATACCCACCTAACGGTATTGAAAGTTGATAAGTGGTGTTATGTATTTTATCAGTAGCGTTAGTATTGTTAGCAATATAACTAGCTACTGAGCTATACTCAACTGCTTGGGTAGTAGGGTTAATAGTTGCTAAAGTAGTAGGTGATGGGTGACTAGTAATATTACTAGTGATGCCGTAATTTGTTAAATTTAATTGTAATCCAGCTTTTAATTTTACTCGTTTTGAAGTTGCATAGGCAATATTAAAACCAGTTTCTATATTTAATGCAGCGTTATGCTTCATTGGATTAGCAGCATCAAAATTTGTTGATCCAATTGTAGGGATAGTTGTATTTGCTAAAAATGGGTTAGCATCATATTGTGGGCCAGGGCTCATAGTTCTATAGCCTATACTAGGTGTTGCATAAAATTCCATGCTAGCATTTTTCATCCAACTCTTCTTCTTTGCATTTTTTTGTTTTGATGCCTCTTGTGCAGCTAAATTTAAGTTATCTTTTTTAGCACTTGGTTTAATATCTTTTTTTGGTAATTGGTTGATTTTATTTTCGTTTTGTGGAGATTTAGACACAACGTTTTGTAAATTATTTTCTTTAGTTGTAACTAACCAATTGTTATTTTTTAATTCGTTGGTAATAAATTCATCAATAGTAGTACTTTCTGATGAAGCCTCAATTTTAGTTATACTTGCATTGGTTTGTTTTGTATTGGCTTTGGTAACCAAAGGTTTACTATTTATTAGTTCGCTATTTTTTGTTGGGTTATTGGTAACAACATAAAAACTAGTAATACTTGCTTTTTTACCATTAACGTTACTTTCTGCACCACTAAGGGTAGATGAACTTACTTTATTACTACTAGGTACAGATGATGCAGATTGTATAGTAGCATTAGTATTTTTTTTGTTGATACTTACTTCTTTAGTAGTATTTGTTGATATAGCTTGTTGAATATTTTTATTTTCTAAACTTGCAAGAGGGGTATTATTTTTTGTAGTCTTTTTTTCTGAAGTTAACGGAGTAATAGAGTCAGCATTTTCGTAACCTATAAATAACACTCCAGTAAATAAAAGTAAACATATAAGCACCGAAGGCCATTTACGGCTAGGGTGCAAATCGTTATAAATGCTGTGCCAAACTCTTTTTGAAGGAATCATTTTAAAGTCATCGGCACTTTCCTTTATAAAGCGTTCAAAATTATCTGTATATATTCTCTTTTCCATTATGCACAAAAACAGTTAGGTAATGCAAGTATTTATCTTGGTGCAACTGCAGCTTGATAAACAATTTTTTCTTTTGGTTTTAGTATTATTTTTTTTCTTATTAAAATTTCTTCTAGCATTGCTTTAGCTCTTGTATATTGACTTCGGCTTGTACTTTCCTCTATATCTAACAACATACCAATCTCCTTATGCGAAAAACCTTCAATAGCATAAAGATTTAAAACCGTTCTGTACCCAAGTGGTAATAATCTAATGCACTCAACAACTTGTTTGGCTTGCATTATTGAAGGAATCATATCCTCTCTTATGTGCAAGCCGTTTGCATAAGCAATATCTAAACTATCCGAAAACTTTTTATTCTTTTTTAAAACATTTATACAAGTATGCACTACAATTCTTCTTATCCAACCCTCTAGCGATCCTTCGTTTCTATACTGAAACATTTGTGTGTACACTTTTACAAATCCTTCTTGTAACATATCTTCAGCATCTTCTCTGTTTTTTGCAAAGCGATAGCAAACACCTAGCATTCGGGGGCTAAATCGATTATACAAAGCCTCTTGGGCAGATGCATTATTTTTAAGACATCCAGCTATCATTAGCTCTTCCGTCATATAAATTATTTAGTTTCCTTAAAATTAAGACAATTTTTGGTGTGAATATGCTGCTTAATAAAAAAGGATCAAATTTTAACATTTGACCCTTTCTTTAACTTAAACTATTGATAATTAATAGATTAAAAATTACTTCGGAGTGCAATAATAAAACTTCTACCTGGTGCCGAAAAGCCAGAAGCAAAATATCGGTAATTTCTATCAAAAATATTTTCTACACCAAGTTGTACCTGAAGAAACTTTTTTACTGTAAGGGTAGTTTTAATATTTGTTGTTAACCAGCTTGGCAGTCCATCGGCAGTGGCATATTGTGCATTATCTTCTCCATCGGCATTATACTCATCAAGTTTTTTCCACCCATTGTATATTAAATAAAACTCTGCACTTATTTTTTTATGTTGATAGCTAATACTTGTTTTTCCTAAAGTTGGCGGAATATGATCCAATGGTTTACGGCCTACTTTTTTACTTACTAAACTGTACGATCCATTAGCTTGCTTTTCGTAAATACTAGAATTCTTTGTGTTATCTGTAATAAAATATCCTTTTGTATACGTTAACGTACTTCTTACTACCAAGTTTTTTATTACTTCAGCATCTACACCTACACTAAAGCCATACACATTGGCTTTGTTTATATTTTGATTTGCTAATACTTGGCTAATAACTCCGTTGTATAAAATAGAGTCTTTTCCGTTTGATGTATAAGGTGCTTTTAGTATAGCATTTCTAAATAAATTGTAAAAACTTGTAAACTCAAAAGTTATTTTGTTATCAATCTTTTGCATAAAACTAATATCAATATTATAGGTATACTCTGGTTTTATAGCCGTATTAGGCACTACCACTTGGTTTGCTGATGTGCTACTTTCAAATACTTTTGCCAAATCATCAATATTGGGTGCTCTAAAGGCAGATGAAATAGCAAGCTTTATACTTGTATTTTTAGTGTGATTGTATACCAAGCCTATATTGCCTGTAACTGCAAAATTTGTTTGTGTAACAGCAGTATCTGGTAGGTTAAAAAATGAGTTATCTAACACATTACTTTTTAAACGCACCGTTTGTAAACGAATACCATCGTTTAATATTAATTTTTTATTATTGAAATTATGGGTGTGTTGTGCATACACACCAAAATTATTTAGTGTATTTTTTCCATCCGGATAACGGGTGTCTAATTTTGAAACAACGCCTGTATTTAAATTTTTGAGTGTAGCGGCAGATTTTACGTCATTCAATTGCATATCTAAACCAACAATTAATTCGTTGTTTGTCCAATTTTTTATTGCGTTTAGTGTTGTGCCAAATACCTTTACTTTTTCTACTCTACTTTCAAATCTGTCGTAGCGTTTAAACTCTCTAGTTTGCCTACTTTCTTCAATGGCTTGATAATTAATATTGGCCTTAATACTATTAAAAAAACCTTTTGTATTTGCATCAAAAGTATAAGCACCCATTACCCTTTTTTGAGGGCCGTAATACCATTGGGCAAAGCGTAAAGTTGTTCCAATACTACCACCAAAGTTCCTGGTGTCTTGTAGCCTATCGTACCTAGGTACATTGTTGCTGTTAGAGATTTGTAAATTTAAAGAGTGACTAATTTTGCTTGTTGGTTTATATAAAATTTTTTGAGTAATATCCCATTGTTTGTAGGCAGAAAATTTTTGAACTCTATCATCTTCATTATTTAATATGGTATCTATGCCATTGATGGTTGCTACATACGTACTTCTTCTTCCAAAATTTGGATAGTTACGATTATAGGAATCGCCCATTTTCATATCGCCAAAGTCGCTAAAATTATATAGTTGCATCCAAGCAATTTTTTTATTACCAATACTAGCATCTACATGTATTGTTTTTTCATTATTACTAGTATTGTGTCTTACAAATCCTGTACCTACAACTAACGTGTTAGTTGTAGAAGAAAGAATGGGTGCTTTAGTTATTAAATGCACAATTCCGCCTAAAGCATCGCTACCGTAAATAGTGCTAGATGGGCCATACATTACTTCTACACGGCTTAAAGAATTTTGATCGGTGGTTATTGAATTTTGTACATGCCCACTTCTATAAATTGCGTTATTCATTCTTACCCCATCAATAACTAGTAAAACTCTACTAGCTTCAAACCCACGTATTACAGGACTACTACCGCCTTGCTGACTTTTTTGTACAAATATTTTACCTGTATTTATTAATAAATCTCCAATGTTTTGGGTGTTGGCATCTGCAATTGTTTTTGAAGTAATCACCTCAATTTTTTGGGCTATATTTTTTTTACTTTGAGAAATATTACTAGCAGAAATAACAACTTCCTCCAAACTAATTTCTTTTTTTGTTGAGTCTATTTGTTGTGCAATACTTGTATGCATTTGCATAAATGCAATAGCAAGTATATAAAGTTTTTTCATTTATACTTTTTGATAATAAAAAAATTGTAAAACAATTTATCGCTCTACATTTTTAAAAATAAAAATCATCAAAGCGTATTTGGTGGGGGAGTAGCAATTTCTAAACTTACCGTTAATGTATGTTGTGTAGGTATAAAATATTTTATTTTGGGCGATAAAAAAAATATCGGTAGCAGATTTGAATTGTATTGGGAGAGTAGTAGTGCAGGTGAAAGAAATTGAGTTATTAAGAGGTGCAAAGGCGTATCCGTATTACTTTGATTGCCTAATGCCAAAGATAATTTTTGTTTTATTTCTTTTTCTGCACTATCAAATAAGCCACTTATTACTAATGAATCATTTTTTTGTGTTACTTCTTTTACATCAAATAACTCACCCTGTACAATTAATTCTTTTCCTTGCTCCACCCACTGTATGTTCTTTTTTAAAAGCGTAATGGTTGTTAACGAACACTCTTCAAGTTTTTCCTCCATTTCCGCTTTAATGCATTGTTGTTTTACTAAAAAATAAACACAAACTAGCATGGGCATTAAAACCATTAATAGTAAAGGAAAAGCAAAAATATTTTTTTTGTGTTTAAACATTTAACTGCACTTATTTTGCTTGAGGTTGGGTTGGTCGCTTTTTTAAACTATCCGCTGGGTAATGTGCTTCTATACTATCTCTTAATGCATTAGCCCAATTAGTAATTATTTCTTTTTGTTGAGTAGTAAGTTTAGCGTTTTTATGTATGTAGGTATAAGATTCAAGCGGCATTTTATTTTCATTAATTTCATTAGCTATCTCTTCAAATTTTTTATATTGTCGTCCAATTTTATAACTCGTAAACGCACTAAAATTTAATTCTTTTTTACCTTCTTTTATGTGATCATTTAGCCACCAAGCTATGGGCTGTATATTGGCGTACCAAGGGTAATTTGTGTTGTTGCTGTGGCAATCGTAGCAACTCGTTACTAAAATAGTTTGCACCTCATTTGGTACTGCATATTTTGTTGTAATGTCATTTGCAGTAAGGTCTTTACTATTATTTTTTGTTGGTCGTATAAATTGAATAACAATAAACGCTATTAATAAAACTTGTGCAAATCGTTTCAATATTAATTTCATAAAATAAATTTAAGTGGTTAAACAATTCCCTGTCATTTCTTTTGGTATGGGTAAGCCCATCATAGTTAAGATAGTGGGTGCAATATCGCCTAATTTCCCTTGTTTGATTGTTCCCTTCCATTGGGCATCTAGTACAAATAAAGGAACTAGGTTTAACGTATGTGCTGTATTAGGGCTACCATCTTCATTTATCATATAATCGCTATTGCCATGGTCGGCGGTTAAAAAAATGGTGTAGTTGTTTGCTAGGGCAGCTGTAACTACTTTTTCTACACAACTATCTACCGTTTCAACAGCTTTTACTACTGCACTCCATACGCCTGTGTGCCCTACCATATCTGCATTTGCAAAGTTTAAACAAATAAAATCTGTTGGGTTGTTATTTATTTCATTTACAATAGTAGTGGTTAATTCAATTGCACTCATTTCTGGTTGCAAATCGTACGTAGCTACTTTTGGCGAGGGAATCATTAATCGTTTTTCGCCAACAAAAGGCGTTTCTCTACCCCCACTAAAAAAGAAACTAACATGTGGGTATTTTTCTGTTTCGGCAATACGAATTTGTGTTTTGCCCTGTTGTTCCAAAACTTCGCCAAGTGTATTTTTTAAATCATCGTTTTCAAAAACTACGTGTACGTTTTTAAACGTTTGATCGTATTGTGTAAGTGTTGTGTAGTGCAAGTTTAATTTGTGCATTCCAAATTCTACAAAATCATGTTGGGTAAGTACGTCGGTAATTTCTCTACATCGATCTGTTCTAAAATTAAAACAAATAACAGCATCATCATTTTTTATAGGTTGATAGTTGCTTGTATTTATAATTGGTTTTATAAATTCATCCGTAACATTATTTTGGTAAGATGTTTCTATACTATCAAAAATGGAATTGGATTGTTCGCCAATACCGTTAACCAATGCATCATACGCTAACTTTACTCTTTCCCATCTTTTATCTCTATCCATTGCATAATACCTACCTGTAATACTTACAATTTTACCTGTTGTATTATCTAAATGCTTTTGTAAATCTGTTAAATAAGCCAAACCACTTTTTGGGTCAGTATCTCTACCATCGGTAAAAGCATGGATACATACATTGGTAAAGTTTTGTGCCACACAAAGTGTTGTTAAAGCTTTTAAATGATTTAGGTGAGAGTGCACACCACCATCGCTTACTAAGCCAATTAAATGCAACGGTTTATTGTTTTGTTTGGCATAAGTTATAGCGTTTAATAAGATTTTGTTTTTAGCAAACTCTCCCGTTTTAACCGCTACATTTATCCGTTGCAGCTCTTGGTACACTATTCTGCCAGCGCCTAAGTTTAAATGCCCAACTTCGCTATTACCCATTTGCCCTTCTGGTAAGCCAACTTCTTCGCCACATGCTACCAAAGTAGTGTTGGGGTATTTTGAATATAATGAACTTACAAAAGGGATGTTAGCATGTTGTGTAGCATCGCTTTTGGGTATTTTACCTAAACCCCACCCATCCATAATTATCAACATTACTCGTTTACTTATCATTTGGTAAAGCTAATTTATTTTACACTATATTTTTTATTTTAACGTTTATTCAGCTACAGTTTTTAACTTTAACTCAACTTGGCATACTTTTGGTAAAATAGTATAAGAATAAAAAAAGCAACATGAAACAGTTTTTAATTTTAATTTCTATGGTAGGGTTATTTTCCTTTACAAAATCTATTGGTTTTGATGAAGTTATTATTGCCTTAAAAGAAGGAAATGCTAGTAAAATGGCTCAACAATTTGATAAAACTGTTGAAATTTCAATATCAACAAAAGGCGATTCTTACAGTAAAACACAGGCCGAAATGATTTTAAAAGACTTTTTTAGTACCAATGGGGTTAAAAATTTTACCGTTATACACAAAGGAGAAAACAATGGATCTCAGTACTGCATAGGAAATTTAATAACCCGTAATGGTACCTTTAGAACAACTATTTATATGAAACAAAAAGCCGATAAACAACTTATACAAGAAATTAGTTTTGAAGCGGCATAACTAAAAAATATTTTTTACCAGATAGCTCCAAAATTTTTGGAGCTTTTTTTATGTACTTTCTTAGCTTTGTTTTATGAAGTACGATGAACAATTACAACATCTTATAAAAAATGCACTTGCCGAAGATATTGGAGATGGAGATCATTCCACCTTATCTAGTATTGATGCAAATGCAAAAGGGAAAGCAATATTAAAAATTAAGGAAGATGGAATTTTAGCTGGGGTAGAAGTAGCTAAAAAAATATTTATGTATGTACAACCCAACATACTTTTTACTGCCTATAAAAAAGATGGCGACCAAATGAAATTTGGCGAAATTGCTTTTGATGTAGAGGCTAATGTACATACCATTTTACAAACCGAACGATTGGTGTTAAACACTATGCAACGAATGAGCGGCATTGCAACGTTAACAAAAAAGTATACCGATAAATTAAAAGGGTATAAAACAAAACTATTAGATACCAGAAAAACTACACCCAATTTTAGATTGTTAGAAAAAGAGGCTGTTAAAATAGGCGGAGGAATAAACCATAGATTTGGATTGTATGATATGATTATGTTAAAAGATAACCATATTGATTATTGTGGCGGAATAGAAAAAGCAATTAACAAAGCGTACGACTATGTACAATCTAAAAAAATAGATTTAAAAATTGAAGTAGAAACAAGAAGCCTTGAAGATGTGGAAAAAGTGATGGCTATTGGTAAAGTAAATAGAATAATGTTAGATAATTTTACACCTGAAAAAATTGTTGAGGCGTTACAAATTATTAAGGGAAAATACGAAACAGAAGCTAGCGGAGGAATACAGTTTGATAACCTTGAAAGTTATGCTGCTACTGGTGTTGATTACATTAGCAGTGGTGCAATAATACACCAAGCCAAAAGTTTAGATTTAAGTTTAAAAGCGGTGGTAATTTGCTAATATGAGAATTAGCTAATGAGCTAATGAATTTACCGTGTTATCGCCTTCTCTGCAAAATAAATTTGTAAATGAAAAAATTAAATTCTTTAAGCGGTTTGGTTTACTCAACCGACCCTAATTTTAAAATAGAGGAAGAAACTATAGATATGGAAACGCTGCCACCATCAAAACAAAAATTAAAAATTAAATTAGAAACTAAGCATAGGGCAGGTAAGGCGGTAACCTTAATTACAGGTTTTATTGGCAAGCAAACCGATGCAGAGGAGTTAGGAAAAAAACTAAAATCGTTTTGTGGTACAGGTGGTAGTGTAAAAGATGGCGAAATAATTGTACAAGGGGATAATAGAGAAAAAATAAAACAATGGTTGAATAAAAATGGCTATCCTACGGCTTAATAAAATACGTAAATTTGTGTAACATGTTTAAAATTACCGAAGGCATAAAAGTAAGTGTAGAAACATTTTACCAACCCGATTATAGCAATATAATCAACAACGAATTTATGTTTGCGTATAAAATAACAATTGAAAACAACAATGCTTTTCCTGTAAAATTACTACGCCGACACTGGCATATTTACGATAGCAATGGTACCTTAAAAGAAGTGGAGGGCGAGGGGGTTGTTGGGGTTCAGCCTCAAATAAACCCAACAGAGTTTTATCAGTACATAAGTGGATGTAATTTGCGTACCGAAATGGGTAAAATGAATGGTAGCTACTTAATGCTTAATCTTAATACCAAAAAAACCTTTGATGTTACCATTCCATCTTTTAACATGGTTGTGCCCTATAAGTTAAACTAAACTATGCATTTTAACCTTTTTGGTGTACCTTTAGGGTAGTACATAATTTTGTTTAATTACTTAAGTAAAACCAATGCCAAAAATCACATTTTCCAACAAAAACAACGAGTTTTATCAAAGTTTAAAAACTTCGGTTGATGAATACTTTGAAACAAAAGGTATTAAAAAAACCGGTGATTGGAGATTGTATATAAAAACAATTATTTTGGTAAGTGTTGCTATAGCCACATACTTTACCATAATGCTGGTACCAATGAGTGGTTTGCTTACTCTTAGTTTATGTGGATTATTAGGTTACACATTTGCTTGTGTAGGTTTTAGTGTAATGCATGATGCAAACCATGGCAGTTACTCTACCAAACCCTTAGTGAATGATTTTTTAGGGCTCAGCATGAATTTTATGGGGGCCAATGCCTATTTCTGGAAACAAAAACACAACATCATTCATCATACCTATACCAATGTAGACGGGTTAGATGATGATATAGCAAAAAGCCCTATCATTCGCCAGTGTGAATCGCAAAAATGGGTGCCTGCACACAAAATTCAGCATATTTATTTACTACCCATTTATGCCCTTTCATCAATATTTTGGTTGTTTATAATGGATTTTACAAAATATTTTACCCGTAAAATTTATACTACGGATGCTTGGAAAATGACCACCAAAAATCATATTGTTTTTTGGACAACTAAAATTTTATATCTAACTGTTTATATGGTATTGCCAGCTATAAAGTTTGGCTTTTTCCCTTGGTTAGCTGGTTTTTTTATTTTGCATGCCTTTATGGGGTTAACCTTATCATTAGTGTTTCAATTAGCACATGTAGTTGAAAATACAGAGTTTGAAACCATTGCCTTAGATGAAACAAAACATATTGAAACTGCCTGGGCAGAACATCAAATAAAAACTACTGCAAATTTTGCGATGGATAATAAAGTGATCAGTTGGTTTGTGGGGGGCTTAAATTATCAAATAGAGCATCACCTTTTCCCCAAGGTAAGTCATGTACATTACCCAGCTATTAGTAAAATAGTTAGGGCAAAATGTAAAGAATTTAATTTGCCGTATAATTATTACCCTACTTTTTTTACTGCTTTAGCATCGCACTTTAGAGTAATGAAATGGTTGGGGCAAAATGCACCGGTATCCGTAGCGCAAGCACAAGCTGCTTAAGGTTTATATTTAGTCTCTGCAAAGAGGGTCTCATTATCTACCTGCATTAATTGTTGTAGGGTAGTAGAGGAGTTTTTACCCATATATTTTTTTACAATTTGCCAACCAACATAGCTACCAATATTACCTGGGGAGGCATCTCCTAACTCTTGTGTTTTAGGGCCTTCACCAATATAGTTTTTAATCATATTGTTATCTATAGTTTGTAAAAAATTGTTTTGTACAAATAAATCCCAAATTGCCTTTTCGTGTAGGTTGCAATCTTTTAATTGTTGAGTAGTGTAGCCAATTAAATAGGCAGGGTTTGCTTTTGGTAAAATTTTTTGTAAAATGTACAAGCGCTTTCCTTTTTCAATCATTTGCTGTATAAGCGTTTTATCTTCTAATTTTTCTGGAAAAATATCTAGTACAATATTTTTCATAGCATTAACTGTAATGTAATCTGGCTCAAATCTATCAGTAATATAAGAAGGGTACACTTGTTGTACCATTTCTGATTTATATAACGAAAAATTTTTGCCTAAGTGATGTTGTAGTCCTATAATAATGGCATCGTCCGATAAAATATCGCCATACCCATCTAATGGTCCTATGTAAGTAATTAAATTGGTTGGTAGTTTGTACGATGGAAAGTAATATTTAATAAATTTTAATCCTTCAATTATTTTATTTTCATACAAGTTAAATGTAGAAAATACTTTTTTACTACTATCATAAACAGGTTTGTATGCCGTTAAAAAACCTTGCAAATAATTAGCAACAGTATCTTCACTCCAAGCAGGGTCAATATTTAAAATAATAGCAAAAAAGTTTTCGCCAAAAGAAGGGTAGTTACCCTGTAATTTGTTTAGTTTGGTAATTAAATTACTAGTATCTGCTTTAAACAAATCTTCCTCAAACCGCTGGGTTTTAATATCTACTTTAATGTTAGATACATCAGGAATATTATCTCCACTATTGCAAGAAAATAAAATTAAACTTGAAATTAAAATGATAAAATATTTCATATTTTTTTGTTTGCCACTAATGCCACTAATTTACACTAATATTATAATACAATTCTCCTTACTTCTAATTTAGCTTTACCAAAATTTATAAGTAAGCCTAATTTACATCCAGATATTTTTAAATAATTCATCAGCTGAGCTACATCTTCATTATTAAGCTCACTTTTTGCCTTAATTTCTACTATAATTTTATCGTAAATAAAGAAATCTGCATAAAATTTCTTTTGTAAATAAATTGTTTTATACTTAATAGGAAATTCTTTTTCTCTTACATAAGAAATTTCTCTTTCTGCAACTTCATATTCCATAGCTTCTTTATAAACAACTTCCAATAACCCATGTCCAAGTTCGTTATGTACATCCATACAAATGCCAACTATCTCATAAGATTCTTCAGGATAAATTAAATCTGCCATAGTTTTTATTTCCACAAATATCTAAATAAATAACTAATCTGCGTAAAGAATAACTTTGGAAGATAATTTTTTTCATTCGTGTTAATTAGTGTCATTCGTGGCAATAATTTCGACACTTGTGGCGTACTTTTGGTTTATGAAAATATTTTTAGCGCAACAAAATTATCATATAGGCAACTTTGAAAGTAATACACAACAAATAATTGCTGCCATACAAGAGGCTAAAAAGCAAGGAGGCGATTTAATTGTTTTTAGCGAATTAAGTATTTGTGGCTATGCGCCAAAAGATTTTTTAGAGTTTGATGATTTTATACAAAAATGTTATGCTGCCATAGACGAAATAAAAGCATACGCAGATACCATTGGAGTACTTGTGGGTGCACCAGATAAAAATCCAATTAAGCAGGGCAAAGATTTATTTAATGCAGCCTATCTTCTTTACAACAAAGAAATAAAAGCAGTAGTACATAAAACCTGTTTACCCAATTACGATGTGTTTGATGAGTACCGATATTTTGAACCAGCATACAGTTGGCATGTAATAGAATTTAAAGGAAAAAAATTAGCGGTTACCGTGTGTGAGGATATTTGGAATTTAGGCGACAACCCATTGTACCGAATTTGCCCAATGGATGAGTTGATGAAACAGCAACCTGATGTTATAATAAATTTATCGGCATCGCCATTTGATTACACACACGATGAAGATAGAAAAGCTACCATTAAAGCTAATGTTACAAAATATAAATTACCCTTATTTTACTGTAATGGGGTTGGCAGCCAAACAGAAGTTGTGTTTGATGGCGGAAGTTTAGTATTTGATAAATATGCAAACCTATGTGGGCAACTACCTATGTTTGAAAGTAGTTTGCAAGCCTTTATTTTAAATGAAGATGGGACTATTAACGCACCTATTTTGGAAGAAGCAAATAAATTACCTAGCGAAGAGTTAAACCCAGCAACATTAAATGAGAACCTACATATTGAAATGATTTATAAAGCCCTACTGCTTGGTATAAAAGATTATTTTACTAAAATGGGCTTTACAAAAGCCATAGTAGGCAGTAGTGGAGGAATTGACAGTGCTGTAACGCTGGCCCTAGCATGCGAAGCGTTGGGTGCAGAAAATGTACGAGCTATTTTAATGCCATCTGAATATAGTACAGGACATAGTGTTAGCGATGCAGAACAATTAAGTAAAAACCTAAAAAATCCTTACGATATTATTTCAATTAAAAATATTTACGATAGCTTTTTGCAAGAATTGAAACCAACCTTTAATAACTTACCCTTTAGTGTAGCTGAAGAAAATATTCAAAGCCGTACTAGAGGTAATTTATTGATGGCAATAGCCAATAAATTTGGATACATCTTATTAAATACAAGTAATAAAAGTGAGTTAGCTACTGGCTATGGAACGCTATACGGCGATATGGCCGGCGGGCTAGGCGTACTAGGTGATTGCTACAAACTACAGGTGTATGCTTTAGCTAAGTACATAAACCGTACAACAGAAATAATACCCAATCATATTATTACAAAAGCCCCAAGTGCCGAGTTGAGGCCAGGACAAAAAGATAGCGATTCGTTACCTGATTATGCTATACTCGATAAAATATTATATCAATATATAGAAAGGCGGCAAGGACCAAACGAAATTAAAGCACAAGGATTTGACGCAACGTTAGTTGATAAAGTATTAAAAATGGTAAACATGAACGAATACAAACGCAATCAATTTTGCCCCATTATTCGTATATCGCCAAAAGCATTTGGTGTAGGAAGAAGGTTGCCGATAGTTGCAAAGTATTTGAGTTAGAAAAGGGTTAAACCTTTTCTACTACCACTGCAGTGCCATAGGCTAATACCTCTGTAACACCTGCCATTACTTCGTTTGCATCGTAGCGCATATTTAGTACAGCATTAGCACCACGTTCTGTAGCATGTTGTAGCATTAGTTGATAAGCTTCTTCCCTTGCTTGCTCACACAAATTTACATACACACCTATTTTGCCCCCAAATAAAGTTTGTATGCCCCCTACAAAATTTCCACCAAGCCCTCTACTTCTTACCGTAATACCACGTACAATGCCTAAGTGTTTTGTAATTTTATACCCCTCTAATGAGGTTGAAGTGGTTATTAATTCTTGATTAACCATAGTTTTTTTTATAAAGGTAAAAGGATTTTAACACTATTTTTTGCCGCTTAACAAAAGGACAAAATTTTTGTTGACTCATTGGTTGTATTTTGCATTATATACATTAAATAAAATAGTTATGGTTAAAACGGCAGAGGATATTAAAATACTTACCCAAAAAATTAATGAGAATAGCAATTTTGTAACTAGTATTAATGAGGAGTTAAGTAAAGTAATTGTTGGGCAGCACGGTATGATAGAACGCTTACTAATTGGGCTTTTAAGTAATGGACATATACTTTTAGAAGGTGTGCCAGGGTTAGCAAAAACTTTATCTATAAAATCATTAGCCCAAAGCATTCAGGCTAACTTTAGCCGTATTCAATTTACACCAGATTTGTTACCTGCTGATGTAATAGGAACGATGATTTACAATCAACCAAAAAATGAATTTATGGTTCGTAAAGGGCCCATATTTTCAAATTTTATTTTGGCAGATGAAATTAATAGGGCCCCTGCAAAAGTACAAAGCGCATTATTGGAGGCCATGCAAGAAAGGCAAGTAACTATTGGAGATACCACTTATAAATTAACGGAGCCCTTTTTGGTATTAGCTACACAAAACCCCATAGAGCAAGAGGGTACATATCCATTACCAGAGGCACAGGTAGATCGGTTTATGTTAAAGGTTATTGTTGGTTACCCTTCAAAAGCCGAGGAGCAATTAATTATTCGTCAAAATACACTTGGGCTAAACCCTCCAGAAATAAATAAAGTAGCTAGTACTACTGAAATTTTAATTGCAAAAGAATTAGTTCGTAGTATTTATGTAGATGAAAAAATTGAAAATTATATTTTAGATATTGTTTTTGCCACACGTTTTCCTAATAAGTATAATTTACAAAAACTTAAGCCTTTAATTAGTTTTGGAGGTAGCCCAAGGGCTAGTATTAATTTAACTTTAGCAGCTAAGGCTTATGCATTTTTAAATAAAAGAGGTTATGTTGTACCAGAGGATGTACGTACCATTTGTAAAGATGTTTTACGCCACCGCATAGGATTAACCTACGAAGCCGAAGCGGAGAATATTAATGTAGAACAAATAATTGATGAAGTAATAAGGGTGGTGAGTGTGCCATAAAGCCCTAAAACCCCTAAAGGGACTTTAGCCTATGAAAATTTAATCTTCTTTTAAAAACATGAACGTTAACTTTTTTAAAAATAAAAAATTAGGTTTAGCTACATCGCCAGTAGCCTCTTCTCCATTTGTGGAGACGGATGCTACTGCTATACTAAAAAAAGTTAAAGAACTAGAAATAAAAAGTAAAAAAATAACTACGCATTTATTTACTGGGGAGTATCATTCTGCTTTTAAAGGAAAAGGAATGAGTTTTAGAGAAGTAAGAGAATATTATGCAGGTGATGATATACGATTTATTGATTGGAATGTAAGTGCAAGATTTAATCATCCGTTTACAAAAGTGTTTGAAGAGGAAAGAGAGCTTACCGTAATGCTTTTAATAGATACAAGTGCCAGTAATTTATTTGGAACAGTAGCTAAGCAAAAAAAAGATATAATTACTGAAATAGCAGCTGTGCTTACGTTTAGTGCCATAAATAATAATGATAAAGTAGGCGTAATTTTTTTTAGTAATAAAATTGAAAAATATATTCCCCCAAAAAAAGGTAAGCAACATGCCTTATATATTGTACGAGAGTTACTTACGGTAGAGGCAACAACAAAAGGCACCAATTTAGACGAAGCCATAAAATATTTTAGCAATACTGTTAAACAAAAAAGTATTGCATTTATCCTCACCGATTTTTTGGCAACGGATTATGATAAAGATTTAAAAGTAATTGGTAATAAGCATGATGTTATTGGAATAAAAATTTACGATAAAATGGATATGCAATTACCCAATGCTGGTTTACTGCAACTACAAGATGCAGAAACGGGCAAAACAAAATGGATTGATAGTGGTAATGCTCTAGTAAAATATAATTATCAACATCATTTTTTGCAACAAAGTGAAAAGTGTAAAACCTTTTTTAAAAAAGCAAGTGCACAACTTTTGCATATACGTACGGATGAAGATTATGTAAAAATTTTACAACAATTTTTTGTGAAAAGAAATTAATTCGTGTACACTAAAGGGAAACTTAAATTTGAAATGTATAAAAAAAGTTGGGTATATCATTTATTGTTAATTATTAATTTAATTTTTTTTATTGTTGGAACAAAAGCACAAGCCCCAACAGTAAAAACATTTATTGATAGAGATAATATACTAATTGGCGAACAGTTTAGTTATAAAGTGGTAGCAAGTTTTGATACAAATGAATGTAAGATAAATTGGTTTACCGTGCCCGACTCAATACCTCATTTTGAGTTGGTAGAAAAACGAAAAATTGATTCTTCTTATGCAAATAATACCACTACACTTAGCCAAGAATTAATGTTGACCAGCTTTGATAGTGGACAATGGAATATGCCAGCTTTTAGCCTTAGTTTTTTATCTGTTAATAAAGCAACTATAAAATTATTTACCGATTCTATTTTGATTAATGTTGGTTATTCCCCTGCCGATAGTACTAATCAATTACGAGATATTAAGCCTATCATAGAAACAGCCGCTGAAAAAAACTATTGGACTATTATTTTATTTAGTTTCCTAGCATTAATAATACTTCTACTAAGTATTTACCTTGCTAGAAAGTTTAGAAAGCCAAAGACGCTATCGGAAAAAATATCGTTTATTTCAGCGTACGAACAAGCTATGCAAAATTTAGAAAAATTAAAGCACTATAATTTGAGTGATGCAGGGCAAGTAAAACAATATCATTTTGCGTTAAGTGAAATAGTTAAGCAGTATTTTACTAATCGTACAAAAGTGCATATGCTTAATAAAACAACTAGCGATATTTTAATTCATTTAAATGCAACCAATTGTACTAAGGATATAGTTACCAATATGGCCATAGCAATGCGCTGTGGTGATGCTGTAAAATTTGCAAAATATTTACCTTCACTTACCGAAAGCGAAGACTGTTTTATTAAAATAAAAAATACCATTCAATCCATTCACTCAACTTAATTAATAGTTTAAATAAAATTGCTTTATACTTATTTCAACGATATTAACTTTAGCCAGCCTTGGTTTTTTGCTTTATTTGGTTTAATACCTTTGCTTATTTTTTACTATGTAAAAAAAAATAATGCAAATACAGCCTCTATCCCTGTTTCTTCAACGTTAGCAAATGGGTTATCTTCTTTTAAAACATCCATAAGGCATTTACCGTTTGTTTGTAGGCTACTTGCCCTAAGTTGTATAATAGTTTGCCTTACAAAACCGCAAACGTCATACCAAGTACAACAAGTTGATGGCGAAGGAATAAATATTATGTTATGTATAGATGTAAGTGGAAGTATGACTGCACAAGACTTTCAGCCAAATAGACTAGAGGCAGCAAAAAATGTTGCTAGCGATTTTGTGCGTACAAGGCAAAGCGATAAAATTGGCATCGTAATTTTTGCTGGCGAAAGTTTTACCCAATGCCCTTTAACAACGGATACCAAGGTATTATTAGCTGCTTTACAAAATGTACACAATGGATTATTAGAAGATGGCACTGCCATTGGTAGTGGCTTAAGTACAAGTGTGGATAGATTGCGTACCAGTAAAGGAAAAAGCAAAATAGTGGTATTGCTTACTGATGGTGAAAATAATGGAGGCTTAATTGGGCCAGATGCCGCAAAAGAAATAGCTAAAGTATTTGGTGTAAAAGTGTATACCATTGGGGTAGGTACCGAGGGATATGCACCACAGCCTGTTAATACACCCTTAGGTGTTCAATTGCAAAATGTAAAAGTTACTATTGATGAAAAGTTATTGAGCCAAATTGCTAACGAAACAGGAGGTAAATATTTTAGAGCAAAGGATAACGAGTCGTTAATACAAATTTATGATGAAATAAATACCTTAGAAAAATCAACTATAGAATTGACTACTGTTACAAAATATTCAGAAAAATATTTCTCAATTTTGTTGCTTGGTTTATTTTTTTTGTTGGTAGAATTTCTTTTACGCTTTACACTACTTAAGAAGTTTCCGTAAGTTGTGCTATGAAAAAATCTTCCATTGGAATAATACTTTTAATTAGTGGTATGCTTGTTGGCGCATTTGGGGTAATGCAAAAAATAAGTCATGCTCCTAATGCAGATACTATAAGAACAGTTGGTACAATAATATGTGTAATAGGCCTTTTGGTATACAGTTTAGGGCTATTTTATAAAAAGAAAAATTAACTTTCATAAATTATTGAAAATTCAATAATTATACTATCTTTGTGTTATAAATAATTGAAGGATGAAATTAGTAGAAGCAAAAGCACAATTTATTAGTAGTTGGGGAGCATTTGGTACACATTGGGGTATAAATAGAACTATGGCACAAATACATGCGTTATTGCTTATATCCCCAAACCCCATTACACAAGATGATATTATGGAGCAGCTAAATATTAGCAGAGGTAATGTAAATATGAATACAAGAGAATTGATTGATTGGGGCTTGGTTGATAGAGTTTTAGTACCTGGCGAACGTAAAGAATTTTTTAGTGCCGAAAAAGATATCTGGAAAGTAAGTACTCAAATTATTAAAGAAAGAAAGCGTAGAGAGTTAGATCCAATGCTTAAGCTATTAGCACAATTAGAAAAAATTGAGGGGGATAAAAAAGATAAGGATACCAAACAATTTATAGATACGGTACAAGGGATAAAAAAATTGGGTAACCAAGCAGATAAAATGTTGGATGTGATGATTAAAGCAGAGGAAAACTGGATAACCGGTACGCTACTAAAGTTCTTTAAATAAAGGATAATTAATTAAGCTAGATTTTTCTGGCTTTTCTTTACAAGATATGTTTCAAATATTATTGAAAATTCAAAATATACAGTTATGAAAAAGTTTAAACAAATTGATTTTTATATAAGCCTAAGCTTGTTGATAGTGGGTTTAGTGTATAGTGTTTTTACCCGAAATGAAACGTTTATATGGGCTTACTTAGTAGTTGGTGCTTGGCAAGTAATTAGTATGATGGTGCATGCCAAAAATAGTTGCTTTACCCAAAAGGGAGGAGGACGATACATGTATCATATTACCACTGCAAGCATAATAGGGATTGCTTTATTAGGCTTTGTATTTTATCCGTTACTCTTTATTTTTTTTATACTACTTTTTGTAGCTCCTTTTATGGCAATAGGCTATACTTATTTATGTTACAACGAAACATATATTAAAATGAAACGCCCCTTGGATGATTTAAAATAAATGGGTTTGAAATCTATTTTGAGCCTGTACTAAATTAAAACTAATAGCAACTTGCATTAGTATGTTTTTACTTTATTTAATGCTTTAACTTTGTAAAAATGAATACACAACCGACAATATTATTTGATGGAGTTTGTAACTTTTGTAATGGAGCGGTAAACTTTGTAATTAAAAGAGATAAGCAAAGCGTACTAAAATTTGCAGCCTTACAAAGCAATGCTGGGGCACAATTATTGGAGCAATACAATTTACCAACAACCGACATGAAATCGTTTGTATTTATTGAAAACGGAATAGCCCACACCCAATCCACTGCTGCACTAAAAGTATGTAAATATTTAGGATGGGCTTGGCCTTTATGCAACGTTTTTATACTAGTGCCTAAGTTTATAAGAGATGGTTTATATAATTGGATAGCAAAAAATAGATATAAATGGTTTGGCCAAAAAGATGCATGTATGATACCCACACCCGAAGTAAAATCAAGATTTTTAATGTAAGCGAATGAGTAAAAAAACATTGGTAATAGGTGCCTCAACAAACCCAGAACGATATAGTTATTTAGCAGTAAATAAATTACTTAAATATAAGCATAGTGTTTTAGCAATAGGATTAAAGAAAGGCACCATTGCTTCAGTAACCATAGAAACAACTTTACTGCCGTATGAAAATATTGATACGGTTACACTTTATGTAAATCCTGCCAACCAAAAACAGTACTATAGTTATATTATTTCTTTGCAACCTAAGCGAATAATATTTAACCCCGGTACCGAAAATAGTGAATTTGAAAAATTAGCCCTCCAAAATAATATTGCAATAATTGAGGCTTGTACCTTAGTTATGTTATCTACAAATCAATATTAATCGTATTTCTACTTTTATACTATCGTATATCTACTTGCCTTACTAATAGCAAAATAAAATTTTTTACTCAAAAGTAATAAAACTGTAAAACCATCGTTTTAGAGTGTAAGCAGGGCTGCTGCACATCCAATATATCCAAAATCAATAAAATAAAATGAAAAACCTTTACTCATTTTTGCTTACCGTTGTGTGCCTATCAGTAGCATATTCTAGTAATGCACAAACAAGCAACAAGCCTAAATTATTCAGTGCTTTTCCTGATAATTTTGAATGTAATGAAGCTGATTTAGCATCAGTATTTTCCTCTACTTCTGGGCAAACTGTTAATGTAAATTTTCAACAAGGATTTAACTTTAATGGTTTAACTACCAACAACATTGTACGGTACGCTAACCTACAATCTGTTACCATTAAATCTCCAACATTTAGCAATGCGGTTTTAAGTATTTCCAAAGCTACCAATGCAGATGGCTCTGTAGAATATACAGGAACAATTGTTAACCCTGATTATTTTGACGGCTATAAAATTGCCAAAAATAAAATGGGCGTTTATACATTAACAAAATTTGAAACAGATAAAGTTTTATTTACTTGTCAGCATTAATTAAATTTTAAGTACACTACAAACTTAGTAAAAATGAAAAAATATTTTATAACCATAAGCTGCTTTTTACTTTTATCTAATATAACATTTTGTGTTCCAATTTTAAACAGCCATCCATCCGCTACGGCTACTATTTTTTTAGATTTTGATGGAGATGCTGTGGCAGGAACGTTGTGGAATGGAGGTAATGCCTTAAACTGCCAAGCTGCTCCCTTAACTGAGGCGCAAATACTAGAAATATTTAATAGGGTTTCTGAAGATTTTCGCCCTTTTAATATAAACATTACAACCGACTCAACCGTTTATTTAAGTAAACCACTTAATAGGCGTAATAGAATTATTATTACACCCACAAGTGCATGGGCCCCTGGTGTTGGTGGTGCATCTTACACGGGTTCGTTTGCTCTTAATGATGATATTCCTGCTTTTGTTTTTTCGGATAGATTAGGACCAAATAGCGGAAAACAAATTGCAGAATGTTGCTCACACGAAATTGGGCATACGCTTGGCTTAGATCATCAATCAAAGTATAGCTCAGGAGATTGTATAAACCCAATTGAATTTTATAGTAATGGAACAGGAACAGGGCAGCCAGGATGGTCGCCAATAATGGGCAATAGTTATTACCGCAATATGACTAATTGGAATAATGGTCCACTACCTTATGGATGTACTGATTTACAAGACAACCTAACTATTATTACCACAGAAAATGGTTTTGGATATAGAGTTGATGATTATAACGAACTATTGAATGCTAGTACAACAGTTGTTAATTCAAATTTTTCTGTACAAGGAATAATTACAACACCAAATGATAAAGATGCATTTAAATTTTCAGTAGCAAATAATTCAACTATTCATTTAAAGGCTATTCCTTACAATTTAGCGCTAGACTATGTTGGTGCAAATTTGGATATTAAAGTAGATTTATTTAATTCATCAGGTACCTTACTTAAAAGCTATAATCCATCAGCAACCATGGCAGTAACCATTGATACTGTCTTAAGCACAGGAACGTATTATTGGGTAATAGATGGTACAGGAAATATAAATGTGGGTGATTATGGTAGCCTAGGTGCATATACCTTTTTGGGCACAAGTAGTGCATTACCCATACGTAGTGTGGTATTAAATGGATCAACAACAAAAGGAAATCATTCATTAAGTTGGACCATTAAAGCAGATGAAGCAATTAAAAATATCGTTTTAGAATCTTCATCAAACGGGGTTAATTTTACTCCGTTAGCAAGTTTAACAAGTATATCAACTAAATTTTCGTACAATCCTTATCAGTCAACAACGGTTTATTATCGGTTACGTGTTACCTCAATAATTAATCAAACTGTTTATTCAAACACTATTTCGTTAAAAAGTACAGAAAATAGCGATGCTTCCTTTAAAGTTTCAACACTTGTGCAAAACGATATTCGCATAAATGCACCAGAAAACTATCAATACAAAATAATAGATATTAATGGCCGTCAATTAGCTACAGGTAATGGAGTAAAAGGATTGAATACCATTGATATTAGTAACAAAGCAAATGGTATGTATATACTGCAACTATTTGCCCAATCCAAAAACCAATCAGAAAAAATTATAAAAAACTAAGGTAGATTAATGTGTACATTAAAGGGATAACAGCAATGTTATCCTTTTTTTATTTCTGATATAAAGTAAATTAGGTATACTAAAATACCCGTAACTTTAAAAAACTCTTTTTTATGTTATGGAGAAAATTTAATGGAGATACCATAAAATTACCTATTAAAGATGCAGTTGAAAATGCCATCAAAAAAGAAACTTCTGAGGGTAATAAGCTAAAAGTTTGTATTGGTACCGATAGCCAAGTAAAAGGTAAAGAAACCGAATTTGCAACCGTAATTGTTTTTTTACGAGAAGGCAGGGGAGGTTTTATGTTTATTCACAACGAAAAAACATTGCATAAATACAGCATTAAAGAACGTATGTTGGTAGAGGTAGCAAAAAGTATTGAAATTGCTTACGAATTATGTACCTTATTTACTGAACATAATGTAGATATGGAAGTACATGCCGATATTAATACTAATCCACAATTTAAAAGCAACGAAGCATTACGAGAGGCTATGGGCTATATTTTAGGAATGGGCTTTGCTTTTAAAGCCAAGCCAGAGGCTTTTGCTAGTAGTTGTTGTGCAAATAAAGTAGTCAATTAATTTACTGGCTTTTTTGTTTTTCGGCGTAACCCAACTATCAGTAATACCAATAAACCTATCCCAAAAACAATCCTAAAAATAGCTTTTTTCTTAGCTGCATTATTACTTTCTTTAGTTAAAGCATTAAAAACCGATTCACTGTTTGTGGTATAATTTACACTAACCAAACTATCTGTGTAGCTTTTTAAATTTGCATGTATAGAGTCCATAAGTACTCTGCTTGTCTTTACCTCTTCAATAGCATTATCAATCGTTTTTGTTGTTTGCCCAACCGAACAAAAGGAGGTTAAAAGTGAAAGGATAAACAGGTATTTTTTCATCTAATTTTTTACCAAAGAAAGGAGATTTGGGGAGTAAAAAAATACCTTCTATTGGGTATTTATTTCATCTATAAGTGCTAATATTTTATCTTTTCCTAATTTTTTTACAGCACTCGTTACAAAATGTTGCGGCAAAAACTGCCAAGTTTTTTTCATAGCTTCTAAAAACGATTTTACATTCTTACTTACAATGGCTTGTTTTTCCTTATCACTTTTAGTAAAAATTAATGCAAAAGGAATTTGCCATACTTTTAATTGTTCCAAAAAAGCTAGATCAATTTTTTGTGGAGTATGTCGGGCATCTATTAAAACAAAAACTAAACTTAAGTTTTCTCTTTTACGTAAATAGTTTTCAATCATTTGCTCCCAACGGCGGCGGCTACTTTGGCTTACTTTTGCAAAGCCATAACCAGGCAAATCTACCAAATACCAATGATCTTGCTTATCTGCTTTTGTATGGGTAGAGGTTGAATAAATTTCAAAATGATTTATGAGTTGTGTTTTGCCTGGCGATGCAGAAGTTTTTGCCAGTTTTTCCATACCGCAAAGCATATTAATTAAAGAAGATTTGCCCACATTACTTCGTCCTATAAAAGCATATTCAGTTTTATCGGGTAAGGGGCATTTATCAAAAGTAGGGCTGCTAATAATATATTTTGCAAACTTAATAACCATTCTGCAAATATACAGTCTAAAAAAGTTTATGAGTTATCAATCCTTTAACATAAGGATAGTTCAACAACAGCACCAAATAAAATTGTAAATAGTATCTTTGTAACTAATGACAGATTTTGCACATGATAGCGTAGTGCCGTATAAAAATGCGGACCAAAGTAAAAAAGAGCAAGTAGCTACTATGTTTAACGATATTGCAGGCAAATACGATTTTTTAAATCGTTTTTTAAGTGCAGGAACAGATATAGGTTGGCGAAAAAAAGCATTGAGGCAATTAGCGCCAATTAATGCAAAATTACTGTTAGATGTTGCCACTGGCACTGCAGATGTAGCTATTATGGCAGCTAAACAATTAAAACTAACAAAAATTATTGGTATTGATATTAGCGATGGGATGTTAGATGTGGGCAGACAAAAAATTGTTAAAGCCAATTTACAAAACACTATAGAATTGTTAAATGGGGATAGCGAAGCAATAAATTTTCCTGATAATACGTTCGATGCCGTAACTGTGGCATTTGGGGTACGTAATTTTGAAGATTTGGAAAAAGGCTTAAGCGAAATAAAAAGAGTATTAAAACCAAGGGGTAAACTTGTGGTTTTAGAATTTAGTAAGCCTATTTTACCAGGTGTTAAAACAATGTATAATTTATACATGAAAATAATAACGCCAACTGTTGGTAAAATGATTAGTAAAAACAAAGTGGCGTATGCTTATTTGGATGAAAGCATACAAAAATTTCCAGAAGGTAAAAATTTTATTACTATTTTAAATAATATAGGTTACACAAATACCTATTCTAAAAAATTGAGTTTAGGCATATGCAGTATTTATTGCGGAACAAAATAATTTTTTTATTGGGGCTTATTTTAGTTTCAACTTCAACTGCTTTTTCTCAAAATGCATTGGATTTAAACTTGCAAGACCATGATAGTAAACGTGTACACTTTGGTATTAACTTAGGTATAAACCGCACCAACTTTAATTTTCAACATCACCCAATTTTTTTAGGGCAAGATAGTATTATGGCTGTAGAAAGTGTAAATAGTACTGGACTTAACCTTGCCTGGTTAGTTAATCTTAATTTAAGTGAGCATTTTGATATTCGTACTTTTCCATTAAACCTTACGTTTACCGAAAAAATATTTCAATACACGTTAAAATATCCCGATAAGCCTGCAGGGGAAGATACGATTACAAATAAAAAAATTCAATCTATTTCATTAACCTTACCCCTACAATTAAAATTTAGTAGCGATAGAATTAATAATTTTAAAGTATACATGATGGCAGGCGTAAAAGGCGAATTTGATTTAGCCTCTAACGCAGGTGCCAGAAAAGCCGAAAACTTAATTAAACTAAACAAATTTGATTTTGGTGTAGATGCTGGTATTGGGTTTCATTTTTACTTTCCTATGTTTGTGCTTACACCAGAGTTAAAAGTTGGTTGGGGCTTAGGCAATTTGCATGCTAGAGATAAAAATCTTAAGTTCTCCAATGTAATAGATAGAATAAACTCTCGTGGTATAACCTTTTCGTTAACGGTAGAGTAGTATTTAACTTTTGCAACCTCGTTCATAATTTTATAGTCTTAATAATAGATACGTACCTTTATTTATGTAAGTACTTTACTATTTTTATCAACTATATATTATGCGGAAAGAACAACATTATTTTTTAAAAACTACTTTTCTTGCCACTTTTCTTTTATTTTTTTCGGTACAAATAAGTGCACAAATAAGACAAGTTATTAATGCTGTAAAGCCTAAAAAAGAATTTATTGGAGAACCAGTTTTAGCCAAAAAATCGCAGGTGCTACAAATTGGTATTGCTGCACCCAATAATGTTATTTCATTATTAAACCTAGGAGGTTTTGGTAGTTTTTTTTCTAGTAATTCCGACAAAAAAACGGGACCCCTTTTTATAGCCTATGAATATTTAATTAAAGAAAATATTGGTATTGGGGCTACATTGGTTTATGCAACAGGCGAAAAAACATATATAAATCCTTTTAGCAGTAATAGTAACGAAAAGTATACTGCTAATCTTTCAGGAGTTTCGTTACTGCTCTCAACTACGTATCATTTTTATATAACCGATAAGCTTGATCCTTATGCAAAAGGCTCGATAGGAGTTACTTTATGGAACGGTTCTTTTAAAGATCAAAATGGGGAAGAGCCTACTAAATTAATTTTACCAACACCCGTTGGGTATAGTGCACTAGTTGGATTACGTTATTTTGCATCTCCCAAAATTGCACCCTTTGGTGAGTTAAGTTATAGTAATTTAAAATTTACTGCAGGTTTTGGATTAGCTGTAAAGCTTAAGTAACGCTAAATTACTTTCCGGTTGTACTTAATTTGGATTTTAAAAATTCTTTTATTTTAGTAAACAAATGTATTCTTGCAATGTTTGGAGTGCCATCACTTATATCATGTAAATAATCAGGATAAAACTGTTGCTCAAACTGTTTGTTCGATTTTATCAATGCTTTACTTAATGCCATGCTGTTTTGAAAGTGTACATTATCATCGGCAGTACCATGTATAAGCAATAAATTATTTTTATAATTATCTGTAAAATTTATGGGTGATAAATTAAAATAGGTTTCTGGATTTTCTCCCGGAGTTTGTAAATAGCGTTCAGTAAAAATATTTTCGTATAAACGCCAATCGGTAACTGGTGCAATGGCAATAGAAGCGGTAAACTTACCAGCATATTTTGTACTTGCTAGGGCAGCCAAATATCCACCATAGCTCCACCCCATTATAGCCACTTTGTTGGTATCTATAACCCTATTAAAAGTTTGTAAAATATTTTCACGTACAGCTAAAATATCTTCAATAGCAATATCACCTAATTTATTATAACTTAATTTTCTAAAAGCTTCTCCTTTACCTGGCGTACCTCTTGGATCAATACCCACAACCAAATAGCCTTGTGTGGCTAGGTATTTTAGGGTAAGCATAGTTTTATCATCCCATTTATTTAATATCGATTTTTTTTCGGGGGATCCATATACGTAAATCAACAATGGGTACTTTCCTTGTTTGCTAATACTTGTTGGAGGTTGAATGTAAAATGCATCTATTTGCTCCCCACCACTAACTGTAACTGTTTTTAAATTGGTAGATGGAATAGTGTATTGTGTTAATTTATTTTTTAATTCTCTATTTTCTATTAATTTATTATATAATTTATTACCAGTAGAAGTGTACATTTGATAGGATGGTGGCGAATCAAAATTACTATACTCATCTAAAAAATATTTGTAGTTAGCTGTAAAGAGGGAATTATGATACCCACTAGCATTGGTAAGTTTTTTACGATCTGTACCATCAAAATTTATTTTATAAATATTTTTATATTCCGATGATGTTTCGTTTGAGGTGTAATAAATAATTCCTTTTTCTTCATCTACCCCAGTAATGCCTAAAACCTCCCAATTGCCTTTTGTAATTTGCCTAACACTATCTTGTCTTATTAACTCATAAATGTGTGTATACCCATTTTGCTCACTCATCCAAAGGATAGAGTTTTTACTTGGTACAAAAACTCCATTATTAGCATATACTTTTACATAATCAGGTTTACTTTCAGTGTAAAAAACACTAGTGGCACCTGTTTTAGCATTTGCTGCTAATAAGTCCATTGTATTTTGCTTTCGATTTAAGCGTTGTACATAAAGCGTTTTACCATCTGATGCCCAAGTAAATCCTGTAACATATTGATTTTGATTTATACCTAAATCTACCTTAGTTAATACTTGATATTTTACATTGTAAATATATACCTCTGCTTTCGGAATCATTTCCCCAGCTTTAGGGTAAGCTTGTTTTCCGGTCGATGCATAATTGTTACTATAATTTATAATAGGTTGTGTTTTTACAAGGTTTTCATCTATACGTATAAAAGCTATTTTTTCACCATCATTACTCCATGTAAACATTTTGCTTAAGCCAAAACCATTTTCGTATAATGCATCGGCACATCCATACACCACTTCATTTTCTTTTCCATCTAACGTAATTTGATTTACTCCATCTGATGCTAAATTTTTAATGTAAATATTATTTTGATGTATAAATGCTAATTTACTAGCATCTGGTGAAAAGGTAGAATAGCTTTGTTTGCCATTAGTAAGTACGGGCTTAATGCTTTTTGTTTTGGAGTCCCAAATATAACAAGCTTCTTTTGTAGAAGTATGGTATAAAGGCTCTGCCTGAGTTTTTAGTAATATTTTTTCATCATCCGGACTAAATTCAAAATCTTCAAAATAAGTAAATGTAATGGGTGTGCTATCGTTTGGTAAATTAATTTGATTACTAAATACAGTATCAATTAATTTGCCTGTTTCAAAATCTAACGAAAAAATCATTTGTAAATTTCTCTCTGGTATAGCTTCAATAAAAGCAAAGCGGTTGCTTTTATTCATCATACGTACATTTAACTTTCTATCATCAAAATAGCCACTCCAAATTGCATCTAACGAAAGATTTAGTTTTTCTTTGGGTTGAGCAATTACTGTTTTAAAAGAAAAAGTAACGAACAGAATGAGTACTATTTTTTTACTAATCATACTTAAATGTATTGGTTAATCTATATAAAGCTTAAAAGCTTAACAAAATAATTTTGTTAAAGCGGCAAATAATTTTGGTATTAAAAATCGTAATTACGTTTAAACATATTTAGCCGTATGCCAGCGGTAACTAATGTTGTATTGCTTTGGCCAGCTACATTTTGTATTTTGTAATTTCTGTACAACATGGATACGTCAAAAAATAAATTTTCTTTCCACTCATAACTAACTTGTAAAAGTCCATTTAAACCAGTAGCTTTTCTACCACCTGCTACTTCAAATCCATCTTCGCCACTTCTTGTGCGGTAGTCTTTAAAAATATTACCACCAAAATTTTTATTTGCACTATCTAACCCTTGGTTAAAATAAATAGCTTGTGCGTATACATACCATTTAGGGGCTGGTTGATAACGAATTATACCAATAAACTCTTGAAAATTTGCACCTAACGGGTGTGCTAATGGTTGATTGTAGTGTGTGTAATTTGTAATAGAATCTCTTGAATAGGTAAATGGCCGTACTCTATTTGTTTCTACTTGAACATCTAAATTTTTTACCCCAAAAGCATCAATATATTTAATACCAGCTTGTAGGCCAAATTTATTTACCCAGCTTGTAGGTTTGTTTCTTATTTCCGATAAAATAAATTCATCTAACAAAAACTGACCATACACTTGGGCCCTATGTGCAATATTGGCTTTAAAATCTATGCCTGCCATAGCATTATCTGGGCTACCCACAGAGCCTTCTATATGGCGGTAAAAAATAATTGGGTTTAGGTATTGAAAATCAAAACGGTCTTTTCTGCCAAAAACTACTCCTTCAAACACACCAATATTTAGCCACTTGGTAACATTCATACTTAAGTGATGTATGGCTGCATATTTACGAGGTAATAACGTATCGCCAGCTTTTTTAAATTGTGGCGTAAGTTCCATAAAGAGGTTTTGGTAATTTAATTTCCAAATTTTTGTATTCAACTTGGCAAATAAATAACTGTTACCCCAATCACTTAAAAATAAGCTTCGGTATCCGTTTCCAATAAAATTTTTATCGTGCCCAAATTGTACATCAATATATTTTGTAACATTAAAATTAATGCTACCCCTAGCATCAAAATAATCAACTCCGTTAGTTTTAAAAGGTTTGTAAAAACCTACACCAGGCACAGCATCATACTTGCTAACTTGTTGTTGAAAAAACTGTGGCCCTCTTTCTTGATTATCTGTAATAAACGTAGAAAAGCCTATTTTTTTTGCAATCATACCTCTGGCAGTAATACCACGGCTATTTAAAAATATGGCTTGGTCGTACCCTGGCTCTATTGCTTGATGAATTTGCAAAACTGGGTTTACCACTAAAAAAAAGTCTTTGGTATTTACTTCTAAAAAATTTGTTTTGGTTTTGTAAAACGATCTTAATAATGCTTTTTTACTATTGAAATTTTCTTTTGGTACCGTAACCCACTCACTATTATTCATTAGCAAACTTTGCATATTGTATTCATCTATAGGTGTTAAACCCAAGTTTGTCCACTCTTTGTATTTATCTATTCCGGTTATGGAATCGGCGTAGCCTAACCTTGCACTATCTAAAAATTCAACCTCCCGTACTATGGCTTTACGGTTAAAAGGTTTTAAGGTACTAAAATTTAAATGTGTATTAGTTTGCTGCTTAATTTCTATTCGCTCTACAAAATGATAATCTTTACTACCTTGGTTTAAATAGGTTGACTGTGCCATAGCAAAACCTGGTAAAATAAAAATAAAAAGATTGAGTATGCTTTTAATAATTTGCATTAGTTTTAGTAATTTAACTTTTATACTTTCAAGATATGCAAAAATACCTTTTTAAAAACATACAAGTAGTAAATGATGGAAAAATTACCAATAAAGATGTTTTAATCAATGGAGAACGTATTGAAAGAATTGACAATACTATAGATGTAAAAGGAGGCTGTATAGAAATAAATGGAGAAGGAAAACATCTTTTCCCTGGTGTAATAGATGATCAAGTGCATTTTAGAGAACCTGGGCTTACCCATAAAGCAACCATAAACTCAGAAAGTAGAGCTGCCGTTGCAGGAGGAGTTACCAGTTTTATGGAAATGCCCAATACAATACCCAATGCACTTACTGGGGAGTTGTTAGAAGATAAATACACTATTGCAAAAAATACATCTTTGGCTAATTACTCATTTTTTATGGGTACAAGCAATACAAATGCCGAGGAAGTATTAAAAATGAATGCACATAAAAATGATGTTTGTGGGGTAAAAATTTTTATGGGAGCAAGTACAGGAAATATGTTAGTAGATAGCCATACTGCGTTAGATAAAATTTTTAGCGGAAGCGAATTGTTAATTGCTACACATTGCGAAGATGAGCGTATTATTAAAATAAATTATGAAGCGTTAAAGCAAAAAGTAGGAGTCTTTAATGCTAACCATCACCCCATAATACGAAACGATGAGGCTTGTTACGAAAGTAGTTTAACAGCTATTCAGTTTGCAAAAAAATATAATAGCCGCTTACATATTTTACATATTAGTACCGAAAAAGAGTTACAGTTATTTGGTAATATGTTGCCTTTAAAAGATAAACGAATTACGGCAGAAGTTTGTGTACATCACCTACATTTTACAGCAGACGATTACGATACTTTGGGCTACAAAATAAAATGTAACCCTGCAATAAAAGCTCCACATAATAAAGAAGCATTGTGGAAAGCCCTGTTAGATGATAGATTAGATGTGATTGCAACAGACCATGCACCCCATTTATTAACGGAAAAAGAAGGAAGTTATGAGCATGCACATGCAGGTTTGCCTTTAGTGCAACACCCACTTTTATTAATGTTGCACTATTACCAGCAAGGTAAAATATCGTTAGAAAAAATTGCCCAAAAAATGAGCCATGCTGTTGCAGATTGTTTTGCTATTGAAAATAGAGGATTTATTAATGAGGGTTATTATGCCGATTTGGTTGTGGTAGATACTCAAAAGCCACATAAAGTAACCAAAGAAAACGTTTTTTATAAATGCGGATGGAGCCCTTTAGAGAATTTCACCTTTTCTGCATCTATAGAAAAAACATTTGTAAATGGTAACTTGGTTTGGGCCAATGGAAAGCTTAATGAAGAGAGTAGAGGGCAGCGATTATTATTTAACCGATAAAATTCCCCTTTGGGGTTAGGGGTAATGGAAATAGATAAAACAACACTTAACGATATATCCATTTTTAATGCAGACGAAGATTTATCGGTTTTTAATAAGCTAAATCTATGCACTACATTAAATGGAAAAGAGCAACTGTATTATAACTTTACAACACCACTAAATTCAGTAGAGCAAATACAAGGGGTACAAAAAACCGTACAGCTTTTAATTAATAAAAGTACCTTTTTGCCCACTATTATCAGCAATGGTACCATAATGGTAGTTGAAAAATTTTTTACCGCCACACTCGATGAAATACCCGAAAGTGGCAGCGCTTTTCAAACATTTAATTATAAGGTTTTTCATGGCCCAGATTATTCACTAGTAAAATATAGTGCTCAACATTGTTTTGATTTTATTAAAGGAATGAAAGAATGGGTGAGTGTGTTGTTAGATGAAAATACACCTTCGCCCTTAAAAGAAATACTTGAGGGTGCTAATAAGGCTTTACAAAAAAAAGCCTTTGCTAATACCCAAAAATATGCCAGTGGTAAAGAGTTACCCAATGGGGAATTGCTACAACTAGCTCATTTTATTAGATACAAGTACAAAATAAATGTGCTTGATTTATTGGCTATTCATGCTAGGCTAGATGCTTGGTTGGGTATGGCCAAAGCAGTTAAAAAATATAACCTTGTTTTTCCAACTTTTATTAAAAATGATAAACCTGTATTGCAAGTACAGGGGCTTTATCATTTACTATTGACTACACCTGTCAACTATAATGTGGAGCTAAATGAAGCTGTAAATTTTTTATTTTTAACGGGTGCAAATATGGCTGGCAAAAGCACTTTTATAAAATCGGTGGGTAGTGCGGTTTTTTTAGCACATACAGGAATGGCAGTACCAGCCACCCAAATGCAACTTAGTTATTTTGATGGTTTACTTAGCAATATTAATGTGGTTGATAATTTAGTAAAAGGCGAAAGTTATTTTTATAACGAAGTACAACGTATAAAAGCCACCATTGCAAAAATTAGCGACGGAAAAAAATGGTTGATTTTAATAGATGAATTATTTAAAGGTACTAATGTACAAGATGCTATGAAATGCTCAACCACTGTTATAGAGGGGTTGCATAAAAAAACAAATTCATTATTTGTATTATCTACACATTTATATGAAATAGCAGAAGAATTAAAACAGCACAACAATCTTAGTTTTAAATATTTTGAAACAGCTATTGTAAACGATAAAATTCAATTTAGCTATCAACTAAAAGATGGTGTTAGTAACGATAGGCTTGGTTATTTAATTTTACAGCAAGAGGGAGTGGTGGATATGTTGGAAAAATTATAAAAAATGTTAAATGTGGTTAGTGGGTATATGTGCTAATAAAAATTTAATATACTTTAGCATTATGGAAAATTATCAATCAAATACTGTTGACTTAATTACAACTGACGAAACAATTGTTGTTAGTAATACACCTTTTACTATTGGTGTAACAGCCATTAGCGCTTTTGTACTTTCTTTATTAGTAGGTAATTTTATTTTCCCAGGCATAGGGTTAATACTTTTTGCAGGCTCCTTTCTTCTATCTATTATTGGCTTAGTGGTCTCATCAAAATATAAAAAGCACTACCCCAATATTTCTGCTGAACAACAAAAAAAATTACGAGTGGGTAAAATTTTATCTTTATCTACCTTAATTTTAACAATACTAGCCATTACTGCACTCATTTCATTAATCGTACTAATTGGTGCTGGTGGGTTTGGTAGATAATAAAATATAACTGCCCTTTAATGAACTAACCTTTCTATTCCTTTATTTTTGTACTACTATGTTTAAATTAATTAAGTGCAATAAACTTATTACGCTAGTTTGCTGTTGTTTTGCCCTCTTCTATCATACTTCTTGTACTAATAAAAAAAAAGAAACTGCTTTTGATACCTTTAAATATGAGCAGTTTAAAGATTCGTTGTTAAGTAGCGATACCAGTAAATTAACAGATACCGTCAATTTATTTGATGCAGATGAATTTACACCCGGCGAAGATTCCGTACAAGATTTATTGGTAGAAATTGATACGATTTGGCGCAGGCAGTTAGCTTTTATGAATCAAATAGATTCGTTAAAAAAGCGACTTAAAAAAGTACCAGGGTTTTCTGCGGAAGAAAAATTAGCTATAAAAGACAATATTCGTATCGTTGATTCTTTTTTAATGGCAAGAGATACGATTGAAAATAAGGGGTGTAAAGAAAAAGACTGCATCTTGTATGCAGAGATAAATAAGGCAAAACAAACATTATATGTTTATATGCTTGGGGAGTTAAAAGATAGTTTTTTAATTTCAACAGGAATTTCAACATACGAAACACCTAATCTAAATCTTCGTCCGAGCGGCCCAATATTAACAAAGTATAGTTCAAAAAAATTTCCAGGAGGTAATTACAGTGGGTTAGGTAATATGCCTTATGCCGTTTTTTTAAAGGGAGGTTATGCGTTGCATGGCACTACACCAGGTAATTTTGCTAAGTTAGGCACAAAAGCTTCTCATGGTTGTATACGTATGCACCCCGATAATGCTAAAGTGTTAAATGCCTTAATAAAAACGGTAGGTTTAAATCAAACTTGGATAACAATAAAAGATTCGTTACCATAATTTTATTACATAGTACGTATAAAAAATACTATAGCAAATGCTACTACAAATAGTAGTACAGAATAAATAATAATTCCACTAGTATTCGACTTTCTGCTTTTACTATTGTAGGTAAACTTACAAGCATTGCATTTAGTATGATGCAATAATTTAGGGCCAATTAAGCCTCCCCACCACGTATATTTTACTGCACTTGTTAGCGTACTACCACATTTAGGGCAGCCATTTTCATTTGTAAATTCATTTAGCTGATCAGTCATTTTGTATTTTTTATGTATTTAATTTTTTTGATAGAATTACTTTTTAAAAACGTTCAACAAAGTAAAGAATTTTGCTTTAAAAGTTTTTGCTTAATTTGAGCCTACAATAATTAGTTATGTTAGTTAAAACCTATGGAAGTGCTGTGTATGGGGTAGAAGCAATTTCAATTACTGTGGAAGTAAGTGTTAATAGCCAAGGACAAAATTATTATATAGTTGGCTTACCCGATAATGCCGTAAAAGAAAGTTTACAACGTGTAGAAAGTGCAATAAAAAGTAATAAATATTTTATGCCACGTACAAAGCTGGTGGTTAATTTAGCCCCAGCAGATATTCGTAAAACAGGTACAGCATTTGATTTACCTATTGCCATTGGAACATTAGGTGCTACCGAGCAAATTGAAAATCCCGAAAAATTAAGTGAGTATGTAATAATGGGAGAGTTAAGTTTAGATGGGGAAGTACGCTCTATAAAGGGAGCATTGCCTATTGCTATACAAGCCCGTAAAGAAGGGTTTAAAGGGTTGATTTTGCCCTTAGCAAATGCAAGAGAAGCAGCAATGGTCAACAACTTAAATGTGTATGGTGTTAGCCATATAAATGAAGTAATTGATTTTTTTGCAAACGAAAATTCTTTACAGCCAACCATAGTAAATACACGAGAAGAGTTTGCCTATGCACAAAGTAATTTTGATATAGATTTTTGCGATGTAAAAGGGCAAGAAAATATTAAAAGGGCCTTAGAGATTGCTGCAGCTGGTGGACATAATGCCATATTAATTGGACCACCGGGAGCAGGTAAAACAATGTTGGCAAAAAGATTACCAACTATTTTACCTCCACTAAGTTTACAAGAGGCTTTAGAAACCACAAAAATTCATAGCGTAGCTGGTAAGTTGCCAGAGAATGCAACGCTTATAAGTAAACGGCCTTATAGAAGCCCACACCATACCATAAGCGATGTGGCATTAGTTGGTGGCGGTGGAAACCCACAGCCTGGCGAAATTTCGTTAGCACATAATGGTGTTTTATTTTTAGATGAATTACCAGAGTTTAAACGCACAGTTTTAGAAGTAATGCGGCAACCCATGGAAGAACGAAAAGTTACCATTAGTAGAGCAAAAGTGGCGTTAGATTTTCCGGCAAGTTTTATGTTAATTGCAAGTATGAACCCATGCCCTTGTGGGTATTTTAATCACCCCGAAAAAGAATGTACTTGTGGCCCAGGCATGGTACAAAAATATTTAAACAAAATTAGCGGTCCCTTATTAGATAGAATTGATTTGCATGTAGAAGTTACACCAGTTGCCTTTAGCGAACTATCAAGCACTCAACAATTTGAAAAAAGCGAAAGCATAAGAGAACGAGTTATAAAAGCAAGAGATATACAAACCGAACGCTATAAAAATAGCGAAGGCGTTTATGCTAATGCACAAATGAGTAGTCAGCAATTAAAGGAAATTTGCGTAATAAGTACACCAGCCCAAAACTTATTAAAAACTGCAATGGAAAAACTTAACCTAAGTGCAAGAGCTTACGATAGAATATTAAAAGTTAGCCGAACTATTGCCGATTTAGAAGCAAGCCAAGATATTAAGCCAGAGCATTTAGCTGAGGCTATTCAATATAGAAGTTTGGATAGAGAAGGTTGGGCAGGATAAATTAAATTAAACATTGAATAATTTCGATGTATTTTTGCTAAATTTTTTTTATGAAGATTTTATTACATTATTTAAAACCGTATAAATGGTTAGTAGCACTGTCACTTTTTTTGGCGGCAGTAAACCAATGTTTTTCATTACTTGATCCCTTTTTTGCAGGAAAATTGTTTGACCAATTTATTATTCATCCTCTTTCGTACGATGTGGAAGGTAAATTACCACGTACAAAAACTGACTTTATTTGGGGTGTAATGGGTATGTTGGGCATATTAATTAGTGTGGCTATGATAAGCCGTATTGCTAAAGCATTTCAAGATTATTTTAGTAGTGTAGTAATACAAAAATTTGGAGCAAAAATATTTACAGATGGGTTGGCGCATAGTATGAAGTTGCCTTACGAACAATTTGAAGATCAACGCAGCGGTGAAACCTTATCTATTTTAACAAAAGTACGTACCGATACGGAACGATTTATATCTTCTTTTATAAATGTTTTATTTGGAGTGTTTGTAGGCTTAGTGTTTGTAATCGTTTTTGCTTTTAGAATACATTGGAGTATTCCGTTGGTTTATATTGGTGGTGCTTTGATACTAAGTTTATTAATTAGTGTGCTAAGTAAAAAAATAAAAGCAGTACAAAAAACAATTGTAAAAGAAACTACTGCATTGGCTGGTAGTACCACCGAAAGTTTACGCAATATTGAATTGGTTAAAAGCCTTGGATTAACTAATCAAGAAGTGAATAGGCTAAATAAAAATACCTTTAAAATTTTGGGCTTAGAAATAACTAAGGTAAAAAAATTGCGTAGTTTAAGTTTTGTACAAGGCACTTTTGTAAACTTATTGCGCCAAGCTATTGTGTTTATTTTACTATTATTAATTTATGATACACTCATAACGCCTGGACAATATATCTCTCTATTATTTTACTCCTTTTTTATTTTTGGTCCACTACAAGAAATTGGAAATATTATTTTAAGTTATAGAGAGGCAGAAGCATCACTAAATAATTTTCATAACTTAATGCAAAAAGCTCCAGAGTTGGAGCCGGCTAATCCTAAACCATTGGGCGAAATAAATTCGTTGGCATTTAATGATGTTTCTTTTAAACATAAAACGGCCTCTCATAAAGCAATCGATAATATAAGCTTTGAGGCTAAACTTGGCGAAACCATTGCTTTTGTAGGCCCAAGCGGTAGCGGAAAAAGTACCTTAATGAAATTGTTAGTTGGCTTGTATAGGCCACAAGAAGGTAAAATTTTATATAATAAATTAGATGAAAATGAAATTCATTTTGATGATTTAAGAAATCAAATTGGTTTTGTAACACAAGATACCAACTTGTTTAGCGGCACTATTAAAGAAAACTTATTATTTGTAAACCCAACAGCAAGCAACGAATTATTAACCGATGTATTAGCCAAAGCAAGTTGTACCAATTTATTGGCAAGAGCCGAAAATGGGTTGGATACTATAATTGGCGAAGGTGGTTTAAAATTAAGCGGTGGCGAAAAACAACGCTTGTCTATTGCCAGAGCATTGTTGCGTAAACCCCATTTACTTATTTTTGACGAAGCTACAAGTGCTTTAGATAGTTTAACCGAAGAAGAAATTACAAATACCATTAGAGAAATATCTAACCAAAAAGAACAAATAACTATTTTAATAGCACACCGTTTAAGTACTATAATGCATGCTAACAAAATTTATGTTTTAGAAAAAGGAGATGTTGTAGAAATGGGTACTCATGAAACTTTATTGGCCGAAAAAGGGTTGTATTACGCAATGTGGAGACAGCAAATAGGCGAAAGAAAAAAATCGTTAGCTACAGTATAATTTATTAGTGAATAATTTAAACAGGGTTAGAATTTTTTTCTAAACCTCTAAACGTTCTAAACCTCTAAACACTTAAACCAACAACCAATGACAGCTATACAAATTTTAGGCTTAGCCGCAGGTACTATAACCTCTATAACATTTTTACCCCAAGTGCTTCAAATTTGGAAAACAAAATCGGCAAAAGATTTATCGCTTCAAATGTTGTTATTGTTAATTTTAGGTGTTACCATGTGGCTTACCTATGGGTTATTAGTTAAGGATACTGCTATTATTTATACAAATAGCATGGTTTTATTAATGAGTTTACTTATGCTTTATTTTAAGTATAAATTTAATAAATAGCTAAAGTAGTACCTTTATACTATGAGTAGAGAGATTATGCCCAAACCCAATACACTATGGAGTGTTTTTAGTATGAAATGCCCAAGGTGTAGAAGAGGCCCAATGTTTAAAAATAATAATGCCTACAAAAGCTTAAAGCTTAGCCATACCTTTGATATGTATGAAGAGTGCCCCCACTGCCTACAAAAATACGAATTAGAAACTGGCTTTTGGTATGGTACAGGCTATGTTAGTTATGCATTAACGGTAGCATTATCTGGTACAACATTTATTGCTTGGTGGGTGTTTATTGGTATTTCTATTAATGATAACCGAATATTTTATTGGCTTGGCTTTAATATTTTATTGATTATTTTATTGCAGCCTTGGTTAATGCGTTTAAGCAGGGTAGTGTATTTATATCTTTTTGTTAAGTACGATAAAAATTATAAAACTAATAGCCCAAGAATATTTGATAATTAAGTTTATTCATCATCTTTTTTAAAAATATCTGTAAAAATATTTTTACCGTTTAATTCTTCTATATCGCTAAGTTCTACTTCAATTGCTTTCGTACTTTTATTAATTTCTAAAAGCGATAAAATAATTGAGGCTAATAAAAAAAGTAAACTAGCCGCAAATATCCAATGCGATAAGATTTGCCATCCCCTAAAAACCGAATACATACAAAGTACACAGCATAAAAAACTAAAAATACCTAATCCTTGCATATAACGTATAAGATTTAAGCGGCTACGAATATTTTGTATTTGTAGTAAAATGTTTTTTTCTTTTTGACCACTAATATATTCGGTATGTAATTTTCGTACAAGAGATGCTAACGATAAGAACCGATTGGTATACGCTAACATTAGCAACGTAATTGCAGGAAAAAGTAAAGCTGGCGTGTTAATATTTATCTCTAACATTTTACTTTTTTTTTGCAAAGATAATTTTTTGTAATTTATAACCAACCCAAGCACTTGCACTACCTACAACTGCTCCCACAAAAACATCTGAAGGGTAATGTACGCCTTGATACATTCTTGCCCATGCAACACTGGCAGCATAAAGGTAACTTGGTGCAATTACATACCATTTTTTATAGCGTAGGCTTAGCGCTGTTGAAGTAAAAAAAGCACTACTAGAATGGCCGCTTGGCATGCTAGTGTTAATATCTGCATCTGTACGTTTTATAATAAATGAATAGGTTTGATAAGGTCGTTCTCTTTTTATACTATGCTTAGCAGCTTGTGTTACAATAGTGTTTAGTACAAAGCTACCAGCAATGCAGAATGCATCTTTTTGTAAAGCTTTATCTTTTGTAATTAATCCTATTGATAAAATGGTAAGGGGAGATGCTATGCTTATTGGAATAGTACTGTTTGAAGAAAAATTTGCATATCTATTTTTAAAATTACTTTCTTTTTCGTTGATAGATTTTAGTGTAGTAATATCAGAATTTTGTGCAATAGAAAACAGAGGGAATCCACAAATAAGTAATTGCAAAAATAACTTCTTCATACAATGAAGATAAATTATTAAAACTTACCTATAAAAGGAATATTAACTTTAATACTAAAATTTCTGCCCATATTAAAAACACCGTTTCGCCCATTAGCCATATTTTCGGCTGCATATTTTAAACGGCTTAAATGATTTTGGTACGCCACATCTGCTAAGTTTAAACCACTTATAGCAACATTCAAAATAGTCTTACCTTTTTTGTTTACCACATCGGTACCTATTCCAATATTTAGTAAAGTATACCCATTGGTAGCAGTTTCAGTATTATAGGCAGTAAAAATATTGTTTTGAGCAAACGTATTATCTAACTCAATTTTTGCGTAAATATTTTTCAAGCTAGCACCTATATTTTTAAAATTTCCTCTAAACTCTGTTACTAATTTTGGAGCAGGTATAAAAGGTAAATTTTTACTGCCTTCAATAGCTTTTGTAAACTTACCACTTACTAACGAAAATGTATTTTGTATATGTAGCCAATCTAATGGGTGTGGGTGAATATCAATAGTAGCCTCAAAGCCTGCCAATGCTGCATTTTGTTGATTAAATTTAAAAGCGGTTAAATCATCTCCATTTACAGTTATCAAACTATCTCCACCACCTGCTGCTTCTATTTTACTATAAAAAATAAAATTAGTAAAGTTGTTATAAAATACATTTAACCCCAAGGACAAATGCTCTGTTGTATAATCAACCCCACCATCTATCTGTATACTTGTTTCGCTTTTTAAACTAATATTTCCATATTCGTAACGTATAGTGCCTTCATGTGCACCATTACTAGCTAGCTCAGGAAGACTTGGAGCTCTAAAGGCTCTGGCAATATTTAATTTAAGATTTAACTTATCCGTAGCTTGTGCTGCTAAACCAATACTACCCGATACATTACTAAATGATTTTTTAAACGCATTGCCTTTTACACTGTTTCTGTCTAACAAATCCTTTGAATTTATATTCCTAATATCATATCTAAGTCCGCCGCTCAGTGTTATTTTTTTTATGGTTTTCTGTGTGTAAACATAACTGCCAAAATCAAACAAATTATAGTTAGGTATTAATTGCTCAATACCTTTATTCGTATTATTTTGCTGCATACCATTTACACCAATCGATGTTTTAAAACCATTTTTTTCAGCAAAATGTAATTGTGTGGTGTAGGTTACTGTTTTTAAATCAAAAAATAAAGCTCTTTCATTTAAATCATCAATATTTCCAAATTCTTCTCTTTTATTTTGTTGAAAACCAATATTAAGAGACAAGCGGTTTTTATTTATTTTAAAATTATTGTCGGTAGCAATTTTAAAATGCTGAATGTGTTGATAGGGAATTTTGGCCGTGGTGCTTTTAAAATCATCATTCGTTGCTCTAGCTTCTCCTCCGCCTGCTAAGGGTTTAATAAAATATCCTTCTGTATCTCTTTCGCCCTCTACCAAGCCTGTTGTTAAATTAAACTTGCTAACTAATAAATGGCTGTAACCCCAATTGCCATTGTACCCTAAATAGCCACCTACATTATTTTCTTTAAACTTAGAATTATAAACATATCCATCGTACTTATTTTTATAATCTGCAGCTGCTCTATTGCTACTATACATACTCCAATTAAATCCATTCTTGTTTCCACTAACGGTAGCGTTTACACTACGTAAGCGATTATTGGTTTGGTAGTTACTGCTAACGTTCCCTTTAATGGTATTGTTGGCCACTGGAACATTCGTAATAATATTTAACACACCTGCCATAGCATCGCTTCCATAAATTAACGATGCTGGTCCTTTTAATAATTCTACTTTACTTACACTAGCTTCATCAATTTCAATACCATGCTCATCCCCCCATTGTTGCCCCTCTTGCCGTACACCATCGTTTATAGTTAATACCCTATTATAACCTAAGCCACGTATTACAGGTTTGCTAATTGCTGGGCCAGTGGCTAAAGTGGACACACCACCAATTTTTGCAATACTTTCCATTAAGTTAGTACTTGCATTTTGAAAAATGGCTTGCTTACCTACACTTACTACAGAAAAAGGAATTTTTTTAGATGTAGTTGCACTGCCTACGCCTGTTATAATTACGGCATTGTTTTCCACTACAGATTGGTTTAAAATAAAATCTTTTTTTGTATCGCCAACAATATCGACTTGCTCAATAATTGTTGAGTAGCCAACATGACTAATTTCTACCAAATGTTTCCCCTCCGGTATATTCTGAAAACTAAAATTTCCATTAATATCGCTTACACTGCCTACTTTAATATCGGTAAAATAAATGCTTGCACCAATAATACTGTTGCCATTTATAGTGGTAACTTTTCCAGAAAATGAACCTTTTAATTCATTTGTTTTTTCTGCTGCAAAGGCAAATGATAGTATACCACTAAACACTAAAATCAAAAGGGTTTTTATCTTTTTCATAAACTTTGTTATTTGAAACTATGTTGCAAATATATAACTATTTGCAACATGGTGTATTTTTTACAAAAGATTTTGATAAACGGTAGAAAAGCAATTTAGTAATACATCATCTTGATAAATAGAGGTTGTAACAGATGTAGAAGAAATATTGTTTTTTTTGCAGGTAAAATGTATATCCAATGCTTTAATATAGTGTGGAGATAAAATAGAACCACTAAGTACTTCATTGTTAAGTTGAAGTTGGAGATAAATGGGATGAGTAAGTGTATTCTTAAATTGCAAATCTTTATAGCCATAAACAACGGTAGCATCGCTGCCTAATGGGGTAAACCGTTCCTCATCGGTATAAATATCTTTACTGTGTGCACTGCGTTCTGTAATTTGAACACCTGTATGTAAGGCTAAAAAGTAAATTAAACCGCTTAGTTGGCAAAGGCCGCCACCTACTGTTTGTTGTAATTGGTTGCCCACAATAGCTCTGCTTTTTGTATAACCATTTTTTGTTGATGGGTTACCAACCAAATGCCAAAAAGAAAAGAGTTGATTAGGTTGTATAACTATATTATTTATTTTATTTATTGCCAACTGTACGTTGTGTTTTTTATTTATAGATGATGGAGTATTTGTAAAAGGTTGGTCTATTTTTTTAATTAAATAAAGATTTGTTGTTGGTAGTTGTTTAGTAGCAAGTTTAAAATAGCTACCGTTAAAAACCATCTTTACAGTACCAAAGATTTTTTTTAAGCATTGCTTGTAGCTTAGCGGAATTAAGGTTTTAAGTAAGGCCATTTGAAGGTGAAGATAAATAAATTGAGTTGTTTGTGTAGAATCCAAAATTTGTGTAAAAAAATAACCTAATTTTATAGTAAGAAAATGTATAACGTATGCAAAAGCTATTCATCACCCTACTTACCTTTTGTTTTTTTATAACAACTAATGGCCAAAAGCTTTCTCAAGTAAATATAAAAGGCAATGGTGCGTTAGATGTGTTTATGATAAGTCTTGATGAAAATGTACAACTTTATTTAACAAAAGATGGTAGCATAAGCAAATGGGGTTACGATCGTTTTATGGGTATACAAGAAAACTTTGGCGGCCAACTTGATCCTTATGTAGGCAGAGTAGAATACTATACCCAAAACGATGATGCTGCCTTACAAGGGAAAGTAAAATATATTGGTAGAATTATGCTTACCTACTATACTTCTTTTGAAAACGAAACACTAAAAGGTAAAATAAAAACTATTGGCTCAATTAGTTTTGATTATTTTTTAAACTATGAAGATGCTGCTTTTAAAGGAAATATAAAAAAAATTGGACAACAAAACATAGCCTGGTATAGTAGTTTTGATAATGAAGGTTATAGAGGTAAATTAAAAACACTCGGCTCAACTTCTTTTACGTACTATAGTTTTTTTGAAGATAAAGCGTTTAGGGGCAAAATAAAAAATATTGGAGGAAACAGCTTTGTATATTTTTCATCTTTTGAAAACTTTAGCGGTAGCTTAAAAAGTGGTAGTATGGTTAGTACCATTAATAATATAAAATATTTTGTTTTAAATTATTAATTCACTGCTCTTCTTAACCGGTCATTTATACTTTTTCCAATACCTTCATTGGGTAGTAAGGCTATTAAAATAATATCTACGTTACTTTTATCTAATCGGTGTAAGGCAGCGTATAAGTTTTTTGCTGCTTCTTCTAAATTACTAGCTTCCGATAAAATTTCTTGCTCAACAATTCTTTCATCGTGTATTTTTTTATTAAAAACCAATGCACCAATTTTTTTTTGGGCTAAAGTATTTAATTGAAGGTTTACATCATGCTCCAATAAAACTGTTTTTGTTTTAGGCGAATAATGTTTTAGCAACATACCTGGTGCAATAGGTTTATCATCTTGCCCAATATAAATACTTACTTCGCCTACAATTTTTTCTAAATCAGTTTCGGTAATAGTTCCTAATCTATAAATAATTACATCATCTCCAGTAAAACCAACAATGGTACTTTCAATACCTTTTGTACATTCACCTCCATCTAAAATAATATCTAACTCTTTATCAAAATAATCTTTTACGTGCTGGGCAGTAGTGCTACTAATAGTGGTAAATGGGTTTGCACTTGGCGCTGCCAATGGAAAATTTAATTGTTGTAAAACCGCCAAAGCCATGGGATGGTTTGGAATACGAACGGCTACTGTTGACATATCTGCAGTAACAATATTGGGTACATCAGCTCTTTTATCTAACAAAAGCGTTAAAGGCCCTGGCCAAAAATGTTGGGCTAATAAAAGGGCTTTTGCTGGAATGTTTTGTGCAACTACATCTAAATAATTAATATTTTTTATGTGTACAATAAGCGGATTATAGAAAGGCCTTTTTTTGGTTTCAAATATTTTTTTAATGGCCTTTTCACTATACATATTTCCTGCTAAGCCATAAACTGTTTCGGTGGGTAAGCCAATAATATCTTCGTTTTGCAAGGCCTCAAGGGCTAAATTAATATGGGTTGTAATTGTTGACATTCACTGTAAAAATAAAGAAATTCAATTGAGTGGTAACAGTTATTCCTTGGGCACATATTCAAAAACTAACGTAGCGTTTTCGGTTAAGCTTGCTGATGCTTTAAGTTCGTAACGTTCTTTACCTGCAGTAATTACTAGCAATGCAGTGTTGGGTGGTATGCTACCTAAGTTATGTGCAAAAAGCACAATTTCATGATGTGGGTTTTCCTTAGATAATGTTATGGTTATATCAATTCCTTTTTCACTTAATAGTTGACGAGATACTATTAATTTACCATTGTGAAATACTGAAATTGTATCGCCATCTACAATGGCATTGTCGTACATAGTTATTAGTAAAGTAGGGCTATTGAGGGTAATGGTCCTAATTACTTTATTACTTCGTTCCTCTACTTGTTTTTCTAATAAGGGCTTTTTTTGGGCTACTAGAGTATCCTTTTTTTTAGGTTTAAATTCGGTTATAACAGAGTCTATAGGCGATTGTGTAACTAATTTTAATGGAGTAGTGTCTTTTTTTAAAAGCGGCATAGAATCTTCCATGCAAGGCTTATAAACTTCTTTTAAATAGGGCGAGGGAGTATTAGATACTCTAAGTAATTTTATAAGCTTAGTTGTATCACCTTCTTCAATTTTTCTCCTTTTTTCTTCCAATGATTCCTCTTGTATTAAATATTCTTTATCGTTTTCAATAAAATAATTAAAATATAAGGTGCTTAACAAGTGTCCCCCGGAGTTTTCTAAAAATCTAAGGCCTTGTAAATAAAATACATTTGTTTTATGGCTATACTTACCTTTAAAATAGGCTCTACAATAATCATTTTTATTTGCAATAACAGTATCGTAAGAATAACCACAAATACCTTTTGATGAGTGCATAATATTTATTTGTAAAAACTGCTCCTTATCAAACATGCCCTCCCAAATGCCCGTAAGGTTTTGAGCAGTACAGGACATTTTACAAGCCAATAAAATCAATATTAAACTAAATTTGTACATATTAGCGCACTTTTAATCAACGGTTTATTTTTCTACACCTACTTAGTTATTTACAAGATTATTAAATTACGTTAATTACATAATTAATTAGCCTAGTTTTTAAAACTATTTTTTATAAAAGACACCATATGGCATAATAAATAATAGCGAAAGTTAAAAAGTAATAAATTTTCATTTTAGCCTATATTTCTATCGTTTTCATTTCAAAATCTTAATTTGTTTGCCTACCTTTGCCGCTCAAAATATATACTACATATAGTTAATACATTATTATGACTAATACAGGTAAAGTAAAATCAGTAATTGGGGCGGTGGTAGATGTGCAGTTTGATGGTGGTAGTAAGCTTCCAGAAATTTTGAACGCCTTAGAACTTAAAAAAGAAAATGGCGATATTTTAGTACTTGAAGTACAACAACATTTGGGCGAAGATAGTGTACGTACTATTGCAATGGATGGTACCGAAGGTTTGGTAAGAGGTACTGTAGTAATCGATACCGGTAAGGCAATAGCAATGCCGGTTGGAGAAGCTATCAAAGGCCGCTTATTTAATGTAACAGGCGATGCTATTGATGGTTTACCACAAGTAAGTAAAGTAGGTGGTCGCCCTATTCATAACAAACCACCCTTATTTGAAAACTTAAGTACCGCAAGTGAAATATTATTTACTGGTATTAAAGTTATCGATTTGATTGAGCCCTATGCAAAAGGTGGTAAAATTGGATTATTTGGCGGTGCTGGGGTAGGTAAAACAGTATTAATTCAGGAGTTGATTAATAATATTGCAAAAGCATATGCAGGTTTATCTGTATTTGCTGGTGTGGGAGAAAGAACAAGAGAAGGAAATGATTTGATGAGAGAGATGATTGAGGCAGGTATTATGAACTATGGCGAAGAATTTAAACATAGTATGGAAGAAGGTGGATGGGATTTAAGCAAAGTAAATATTAAAGGTTTAGAAGATAGTAAAGCAACGTTTGTTTTTGGACAAATGAACGAACCTCCAGGAGCTAGAGCTAGGGTGGCGTTAAGCGGATTAACTATTGCAGAATATTTCCGTGATGGGGACGGAACGGGTCAGGGAAAAGATATTCTTTTCTTTGTAGATAACATTTTCCGTTTTACACAAGCAGGTTCCGAAGTATCGGCGTTATTAGGTCGTATGCCAAGTGCGGTAGGTTACCAACCAACACTTGCTACCGAAATGGGTTTAATGCAAGAGCGTATTACATCAACTAAAAATGGTTCAATTACTTCTGTACAAGCGGTATATGTACCTGCAGATGATTTAACAGATCCGGCACCTGCAACTACCTTTGCCCATTTGGATGCAACTACGGTATTAAGCAGAAAAATTGCCGATTTAGGTATTTATCCTGCGGTTGATCCATTAGATAGTACATCAAGAATATTAACCGTAGCTATTGTAGGAGAAGAGCATTACAATACTGCAGATAGAGTAAAATTAATTTTACAACGATATAAAGAGTTACAAGATATTATTGCCATCCTTGGTTTAGATGAATTGAGTGATGAAGATAAATTGGTAGTATCAAGAGCTAGAAAAGTACAACGTTTCCTTAGCCAACCATTTTTTGTGGCAGAGCAGTTTACAGGTTTAAAAGGTGTATTGGTTCCTATTGAGGATACCATTAGAGGTTTTAATGCAATTATGGATGGTGAGGTTGATGAATATCCAGAAGCAGCATTTAACCTTGTAGGTACATTAGAAGATGCTATTGAAAAAGGAAAGAAGATGATGGCGGCGGCACAAGCGTAAAGCCCAGGAGCCCCTGTCCCCTAAAGGGGAACTAAGAGGCAGTCGTCTTAATAAATCAATAACAGTTCTTAAATTTAGGTTGTATGAGTTTTTTGGGACAAGCATTTTGACTTTGCTCATCATCGTTGTGTCACATGCCTACCGTCAGGCAGGCTCACTTGTACAATAAGTTCTTTATTCTTCTTTTATTGAAGCGATTGAAATAAGTGGAGTAAAAAAATAATTATAAACTTTAAAATCAGGTTCCCCTTTAGGGGACAGGGGTATGGTTCTAGAAATATTAACACCAGAAAAGAAAATTTTTAGCGGCGATGTTTACGGCGTTATACTACCAGGTATTGGTGGTTCGTTTGAAGTATTGGATAAACATGCACCAATGGTAAGTGCGTTAAAAGCAGGTACTGTAAAAATTTTAACTAATAAAACTACATCGCAAACCTATACAATACAAAGTGGTTTTGCAGAAGTAATCAATAATAAAACCACTGTACTTATTGAAGGTGCAGAGGAAAATTGATAATAAAGTTTTTTGATATTATTATGAATGCCGCAGTTTTTGCGGCATTTTTTTGTGAATTTAGTTTAGGATAGTTTAATCGGCTGGTCGAAGACCAAGCCTCGGCTTTGCTGAGTTGGCGGCTTACCAAAGAGGGCGAAGATTATAAATCAATACGTTTTTCATGTCAAAAGGTTTTTAATCCCACAAATGATTAATAGAATTAAAAGAATTAATATATTATGCCACTGTATAAAGTTGCAAATTCTTTTTAATTTTTCAAAATCGGCACTAACAGGTTTTTTGTAAAACCAAAATGTTTGAGGGGGGACGCCACCGCCCCCACTTATAGAATAATTATTATTGTTGGCTATATACCAAAAAAGTATGGATTTAAAAATTACCCCCACCAACAAATAAATTTTGATCACTAATAATATTTTCATTGATTTATTTATTATTTCCTTTGCCTTTGCAGGTTGTTGCCGTTGCAGCGTATCGAAGCAAGGGCATTAGTGCGTTGGCGTACCTGCAACATATAGTAAAGCTAACATTAAAAATAATAAAACTCAAGCACCAAAAAATCAATGTAATCTGTGGTTAATACCCTCACCCCTTCCACCTAACCCAACACCAAGCCAACACAGGCATTACTAAAAAACTACAAAACCCCCACCAGCCGCCACCAAAAGCAAAAACTAATAAACTTATAACCAACAAATAAAACGGGTAACCTAAAAAACAACTACCCATAATAATACTATCGTAATGCCCACTATGCAATGCTTTTTTTTGCACAAGGGTTTTTTTTTGCCTTTGCAGGTATGTTGCCGTTGCAGCGTATCGAAGCAAGGGCATTAGTGCGTTGGCGTACCTGCAACATATCGTAAAGCTAACATTAAAAATAATAAAACTTAAGCACCAAAAAATCAATGTAATCTGTGAAATAAATCTCAATCGTAATGCTTAAAACCTATTTTATTTCTTGGCTGCGGCTTACTTTCTTTTTCTAATAATTCCTTTAATACCATAAAAATATTTTCAATATCCTTACTATTACCTTTTACCTCTTTTTCTAATTTGCCTAATTGTAATAAAATTTCTTTGTGTGTTAATGCATATTCTCTCAATCTTGTAAATACTCTTATTATTCTAATATTTACTTCAATAGCGGTATCACTATTTAAAATACTTGACAACATGGCTACACCTTGCTCTGTAAAAGCATTTGGCAATTTCCTTCTTCCACCCCAACCTGCCTTGCCGTCAGGCAGGCTTGATGTCGCATTTTGCGACTTCAAGATTTCAAATTCTTTTTGGGTAAGTGCAAACATGAAATCTTTAGGAAACCGCTTTGCATTACGTTTTACCTGTTCATTTAATCGCCTTGTTTCTACGCTGTACATTTCTGCCAAGTCTTCATCTATCATTACTTTTTGCCCTCTAATAACATAAATTCTATTTAATATCTTTTGTTCTGTTACTAATGCTTGTAATTCTTTTTTTGCCATTATTTACTTTTTCGGTTGCAAAAATAGGTGTTGAAGCTTATTGATGGAACACCAACATCATATAGTAAAGCTAGCATTAAAAATAATAAAACTCAAACACCAATAAATCAATATAATCTGTGAAAATAATCTGTGTACTGAGCTTGTCGAAGTATCTGTGGTTAATATCCTCACCCCTTCCACCTCACCCAACACCAAGCCAAAACCGGCATTATAATAAAACTACACAACCCCCACCAACCCCCACTAAAAGCAAAAACTAATAAACTTATAGCCAACAAATAAAACGGGTAACCTAAAAAGCAACTACCCATAATAATACTATCGTAATGCCCACTATGCAATGCTTTTTTTTGCACAAGGGTTTTTATAGGGTAATAAAATGGTAAGTGAATAATCCAACCAATTATAGCAGGCAAAAAAAGTAGATACTTTAGTAGAGTAGAGGTTGGTAGTGCAAATATTTCTTTATGTTTTAAATCATCCTCTTTTTTAATTTCGTAAACCAATGTGCTTAATTGGCTTTGAATTGAAGAGGTAATATCATTTAATAATTTTCCATCCGTAGTTAAATCAGCGGTAAAATCTTCTTTACAAATTAACTGACCACTATTAATAATAATGTGCTTTCCAAATTTATTAAAACTGCTATAGTTAATACCTACGGGCAATATTTGTAACGGAATATTTTGCTGCCATGCAGTAGCGGCAAGCCTTGCAGTACCTTTTTTTAAATGGCGTAAATGCCATTCATTAATACAAAGGGCTTCACTAAAAATTAAAACTATTCCATTTTTTTTAAAAAGCTCAATACACTCATTAAATGTATCGTAATTTTTGTTGAGGTTTTGGGCGCCTTCTCTTTCTCTAAAAACGGGTAAAATATGTAAGGCGTTTAAAATTTTAGCAACCCATTTTTTTTTAAATACATCTCCTCTAGCTAACGAATAAATAGGGGCATTAAATAGGGTACATAAAAGTATGGCATCTAAAAAAGAATTAGGATGATTGCAAGCTATTAATAAAGGCCCTTTACGATTTGAAATTGCCTCATTATTCAATTGTAGTTTTCTACAATAAAGTTGCAAAGCAAGTTTAGCTGGTATTTTAATTAAGGTATATAACAAAAAACATTTTTAATTTAATTGAGGATCAATGGGGAAGTTTATGAGCATTTCGTATTTGCTACCCAATAGTTTTATACTGTTTTGCCAAATTTTATTTTCTGGAGTATTAAAAACAATAACATCGTTTGCATTGGCTATAAGCCAAGTTTTTTCTTCTATTTCTTCATTTAATTGGTTAGCATCCCAACCGCTATAACCAATAAAAATTTTTATTTTTTCTACATCAATGCTATTTGTCTTTATTAATTGCGTAAGGGTTTCAAAATTTCCGCCCCAAAAAATATTGGGGGCTAGCTCAATACCATCCGGCAGTAAAGCAGGATATTGGTGTATAAAGTGGATATAATTTGGCTCTACGGGGCCACCATAATACAAGGGAATTTTATAACCTGCAAAATCTGCATTTAATTCATCTAAGGTTTGTTCGTATAACCTGTTTAATACCAATCCAAAATCACCAGCCTCATTATGCTCACATAATAGCACCACAGTGCGTAAAAAATTGGGGTCTTTTAAAAAAGGGTCTGCAATTAATAATGTACCAGCATCAAAATTTATCATGTTGTAAAATAATAATTAATTCTAAATGTTCAACAGTATATTTTTATTAAACAAAATAACTAAACCCCTCAACCCCTTCAACCCTTTCAACCCTTTCCTTATAAACCTACGTTAAATTTTTTTACAGTGTCTTTCGTACGCTATATTATTATAATTTTGAGTTGATGAAGAAAACCTTGCCACTTATTACCGTTCTAATTACACTTTCTTTATTAGGTATAATATTTTTTCAAATATTATGGTTAGATAGTGCAAAAGATGCAAGAAATAAACAACTAAATGAAGAGATAGCCGTATCTATAAATGAAGTTGCCCTTACCCTAATGGAAGAAAAATCCTCTATACTAGGCATTACTAAAAAAAGTGATCTTTTGTTCCCGAGCGATAAATTACAATTTCAATATTTAAAACCCTCCGTAATGCAGCGGTTTAGTAAAGAGGAAATTTATGAAATTATTAGAAAAGCATTTGATCGGCATAATTTAAAAAACTATCAATTTGAATTTGCTGTAGCAACCAACTCAATTACTGGGGAGCAAATGCTAAGCGAAAATTTTATCACACTCTTTGTTGATTCAGCAGATAATAAAAATTTGCGTCATACAATTCCGCTAGAGCCCGAAAGCGGAACGGCCTATGAAAATTTAGCAGGCGAAGAAATGCTTTCTATAATTGTACCACATAAAGGTGCTATGATTTTAAAGGAAATGTTTTGGTTTATTATAGGTGCTATTTTATTTACCCTTATTATAACCACCGCTTTTTTTATAACAGTACGAACGTTGCTACGTCAGAAAAAGGTTAGTGAAATTAAAAACGATTTCATTAATAATATGACGCATGAGTTTAAAACCCCACTAGCCACTATTTCATTAGCGGTTGATGCATTAAAAAATGAAAAAGTAATAAACGACAAAGAAAAAACAAATTACTTTACGGGTATAATTAAGGAAGAAAATATACGGATGAATAAGCAGGTAGAAACTATACTTCAGGCAGCTTTACTAGATAAACAAGAGGTACAACTTAATTTAAAAAAATTATCGGCACACCAATTAATTGATGCTGCATTAAACAATATTACGCTACAAGTTGAGGAGAGGGGAGGAAAGTTAGTTGTAAATAAAGTAGCAGAAAAAGAGATGATAATGGCTGATGAAGTTCATTTTACAAACCTTATTAATAATTTATTAGATAATGCTGTTAAGTATTCAAATGAATATCCTATCATAAAATTATCTACCCAAAATATAGGAAAGCAACTTCGTATTAAAATAGAAGACAACGGCATTGGTATGAACAAAGAAACCCTAAGCCGAATTTTTGAAAAATTTTATAGGGCACATACCGGTAATGTACATAATGTAAAAGGTTTTGGCCTAGGGCTTAGTTATGTAAAAACTATGGTTGAGGCACACAAAGGAACCATAAAAGCTGAAAGTACACCGGGTAAAGGAAGTAGTTTTATAGTTACTATTCCAGTTTTAGGATAAACCTTCACCAGCATATTTTCTTAGTAATCCACACTAATCCACACCTCTTCACAACTAATCCACACCCCTTTTCACTAAAAATCGATTATAGTCAATACCAATAAGCCTTTCAGCTTGTGGATAAAAATGTTATATGTAAATCACTATAAAAAGTGGGAAAATGTGTTTATTTGTGTAGATTTATGTTTTAAAATAGCTAATTTATTAAAATGATAGGTTTTTTAGGTGAATTTGAAGCAACTATTGACTCAAAAGGTCGCTTTCTACTTCCGGTGGGCTTTAAAAAGCAACTGCCAGAGGAAGGGGGCAACCAATTTGTGATTAATAGAGGCTTTGAAAAATGCCTAACCTTATACCCACTGCAAAGCTGGGATCCTATTTTTTTAAAAATTAGCAAACTCAATGATTTTGACCCTAAGGTAAGAGAATTTAGACGACATTTTTTAAATGGTGCTACACAAATTGAATTAGATGGGGCAGGAAGATTATTGCTACCCAAAAATTTAATTGAACATGCAGGCTTAGATAAGGATAGTAAGGATATAGTGTTGGTATCGGCCGTAAACAAAATAGAAATCTGGGATAAAAATAAGTACACACAGTTCTTTGACACTTTTACACCGCAAGGCTTTAGTGATTTGGCTAATGAAGTAATGAATAAGGAAGAGTTGGGTTAATTGGTTAAAAAGTTAATTAGTAAAAAAGTATGAACAATAAAACAACAACACTAATTAACCAATCAACGGATGAACCAACTGAATATCACATTCCTGTTTTATTAAATGAAGTAATTGAAGGGTTAGCAATTAAACCAAATGGTATTTATGTTGATTGTACGTTTGGTGGTGGAGGGCATAGTAAAGCCATTCTTTCCTTACTAAATAAAGAGGGAAGGCTAATTGTGTTTGATCAAGATGAAGATGCAAAAGCAAATGTACCTAATGATGATCGAGTGCTATTTATACCACAAAATTTTATACACCTACAACGTTTTTTACGGTTGCATAAAGTTAGTAGGGTAGATGGAATTTTAGCAGACTTAGGCGTAAGCAGTCACCAGTTTGATGAAGCCGAAAGAGGCTTTTCTATTCGCTTTGATGCTAATTTAGATATGCGTATGGACAAACGCCAAACCCTTACTGCAGCTACTGTTTTAAAGAATTTTACAGAGCTTCAATTGCATAAAATGTTTGAAAAATTTGGCGAAGTAACCAATGCAAAAACATTAGCAAAAACAATTATAGAGCAACGAACCATAGTACCTATAAAAACAATTGCCGAATTTAAAAAAGCTATTCACACTGCGGTTAAAGGTAATCCTCAAAAATATTTAGCCCAGGTTTTTCAAGCGTTGCGTATTCAAGTTAATAGTGAGTTAGAAGTATTACAAAATTTACTACAACAAATCCCATCCATTTTAAAACCACAAGGCAGAGCGGCCATCATCACCTTTCACTCCTTAGAAGATAGAATTGTAAAAAATTTTTTTAAAACAGGAAGCATAACAGAGGTAGAAGAAGATGATGTATATGGCACAAAACCCAATAATCCCCTAACTATTATTACCAAAAAACCAATAACAGCATCACCCAAAGAGTTAAAACAAAATGCTAGAAGTAGAAGTGCAAAATTAAGAATAGCTGAGAAGAAGTAGACAATAAGCAATGTGCAATTGACAATAAAAAATAAGTAAGAGAAACAATATAAAAAAACGTAACGCCTTTCCGCCTTTTCGGCAAAAAAATGACAGAAATAAAAAATATAGAACAACAACCAGTAACACCAACTAGCCAAAAACTAGATCCGAATGGGTTCGGATGGAAAAAAATGTTTAATTATAAATGGGTTGAAAAAAATATTTCCTTTTTTTTATTTCTGGCACTATTAGCGGTAATGTATATCTATAACGGGCATTATAATGATAAAATTGCTCGAAAAATAAATGTAACCGAAAAGCATATTAAAGAATTAGAATATCAATATAAAACAATAAAAAGCGAAGTAATATTTAGAAGCAAAGCCAGTGAATTAGTAAAAGCTGTTGAGCCATTAGGTTTAAAAGAATTACTAACACCACCCGTTTTATTAAATGATACTGCAAAATAAACAATACCCTTTTTGGGTAAAATGATGGATGTTAAAAAAGACATATTGTGGAGAGTTTATCTCTGTTTTATTGCAATGGCATTGCTAGGTTTTGTAGTGCTGGGTCGTACATTTTATATACAAAGAGTAGAAGGTAATTACTGGAAAAAAATGGGAGATAGTTTGCATTTAAAATATATGCCCATAAATGCCGAACGAGGAACAATTTATAGCGAAGATGGAAATATGTTAAGTACATCGGTTCCCATATTTGATGTGTTTATAGATTTTGGTGCAGAAGGATTGCGACAAAATAATGGAAAACGGTTCAGAGAAAATGTAGATTCTTTAAGTACTAGTTTAGCCAATTTATTTAACGACAAAACGGTTGCCGAATATAAAAAAATACTACAACTAGCTTATAAAAATGAAGACCGCTATTTTTTACTAAAAAAGAAAATTTCTTTTTCAGAATATACTGCCCTAAGAAATTTTCCACTGGTACGCCTAGGCAGAAATAAAAGTGGTTTTATTATAGACCCAAGAGATAAACGAATAAATCCTTATGTTTTATTAGCGAATAGAACCATTGGTTTATCTAGAGAAGATAGTACTAAAAATGTAGGTTTAGAAAGGAGTTATGATAGTTTGTTAAAAGGTAGTACCGGTCAGCGTTTGATGCGTTATATGGCAGGTGCATATGTACCGGTTGATGGGGCAGAAGTTGATCCAGAAAATGGAAAAGATATTATTACAACATTAGATACGTATATGCAAGATGTTGCAGAAAATGCTTTAATGAAAATGTTGGTAAACAATAACTCCATACATGGTACAGCCATAGTAATGGAAACTGCAACAGGTAAAATTAAAGCAATTGCTAACCTAGGTAAACAACCAGATGGTAGTTATGCCGAAGATTTGAATTATGGAATTGCCAAAGCAACAGAACCAGGGTCGGTATTTAAATTAGCAACCTTAATGAGCTTAATGGAGGATGGATATGTTACAAAAAATAGCTTGGTAGATTGCGAAGGTGGTGCAAAATATTTCTATGGTTTGCGTATAAAAGATTCTCACTTAGGTACAGGAACACTAACAGTAAAAGATGCTTTTTTACGAAGTAGCAATGTTGCTTTTGCAAAATTAGCCGATCAGTATTACCATAATCAACCTTCTAAGTTTATAAACAACTTACATAAATATAGATTAGATGTTTTAACAGGTATAGATATTACAGCATCATCTGCAAAGCCAACAATAAAAAAACCAACTAATCGTAGTTGGGCAAATACTACCATTCCATATATGGCACATGGCTACGAAGAGTTGGTAACACCATTGCATATGTTATGCTTTTATAATGCAGTAGCCAACAAGGGTAAATTTATGAAACCCTATTTAGTAAGTTCCATACAACAATATGGCGTTACACTTAGAAGTATAGAACCACAAGTTTTAGTAGAAAAAATTTGTAGTAACGAAACATTACTCCAATTACAAGAATGCTTAAGTGCAGTAATAGATAGCGTACATGGTACAGGTCATAAAATTTTGTTTGATAGTACATATAAAATTGCAGGAAAAACAGGCACCGCAGTTACGGCCTTAAACAACAAAGGGTATAACAAGGGCAATAAAATTTATCAAGCATCTTTCATAGGTTATTTTCCTGCTAATAATCCAAAATATACTATGGCTGTAGTTATTCAAAATAGTAATCAGTCAAGATTAACGTATGGTGCAGATGTTTCTGGTAGAGTGTTTAAAGAAATTAGCGATAGAATTTATGGAAGATATTTAAGTACACAAAAATATAAATCGGCAGCTTTATTAGATACGTTACCCTATAATTATTACGGTGCTGCAAAAGATGTTTCCTCAATTTTTAGTGTGATGAATATTAAATACAATAGTAACCAAAATGCTGCTGGTGCTATTCAATTTGTACAGGTTAAAAATAATAATGCAATCATAAATAATAGCACACCAAGTTTAAAAAATACAATACCAAATATGGTAGGTATGGGTTTAAAAGATGCTTTATATACGTTAGAAAATGCAGGATTAAAAACAATAATAACGGGCAAAGGGAAAGTTGCTAGTCAATCATTACCAGCGGGTACTATATTTAAAAAAGGACAAACAATAACCTTATTACTAAATTGAAATTACAGGATATACTATATAAAGTAAACATAAAATCTGTTGTAGGTAATACATCAATAGAAGTAAATGCGTTGCAGATAGACTCTCGTAAAGTAGTTGATGGCGATGCTTTTATTGCTTTAAAAGGAACAGTAGCAGATGGACATAGTTTTATTGATGCTGTTATTGAAAAAGGGGCAAACGTAATTGTATGTGAAATTTTACCCACATCTATTAATTCTAAAATTGTTTATGTTCAAGTTGAAAATACCGAAATAGCTGTTGGAGTAATGAGTAGCAATTTCTTTGAAAATCCATCTGCCAAAATCAACTTAATAGGCATTACAGGCACCAACGGTAAAACAACAGTTGCCACATTATTATTTAATTTATTTACAGCACTAGGGTATAAATGTGGGTTAATTAGTACAGTACAAAATCAAATAGCAAATGAAATAATACAAGCTACTCATACAACTCCAGATGTAATTAGTTTAAATGCGTTGCTAACTAAAATGGTTAGCCAGGGATGTACCCATGTATTTATGGAAGTTAGTAGTCATGCCATCCATCAAAATCGTATTGCAGGTATAGAATTTAAAGGAGGAATATTTACCAACATTACACATGATCATTTAGATTATCATAAAACGTTTGATGAATATATAAAAGTTAAAAAATATTGGTTTGATAATTTACCACCTACAGCATTTGCAATTAGTAATGCGGATGATAAACGTGGAATGGTTATGGTACAAAATACCTCTGCCAAAAAAATATTTTATAGCCTTAAAACAATTGCAGATTTTAAGGGTAAAATATTAGATAATAGTTTATCAGGCCTACATCTTTCTATAAATGAACTTGATGTTCATTTTAAAATGATAGGAGAATTTAATGCCTACAATCTTTTAGCAGTATACGCAACAGCAATTAGTTTAGGCCAACAAAAAAATACGGTACTACAAATTTTAAGTAACCTAACTGGTGCCGAGGGGCGATTTGATTATATCGTTAGCCCACAAGATAAAGTTATGGGCATTGTTGACTATGCTCATACACCAGATGCTTTATTAAATGTATTAGCAACAATAAAAAAATTGCGACAAGGGCACGAAAAAATAATTTCTGTAATTGGTTGTGGTGGCAATAGAGATAAAACAAAGCGCCCCATAATGGCAGAAGTTGCCTGCGAATACAGCGATAAAATTATTTTAACATCAGATAACCCTAGAAACGAAAATCCAGAGGATATTTTAGCCGATATGCAAAAGGGTGTTAATGTAGTTACAAAACGAAAAGTAATAACAATACCAGATAGAATGGAAGCGATTAAAACAGCTGTAAGCCTTGCTGCATATGAAGATATTATTTTAGTTGCAGGCAAGGGGCACGAAAAATATCAAGAAATAAAAGGGGTGAAGTATGATTTTGATGATAAAAAAGTATTAAAAGAAATGTTTGAGTTACTTGGAAAATAAAAAATGTTTATGATTAATATGATGCTACAAATTAGCAAATTATCGAATTATTAAATTATCAAATTAATATGCTATATCACTTTTTTGATTGGTTAACAAAAGAAGGGTTTTCGTTCCCAGGTAGCGGTTTGTTTAAATTTCAAACCTTTAGAGTATTAATGGCTGTTATACTTAGTTTATTAATAACAACGGTATATGGAAAAAAATTAATTGCTTTTTTACAAAAAAAGCAATTAGGCGAAAGTGTTAGAGATCTTGGTTTAGCAGGCGAACAACAAAAAAAAGGTACACCCACAATGGGAGGTATAATAATTTTACTAGGTATACTTATTCCTACATTACTATTAGCCAATTTAGATAAAGTATACATACGCTTAATGATACTTTGTACCGTTTGGTTGGGTGCAATTGGATTTATAGATGATTATTTAAAAATACGAGCAAAGCGTATTGCACAAGCAAAAGGCTTAGTGTATAAAAAAAGTGATAGCGATGGTTTGGCTGGCCGCTTTAAAATATTTGGCCAAGTAATACTAGGAATTATAGTAGGCGCTACCCTTTATTTTACCCAAAGCGTAACAGTGCAAAGAGAAGTGTATGGTGCTAATAAAGAGGAAATACGAAAAGAAATTGCAGAAATGAAAGGAGGAAATAAATGGATAGGAGATAGTGTAATATTACGAACGGTTAATGGAGTTCCACACAAATTTGTAAATGTAAAATCTGTTATTACAACCATTCCGTTTGTAAAAAATCATGAATTTGATTACTCTAAAATATTACCAAAAAGTTGGAGAGACTATACCTACATCCTGTACATATTAATTGTAATATTTATTGTTACCGCTGTAAGTAATGGAGCAAATATTACAGATGGGTTAGATGGTTTGGCTACTGGTGTAAGTGCAATTATAGGTATTTGTTTAGGAATATTTGCTTACGTAAGTGGCAATATAAATTTTGCCGAGTATTTAAATATAATGTACATACCTAACCTTGGTGAGTTATCTATTTTTATTGCAGCATTTGTTGGCTCTTGTATTGGCTTTTTGTGGTACAATAGCTACCCAGCACAAGTTTTTATGGGAGATACGGGTAGCCTTGCATTGGGTGGAATTATTGCTGCGCTTGCCATTATTGTTCGTAAAGAATTATTAATACCTATTTTTTGTTTTGTGTTTTTAGTTGAAAATTTAAGCGTAATGATTCAGGTAGCTTACTTTAAATACACAAAGAAAAAATATGGAGAAGGAAAAAGAATTTTCTTAATGAGTCCATTACATCATCATTACCAAAAACTAGGTTATCACGAAAGTAAAATTGCAGTACGCTTTTGGATTGTAACTATTTTAAGTGTGGTGTTGGCAATAGTAACATTAAAATTGAGATAAACGAAGTACTGGAAAGCCAACTAATAAACCGTTCTATGTTTTCCGAATATGCAATATCTATGAAATAATAAATATTCAATGAAACACTGACCTATTAAATTCTATGCTGTTGAAGAACCATTTTTAAAAAATTATGAACCAGAGAATCGTCATTTTAGGCGCAGGCGAAAGCGGAGTAGGAGCTGCAATTTTAGCAAAGTTGCAAGGCTACGATGTGTTTGTTAGCGACGGTGGAAAAATTAAAGACGAATTTAAAAAAGAGTTAACTCAACATAAAATTGAGTTTGAAGAAGCACAACATTCTGAAGAAAAAATTTTTAGTGCCAAGGAAATAATGAAAAGCCCCGGCATTCCTGAAAAAAACGAATTGATAAAAAAAATAAGAGCAAAAGGAATAGAAATAATTAGCGAAATAGAATTAGCATATAGGCATAAAGGAGATAGTAAAGTAATAGCAATAACAGGCAGTAACGGTAAAACAACAACTACTTCACTTATTTATCATATATGCAAAACTGCCAATTTAGATTGTGCTCTTGTGGGTAATATCGGGTTTTCATTTGCAAAGCAAGTAGCTGTTGAGCCTAAGCCATTGTATGTTGTAGAAGTTAGTTCTTTTCAATTAGATGATATAAAAACATTTAAACCAGATGTAGCGGTGCTAACAAATATTACCGAAGATCATTTAGATAGATACGAGTACAATATTAAAAATTATATAAACAGCAAATTTAAAATTATACAAAATCAAACTCAGGAGGATGTATTTATATATTCTTTAGATGACGAAACAACAACCCAAAACATTACTAACTATTCCATTAAATCAACATTAGCCCCATTCACCATGAGTAAACAACTGCCACAAGGAGCCTACTTGCTTAACGCAAAAATGCACTTAAAATGGAAAAACGAAGAGATGCAAATGAACATATCCGACTTTGCAATTAAAGGAAAACATAATCAATATAATAGTATGGCAGCAAGCTTAGCCGCAACAGCGGTAGACATTAGAAAAGAAAAAATTAGAGAAGCGCTACAGACATTTGAAAGTTTAGAGCATAGAATGGAACCCGTGGTAACCATAAAAGGAGTAGAGTTTATTAATGATAGTAAAGCTACAAACATAAATAGTACTTGGTTTGCTTTGGAAAGCATGGAAAAGCCTACCATACTTATTTTAGGCGGTGTAGATAAAGGAAATGATTACTCTTTAATTAAAGATTTAGTAAAAGAAAAAGTTAAAGCAATTGTGTGTATGGGCACTGATAATTTAAAAATTCATCAAGCATTTGGAGATGTTATGCCACTAATTGTAAATACATCAAGTACAACAGAAGCAGTGCAAGCAGCATTTCATTTTGCCGAAAAAGGCGACTGTGTTTTACTAAGTCCTGCATGTGCAAGTTTTGATTTATTTAAAAATTATGAGGATAGAGGAAATCAATTTAAACAAGCAGTAAAAGAATTATAATTGGCTGAAAACATAAACATAAAACAATTATTCACCCCATCATTTACAAATGTTGGTAGCAACCTTGCATCTAAAACCAAAGGCGATAAAGTTATTTGGGCAATTGTTGTAATCCTTACATTAGCAAGTTTATTGGTTGTATATAGCAGCACGGGTTCCTTAGCCTATAAATATAGTAAGAGTACCGAAAGCTATTTGTTTAAACAATTTGCATTTATTGTGCTAGGCGTAATGCTTATTTATTTTGCACATAGAGTTAACTATACCATTTATGCAAGAGTAGCCAAAATTCTTTTTTTAATTTCTATTCCATTAATGATTTATACGTTGCTTTTTGGCTCAAGGTTAAATAGCGCAAACCGTTGGATAACATTGCCGGTCATAAATATGACTATGCAAACTTCTGACTTAGCAAAACTTGCCTTGTTTATGTATTTAAGTTTACAACTAAGCCGTAAACAAGCCGTAATAAAAGATTTTAAGAAAGGATTTTTACCCATCATTATTCCAGTTGGTATTATTTGTTTACTTATAGCACCAGCAAATTTATCTACTGCATTATTAGTGGGTGCAACAAGTTTGCTTTTAATGTTTATAGGAAGAATAAGTACTAAACATATTCTAGCAACTATAGGTATAGGATTAGTACCTGTAATATTCTTAGTTTCTGTTGCAGTAAAATATTACGATAAAGTAGAGCAAAAACAAAAAGAGTTACCTGCAATTTTTTCTGGAGGAAGAATTCCAACCTGGATAAGCCGTATTCAAACATTTATATACACCAATAAAAATACCGACAGCGAAAAATTATATCAAACCAATCAAGCAAAAATTGCAGTAGCCAATGGCGGTTGGATAGGTAAAGGGCCGGGCAATAGTACACAACGAAATTTTTTGCCCCATAGTTATAGTGATTTTATTTATGCCATTATAATAGAAGAATATGGTTTTTTAGGAGCATCATTTATGATGTTTATTTATTTATTGTTTTTGTATAGATGTATTCGACTGTACAGAAAATGCCCTTTTGCATTTGGTGCATTTTTGGCGTTGGCATTAAGTTTTACACTAGTAATACAAGCTATTGCAAATATGGGTGTAGCTGTAAATGCATTTCCTAATACAGGGGTAACATTACCCTTAGTAAGTATGGGAGGCAGTAGTTTTTTATTCACCTGTTTATCTATTGGTATTGTATTAAGTGTAGCAAGAAATGTAGAACAGTTAGAAGGAAAAAATCAGGAGGTTATAGTAAATGAGTAAAAAAATAATTATAGCAGGTGGCGGAACTGGGGGGCATATTTTTCCTGCTATTGCAATTGCGAATGCGTTGAAAAAAATAGACGATAAAATAGAACTATTATTTGTAGGAGCAAAAGGAAAAATGGAAATGGAAAAAGTACCGCAAGCTGGATATAAGATTGAAGGGTTAGCTATTGCAGGCTTTAATAGAAGTTCTTTGATAAAAAATATTGGTTTACCCTTTAAGTTGGTAAAAAGTTTTTTTCAGGTGAGACGAATTTTTAATTCCTTCAAACCAATCGCTGTAATTGGCGTTGGGGGTTATTCAAGTTTTCCTGTATTAAAGTATGCTCAAACAAAAGGTATAAAAACATTTATACATGAAAGTAACTCGTTTGCCGGAAAAAGTAATATTCTTTTAGGGAAAAATGCCACAAAAATATTTGTTGCTACCGATGGTATGGAAAAATTCTTTAAAGCAAATAAATTAAAAATAACAGGAAACCCAGTCCGAAAACTAATTGTAGAAAATACTATAAGTCGTACAGAAGCAATTGAATTTTTTAAGTTAAGTCCAAATAAAAAAACAATTTTATCAATTGGAGGAAGCCTTGGTGCAAAAAGTATAAATGAAGCTATTAATAAAAATATTGATGAATTTGAAAAAAATGAGTTGCAATTAATTTGGCAAACGGGTAAACCTTATGCAACTACAGCACAACAAACAGCAAAAGGTAGAGCCAATATTTATACAAGTGATTTTATAACCAACATGGAATATGCTTATGCCGCAGCCGATTTAATAATTAGCCGAAGTGGCGCAATGGCAATTGCTGAAATATGTTTAGCTAAAAAACCTACCATTTTTGTGCCTTATCCATTTGCAGCAGAAGACCATCAAACGGTAAATGCACAAAATTTAGTTAATAAATCTGCTGCACTTACCATAAAGGATAATGAGGCGTTAGATAAATTAGTAAGTAGTATTATAGCATTATCAAATAACATTGAACAGCAACATACATTAAAACAAAACATTGCAAAACTTGCCATAATCAATGCCGATGAAGTTATTGCAAACGAAATTTTAAGTTTATTATAAAAATGACAAAAGATTTAAACGAACTATTGAATTCTATACTTAATCCTAATTCTGGGGTAAAAGGCTCTGTCTTTTTTATTGGAATTGGGGGGATAGGTATGAGTGCACTTGCTCGTTATTTTAATGCAAAGGGAATAAAAGTTTCTGGTTACGATAAAACAGAAACGGTACTTACAATTCAGTTACAAGCAGAAGGCATTGGTATACATTACGAAGATAATATTGACTTAGCAGATAAAAATGCATCCTTTATTGTATACACACCTGCTGTTCCCAAAAACCATACGCAGTTAAATTATTTTATTAATAATAACTATACGGTTGTAAAACGAAGTGATGTTTTAGGTGCTATTACAAATAGCTCGTTTAATATTTGCGTAGCAGGCACACACGGCAAAACAACCACTAGTAGTATGGTTGCACATGTATTGCAACATAGTGGGTATGGGTGTAATGCATTTTTAGGTGGTATTGCTGTTAACTATAACAGTAACTTTTGGTCGTCGGCAAATAATGTTTGTGTGGTAGAAGCAGATGAATATGATAGAAGTTTTTTAAAACTTAATCCAGATATAGCAATAATTACAGCAATAGATGCTGATCATTTAGACATTTATGGTACTGCCGAAAATGTAGAAAATGCATTTATAGAATTTTCTACAAAAATAAAAGAAGGCGGTTGTTTATTGCTAAAACATGGGTTAAAAAGAAGTAATGATTTTAATGTAAAAGATACCTGTACGTATAGTGCAACTGATGCAAATGCAAATATTCATGTGCAAAATTTAACCATGCATAAAGGCAGTTACACATTTGATGTTGTAAATAACTATTGGACAATTAACGATGTTATATTAAACATGGGAGGGTTACACAATGTAGAAAATATAATAGCAGCAATAGGTGTAGCTAAATATTTAAAAATAAGTGACGATAAAATTAAAGAAGCAGTAAGTGAATATAAAGGCGTTAAACGCAGATTTGAATATATTATTAAAAACGATGAGCTTGTTTTTATTGATGATTATGCACACCATCCAGATGAGTTGAACGCATTGTTAAATGGAGCTAAAAACTTATTTCCTACAAAAAAATGCACTATTATTTTTCAACCTCATTTATATAGCCGTACCCACGATTTTGCAGATGGGTTTGCTGCAGCTTTAGATGAAGCGGATGAAATTATTCTTTTACCCATTTATCCGGCAAGAGAATTACCCATGGAAGGAGTGAGTAGCGAAATGATAATGCAACGAATGAAAAATAAAAATGTAAAAGTGATTGACAAAGAAAATATTGCTCATTATTTAATGTCGTTAAAAGAAATAAATACAAAGAAAAATATTGATGGTGTCTTTATTACAGCAGGCGCAGGCGATATTGATACATTAGTAAACCCAATAAAAGAAATATTGAATACAAAATAGTGCAGCATTTAAAAACATATAAACTAAAACAAATTTTATTTGGCATACTGTGGCTTTTACTAGCTATAGCAGCAATTGTGTTGTTAGTTGCTGCCATTAATAAAAAAGAAGAGAAAAAATGTAAATCTATTGAAGTAGAACTTAAAGGTAAGGGCAATAATTTTTTTGTTGAAGAGGCAGATGTATTGGCAATGATGACAACACTACAAACAAATGAAATTGTAGGGAGCCCAATAAATACCATCAATATTAGGTTATTAGAAAGCGAATTAGAAAAATCAATTTGGATAAAAAAAGCAGAATTATTTTTCGATAATAACGAAGTGCTAAAAGTAAGCGTTGAAGAAAGAGAACCTATTGCAAGATTATTTTCTACTAGTGGCACATCGTTTTATATTGATAGTATGCTTTTTAAATTACCCTTAAGTGATAAGTATAGTGCTAAAGTGCCTGTTTTTACTGGTTTTCCTTCAGATAAAACAATATTGAGCGAATTGGATAGCATTATTCTAAAGCAAGTCAAACGCTTAAGTATGGCAATTCAAAAAGATTCTTTTCATACCGCAATGATTGAGCAAATTGATATTACCCCACAACTTACGTTTGAATTTATACCCAAAATTGGTAACCAACTAATACAATTTGGTACCGCTACAGATATTGATGCTAAACTATACAAGTTAAAATTGTTTTATAAAAATGTAATGGCAAACGAAAGTTGGAATAAATATAGTACCATCAATTTGCAATATGCCAATCAAATTATTGCAAAGCGAAGAGGAGCCGAAGACGTAACAGCAGATTCGTTAAAAGCGATTCAACTAATGCAACAAATAGCCACTATTGCAGAAAAACAAGCAAGCGATAGTTTACAAACCATACTGCTAGATAATAGTAATAATACAACCGATAGTACAATTATTCAACAAAGTATAGAAAGAGATGAAGATGAAGTTGTGCCTGGTTCCAATACCATTGAAGAGCCTATTTTACAAAAATCAGTAAATGCAAAACCGCAAGCTGTTGTTGCAAAACCACCAACCCCTAAACCAATGCCAAAAATTGTAAAACCAAATCCAGCAAAACCAATTGTAAAACCCAAACCAAAAAATAATTAAAAATATTCTGCGGTATCTGCGATATCGGCGGGAAAAATAACACAAACACAAACACAAAACAAACACAATTATGAATCAAGAACAACCCATTATTGTAGGCTTAGACATAGGCACTACAAAAATTGCAGCCATAGCCGGCCGCAAAAATGAATACGGCAAGTTAGAAATTTTGGGATTTGGCAGAGCCAGTAGTAATGGCGTACAGCATGGTATGGTTTTAAATATTGACCAAACTATTAAGGCTATTGAATTAGCTTTAAAAAACTGTTACGACAGTAATCCTAATTTAGAAATTGGCGAAGTATATGTTGGTATAGCTGGCCACCATATCAAAAGTTTACAAACCCGTGGCGATATTGTACGCCAAGCCGTTGACGATGAAATAAGTCAGCAAGAAATTGATAGACTAGTCGCCGATCAATATAGAACGTACATACCAGCTGGCGATCAAATTATTGATGTAATTCCTCAAGAGTTTACAGTTGATAATTTTCAAAACATTCCAAACCCAATTGGATATAGTGGTGTAAAAGTTGGTGCAAATTTTCATATTATAACTGGCGATAAAAATGCCATCAGAAATATCAATAGAAGTGTAGAAAAATCTGGATTAAAAACAAAAGACTTAGTGCTACAACCATTAGCATCTGCCGCAGCAGTAATGTGCGATCAAGATTTAGAAGCCGGTGTAGCCATTGTGGATATTGGTGGTGGTACAACAGATTTAGCAGTGTTTTACGAAGGTATTTTAAAACATACCGCAGTAATTCCATTTGGTGGCGAAAATATTACTAACGATATTAAAACAGGCTTAGGGGTTTTAAAAACACAAGCCGAGCAAATGAAAGTACAGTTTGGTAGTGCATTAAGCGACGAAGCAAAATCAAATGCATTTATTACCATTCCAGGTTTACGTGGTATGGCTCCAAAAGAAATATCTGTTAAAAATCTAGCATCCATTATACAAGCCCGTATGAGTGAAATTATGGACTTTGTAACCTATCACTTAAAGCAAGTAGGATTAGATACTCGTATGTTGAATGGTGGTATAATCCTTACTGGTGGGGGCTCTCAATTAAAACACTTAATTCAATTAACAGAGTATGTTACCGGATTAAATGCAAGAATTGGATATCCTAATGAGCACTTAGCTGGTGGCCATATTGATGAATTAGCAAAGCCAATGTATAGCACTTGTATAGGATTAATTTTAAAAGGCTACAACGATTACGAAAATAAAAATAAACAGTTTGAGCAAAACTTTAAAAAAGTTACTATTCCTAATGGACTACAACAACAACCAATAGACGAAACCTTAGATGTTGTAGAAAACGAAACAGTAAAAAGCAAACAACGTAAAACATTAAAAGGTTTTATGGATGGTTTTAAAAATGGCTTAATTGATTTGTTTAAGGAAGAAGAAGACGCCAAATTATAAAATTGAATTTTAAATAGATGAATTTCGAATTTGTACTCTTACATAAATTCAAAATTCAAAAATTCAAAATTCAAAAATTCGAAATAAAAAAGTACTAACCCATTAAAGAAATTAATTATGATACATTTTGATTTACCAAAAGATCAATCATCCATCATCAAAGTAATTGGTGTAGGAGGTGGAGGCAGCAATGCAGTAAACCACATGTTTTCGCAAAATATTGAAGGCGTAAACTTTATTATTTGTAATACAGATGCACAAGCTATTGCACAAAGTAAAGTACCCAACAAAATTCAATTAGGGCCACATTTAACCCAAGGGCTTGGTGCAGGTGCCAATCCTAAAATTGGTAAAGAGGCTACCGAAGAAAGTTTAGAAGAAATAAAACGCATATTAGAAGTAAATACCAAAATGGCATTTATTACTGCAGGTATGGGTGGTGGTACAGGTACAGGTGGTGCACCCATCTTAGCAAAAATTTGTAAAGATTTAGGTATACTAACTGTGGGTATTGTAACTACTCCTTTTGCTTATGAAGGCAAAAAAAGAATAGCACAAGCAGAGGAAGGTATTATGTTATTGAAAAACCATGTAGATACTTTATTGGTAATAAGCAATGATAAATTGCGTCATCAATTTGGTAATTTAAAAATGAAAGAAGCATTTGCTAAAGCTGATAACGTATTAGCAACCGCTGCAAAATGTATTACGGATGTTATCAATAGTACGGGACAAATTAATGTGGATTTTGCCGATGTTTGTACCGTAATGAGTAATGGTGGTGTTGCCATTTTAGGAAGTGCAAGTGCCGAAGGAGAAAACAGAGCACAAGCTGCCATTGAAAATGCTTTAAACTCCCCATTGTTGAATGATAATGATATACGAGGTGCAAAGTGGATTTTAATAAATATTAATTCTGCCGAAGGCGAACATGAGTTTACCATGGATGAAGTTGAAGTTATTCAAAATCATTTAATAGGACAAGCCGGTGAAGATACCGATGTAATATTAGGCCTTGGGTATGATAATACATTAGGTAGCGAATTAAGTATAACCCTTATTGCTACAGGTTTTGAGCATAAAGACCCTTTTGCAAAAACGGCACCTCTAAAAAATGAGGCAACCGAAAAAAAGGATGAAAAAATTGTAATGACCTTGCAAATGCCGTCAAAAGAAGAAAAGAAAATTGCCTCAAAACCAGTGTTATTATTTGATGAACTAGATGAAGAAAAAGCCATTGCAGAAATTACAGAGTTGCCTGTTGAAGTTAAAGAAGATGTGATGATGCCAACATTGGTAGAAATAATCAAGGAAGAAATAGACGTAAAATTACCAAGTAAAATTACTGGGGATAAATTAGACGAAGCTCCAGTATTTTTTGAAATATCTTCGGCATCAGACCAGGTTCCAGTAATAGAATTTGATATTCCTCAAAATCCCATCCCTTCCGAAAAAATAAGTGTAGCAAGTGCTACATCCAATCCTACTCATTTAAAAGAACAAGAAAATTTAGATAGTAAAGATGCTAGCAAGCCCTTTTCGTCGGGGGTGCAATTGGCCAAACCAGCACAAATTTATGTGGAGGAAAAGCCTAAACCAGAATCCAATACGAACGATGAGCCGCTACCGTTGCATTTATCTGTAAAGGAAGACGAACCTGAGCAAGAAGAAATGAAACTGGTGGTAAAGACCCATCAAGCGGCGGAGGAAGAGCAACCTGTACAGCTTACTCAGCCCATTTTAATGTCTTCTGTTGAGGAACTTGCACCGCAGGACGAAGCAGAAGAACTTAGGCGCCGGGCTATAGATCGAATTGCAAAACTGCGTAATTTGTCATTCAATATTAACGCAGTCGATCCTAACAATGAGTTTGAAACAGTACCTGCATACCTTCGCCGCAACATGGAGTTACATAATTCCATTGCCGATGTTGAAAGTTTTTATAGCAACTATACTGTAAAAACCGACGAAAATAATCAAGCCGAAATAAGTACAATTAATACATTTTTAGATGGCAAAAAGCCAGACTAAATTATTGCCGTTTGCTGTTGTGTAGCAAGCGGCATTATCTTTTTGTTTGTGTTTGGTGATTTATATTGTGTAACCCCATTCGCCTCGGCGGATGGGGTTTGTGTTATGTGTAAGGCGGCTCCAGCCCGCCAGACACTTAAACAACAACCTATTTTTTATAAAATATTTTATGGTATAGAAAAAATTGTTGATTGTGATAATAAAGGGGATTAGGTTGCGTATATTTGAGTGTTAGGCCTCATGCTAAAAGACAACAACCATGGATAAAATAAAACAATTAGAATCAAAATTAGAAGAAACAAGAAACAGTTTGTCAACAGACAGACTGGACATGTCATTTGGAGAAATTATGAGCATGTATGAACGTTCAGAAATAATCATTGACCCAGACTTTCAAAGGTTGTTTCGTTGGGACACATATCAAAAGACAAGGTTCGTTGAATCCATATTAATTGGAATTCCGGTTCCACCTATTTTCGTAGCGGAAGATGAATTGGGTAGATGGGAACTTGTAGATGGTCTTCAAAGAATTTCCACAATATTTTCATTTTTCGGAATTCTTAGGTCGCTACCTGACAAGAATAATTGGATAATGACAAAAGGCGATATTGCTACTGACCTTGAAAATTTAGCATGTAAAGATTTGCCTTTAAAGTTTCAATTAAATATTAAACGTGCTTCATGCAGAGTTGAGATAATAAAATGGAACAGTGCGTTTGACATGCGTTATGAATTATTCAATCGGCTTAATACTGGTGGTTCTGAACTTACAGACCAAGAAATCCGAAATGCTATTTTCAGAGGAGTAAGTAAAGACTTTAACAGCTTCCTCAGACGCTGTGCAGAATTACCAGAATTTGTTTTAATAATTCAACCAACAGAAAGACAGTTAGAGCAGCTGTATATGGATGAGCTTGTTTTAAGATTTTGTTCTCTTTTTGATTATAAAGAAGAATTATCAGACAACATTTCACAACATATGACGGCTTATATGAAAATTGCAGTTTCACAACCAGAGAATATTCCTGTTCTAGAAAAAGCATTTATAGGGTGTTTAAAAATACTAGCACCTATAGGTAAAGACGTATTCAGAGGTTCAAACAATGTTTTTTCTACGAGTTTGTATGACTGTGTTACCATTGGAATTTCTAAATATATCGAACGATACTCTCAAGAAAGGACAGACGTAATAATTGCAAAAGTTCAAGAGCTAAAAGCTTCTGAAAATTTCAAAAAAGCTTCGGGTTCTGCTTCTGCTAGTAAAAGCCGCATTATGAAAAGAATTGAAGTTGCTGACGAAATATTTGGACAATAATCCATGGTAACATTTATAGACGAAATATTAGCCGATATCGACTGGAGAGTTTCTCAACTGTCAACTCTTAAAAGCATTCCCATAAGATACAGCTTTAGTCCAGAGCATAAAGAGTTGCAAATTAAATATACCGTTCCGGCAATTTATGCAATTTGGGAAGGATTTGTCAAAAGCAGTTTTATCATTTATTCAAATCATTTAAATACTTTATCCATAGGACGTGCAGAAATAGCAATGCCTTTGCTAACACACCAACTAGATAGCGAATGTGACTTTAATAATCCACGAATAAACTTTGATTCTAAACAAAGAATGGTTAGTTTATTGGATTCTCTTCTTACAGATATTGTTACAATAAAACCGAGTGTGCCAACCGAATCAAATGTAAACTTCAAAGTTCTAAATAAAATCCTTGAACGTTTCTGCATTGACAAAGTATCAGACGACTACGAGCAAAAACTAAACAAACTTTTACTGTTTAGAAATAAAATAGCCCATGGAGAAAATTCTTTGACTGTTAACTTGACACATGTGACTGAATTTATTTCAACAGTAGAAAATTTAATGTTAGACATAGCAATAAATGTTGAGCATAATGAAAGAGTTGGAACATACAAAAGATAAAGCACGAATGCATAACAGCCGTTTTATTTTTCAGCAACGTCTCTCCTCCGAGCCAAAGTGTTTAAGCAGGTCGTTGCGTTGCAAAGAAAAGTTGGTTGTAATTTACGCAACGTCTCTTGCAGGACGTTGCTTGGAAAAAGGTTGCGTATATTTGAGTGTTGTGTGCAATACGTTCGCCGAACCTTTCTAAAATCATAACAATATAAATTTATGACTTTGCTTTATTATTTTCTTCGAGGATTGAATAATGGTGGCTCAAAGGAAATGGCTATTTTATTTTCTGTGATATTAGGACCTATTGTATTTATTGTTCTATTTTTTCAACTTAGAGACGACTTTATTACAGATAGAGATAATAGGAAAAAGGAAAAATCCAAAATTAATTTTACTAAAATTTATTATGAACAATTAACTACATTGGGTTGGGACATTTCCTTTCAACACACTTTGAATGGATGTATTTTAAGTAATGCATTTATTAAAGAATTTGAAAATAAAATTTTACTTGTAAATCTGACTATCAATAATATTCCAATAATTTATAAAAAAGTAAATAGTATTTTTATTCCAGCAGGGAATATTAAATTAAATGATGACACCTTGAATCTAATGATTAATTATTTAAACTCATTTGAAAAATAGTATGGAAACACACAAACGTATTCAAAGAAATTATGATGCAACTAAAAGCATTATTTTTCAGCAACGTCTCTTCCTATTTTTCAGCAACGTCTCTCCTTCGAGCCAAAGTCTGTAAACAGGACGTTGCTTAGAAAAGTTGTTAAATTCAACGTCCCTTGCAGGAGATGTTGCTTGGAAAAAATGTAAAGAAGATAAAATTGACTTTTACTTAAAAAGAATTAATAGTAGTTGCGTATATTTGAATGTTATGTATCACCGTTTATCAACAAATTCTTAAATGTTTCCATGATAAAGTCAGTTTTAGCATTTATTTTAAATTAAAAGATAAAAATCTTTTATTATTAACAAATAAAAAATGAAAAAAGTATTCGCCCTTCTTATGTTTATGGTTCTTATAGTTGGTTGTCAAAAAGAAGCACAAAATGAAAGCACTGTTGCATCACCAATTATAACAACAAATGCTGTATCTGCTATAAACAGTAATTCTGCATTAAGTGGCGGTAATATATCTAGTGATGGTGGAGACACGGTAACTGCCCGTGGAATTTGCTGGAGTACATCATCTAATCCAACTATTTCATTAACAACAAAAACGATAGATGGTACTGGAATAGGAATATTTACTAGTTCTATAACAGGGCTACAACCAGCAACAAGATACTACGTAAGGGCTTATGCCACTAATACAATTGGTACTGCTTACGGCAATGAAGAAAGTTTTACAACAACTACCACTACAGTAGTCAACCTCCCAACACTTACTACTACCTCAATGAGTGAAGTGTTTTCTAATTCAGCTAAAAGTGGTGGTACTATTACTGCCGATGGTGGAGCATCTGTAACTGCCCGTGGTATTTGTTGGAGTACATCATCTAACCCAACTATTTCATTAACTACAAAAACGAATGATGGAACTGGTAATGGAAATTTTATAAGTAATATTTTTAATCTTGCAAATAATACAACTTATTTTGCAAGGGCTTATGCTACAAATAGTGCAGGTACAGCTTATGGTAACGAATTAACTTTTACTACAACACCTTATACTGTTTATGTAGTTGGTACAGAAAATGATGGAACATCCTCACCCTATAAGTTATGGAAAAACGGAGTTGTAAATAATTTAAACATAGGTGTTGAGCAAATAAATGCACCAAATTCTATTTATGTAACTAATAATAACGATGTTTATATAGCTGGTACCGAATTAACGGGTACTAATAAAAAAGCTGTCATTTGGAAAAATGGAACTATTTCATATTTAAATAGTGGTACAAGCACCAATGCAATTGCACACTCAGTTTTTGTAAATGGAAATGATATATATGCTTGTGGTATAAATAAAACACCAACCATTGATGCAGGTACAATTTGGAAAAACGGTGTAGGTGTTGTTGTAAATAATTCGGCGCAATCTGCCTATCCTTGGTCTATTTTTGTAAACGGAAATGATGTTTATGCTGTAGGGTATGAGTGGAATATAAATTATTTTCAAGCTAAGCAATGGAAAAATGGTGTAGGGTCTGTAGTTGCTGGAGCAGGGCAAACTGCAAGTGCATTTTCTGTATTTGCTTCAAATAATGATGTATATATTGCAGGCTATGAGTCAAACGGAAGTAAGAATATTGCTATGATATGGAAGAACGGTGTGGGAATACCATTGGGTAATGGCATAAACAGCTCGATAGCTAATGCTGTTTTTGTTGTAGGTAATGATGTGTATGCAGCTGGTTACGAATCTAAATTAGTTAATAATGTAGCAGTATTATGGAAAAATGGAGTTAAAACAGAATTAAGTACTGGCACCAATAATGCATATGCAAGATCTCTTTTTGTTTATGGTAATGATGTTTTTGTAGTAGGTCAAGAAAGTTCTCAAGCTAAACTCTGGAAAAATGGTATCGCTACAACTTTAAGTAACGGAACAAATGATGGACATGCCACTTCAATTTTTGTTAAATAAATAATATACAATTAAACACTAGTAAATTATATATTTCCTCAATTTAGTAAATAATTTTCGGCCTTGTTTGGTGGCACACTAAATAAAGTATGTAACACAAAAAAATGCACAAACATACTCACCAGCATGTTTGTGCAAATAAATAATACGGGTTTAAAGAAATTTTTTGCTTGTAACGTTTACAACTATTACATCATTTACCACTCTTGTTGTGTTTTTTACTTCAAATAGAGTGTTTATGTTGTTGCTGTTATTTCTTACATCAAAAATTAACGTAGATGCATTGCTAAACGCATCGCTGTCTAAAGCAAAATTACGTACTGCTTTTGCATCGGTAATTTTTTCTTCGTGTAATACAACGCCCAATAAATCTTTTACTACTAGGGTATAACTATCTTTTTGATTGTTATTTAGCTTTAATTGAAATACAGGTTGATTATTTACATCGCTAACTTTTGTTAATTGCGGAGCGGTGCTTTGTGCATTTGCAGAAATTACTAATGCAAATAAGGCTACAAATACAGTTGTAAATTTTTGTGTTGTTTTTTTCATGATTATACTGTTTTAAAAATTAAAAAATTAATTATTTCACACAGCAGGTATAATTGAGGTAAATCAATCAATAAATATTTAATTGATACTGTAAAAGTAGGATGGTTTGGTTGTGGATTAAAACCAATATTGTGTTGCTTTTATTACGGGTAACAAAATTATAATCCTTGTAATATAAGCCAGTAAAGGGTTTTGTAAAATTTAAGTGATGATGTCCAACAAAAAAAAGTAAGGGGATAAATAGCTGTACAACTAAATAATTCTAAGTAGATAAGTAGATTTGCGAACACCTATTGTAAGTCCTTTACTTTTATGTACGTTCCTATTGTTGTTGACCTGCTTCGAAATTGCCCCGATCCTTGATAAATAAATTTTAGATATCCTGTGAAAGTTTCTTTTGGAAATTTTGAATAAATCAAATTTGTCGTTACGTCATTTAGTTGTTTATAACTATTGTTGTCTTCAATATAATTCTCTTTAAGTTTTAAAATTGTGGAAACGTATTTTAAATTTTCGTTTTTGATTGTGTCATAAATTCTTATGTCGGCTGTTAGGTATTGCCCCAAACTGTCGTTTAGTAATTTTTCTAATTCTTTGCTTTCCGATTGATTATAAGAGGTTTCACTATAATTTGTTTGTGTCATCTCCATTTTTGGCATCATTTGCATTAAAAGCAACATAAGTCCATAAGAAATGCTAATAGGAAGTAGTGTCTTACCGATATTTATTTTAGGTTGTTCTTGAGATGGATCGAATTTTACTAGTTGTGTTCCTGCAATTCTGTCTCCAAGTCGTCTGTTAGTATTTGTCAGAGCAACAATTACTTCAATAGGCCATAAGACACAAAGAATATTTCTTACAAAACATTTTATAGGACTTGCAACCTGTCCTGTTACACTGTCAACCACTTGAAGTTTTAAAATTCGCTTGGCAATACTTCGTCCATTAAAAATATCTTTGCAGAAATATAGCGCAAAACCAAATAATCCTAGATACCCCAAAGCCCCACCCATAAAATTTGGGTTGTTTTGTTCGTGAGATGTTTTAAATGCGTCTGAAAATCCAGAAGCCATACTCGGAATAAAAAATAACATTGCTAATATTGTCATAAAGAAATGATCTAGTATCATTGTTCCAAGTCTTATCCCAACACTAATTTGTTTGTTATCATTTATTGTCATCATTCTATGCTTGTTTTGGTTAAAATGTTAATTTAGGATTACACATAACATACAATTTAACTAAATTTGTCATCTCATCTTGTATCTAAAAGTAGTACTAAAAATCGGCTACATTACAATTCCAATATCGAAATCTTTTATTTTTCAGCAACGTCTCTCCACCTAGCCAATGTGTGTAAGCAGGACGTTGAGTTGAATAGAAAAGTTGGGTGTAATTTACGCAACGTCCCTTGTAGGAGACATTGCTTGGAAAAAAAATGCACAAACATACTCTCCAGCATGTTTGTGCAAATAAATAATACAGTTTTAAAGAAATTTTTTGCTTGTAACGTTTACAACTATTACATCATTTACCACTCTTGTTGTGTTTTTTACTTCAAATAAAGTGTTTATGTTGTTGCTGTTATTTCGTACATCAAAAATTAACGTAGAAGCATTGCTAAACGCATCGCTGTCTAAAGCAAAATTACGTACTGCTTTTGCATCGGTAATTTTTTCTTCGTGTAATACAACTCCCGATAAATCTTTTACTACTAGGGTATAGCTATCTTTTTGATTGTTATTTAGCTTTAATTGAAATACAGGTTGATTGTTTACATCGCTAACTTTTGTTAATTACGGAGCGGTGTTTTGTGCATTTGCAGAAATTACTAATGCAAATAAGGCTACAAATACAGCTGTAAATTTTTGAGTTGTTTTTTTCATGATTATACTGTTTTAAAATTAAAAAATTAATTATATCACACAGCAGGTACAATTGAGGTAAATCAATCAATAAATATTTAATTGATACTGTAAAAGTAGGATGGTTTGGTGGTGGAGTAAAACCAATATTGTGTTGATTTTATTACGGGTAACAAAGTAATAATCCATGTAATATAAGCCAGTAAAGGGTTTTGTAAAATTTAAGTGATGATGTCCAACAAAAAAAGCAAGGGGATAAATAGCTATACGTTAACGGTAACACTTAGTTTATGTTAACATAAAATTAGCAAATCATAAAATTTTAAAAAACAGCTTCAAGTTTTTAGAAACATAAAAATGCCCAATTTTTTAATAGTCAAAATATATTTTTTACTTTAAAACATTACAAAGCATCTTGTTGAAATATAAGTATAGGGTAAATGTACTGTATTAATATAGTTGTACATCTACCAAACGATTTAACTAAATTTGTCCTTCTTTATTTTAATTACTCGAACTATAAAACCACTCCTACATCAAGTTAATACCAATCAATTTTTTGTAGTTAAAAATTAATTTTATAAAAATGAAAAAAATAATAGTAGTTGTAGGAGCCACCGGAAATTTAGGCTGTAAAATTGTAGATGCTTTACTAGCAAAAGATGTAGACGTTAATGCAATTGTACGATTAACAACCGATCCAAAAAAAATAGAAATACTAGAACAAAAAGGGGTACACGTTTTTAAGGTTGATACAAACAATCAAGCAGAAATTTCGAAACACTGTGTTGGTGCAGCTTGTGTGGTATCGGCACTAGCAGGTTTAAAAGAAACGATACTTGATACACAAAAAATATTTTTAGATGCAGCAGTTGAAGCAAATGTTCCAAAATTTATACCAAGCGATTATGCCATAGATTTTACAAATTTAAAAGAAGGCGCAAATAGAAATTTAGATTTAAGAAGAACGTTTCATCAGTATCTTGATAAAGCACCTATACAGGCAACTACTATATTTAATGGGCCATTTATGGAATTACTTACTACAGATATGCCGTTGATTTTAGTTAAGCAAAAACGTATTCTTTGTTGGGGTAATCCTAATCAACTTTTAGAATTTACAACAACCTATAATATAGCTGAATTTACTGCCGAAGCAGCACTTGAAGATAATACACCAAGATATTTAAGAATTGCTGGCGATACACTTTCGTGTAACGACTTTGTTAAATTACTTACAGCGCTTACCAACAAAAAGTATAAACTATTTAGGCCAGGTGGTATTAGCCTTTTAAATTTTATGATTAAACTAACTAGGTTTTTTTCTCCCTCAAAAAATGAACTTTATCCTGCATGGCAAGGAATGCAATATATGAGAGACATGATGGAAGGTAAAGTAATATTCCAAAAATATGATAACGATAGATATCCAAATATAAAATGGACATCTGTAAAAGATTTCTTGATTAAGGAAGAAGTAAGCGGTTAATAAGCGTAGTATTTCCATATCTAAACTTAAGTAAAGTAAATATAGTTTGTTGGCTATTTACCTAAGCAATACATAGAAGGTAATGCCAAATAAAATGTACCCATTTTTTTAAAACTATCTTTGTCTATATTTTAGCACTATGACATTTGAAGATTTAAAACTAAGCAACGCATTACTATCTGCATTAAATGATGCAGGGTACACAAACCCCACTACAATACAACATAGAGTATTTGCTGTTGTAATGAGTGGTAGAGATGTATGTGGCATAGCACAAACCGGAACAGGTAAAACCTTTGCTTACCTTTTACCTTGCTTAAACCAATGGAAATTTAACAAAGAAAAAAAAGCTCAAATAGTAATAATAGTACCCACTAGAGAGTTGGTAGCACAAGTTGTAAATGCCGCAAAAGAATTAACTACCTACATGAGTGTAACTGTTGTTGGAGTATATGGTGGTGCTAATATAAATACACAAGCTGCTGAGGTTTTAAAAGGTGTTGATGTTTTAGTAGCCACACCAGGCCGACTATTTGACCTATTAATGAATGGAGCTGTAAAAACAAAGAGCATTAAAAAAGTAGTGATAGATGAAATGGACGAAATGCTTAATCTTGGCTTTCGTACACAAATTAAAAATATACTTGACTTGCTACCTGCAAAAAGGCAAAATTTATTATTTTCTGCAACCATAACCGAGGATGTAGAACTATTGATGGATACCTTTTTTAATGAGCCAACAAGAGTAGAAGCAGCACCAACGGGCACACCGTTAGAAAATATTGAACAAATTGGATATGCCATACCAAACTTTTATACTAAAGTAAATTTGCTAAAATTAATGTTAGCGCAAGATGAAAGTATGACCAAGCTTTTGGTGTTTGTAGCTACAAAAAAATTAGCAGATGAATTGTATAAAGAATTAGAAGCCATTTATCCTGAAACTTGTGGCGTTATACATTCCAACAAAGAGCAAAACCATCGTTTTAATACCGTAAAACAATTTCATGAAGGAACGTATAGATTTATTATTGCTACAGATATTGTGGCAAGAGGTATAGATATTTCTGAAGTAACCCATGTTATTAATTTTGATGTACCCGAAGTACCCGAAAACTATATACATAGAATTGGTAGAACAGGTAGAGCAGATAAAAAAGGAATAGCCATAACTTTTTTTACAGCAAAAGAAAAGCCATTAATGGATACTATACAAGCATTAATGAAATACGAAGTGCCCCTATTACCCTTACCCGAAAACCTAGAAATATCTGAAGTTTTAACCGAAGATGAAATACCAAAAGTGTTTATGAAAACCTATCTCGTAAAAATGCCAAAAAAGGAAGAGGTAGGTCCAGCGTTTCATGAAAAATCTGCAAAAAATAGCAAGGTAAATGTTATAGTACGTAAAAAAGATAGGATGATGAAAAAATATGGTAAGCCAAAAACTAGAGGGCAAAAACCAACCAGAAAAAAATAGTATATTAATAGATTAGTGACACTTAAAAAGATTAAAAAATTAGCTAATACCAATTATAAATTAAAAACAATCCAATTATAGTATTGTCAGGTTGAGCCTGCCTGCCGACAAGGCAGGCTCAGGCTGACAGCTTTTCGAATTAACGAATTTGGCTTAAAGTATATTTATAATCGGTATAATAACATTGAATAGATTTATAAAAAAAATGCCTCAACAACGTTGAGGCATTTTTTTATTTAAAGCATTTTTTATTTTATTAATACTTTCCCTTCAATTATTTTTTTGCCAGCTGCATCACCCACCACTACAAAATATATACCACCTTGCGTAGGTTTAATATTAATATCAAGTAAGGTATAAGCACCAGCTATTTGCAATTTTTCACTATATACTCTACTTCCCTTAGCATCGTAAACCGTTATTATTCTAGATGTATTGCCCGAAGCATTGTAATACGAAACGGTAAACTTACCATCGTTAGGGTTAGGGAAAATAAATAACTGATCGCTACGTGGGGCAATAATTTTTACAACCGGCGATTGATTTACACAAGTAAGCCCACTTGCAAATACTTCTTGTATGCTTAACTGGTAGCTACCAACTTTTTCAACATTTAGTGCAATTAAATTTCCGTTGTAATTAAATGGTGTACCATCTTTAATCCATTGTTTACTTACTATACCCCCAACCGATTGGCTAGGTGTTGCTGCTAAAACAGTGGTTTGCCCGGGCAATAAACTAGTTAATGGAGTTGCACTTAAACCAATAGTAGGTAACGAACGTACTACAAGTAGTGCAGCATCGGAATTAGCTGGTGTAGGGCAAGCAGGGGTAAATAACTGACAACGATAACGATTATTATTATCAGCAATCGTTGTTGTTGATAAGGTTAATGTTTTACTAGTAGCATTACTAATGTTTGTGTAACTAACACCACCATCTCTACTAACTTGCCATTGATACGAAATAGCAAAAGCACTTACACCATCTACATTAAAGCTTGTAGTACCACCCGTACATATTTCTTTATTGCTTGGTTGTGTTGTTACTGTAGCAAGACTACCAACCGTAAGTTGTGCACATGTTGATGTAATTACACTACCGCAAGTACCTGTTACTTTGCAACGATATACTGCAGAAGATAATGCGTTTGTAATAAATAAGCAAGCATTGGTAGCTCCTGCAACATCTGTAAATGTTCCGGTACAGCTAGAGGCAACCTCCCACTGGTAACTTAAATTTGTACTAACTGCTGTAACACAAAATGAAGTATTATTACCAGAGCAAATGGTAACATCTGTAGGGTTGGAATTAATAAGTGTAGCTGGTGTAACAGCTAATATACCAGCATTAGAAGTTGTATTACCACATGCATTTGTTGTAATACAACGATATTGATAGTTGTTAAAACCTACTGTAATATTACCAGCTAAAATAGTTAAAGTAGATGTAGTTACTCCTCCGTAAACACCACCATTAGTAACATTATTAAAGGTAACACCACCATCTATACTTACTTGCCATTGGAAAGATGTAGCAGTAGAGTTTACTGAAAAAGAAGTTGATGTTGCTGAACATACAGTTTGATTTGTAGGTTGTGCTGAAATAGTTGGTCCGGTACCTGCATTTATGGTGTACGTAATATTTCTTGTTTGTGTAGATGCGCCACTAGCCGTACCCGTTATGGTTATGGTATACGAACCAGCAGCTAATGAATTTGCATTATTTAAATTTATAACACTGCTATTGCCTGGTGTTACGGGGTTAGTGCCAAATGTAATAGTTGTACCAACAGGCACACCTGCTGTTGCCGACAAAGTAATTGGGTTAGTAAATGTGCCAACTACGTTTGTACCTAACGTTAAACTCATAGTACTAGGTGTAGGGCAACTAGAAACAGCTGGGGCTGGGGTGTTAAACGTAAAGCCAGATGGTGGTGGAATATTAGCTACTGGGCTTTCCCAAACACCTCTACCGTAGGTGGCTACACGTAATTTACCAGCAGCTTTTTGTATTTCTAATTCGTTAATAGCTACAAGGGGCAAGTTATCCGAAAAGTTGGTCCAGTTAACATCTGGTTCAGTTTTATAATAAACACCAATATTCATGCCCACATACATACCTCTTGGGGTATTATCATCAACTACAATTGTTCTTGCAGAAAAAGTAGGAAGACCAGCTGAAACATTTGTAAACGTAGCTCCAGCATTGGTACTTACCATTACTCTGTTGGTAGTACTATTTAGTGCTACCCAAATTTTAGTTGGGTCTGTAGGGTCAATACAAATATCATTAATAGTAGCAGGTGCACTTCGGGTAGCCCATGTAGCTCCATCATCTGTAGTTACATATAATGTGCTGCCATTACTTGCATAAATATAATTTGGGTTAGAGGTTGATACAGCTAAATCTGCTAACGTAGAGGTAATAGTTGCACCACTAATATTTGTCCAACTTGTACCACTTGTTGTTGATTTATAAACACCCGTCCATCCACCATATAAAATAGTTTCGTTTGTAGGGTGTACCCAAAGTGGTGTAACCCATTGCCCATTAGATGGCTTTGGCATACCGTTATAACTATTGCCTCCATTTATTGAACGATAAATTGAACCGTTTTGACTGGTACCCCATAGGTTTAAATGATTAGTAGGGCTTACTAAACCTTCCATGCCATCTGCACCTAACCAATCTACCCAATTGCCGGAAGCTTGCCTAGTAGCACTACCATTATCTTGGGCACCGCCAGTAATTACATTGGCGTTTGTTTGCGAATTTGCTATTCTGTAAAATTGTCGAATACCTAATCCTGCAGAAATATCTGTCCAATCATCTCCAGCATTAACACTCTTAAAAATACCTCCATCGCTATTGGAGTATAGGGTGCTATTAACCCACATTAACCCATGTACATCTGCATGGTTATAACCAATACCATTTGGTAAACTCCATGCTGTTTGTGGAAAAAATGAAACTGCTTCATTTATAGATTTCCAACAAATAATACCAGCAATATATACTTCACTTGCATTTGTAGGCGATACATCTAAAGCCATATCGTACGTGGCTTGTCCGCCTGTACCAGTACCTGTAGTTTCGTACCCAAAATAATTTGTGCCACTTGCAGGGTTACCTACAACTGTAGTTGTAAAAGTTAAACCAGCATCGGTACTTTTATACATTCTACCAAAACTACTACCACTTGCTTGGCATATATATACATAGTTTGGGTTTGCGGCAGTTACGCCTACTAAAGTTCTACCTGTATTAGTAATACCTTGTGCTGCTCCAACATTTGTCCAGGTAACACCGTTGTCTGTGCTACGCCAAACATCATTTCCTGTTGCAAACATAGTGTTTACATCATCAGCCTTAAATTCAATATCTTCTTTACTTATGGTGTGTACTTGTGTAAAACTTGTACCGGCATTAGTACTTCGCCAAATTCCATTTGAAGAGGCCACAAAAATAATATTAGAGTTGGAAGGATGAATAACTATTTTACGAACTGTACCACCAAACATGGTTCCAATAGATGTCCATGTTGCCCCTCCGTTAGTAGATTTTATAATGCCTGCACTACCACTCATTCCTGCATATACAATGTTTTGATTATTAGGGTCGATGGTTATGGCAAAATAACTCATCCAACTACTATTTACGTAATCTTGTAGCGGAGCCCAAGTGCCACCACCATTCGTTGTTTTCCATATACCACCACCTGGTGAGCCTACATAAATTATATTTTCATTACTGGGATGTATGGCTACTGCCGAAATACGCCCTGTGCCTGGGTTCCAGCTGCTAGTACGGGTCCAGGTAACCGGGCCAAGCTCCGTCCAATTGCCAGCGGTTACAAAATTATTTTGTGCAGTTGCCTCATATCTATTCCACTCTTCTTTTGGAGTTAAGTAAGTACCGTTTTCATCAATATGAAATTTACGTTCGTACAACCAACGTTGAAATTGTTTGTACCCACTACCACGTTCTTTACCCACTCTATCAAAAATGGCGTTAGCTCTTTGCTCAGCCTCTTGTAAGGTAAGGTCGGTTCTTTCCATTATTTCGTAAACAGACTCTTGAGCTGTTGCCGAAAAACTTAGTAAAAAAAAGGATAAAAGTAAAAATGCGTATTTCATAAAATAGTTAATTGAAAAAAGTGTTGAGTGTAATAGCTATCGTAAGTTTTTATTTCTACGCAAGATAATTAATAAACAGTATAAAAATAAACAAAGGGGCAAGGTAAAAGTAAGAGGTAAGTGCCTATAAATGAGATTATTAGTTAAAAGTGTACAAATAGAGGACCAAAATAGGATATCAAAAGTAAAGTGGTAATAATTGTAAGGCTAAATTCTATAAAATAACTTATACTTTTTTTCCATCACCATATAGACTTATTAATTCTTCGATACTATCTTTTAATGTGCATGCGGCAGTATCAAAATATTCGTCTTTACTTTTTTTAGAAATCTTTTTATCATTCGATTTTTTAATGGTCAGTTTTACTTCTTCAACCACATCAAAAAAAACAGGTATTTGTTTTTCGTAATAGGGGTTTATGGCTTCTATAACTATCAAAATATCTTCGTATTCAGTAACTATGCTGTTAATTTCTTTTATATTTTCATCGTTGTGTCGCCGAGGTGTTCGGTTGTACAATTCTTTTAATGTACTAGTCGTATTATCCATTTAAGTAGTTAAGGTTTAAAGGTAAATAAATCTTACTCAATAAAAGCTATTGTTGTAGCGGAGTTTAAAAGGCTACCTTACGCCACTAAACAAACGTATGCCTCAACAATTCGATTTGCTCATTACTACTTATTTGGATAGTAAGGTGGGCGTTGCTCCTCAGTTTTTAACAAAGGCGCTATCACAGGGTTTGCAACAAAATATTCATCAATTACAAAAAGATAATTTAATGGCCAATGCCAGCATTGGCAATGATGAACTAAAAGACCCTAATCAAAAAATGCGTAGCGATAAAATTTATTGGTTAGATAAAAAGCATAACAACCCTTTTGAAAATGAGTTTTTACAACGAGTAGAAGATTTTATTGCTTACTTAAATGAAACTTGTTATGCAGGTATTAACGCCTACGAATTTCATTATGCAGTTTATGAAAAAGGAAGTTTTTATAAACGCCATAAAGATCAATTTAAAAGTAACAATAACCGTAAATATTCATTAGTTACTTATTTAAATGATAACTGGGTTGAAGCAGATGGTGGGCAATTACAAGTGTACGATGATAATAGTATGCAACAAATACAACCTCATGCACAAACTGCCGTTTTATTTAAAAGTGATGAAACTGAGCATGAGGTACTTATAGCTAACCAAAGCCGAATGAGTATAACGGGTTGGTTAAAGCAAGTGTAAACTGGTTGTTTTTACAACAACTAGGCGTAAATTTTTTATACTAATTAATTCAAAAAACAGCTACCTTCATTAAAAATTACAACTATGGAATTGTTAAAAGAATATTGGTGGGTAATTCCCATTTTAGCTATTTTATCCAGCGGCTTGTTTACCATTAACCAAGGTACCATTGGGGTTGTTACCAGGCTTGGTAAATATGCAGGTATAAAACGAGCAGGTTTAAATTGGAAAATACCTTTTATAGATCAAATTTTTAAAAGAGTAAGTGTTCAAAACCGTTCGGTAGAATTAGAGTTTCAAGCCGTAACAGTGGATCAGGCAAATGTTTATTTTAAATCGATGTTACTCTACTCTGTTCAAAATGAACAAGAGGAAACTGTACAAAAAGTTGCCTTTAAATTTATTAGCGATAAAGATTTGATGCAGGCTTTAATACGTACTGTAGAAGGAAGTATACGTGCTTTTGTATCTACCAAAAAGCAAGCAGAGGTTTTAAATGTACGTAGAGATATTGTTGAAAATGTTAAAGAACAAGTAGATGTTGCTCTAGAAAGCTGGGGTTATCATTTACAAGATTTACAAATTAACGATATTACTTTTGACGAAGCTATTATAGCTAGTATGAGTAAAGTTGTAGCAAGTAATAATTTAAAAGCTGCTGCCGAAAACGAAGGACAAGCCTTGTTAATTACAAAAACAAAAGCTGCCGAAGCAGAGGGTAATGCTATTAAAATTGCTGCAGAGGCCGAGAGAATGGCTGCTCAATTAAGAGGACAAGGCGTTGCCTTATTTAGAGAAGAAGTAGCTAAGGGTATGAGCCAAGCTGCATCGGAAATGAAACAAGCTAATTTAGATACCAATGTAATTTTATTTAGTATGTGGGTAGAAGCTATTAAAAACTTTGCAGAGTACGGAAAAGGAAATGTAATATTTTTAGATGGCGGTAGCGATGGTATGGAAAAAACAATGAAACAAATTATGGCTATGCAGCAGTTAGAAAGTAAAAAGTAAAATAAAAAAAGTATTACTATAAAATTAAAAGACTTCAACTATTGAAGTCTTTTTTATTTAGATAAGCAAACATTAACATTTTTTTGTAGCGCTTAGGTATATTTCTTTCGTTTGAAAGCAAAATACTTTTATTTTTGGCATAATTATCGTTTATACAACTAAAACCTAAATCAGTTATACATGGTTCACCTATTTTTTTTACAAATGGATACTACAAAAGTGTTACAAAAAGTTGAAGGCTTTAAATCAATTGGAAGCACAATTATGCAGGGAGGATGGTTAATGTTACCCCTAGCCTTACTTTTTGTGGTAGCACTTTTCTTCTTTTTTGAACGTTTTATTTTGCTTCAAAAATTTGGAAAAATTGAAGAAAATTTTATGAACATTATTAGAGACAATGTAGTTAGCGGTAATATAACTGCTGCCAGAAGTTTGGCAAAAAATACGCCTAACCCTGTTGCAAGAATGATTGATAAAGGACTACAGCGTATTGGTAAACCTATAGAAGCTATTGAAAAAAGTATGGAAAATGTGGGTGTTTTAGAAATGTATAAAATGGAAAAAAACTTAAACATTTTAAATATCATCGTACGTATTGCACCACTATTTGGGTTTTTAGGAACCATTATAGGTATGCTTAGTTTGTTTAATGGTATTAGCCAAAGTCCAGAAGGTTTTGGTATTAATGCAATGGCAAGCGGTATTTATGTAAAAATGATAACATCGGCAGCAGGTTTAATTATTGGTATTGTAACCTACTTAGGGTATAGTATTTTACAAACAAAAATTAAAAAAATAGAAAATAAAATGGAGGCTGCTAGTGCAGAATTTATTGACATTTTACAAGAACCCACTCGTTAATTATATACCATGAGTTTACGCAAAAAATTTAATGAAGAGCATAGCGAAGTAGATACTGGGCCACTAAATGATATTCTATTTATATTAATGTTTTTCTTTTTAATTATATCTACATTGGCTAACCCTAATGTTATTAAGGTAACTAATCCTAAATACAAAACTGAAACAAAATCTAAGCAAAGTATAATTGTAAGCATTAAAGGTGATGGAAGAACGTATATAGGTCAGCAGCAGGTAATATTTGATTCACTTTCTGCAGAGCTGAGTAAAAGAATTGATGCTAAGGATACCTCAATTAAACAGTCGGTAATTATAAATGCGGACACTGCGTTGTCATATAA
>JANMEU010000020.1:0-30077 GCA_031377245.1 Bacteroidota bacterium
TAATGGAAAAGATTACTTGCTTGAATATGCATTTGAAGCAGACTACGCTATTGTAAAAGCATGGAAGGGAGATACAATGGGTAATTTAGTTTTTAAAGACACTGCAAGAAATTTTAATCCAATGATGGCAATGGCCGGTAAGATTACCATTGCAGAAGTGGAAGAATTAGTTGAACCTGGTGCATTGGATCCAAATGAAATTCATACTCCCGGGATTTATGTACATCGCATTTTCAAAGGAACAAATTATGAAAAGCGGATTGAACAGAGAACAGTAAGAAAGAAATAGCCTCAAAGGCACAAAGGCGCTAAGTGGCACAAAGGTCTTTGTGCATCTTAATGTCTTGGTGCCTTCGTGGCAAAACCAAAACAACATGGCCTTAACAAAAGAACAAATAGCACAACGCATCGCCAGAGAATTAAAAGATGGCTTCTATGTTAATCTCGGCATTGGTATTCCAACATTCGTGGCGAATTATATTCCTGCAGGTATTCATGTTGAACTCCAAAGTGAAAACGGATTGCTGGGCATGGGACCTTTCCCGTTTGAAGGTGATGAAGACCCTGATCTCATCAATGCAGGTAAACAAACCATTACCACTTTACCCGGCTCTGCTTTCTTTGATAGTGCCTTGAGTTTTGGAATGATCCGTGCTGGTAAAGTTGATCTTACTGTACTTGGAGCAATGGAAGTAAGTGAACAAGGCGATATTGCTAATTGGAAAATTCCCGGCAAGATGGTAAAAGGTATGGGTGGAGCTATGGATTTAGTGGCAAGTGCAAAAAATATTATTGTGGCTATGATGCATACAAACCCAAAAGGCGAAAGTAAATTATTGCCCCAATGCACATTACCGCTTACCGGAAAACATTGTGTTAAAAAAATTGTAACTGAACTAGCTGTGTTAGATGTAACCATTGATGGATTTAAATTATTGGAGAGAGCTCCAGGAGTTACTGTAGAAGAAATAAAAACAAAAACGGCTGGTAAACTTATTATTAATGGAGACATTCCAGAAATGCAATTTCACTAATTTAGAATAAGTTAATTTTAGTTATACAAGGTTAATTTATTGAGTTAAAAATTAAAAGGCCTTATTTACTGTAAAAACTATATTTATATTAGGTTTAAATTTAAGTATAATGATTTTAGGGAAAAATTATAGGAACAGAAACTGTTCTATTTAAGAATTTTAAAAACCTAAAAAAAATTATGCTATACCATCCGTTACTATGTGCTAGTAAGCATAATGTATCATCCAACATTTTGAAAAGATAGAATGGAAACACTTTTTATAGAAGACAAAACGTTTGACAAAAACGACTTTACTGAAAAGCCGTTAATAAAAGGCGAATATGAAAATTGCACTTTTATAACTTGTGACTTTTCAAATGCTAACCTTACTGACTTTACGTTTTTGGAATGTGAATTTTTAGGATGTAATTTAAGTTTAGCTAAATTAACAAAAACTGCGTTTAGAGAAATAAAATTTAAGGAATGTAAAATGTTAGGACTTCATTTCCAAAACTGCATTCAATTTGGGCTTTCATTTAGCATTGATAGTTGCAACTTAGCACATTCTTCATTTTATCAAACAAAACTCAAAAAGACAATTTTTAAAAATTCACAATTTTATGAAGTTGACTTTGCGGAATGTGATTTAACTAGTTGCATTTTTGAAAATTGCGACTTAACAAGAGCAACATTTGAAAATACAATTATTGAAAAAGTTGACTTTAGGAGTTCATTCAATTTTTCCATAAATCCAGAAATCAATCGAATTAAAAAAGCCAAATTTTCATTATCAGGAATTGTTGGACTATTAGACAAATACGATATCGATATACAAAATTAATAAGGCAAGGAGGGATTAAGAGCTTTACTGAATTAAAATTTTAACTAAATAAAAAATCCCTCTATTGCAGAGGGATTTTATTTGGCAAACAATAGTTTTGGCACTATTGAACTCTTGGAGCAGCCGCTAATATTTCTTCATTAGCGCCACTTGCATATTTTTCAAAATTCTTTATAAACTGTGCCGCTAAGTTTTGTGCTTGTGCATCAAATTGTTCAGGCGTTGGCCAAGTGTTTCTTGCATTTAAAATTTCACTTGGTACACCAGGGCAACTTTTTGGAATAGCTAATTTAAACCAAGGGGTAGTATCGTATTCTACATTATTTAAATCTCCATTTAACGCTGCGGTTATTGTTGCTCTTGTGTAGGCTAACTTCATTCGGCTTCCTACACCATAAGGGCCACCTGTCCAACCCGTATTTATAAGCCATACATTAACATTATGTTCTTTCAATTTCTTGCCTAATAATTCTGCATATTGTGCAGGATGTAACGGCAAAAATGGAGCACCAAAACAAGCACTAAACGTACTCTTAGGCTCTGTAACGCCAGCCTCGGTACCAGCAACTTTTGCTGTGTAGCCACTTATAAATTGGTACATTGCTTGCCCAGTAGTTAACTTACTAATTGGGGGAATAACACCATAAGCATCACAGGTTAAGAAAAATATATTTTTGGGTGTTTTTCCAATAGAAGGTTCTAACGCATTACTAATAAAATTTAGAGGATAACTAACCCTTGTATTTTCTGTAATTTTTTTGCTTGAAAAATCAATTTTATTGGTGCCTTCAAAGAAAGTAATATTTTCTACCAATGCACCTGGGCGAATAGCGTTAAAAATTTCTGGTTCTTTTTCTGCACTCAGGTCAATTGTTTTTGCATAACAACCCCCTTCAAAATTAAATACACTATCTGCCGTCCAACCATGCTCATCATCACCAATCAATAAACGGTTAGGATCTGCGCTAAGGGTAGTTTTACCTGTACCACTTAAGCCAAAAAATACAGCTGTATCTCCATCTTTACCCATATTTGCACTACAGTGCATGCTTAACACATTTGCTTTAGTTGGTAACACATAGTTAAGCATGGTGAAAATACCTTTCTTCATTTCGCCAGTATATCCTGTACCACCAATTAGAATGGTTTTATGTGTAAAACTAAGTATAGCAAAATTTTCTGCTCTTGTACCATCTTCGCTAGGGTTTGCTTTAAAGCCAGGTGCTTGTATAATATGCCAGTTAGGGGTAAAGGCTTCTAAATCTTTTTCATCTGGCCGTATAAACATATTGTAAGCAAATAAATTACTCCAAGGGTTTTCATTAATTACACGTAACCTTAATTTAAAATTTTCATCAGCACAAGCATAGCAATCTCTAACCCAAATTTCTTTATCGGCTAAGTAAGCCAAGATTTTTTCTTTCAGTTGAAAAAAATATTTTTCTTCAATGGCAATATTAAAATCATTCCAGTGTACGGTGTTTTCTGTAATAGCATCTTTTACAGTAAACTTATCTTTTGGGCTGCGGCCAGTAAACTTGCCTGTATTTATTACTAATGCACCAGTATCACATAAAACACCTTCGCCACGGTCAACAGTTTGTTGGGTTAATTGCTGAGGGCTTAATTGGTAATGAATATCGTTAGAAACATTTAACCCTAAGTTAATTAGGGCACTTTTAGGCATAGAAATGATTGAAGGAACTGACATAGAAAGTAATCGTTTTAATTTTATGCAAAGTTACACTAGATTTAGTTGTTAAAATTTTAACTTTCATCATCTTTTTTGCATTATTATAAAAAGATGTCTATCATTGTTTACAAAATTTCAATACTTATGTGTATTATTTGATGTAATTAAATAAACTTGTATAATTATTGAAAACAATATAATTTTTAATAATTTAACGTGTTAAACATACACATTTATAAAACATAATTTAAAAACACAACTTAAAAAAGAATATGAGTGTAGAAAATAATTTAAAAGAAAGAAGTAGTAATGTTTGTGAACTTTGTAAAGCAACCAATAACTTAAAAGTTTACGAAGTGCCACCAGTGGCATATATTACTGATGATAAATGTATTTTTATTTGTGCAAAATGTATAGCACAATTAGATAAAACCGAAGCTTTAGATGAAACGCATTGGAAATGTTTAAGTGAAACCATGTGGAGCGAATTGCCAGTACTACAAATTATAAGTTGGCGAATGCTAAATAGATTACGTAAAGCAAGTTGGGCCCAAGAAAGTTTAGATATGATGTATTTAGATGATGAGAATTTAGCATGGGCAAAAAAAATGGGAGATGATGAAAATGATGGTGAAGCAGAATTACATGTAGATAGCAACGGGCATCAATTATTAGATGGCGATAGTGTTGTACTCATTAAATCGTTAGATGTAAAAGGAAGTACACTTAATGCTAAAATGGGTACCGTTGTAAAAAATATACATTTAGTTAAAGATAATAAAGAACAAATAGAAGGAAGAGTAGAGGGGCAAATGATTGTTATCCTAACAAAATACTTACGTAAGCAGGGCCTAGGTACTGTATAAAATTTGTAACAAATGTAAACAAAGCCAATGCTAACCCTTCCAAAGGGAGCCATTGCACTAATTGTATTTTCGTATATTGCACTATAAATTATTAGTATGAAATACTTGCCACAAAATCCTGAAATATTTACACAAAACCGTAAGCGTTTTGTTGAAAAAATGGACAAAAATTCTATTGCCATTTTTAATAGTAATGATGAAATTACTAGTAATGGAGATGCTATTTATACGTTTAAACAAAACAGCGATTTGTTTTGGCTTACAGGTATTAGTCAAGAAGATAGTATGTTGATTTTGTTTCCAAATAATCCCGATGAAAAATATAGAGAAGTATTAGTACTAGTTAGGCCCAATGAATTAAAGGAAAAATGGGATGGCCATAGGTTACGTACAAACGAAGCTATTGCCATTAGCGGCATACAACGTATTGTTTGGTTAGATAGTTTAGAAGGTTTACTACAACCTTGGATACATTTAAGCGATACCATTTACTTAAATACAAACGAAAATGATAGAAAGGCAAACTTGGTGCCTATAAAAGATTATCGTTTTGCAGCAATGATGAAGGAGCGATATCCTTTACATAATTATAAACGTAGTGCAAAAGTTTTAAAAGATTTACGTGGCATAAAATCTGCAGCCGAAGTTGAAGTTTTACAAAAGGCAATGGATATTACCGATAACACGTTTAGGCATTTATTGCAGTTTGTAAAACCTGGTGTAATGGAGTACGAAATTGAGGCTGAAATTTATCATCAATTTATGAAGCAGGGTAGTACAGGGCCAGCATATGGAAGTATTATTGCAAGTGGTGATAATGCAAGAGTTTTACATTATACCGAAAATAATAGAGCATGTAAAGACGGTGATTTAATATTAATGGATTTTGGTGCAGAATATAGAGGTTATTGTGCAGATTTAACCAGAACAATACCTGTAAATGGTAAGTTTGGCCGTAGACAAAAAACCGTTTACAACGCTTGTTTGCATTTGCATAATTATGCAGCTAGTATTTTAAAGCCCGGTATTAGTATTGTAGATTATACCGAAAAAATTGGAGATGAAGCAACCGTTATTTTTCAAAAAATTGGGTTGCTAAAAAAGAGTGATATTAAAAATGAAGACCTAGAAAATAGAGCTTACCGTAAATATTTGTATCATGGCATTAGTCATCATTTAGGAGTAGATGTACATGATTTAGGTACAAGAACGCAACCCATTAAAGCAGGTATGGTATTTACCATAGAACCAGGTATTTATATAGAAGAAGAAAATATGGGTGTACGCATTGAAAATAATTTTTGGGTAACTAAAACAGGTAATAAAGATTTAATGAAAAATATTCCAATTACGGTTGAAGAGATAGAGGCTTTGATGAAGAAGTAATGTGCTGATGTGCTAATTAGCTAATTTGCTAATTGAATACTTAATAATTTAAACTTATTAGCACCTTAGCATTTTAGCAAATTAGCCTATTGTTTTATGAAACAAATTCCAAATATTTTTACGCTCTTAAATCTTTTCTTTGGTTGTATAGCCATTGTATTCGCCTTACAAAATACAATTGAAATAACTGCCGATGGCCAATTTGTAAGGCTAACCGAGGAGCTATATTACGCCTCTTTATTTATTGGCATAGCAGCAGTAATCGATTTTTTAGATGGGTTTGTAGCAAGAGCCTTAAACGCATCCTCAGAAATGGGTAAGCAGTTAGATAGCTTAGCAGATGTGGTTAGTTTTGGTGCAGCACCAAGTATTATTTTATACCAGTTTTTACGTATGAGCTTTATTAGAGAAAATGAAGGGGTGGAAACTAGTATGCTTTGGCTTATGCCTGCCTTTATTTTTGCTTGTGCAGGAGCTTATCGTTTAGCTCGGTTTAATCTTGATACCGAACAAAGCTTTGGTTTTAAAGGTGTGCCTATACCGGCAGCTGGTTTGGTAGTAGCAAGTTTGCCGTTAATTTATTGGAATATGCAAACCGAAATGGTGTATACTATTTTAATGAATAAATGGTTTTTATATGGGTTAATAATTTTATTAAGTTGGTTAATGGTATCTAAACTGCCCCTTATGGCATTAAAATTTAAAGATTTTACCATTAAAAATAATTTACCAAAATTTATTTTAGTAGGCATAGCTGTTATAGCAGCTTTATTTTTAAAATGGTTAGCTATTCCTGTAGTATTCATTGCCTACATTATTTTATCTTTGCTTTATAAACGAAATTAAATATGACGTACACCGTAGAAGTAAAAATAATGCCACTCAAAAATTTATTAGATCCTCAAGGGAAAGCAGTAATGGGTGGCTTACAAAATTTGGGTATAAATAATGTGGCAGATGTAAGAGTAGGCAAGCATATTGATTTACAAATAGATGCTGATACTGAGCAAGCTGCAAAAGAAATTGCAGAAGAAGCTGCAAAAAAATTATTGGCAAATGCTGTTATGGAAACGTATGAAATAAAAGTAAACCCAATTACCCCAATTACCCCAAACCCCTAAAGGGGCTTTTGATTTACAATTGCTAAAATTCCATTTCCAAAATAAAGTATTTTGAATAATGAAAAAACATTAATTTCTCATACACCCAATTCCCCCTTTAGGGGGCTAGGGGGTTTATACATTATCCCCACACCAATAGGCAACCTAGCCGATTTTACCTTTAGAGCTGTAGAAATTTTAAAACAAGTTGATTTAATATTGGCCGAGGATACTCGTACTTCTGTCGTACTATTAAATCACTATCAAATACAAAAGCCCATATCGCCCTACCATCAACACAACGAACATAAAATTGTAACACACCTTACTGAGCAAATGCAAGTTGGTAAAACCATTGCATTACTTACCGATGCTGGCACACCAGGTATTAGCGACCCTGCTTTTTTATTGGTAAGAGCATGTGTAAAACATGATGTAAAAGTAGAATGTTTGCCAGGAGCTACAGCCTTTGTACCTGCTTTGGTAAATAGCGGCTTGCCCATAAATAGTTTTTGTTTTGAAGGTTTTTTGCCTTTAAAAAAAGGTAGGCAAACTATGATGAAAAAATTGGCTACCGAAGAACGTACGATGGTTTTTTACGAAAGCCCAATGCGTTTAGTAAAAACATTAAATGAATTTATAAACTATTTTGGAGCCGAAAGAAATTGCTGTGTTAGCAGAGAGCTTACCAAAAAATTTGAAGAAAATAAACGAGGTACGTTACAAGAAGTGCATGATTATTTTAATGAAAAAACAGTTAAAGGGGAGATTGTGCTTGTGGTGGAAGGGAAAAGTTAATACCACTCACTCACCTCTTTCAATTCCTTTCTTTTAATATCTGGCACCCAACACTCCTCAGCAGCATAACCTAGCGGCACCAATAAAAATGGCTTCTCATTCATTGGCCGGTTTAATACCTTACCTAAAAAATTCATGGGGCTTGGTGTATGTGTAAGTGCAGCCAAGCCTGCATTGTGTATAGCTGCTAGTAAAAAACCACATGCAATGCCGCAACTTTCATTGGCATAATAGGTATTGGTTTTATTTCCATCGGTATCAAAATCATAGCTTTTTTTAAATACAATAATTAGGTAAGGAGCTATTTCTAAAAATTCCTTTTTCCAATCGGTTTGTAGGGGGAGTAAATCTTTTTTCCATTCCTCAGGCATACGATTATTATAGCTTTCGTACTCTTCTTTTTCTGCGGCTATGCGTATTTGTTTTTTTATTTCAGTATTACTTACCACACAAAACGTCCAGGGTTGTTTATGTGCCCCACTTGGGGCAGTACTTGCCGTTAATAAAATACGTTCTATCACTTCTTTTGCAACAGGCTTGTCCGAAAAATCTCTTACAGATCTTCGTTCATCCATCCATGTATAAAAATTAGCTGCTCTACTTAAAATTTCTGTGCTAGCAAAGGTTTTTTTTGATTAGGTAGTAAATGGAAAACCATTTATAATTTTTGTATTTTGCATAACCTAAAATTACCGAAATTTGCCTTAAATAAATTATTAGTATGATTACAAAATCAATTTCCTCCGTTGTTGTTTTAACCTTTCTGTTTATTAGTTCGTTTGCTCAACCTAGCCGTTGGCAACAACGAGTAAAATATGCTATGAATATTGATGTTGATGCATCTACCAATAAATTTACCGGAAAGCAAAAACTTGAGTATACCAATAATTCTCCTGATGTATTGAACAAAGTATTTTATCATTTATATTTTAATGCTTTTCAGCCAAACAGTAGTATGGATGTACGCAGTAGAGAGTTAGGTAAAATTGTAAATAACGGAAGACAAGATTGGGACCCAAGAGTACGTGATAGAATTAGCAAATTAACACCTGAGGAAATTGGGTATCAAAAAATAATATCTTTAAAAGTAAATGGCGTACCTCAACCCTTTAAATACCACGAAACTATTTTAGAGGTAAATCTTACCAAAGCAATTTTACCTAACACAAAAGTGGTTTTTGATATGGAATTTGAAGCCCAAATTCCGTTACAAATAAGAAGAAGTGGACGAGATAATCCCACTACTGGTGTACGATACAGCATGAGCCAATGGTACCCAAAATTATGTGAATACGATTACGAAGGTTGGCACCCTACACCTTATGTGGCTAGAGAGTTTTACGGTGTTTGGGGTGATTATGATGTTACCATAAATATTGATCCTACCTATAAACTAGGTGGTACAGGCGTTTTGCAAAATGCAAACGAAATTGGTTGGGGGTATGATGCTGCTAACACTACCGATTTAAAACCTGCTACTAAAGTAAAACGTACATGGCGTTTTACGGCAAACAATGTGCATGATTTTGTTTGGGCAGCCGATACAGATTTTAAACATCTTACCAAAAAATTAAAAAATACAACTTTACATGTAATTTATAACTACAAGCAAAACGATGAAAAAAACGATGCTGCTTGGGCAACTGTATTAACTGCAGCAGCTACATCTTTACCGTTTATCGAAGAAAATTTTGGCAGTTATCCTTACCCACAATATTCATTTATACAAGGAGGAGATGGAGGTATGGAATACCCAATGGCTACATTGCTTAGCGGACCTAGCTTAGGTACCGTATTTCATGAGTGGATGCATAGTTGGTACCAAATGATGTTAGGAACAAATGAAAGTTTATATTATTGGATGGATGAAGGTTTTACAACCTTTGCCGAAAACTTAGTAACCAAATTTTACAATAAAAAATCGAACAAGCAACGCTATGTAGATATGCTTGCTGCTAAGCCAGATAGTAAGCAATTAAAAGATGTATTAGATATTATACCCGAAGACCAAGGGGATAGTTACACTAGTTATTTTGGATTAGCAAAAAGTGGAATAGAAGAACCCTTAACCACACATGCCGATCATTTTAATAGTAACGCTGCTTATGGAACGGCAGCGTATAGCAAAGGTGCAGTGTTTATGGAGCAGCTTGGCTATATTGTTGGCGCAGTAAATAGAGATAAAATAATTATTGACTATTACAATCAATGGAAATTTAAACACCCCAATAGTAACGATTTTATTATATTGGCCGAAAAAGCTACAGATATAAAACTAGATTGGTATAAAGAGTATTGGTGCAACACCACTAAAACAATTAATTATGCCATTGATAGTTTGTGGGAAGAGGGGGGAGTATCTAAAATTAGACTAAAGCGTATTGGGCAAATGCCAATGCCTATTGATTTGCAGCTTACTTTTAAAGACGGTACTACCGAAATGCATTATATGCCTTTAAACTTAATGTTTGGCGAAAAGCAACTTGAAAATAATAATCAAAAAAGGATAGTACATGAAGAATGGAAGTGGACACACCCTACTTATATTGTAGAGTTTCCTCAAAAATTAAATACATTAAAAGCAGTAGAAATAGACCCAAGTAAACGTATGGCAGATGTAGAAAGAAAAAATAATTTATTGGAATTAAATTGGTAAAATAAATGCATATAGAGGTTAGAAGGATTGAAAAAAACGAGCTAGCACAATTATCAACTATTGCAAAGAAAACCTTTTTTGATACATTTGTAGATACCTGTACTGCAGAGGATATGAATGGTTTTTTGGAAGAGAATTATAACGAAGAAAAACTTTTAAGTGAATTAAATAATTCAACGTATCATTACTTTTTTGCTACTATTAATAATGAAGTGGTTGGTTATTTGCTTTTTGCAGAAGAGTATAAACACTTGCCCATAGTAAAACAATGGAAGGCCTTAGAGCTTAAGCGTATTTATGTTTTACAACAGTATCAAGGCAAGGGGGTAGCACAGGCTTTAATGAATTTTTATATAGATTTTGCTATAAAAAATAACTATGAAGTAGTTTGGCTAGGGGTATGGGAGCATAATGAAAAGGCTAAAGCCTTTTATGTAAAATACGGTTTTATAGATAGTGGCTACACCCATGATTTCCCCATTGGAAATACACCGCAAACAGATGTTTGGCTTTGGAAGTTTTTAACTGAAAAGGTTTAGTTATACTTGTTGAAAATGTTATCGGCCAAAAAATTTATTAACTGCTTCAACTCTATTGCCTACATGTAATTTTTCGTAAATGTGGTATACATGTTTACGAACTGTTTCGCTACTTATGGTAAGTGCATCAGCAATTTCTTTATATAATAACCCTTTAGATAAATGGGCTAAAATTTCTTTTTCTCTTGTAGATAGTGTTGCAAGCTCAGCCTCATTAGTTGAATTAGTAACAGGTTTATGTTGAAACGCAGCTACTACTTTTCTTGCTATTTGGCTTGTCATTGGGGCACCGCCATCTAACAATTCTTTAATGCCCTCTAATAATTTTGCAGGAGATGTTTTTTTTAAAATATATCCATTTGCACCAGCACTTAAGGCTTCAAAAATTTTTTCATCTTCATCATAAATAGTACACATCATAAACAACATATCAGGGTATTGCGGTTTTAATTCTCTTACCACTTCTATACCACTTATACCCCCTAACCCAATATCCATTAATATTACTCTTGGCTTTAAAATAGGTAAACGTATAAGCGCTTCCTCTCCACTAGTACAACTTGCTAATAGCAAATAATCATCACTCATTTCAACAATTTGCTCTAAAGCCAAACGTATATCATGGTTATCTTCTACTATAGCTACCGGAATCTTCATTATACAAATTTTATGAAAAAAACTAAGTAAAACAATACCACAAAGTGGTTACGTACAGTTTATAAAACATTTAGTAAAAACTTGTTTTCGAAATAATCTTCGTTAAAAACCTTAGTTACTTCCCAAATATGTGGTTTACAATTACTTTCAAAAATTTCTTGTGCCAAATCGCCCCCTTTTAGGCAAATTAAACCGTAGGGTTGTTTGTTATTGGCAGTACGTTTATTTAAAATTGGTTTACTCCAATACCATAAATCTTTTAGCGGTGCAACAGCCCTGCTAATAACCACATCAAATTTTCTGTTTTTTATTTCCTCAACTCTACTATGTTGAGTTGTAATATTTTTTAATCCAATGGCATTAGCTACTTCTTTAACTACCGTTAGTTTTTTATTAACACTATCTACTAAATGAAAGGGGGTGTCAGGAAAAAATATGGCTAGCGGAATACCCGGAAAGCCTCCGCCACAGCCTAAGTCAACGATTTGCATGTTAGGAGTAAATTCAAATTTTGCTGCAATAGTTAAGGAGTGTAATACATGATGCAGATAAAAATTATCCATATCTTTTCTGCTTATAACATTTATTTTACTATTCCAATCGGTATACAACTCTTTTAATGCACTTAATTGCTGTAGTTGCGTAGGGGTAAAATCGTCAAAATATTTTAATACTATTTCCAAGCTTTAGATGGTTTTTTAAAAATACTAAATGCAAATATCAAATAATAAAAAAACATTCCAATATCAAATAGTAAAAAGTAGGGAAATAAATCTGCTTCTTTTAATTTTTTCATCCCTAAAAAATAAACAATGCTTTGTATAATAAATCTAACTCCAAATACTATCAAGGCAAACTTCCAACTATACAAAATTATAGAAGCCACTAATAAAGGATAAAATAAAAAATGAGTGAAAGCGTACACGCTTAATAAAAATTTATGCAAAGGCTTATAATACTTAGCTGTACTATAATGTCTGTTTTTTTGTTTTGCATATTGACCCCAAGTTTTTGCAGGTTCGCTAAGGGTAAAGGCATCAGCATCAATATTAATTTTTGTATTACTTTTTGTTGCAGCCATATTTATAAATAAATCATCATCGCCACTAAGTACATGGTTGTGTGCACTAAAGCCTTTATGCCTAAAAAAAATTGTTTTTTTATAACTTAAATTTCTCCCTACCCCCATATACGGCATGCCAGCTAAGGCGTAAGAAAAATATTGAATGGCTGTACTAAAGGCTTCCCATCTAATTAATTTATTTAAAAATCCTCTTCTTTTATTAAAAGCGCCATAGCCCAAAACTATTTCTGTTGTATCGTCGTAAGTTTCTTGCATTTTTTCAATCCAAAATTCACTGGCAGGTACACAGTCAGCATCTGTAAGTAAAACAACTTCATGCTTTGCTGTTTTAATACCAATACTTAACGGAAATTTTTTCCCTGGTATAAACTTTGCTTCTTGCTTTAAAAAAACAGGTTGTAATTGTTTAAATGTTTTTTGAAATTCTTCTAACAAGTATTTGGTGTCGTCAAAGGAGTTATCATCTACTACAATTACCTCATGTGTAGTTTTATATTGTTGGACTAAGGCTCCTGGCAAATTTTTTGCTAAATTTGCAGCCTCATCTCTTGCACATATTATTACAGATACTGGATGTGTTTGAGATGTACTTTTATTTTTCTTTTTATAAAAGGCTAATCGAGTAAAAAAGTAAAAAAAATAAAAAACTTGAGTAAAGGTTACAAGGCAAAAAAGAATAAAAAGCAGTTGCCCTAGCTGGGTAAAGTTCATTCTGCAAAAATACATAAACAAATGGCAAAATTTGCACATAAGCAAGTTTGAAATTCAAAAATAGAAAATGGCAGCACTAAATTTTACACTACAAAAAACCGACGATAAAACAAAAGCCAGAGCAGGTGAAATAACTACCGACCATGGCAAAATACAAACCCCCATTTTTATGCCTGTGGGTACAGTGGGTAGTGTAAAAGCGGTAACACAACAACAGCTAAAGCAAGATGTTGAGGCTCAAATAATTTTAGGAAATACCTATCATTTATACTTACGCCCAGGGCTAGATGTATTAGAGGCTGCCGGTGGCTTGCATAAATTTAATGGATGGGATAAGCCTCTACTTACCGATAGCGGTGGCTATCAAGTATTTTCATTAGCTAATAATCGAAAATTAACCGAAGAAGGAGCATTATTTCAAAGCCATATTGATGGAAGTAAACATTTATTTACACCCGAAAATGTAATGGATATACAACGCATTATTGGAGGTGATATTATTATGGCTTTTGATGAATGTCTGCCTTATCCAAGCGATTACGCTTACGCAAAAAAATCAATGGAGCTTACGCATAGATGGTTGGATAGATGTTTTGAACGGTTTAATAACACACCAGATAAATATGGCTATACTCAAAACTTATTTCCAATTGTACAAGGCAGTACCTATAAAGATTTAAGAACGGTAAGTGCTGAATATATTGCTAGCAAAAACGCTACAGGTAATGCTATTGGGGGCTTAAGTGTAGGGGAGCCAACCGAAGTGATGTATGAATTTACAGAACTTTGTTGCGATATTTTGCCCATACAAAAACCCCGTTATTTAATGGGTGTAGGTACTCCTTGGAATATTTTAGAAAACATAGCATTGGGAATAGATATGTTTGATTGTGTTATGCCAACAAGAAATGGGAGAAATGCTATGTTGTTTACTAGTAATGGTGTCATAAATATTGATAATAAAAAATGGGAAAAAGATTTTTCGCCTATTGATGAGGGTATTGATTGTGAAATGAGCAATTATTACAGCAAAGCTTATCTTAGACATTTAATGAAGGCAAAAGAATATTTGGGTTATACCATAGCAAGTGTACATAATTTAGCCTTTTATTTATGGCTAGTAAAGCAAGCAAGGGAACATATTATTGCAGGCGATTTTAGCAGTTGGAAAAATGACATGGTTGTTAAATTGCAGCAAAAATTATAGTAATTTATGTATAGGTGAGCTTGTTTTGAATTAGCCACAACTCAAATTCATACAATTGGCATACAAATTGAATAAATATTTTACCTTTAATCAGTAAAACAATATAATATGAACAAAAAATGGTTATTTAGTCTTATCGTTTTTTTAACTCCTTTTTTAGTTAAGGCTCAATCCCCTACAGCTAATAAAGATGCCGTAGTTGATGTAATTGTAACTGATTTTAAAAATAATGCACAAAACCATGAAATTATTGTGTTTAAAAGCAAGGTTAATGCAAAAGAGTATCAAGGCTTAACGGATAGTACAGGAAAATTTACATTACGCCTACCCGTAGGCGATACCTACGAAGTATTAATTTGGGGATTTAATGATAGTACTAGTTACTCTTTTTTAGATATACCAACACCAAAAGGAAATTCATATTACAAAGATGCATTTAAAGTAGAAGTTCAATATTTACCTGCCAAAAGTTTTGTATTGGAAGATTGTAATTTTGAAACAGGCAAGGCTATTTTGCAACCTAGTTCCTATGCGGTATTAGATGAGTTAGTGGCTTTTTTAGTAAGAAAAGATGATGAAAAAATTGAATTGCAAGGGCATACAGATAACGTAGGAAAAGCTGCAAAGAATATGGTGTTATCTCAACAAAGGGCACAAACTGTAATGGCTTATCTCATTACTAAAGGCATAGATCCTAGCCGATTAACTGCAAAAGGTTATGGAATGACTAAGCCTATAGCAAGCAACAAAACTGCTGCTGGTAAGTCTTTAAATAGAAGAACTGAGGTGAAAATTTTAGGGTAATCTTTTTATCTAAATACTAAATGAGCCAATGTGTTTAATTTTATAAAAACATTGGCTCATTATTTTTTGTGAACTACCAATTGAAAACTAACTTACCCTAGGTTTCCACTTAATTTCTTCCACTTTTAAGGTATGTCCAATAAAACGGGCCAATACAAATATGTAATCACTTAATCGGTTAATGTATTTAATAACTAACGGATCAATAAATAAATCATGCTCTTGCATATTTACACAAAAGCGTTCGGCACGGCGGCAAATACATCTACATACATGTGCATGGCTAATAGCTACATTTCCGCCAGGTAAAATAAAATACTTCATTGGCTCAAGCACTTCATTCATTGCATCAATTTCAAGCTCTAAGTATTCAACATCAGTTTCTATTAAATCGGGCATTTTCATCATTGGCTCCTTATCGGGGTCGCAAGCTAAAGATGATCCTATGGTAAATAATCTGTCTTGTATCTCTTTTAAAACTGTTTTACTATTTTCATCGGTACAATAGTCTCTTACCAATCCTATATAACTATTCAATTCATCTACCGTACCATAGGTTTCTATACGTATGTTAGCTTTACTCACTTTGGTTCCACCTATTAAACTTGTTTTGCCAAGGTCGCCAGTTTTTGTATATATTTTTAATGCCATAAGTTGTCTAATTATTTAAATAACAAAAGTTTTGTGGAAAAGTTAAGCTGTTTTAGGAGTATTACACTAAGTGTTCACTAAGGGTTATCAGCTCATTCTTTTTATCGGTTTCCACCACTCCATCTTTTAATCGAACTATTCGATGGGCATATTTGCTTATATCATCTTCATGTGTAACTAAAATTACCGTATTTCCTTGTGCATGTAATTCACCAAATAAATTCATGATTTCTACAGAGGTTTTAGTATCTAAATTACCCGTGGGTTCGTCTGCTAATAAAATGCTTGGATTGTTAACTAACGAACGGGCTATGGCAACTCGTTGTATTTGCCCCCCACTTAGCTCATTGGGTTTATGATGCCCTCTATCGGATAAATTAACTTTTCTTAAAGCCTCTTTAGCTCTTTCTATTCTCTCCTTTTTTGCAATACCTGCATAAACTAAAGGGAGGGCTACATTTTCTTCGGCGGTTAATCTAGGTAATAAATTAAATTGTTGAAATACAAATCCAATTTCTTTATTTCTTACTTCTGCTAAATCATTATCTGTAGTAGAGCTAACATCTTTATTATTTAAAATATATTTACCGGTGGTAAGGGAATCGAGGCAGCCTATTATATTCATAAGTGTACTTTTGCCACTACCGCTTGGTCCCATTAGCGCTACGTATTCATTTTTAAAAATATCTAATGAAATACCTTTTAATACTTCTAAAGGTTCTTTACCTAAGTAGTAAACTTTTCTAATATTTTCTAGGTGTATGATTGATTGCATTTAATATCTATTTGTGTGTTGAATAGTATTGTTGAATGTAGTTTAATGTTGTTGAATGTAGTTTAATGTTGTTGAATTTCAACAATATTCAACTTTTCAACCCTTGAATTATCTCTTTATAACTTTCGGCACTTTAAAAAATACTCCATCACTAACTGGTGCATTTTTTAAAGCATCTTCTGTTGGTATACTTCCTTTTACTTCATCCTCTCGTACTGCATTTATGTTGTTACTCATATGCATTAATGGTTCAATACCCGTAGTATCTAATTCATTTAATTTATCTACAAATTCAATCATTTGTTGCAACTCATTTTTTACGGTTTCTTTATTTGCCTCTGGTATGCGTAATCTTGCTAAATGGGCAATTTTTTCTACCATTTCGTTTGTAACTTCCATAAAACAAATATAGTTCAGTTTTTTGTTTGTTGTTTTTTGTTCAGGCTAACATTTATAAAAGTGGTAATAAGTTGAGTATAATCGGCAAAATGGAAGAGTTTGTACTAAAAAATGTTTAATATAATTTAGGTATTAGCCCCAACTTGTTTAGCGAATTTTAGCTTAAAAGGCTTTTATACACTTATCAATCGTTGTTAAAGAAAACCGTAATCTAAAAACTGCAAAGTTCTTATCTTCGCTACCAATGGAAAATAAGAAAGAAACCTTGCCGACAGGCAGGGAGGTAGTAATGAGTGGTATACGCCCAACAGGTTTTTTGCACTTAGGCAATTACTTTGGGGCAATACGCAATTATGTAAAAATGCAAGATGATTTTGACTGCTATTTTATGGTAGCCGATTTACATTCGCTTACAACGCATCCAGATACCAAAGAGCTTAAACAACATGTACATAGGGTGATAGCTGAAAATATTGCATGTGGTTTAGACACCGAAAAAGCAGCTTTTTATTGCCAAAGCCATGTGCCCGAAACGGCAGAATTATATTTGTATTTAAATATGATGGCGTACAAGGGAGAGTTAGAGAAGACGACCACATTTAAAGATAAAGTTAGGTTACAGCCTCAAAATGTAAATGCAGGTTTATTAACCTATCCAGTTTTACAAGCAGCAGATATTATACTACATAGGGCCAAGTATGTACCAGTAGGTAAAGATCAAGAACAACATTTAGAAATGGCAAGAACATTTGCCAATAGGTTTAATCATAGATATGGAGATGTGCTGCCAGAGCCCATTGCTTTCAACTATAATCAACCCCTAGTTAAAGTACCCAGTTTAGATGGAACGGGTAAAATGAGCAAAAGTGAAAATCAAAATGCAACATTGTATTTAGCAGATGAGGACGAGGTAATTCGTAAAAAAGTAATGAAAACAAAGACAGATGCAGGACCTACTGAACAAAATAGTACAAAGCCAGATTACATAGAAAATATTTTTGGGTTAATGCACTTAGTAAGTGGAGAAGATGTACTCAAAAAATTTGAAGAAGACTACAATAACTGCACCATACGCTATGGCGATATGAAAAAGCAATTGGCAGAAGATATGGTAACCTTTATTGCACCAATACGTGCCAAAGTAAATGCTATTTTACATGATGGCAACTATTTAAAAGAAGTAATGGAAAAAGGAGCTGCAAAGGCAAATGCAAGCGCTAATGCTACCATGAAATTAGTAAGAGAGGCCATAGGCCTAAAATATTATTAGTACCCAAAAACCCTTTTCGAATTACTTGGGATGTTCCAAAAGGGACTTATTTGTACTTTTATATTTGTGATATACATAAGTTTGCTTACTTTCAGCATTCAAAAAAAGTAGAGCATTTATTTTTAATAATTTAATAAGCTCCGCAGAAGGCGGATTGGGGTATGGCAAAAATAAAAAAACCAAAACACATAGCAGTAGCCGGAAATATTGGTGCTGGCAAAACAACATTAACCGAAATGCTTAGTAAGCATTATAAGTGGATACCACAATTTGAAGATGTAGACCACAACCCATACCTAAATGATTTTTATGAGGATATGCCTCGTTGGAGTTTTAACCTTCAAATTTATTTTTTAAATAGTAGGTTAAATCAGCTGTTAGAAATACAAAGAGGTACCGAAACAGTAATACAAGATAGAACGATACATGAAGATGCTAATATTTTTGCTCCAAACCTACATGATATGGGTTTAATGGGTAAAAGAGATTTTGACAACTACTACAAGTTTTTTGAAACATTAAAAACTATGGTACAGCCACCAGATTTATTAATTTATTTAAAAGCATCTGTACCAACATTAGTAGCACAAATACAAAAAAGGGGTAGAGAATACGAAGAAAATATTCGTTTAGATTATTTAAAAAAATTAAACGATTACTACAATAATTGGGTAAGCAATTACAAAGAAGGACAGATTTTAATAATAGATGCGGATACTAATAAATTTGCTGAAAATGAAGAAGATTTGGGTAAAATAATTAACAGTATCGATGCTAAGTTGTTTGGATTGTTTTAAAATTGTTAGTTGTTAATTGTTATTTATTCATTCGTAGTTTATGTATTATGTAAAAATTGTACAACCGTGATACGTATAACAAATAACGATTAACCTTCACTAATCAATTAGTGAGTTTTTCATGGCATAAAATACAAGGCCTACCGAGTTTTTAACACCAAAGCGTTCCATTAATCTATCTTTTATAGCCTCAACGGTTCTTGCGCTTATTTCCATTTTTCCTGCAATTTCTGTAGCTGTAAATTCCATACAAACTAAGGTTAGTACTTCTTTTTCTCTATCGCTTAAAACCATTTCGGAGTTTAGCGATGGATTAAATTTTTGTTTACTGTAATTCTTTTTAATTAAAATTTTGTTTACAAATGGGTTTAAATAAAAACCTGTACGCATTACATCCATCACAGCTCTTTTTATTTCTCCTGGGTCAGTATTTTTTAATAAATAACCGGCGGCACCACAATCCATTAAATGCCCAACAAAGCGTTCATCTTCGTACATCGTTAAAATAATAACTCGTATTTGTGGATATAGTTTGGTAATTAATTTGGTAGAATCTATGCCATCTTTTTTAGGCATTTTTAAATCGCATAAAATTACATCGGGCATAGCCAACGGAATTTTTTCTAATAACTCTTCGCCATTATCTGCTTCCATTATAAACTTAATGTTTGCAAATGGGCGCATAGAAAGAATAACTCCTTTTCTAAATATTTTATGATCGTCTGCTATTGCTACTTTAATTTCATCCATAAGCTAGTGGCTATAGTAAAATTAAGGGAAAGTTAATATACAAACAAGTGTAAAAGTACTAAGGGCTTTTATTTGTTTTAAGTGGCAATTTTTTAAAAACTAAATAATCGAATATTTTATAATTAATTGATTAGTAACTAGAGTTGTAAGACTCTGTTTTATCATGCTAAATAGAAAAATAGCTAACTGATTCATAAACACTAAAAACTGTTTTTATACTCTTCCCGGATACACCTCCAACGCTTTCTCCAAACAATCCATTGCATTATTAATTGCATCAGTATTTAAAACATAAGCTAATCTAACCTCTTGCTTACCTAAACCTTCTGTACCATAAAACCCTGTAGCAGGTGCAAGCATTACCGTTTGATTGTTGTAATTAAATTCTTCTAAAAGCCACTGACAAAATTTATCGCTATCATCAATAGGTAATTTTGCCATAGCATAAAATGCACCTCCAGGGTTTGGGCAAAAAACACCCTTCATTTTATTTAGTCTACTAACTATAACATCTCTACGAAGTTTGTATTCTGCTTTAGTGGTGTCAAAATAATTATCGGGTAAGTCTACAGCAGCCTCACCTAAAATTTGTGCAAAGCTGGGAGGGCTTAATCTTGCTTGAGCAAATTTCATGGTGGCATTAAGTAAGTTTTGGTTTTTTGTTACAAAAGCACCAATACGGCCACCACATGCACTGTATCGTTTGCTAATGGTATCCATTAATACAATATTATCCTCAACATCTATTAAGTGCATAGCACTGGTATGTTCATCCGAATAGCAAAATTCTCTATATGCTTCATCGGCAAATAAATAAAGGTTGTGTTTTTTTATTATTTGTTTAAGGGTTTCCATTTCGTCCTTGCTATACAAATAACCTGTGGGATTATTGGGGTTGCAAATAACAATGGCCTTTGTTTTTGAAGTAATTGACTTTTCAAAATCTTCTATCGGCGGTAAAGCAAAACCAGTTTCTATACTCGAAGTAATGGGTACTACTTTTACTCCAGCTTGTACAGCAAAACCATTATAGTTTGCATAAAAAGGTTCAGGGATAATTACCTCATCTCCAGCATCCATACAAGCCATAAAGCCAAACAAAATTGCCTCGCTACCGCCTGTTGTTATTATTATTTGATCTGCTGTTACATTTATGCCTACTCGTTTGTAATACTCTACTAATTTTTTTCGGTAGCTTTCGTTACCTGCACTGTGGCTATATTCTAATACTTTAAAATCGCTGTGGCGTACAGCATCTAAACATTGTTTGGGTGTTTCAATATCGGGTTGGCCAATATTTAAATGATACACTTTTACTCCTTTCTTTTTTGCAGCCTCTGCAAATGGAACTAATTTACGAATAGGTGATGATGGCATTTGTATGCCGCGGTTGCTAATGGTTAACATTTGGCAAAGTTAAAAGTTATAAGTTATAAGTTATAAGTTTGCACCATGCAAATTTTTAACACCCCTAATCGCATTATAGTAACGTGTAGCAACCGCCTATCGCCCTATTTAGAAATGGAAATTAAGCAACTAGGCTATACGCCGCTTCGCATTTTTAAAACAGGCGTTGAGTTAACTGGTACGTTGCAAGACTGTATTAAACTTAATTTAAACTTACGCTGTGCTAGTCAAATATTGTTTTCTGTAAAAGAATTCGTAGCATTTAATGCCGATGAGCTGTATAAGACCTTGGTAGATTTTGAATGGGAAAATGTAATTGCCTTAGATGGCTATTTTAGTATTACCAGCAATGTAAACAATGAAACGATTACCAATAATTTATTTGCCAATGTACGAGTAAAAGATGCTATAGTTGACCGATTTAGAAATAAAACTGGCGAACGACCAAACAGTGGGCCAGAACTTAATAAGAGCGTAATACATTTATATTGGCAAGATGAAAATGCCGAACTTTTTTTAGATACAAGTGGCGAAACGTTAAGTAAACATGGCTATCGTAAAATACCAGGTAAAGCACCCATGCTGGAAAGTCTTGCTGCTGCTACTTTACTTGCTACTAATTGGGATAGAAAAAGTGCCTTTATAAATCCAATGTGTGGAAGTGGGACTGTTGCAATTGAGGCCGCACTACTTGCCACTAATCGTAAACCTGGATTGTTACGAAATAATTATGCCTTTATGCACTTGGTTGGATACAACGAAAAAATGTATGATGAGGAGTACACAATATTAGAGCAACAAGTTATTGACTTGCCAACCTTAAAAATTATTGCAACCGACATTAGTGAAGATGCTGTAATGATTGCAAAAGTAAATGCTGGCATAGCAGGTGTAGAGGAAATGATAGAGTTTGCAGTTTGCGATTTTGAACAAACCAATATTATCGAAAACGAAAATGGTATAGTATATTTTAATCCTGAATATGGCGATAGGTTAGGGGTAGAAAAAGAATTAGAAGCTACCTATAAACGAATGGGAGATTTTTTAAAACAAAAATGCAAAGGCTACACAGGTTATATTTTTACAGGTAATTTAGAGCTTGCAAAAAAAATTGGCTTAAAACCAAAACGCCGTATAGAGTTTTTTACCAGCAAAATTGATTGCAGATTGTTATCGTACGAATTGTATGCCGGTACTAAAGAAATTAAAGAAGAACAATAATGCAAGGAGAAACCAATTTGCAAAAGCTATTACATACCATGCAACCTAAACTTAATGCTGGCGAGTATGTATTTTGTACCATTAAAAATTTAGATTTAGTCGATGCAAAAAAAATTATTTCTTTTTTTAAGGAAGATGAAGGTTATACAATAATTATTCAAAAAGAGTTAGCTGATGCCTTACATTTTAGTTACTCAACAACCTTTGGTTGGATTACTTTAACTGTACATTCATCTTTGCAAGCAGTAGGCTTAACAGCAGCCATTTCAAATGCTTTAAGTAATAATAGAATTAGCTGTAATGTAGTAGCAGCTTATTTTCATGATCATATTTTTGTACCAATAAAAGATGCTGAAAAAGCAATGGAAATTTTGAAGATAGTATCGTTAAGTTAATGCATACAACCTATGTATACTTCATCCTCTTTAGTATAGGCATCAGTAAATACTTTCTTTACTTTTTTTAACGCAACATTCGCTTCTTTTTTATTGCCACCATATACGATTACAATGTAGTAGCCTTTTGTAAAATTCTCAAAGGCATTACTCCATTCAATACTCACATATTCTCCATTATCATATCTTCCTCGGCTAACATAGCAGGGATAATCCCAGCCGTTATCTTCACATGCTTTTTTAGCATCGGTTAACCCTGCAGTTTTGTGTGGTTTTAAATTGCGTAAATTTAATTTTAGTTTTAATGTTTTAGCAGCTTTAAGGGCAGTAGCTTTAGCTTCGGAATATTTTTTTGTAGATTGAATAATTACAAAACTCATTTTTACAAACTGAGATTCCTCTTGTGCAAAAGAAAATTTGCAAAGTATAATTAATAAGAAAAGTAAAATTCGCTTTTTCATAAATTTTCTGTTAACCAAATAATTTGTAAAAAATCATTTCAATCTTTGGTTAAATCAATTAGCCATATAACTCTTGATGAATACTTTTTCTATCGTAACCCAACGCCTGAATGCGTTGCTTTGCTTCATCAATCATAGCTTTCCATCCACATAAAAAGAAACTTGCTTCGGGTAAGCTACTATTATCGCCACTTCCTTTTCTACTATTAATAATTTCTTCAAATACTTGGTGTACGTAGCCAATTCTAACTAAATGTTCTAGGTTTTCTTCTTCCTCTCTAGAGTAGCAAGTATGAAAGAAAAAGCCGGGCTCTTTACGCATTAATTCTTTTAGTTCATTTGCGTATAACGCATCTCCAAATTTTCTACACCCAAAAATTAAATGTATATTTTGGTGTGCAATATTGTTTTCGTTTATATAATGTATCATTGATCTAAATGGTGCAATACCTGTTCCAGTACAAACTAAAAATACCTCTTTTTTAAGATGCTCTTCTTCCAATGTAAACACCCCAACCGGTCCACGTAAAGTTATTTCACTTCCTTCTTTTATTTCATTAAATAAATAGGTTGTGCCTGCACCGCCATCTAATAAAACAATGCATAGCTCAAAAATATTAGAGCCATTTGGCCAGCTTGCAATAGAGTAGCTACGTAAACGCTTATTGGGTTTTTCGTGTATAGGTAAATCTAAGGTTACAAATTGCCCTGGCTTATAATTAAATGTGGTAAGTTCGGGTATTTGAATAAAAAACCTACGAGTGTTAGAGGTTTGTTGTTCAATTTTTACAACTTTTCCAATTCTCCATGGTTCAAGTGCCATAGTATTTTTTTTTGGTGTGTATAATAAATGATAAGATACGATAAAAATTCAAAATTCTAAAATTCAAAACCCTATAGGATAAACTATAAACTGTTTATCTTTGCACCCGATGAATTTGGATGTGTTGCAGAATGAATATAAAAATGACCCCCGCTGTTTTCAAATAGCGGACAGGATAACTACATCTAAACCTCAACGATTACACCTTAAAGGCCTTGCTGGTAGCGTATCTCAATTTATTATTTCGGCAGTTTTTAATCACTCTAGTTGTAGCCAACTTAACCATTTAGTTATTTTACGAGATGCCGAAGAGGCAGCTTACTTTCATAATACACTAGAGAATTTAACCGATGCTTTAAATCTTTTTTATTTTCCTTCTTCTTATAAAATTAAAAAAAACTATAGCTTACTAAACCCTAGCCATGTAATGTTACGAACAGAGGCGTTAACAAAATTGGCATTGGGCACCAATAAAAATTTAGTCATTACCTACCCAGAGGCATTGTTTGAAAAAGTTGTTTTATCTAAAACACTTTCCGAAAACATTATTAGTATTAAACAAGGCGATGTGTTGGATGTAAATGGTATAATGGAAAAATTTGTAAACTATGGGTTCGAAAGAACTGATTTTGTTTACGGACCAGGTCAATTTGCCATACGTGGAGGCATTTTAGATATTTATAGTTTTGGAAACGAAAAACCCTACCGTATTGAATTATTTGGAAACGATGTAGATAGTATACGCATTTTTGACCCTGAGACACAATTGAGCGAACGAAAATTGTTATCAGTAAATATAATTCCGAATACCGATATTTTGCAAAACCAAAGTGGTGAGCAGGTTTCGTTGCTAGAATTTTTACCGGAAAATACCATTGTTTGGAGCGAAGATTGGGGATTTATAAAAGAAAAAATTGAACAGCAAGAGGAAGATTTTGAAATTTGGCATTCAACTTTTGGAGCAAAACAACTCCTACAAGACGATGAGTCGGAAATTCATCAACGTAACGAAGTAACAGAAAATGATTTTGTAAAAGCTGTTATTTTAGAGGAGCAACTGCAAAATTATCACCTAATAGAATTTGGAAATAAAGCTTACTTAAATAATTCGAATAAATTCGAAATTGCAAATTGGCAATTTTCAATTAAAGAGCAGCCTGCCTTTAATCGCAACTTTGATTTACTTATAAAAAACTTGGCAGCGTACGAAGCAAAAAAATATAACATTTACATTTTTGCCGAAAACCCAAAACAGTTAGAGCGGCTACATACTATTTTTACCGATTTAAAGGCAGAAATACAAGTAACGCCCATACCAACAAGTATTCATGAAGGTTTTATAGATGATGATTTAAAATGTGTTTGTTATACCGATCATCAAATTTTTCAGCGCTACCATAAGTATAAAGTAAAACAAGCCTTTAATAAAAACAAGGCACTTACCTTAAAAATGCTTAGAGAGTTACAGCCTGGTGATTTTATAACTCATATAGATCATGGTGTAGGTGTATACAGCGGTTTACAAAAAGTAGATGTTGGTGGTGTACAGCAAGAGGCAGTTCGTATACAATACAAAGATGGAGATTTGTTATATGTAAACATTTCCTCTTTACACAAAATTGCAAAGTATAGTGGTAAAGAAGGGAGCGTACCCAAAATGAATAAATTGGGTAGCGATGTTTGGAATAAACTAAAAGAAAAAACAAAGAGGCAAGTAAAAGATATTGCTACCGATTTAATAAAATTATATGCTCAACGAAAAAGCCAAGAAGGATTTGCACATAGCCCAGATAATTATATGCAAACCGAGTTGGAAGCAAGTTTTATTTATGAAGATACCCCCGACCAAGGCAAGGCAACAGAAGATGTAAAACGGGATATGGAAAAGCCTAGCCCAATGGATAGGTTGGTATGTGGGGATGTAGGGTTTGGTAAAACAGAAATTGCTATACGGGCAGCATTTAAAAGTTGTTGCGATGGTAAACAAGCTGCCGTGCTTGTTCCTACAACTATTTTGGCCTATCAACATTATAAAACATTTGGCGAACGATTAAAAGATTTTCCAGTAACGGTTGATTTTATTAATCGTTTTAAATCGGCAAAAGAAAAAAAAGAAACCTTACAAAAAGTTGCAGAAGGGAAAATTGATATTATTATTGGCACACATGCTTTGCTAAGTAAGGATGTAAAGTTTAAAGACTTAGGTGTAATGATAATTGATGAGGAGCAAAAATTTGGGGTGGCCGCAAAAGAAAAATTAAAACAATTACGTGTAACGGTAGATTCGTTAACCCTAACGGCAACGCCTATACCACGTACATTGCAATTTAGTTTAATGGGGGCAAGAGATTTAAGTATTATTAATACGCCACCACCTAACAGGCAACCCGTACAAACAGAAGTGCATGTATTTAATGAAGATTTTATTAGGGATGCTATTTATTATGAAACGGAAAGAGGAGGGCAGGTTTTCTTTATACATAATAGAGTAAGTGGCTTAAAAGAAATGTGTGGTTTTATACAAGGCCTTTGCCCCGATTTAAGTATATCGTATGCACATGGGCAAATGGAAGGTGATAAATTAGAAGATACCATCTTAGATTTTATGGATAAACGCTACGATGTATTGGTGTGTACTAATATTGTAGAAAGTGGTGTAGATATTCCTAATGTAAATACAATCATTATAAATAGTGCACATCAATTTGGATTGAGTGATTTACACCAATTACGTGGTAGGGTAGGCCGTAGTAATAAAAAAGCCTTTTGTTATTTATTTGCTCCGCCAATGAGTACGCTGCCTGCAGATAGTAGAAAACGATTAAGTACGTTAGAACAGTATAGCGACTTGGGTAGCGGATTTCAAATTGCTATGAGAGATTTGGATATACGTGGTGCAGGTAATATGTTGGGTGGTGAGCAAAGTGGTTTTATTGCAGAAATTGGTTTTGAAATGTACCAAAAAATATTAGACGAAGCCATTAGAGAACTTAAACGTACCGAGTTTAAAGACTTATATAAAGAAGAAATTGCACAGCAAGATGATTTTGTAAGCGATTGTACTATTGATACCGACCTGGAAATTTTGATACCTGATAGTTATGTTGAAAGTATTACCGAACGTTTATCGCTATACAGCCGTTTAGATAATTGCGAAGATGAAAAAGAGTTAAACGACTTTCATAAAGAAATGACAGACAGGTTTGGTAAAATACCACCACAAACCGAAGATTTATTTACTACTGTAAAATGTAGAAAATTGGCTGTTGAATTGGGCTTTGAAAAAATGTTATTAAAAAATGAAACGCTGAAGTGCTTTTTTGTAAGTAATCCGGATAGTCCGTACTTCCAAAGTAACGTTTTTACTGGTTTATTAAACTTTATACAAACCCAAACCAATAAAGCCAAATTGAAGCAAGTAGGCAAAAATGGTATTTTAATAGTTGAGAATGTTGAAAATATGACTGAGTTACATAAGTTTTTGGAAAGAGCAGTAACCCATACCCAAAAATAAAGGCTGCCATTGGCAGCCTTTAACAAAAATTTTAATTGAAATTTACCAGCCTTTTTTAGCTACACCATTTTTTACAGCTTCTAAAGCTGTTGCTTCGCTAAGCATAGTAGTCATTTTATTGCCTTTACCGTCGTGCCCTTGAGCCATATAACCACCTCTAGAGGTTTTGGTTATATTAGCATCTTGCATTGGAACATTTTTTTCCTTTGTTTTCATGCAATAAGCGGTTAACATTTTACTCATTTTTTTAGAATTTATTGGTTAGTAATAATGGGGTAAGAAACGCTAAATGCCAATTCTTACGTAGTAATTAATTTACAAGCTACTAAAAATTTTGGTTTTTACAAAAAAAAGTGGAAAATGGGGTTTTTGGGTAAATAGTGTAATTAAAGGGTTCGTTAACCAAATCTTTATCTACAAGTTTTTTATAAAGGCTCAATTGGGGGATATTGTACAACATAGTTAAACACCTCTCAAGTCTAAAAATGAAAAAATGGGTGTAAAAAAACCGAATTTACGTTTCGTAAATTCGGTTTATATTTAGATATTTCACTTCGTTCAATATAACAGAACCAAGGTCTACACATCAATCTTAGCATACTTAGCATGTGTTTCAATAAACTCTCTACGTGGAGGCACTTCATCACCCATTAGCATACTAAATACTCTATCTGCCTCGGCAGCACTATCAATAGTAACTTGTTTTAAGGTTCTAGTCTCAGGGTTCATGGTGGTTTCCCACAATTGCTCAGCGTTCATCTCTCCCAAACCTTTATAGCGTTGTGTATTTACGCTTTCATCGTTGCCTTTACCAAATAATTTTATTAAGGCTTTACGTTCGGTATCATTCCAAGCATATTCTTGATCTTTACCTTTTTTAACTAAGTACAATGGTGGTTGTGCAATGTAAACATAACCTTGCTCTACCAACTCCTTCATATATCTAAAAATAAAGGTTAAAATCAAGGTTGCAATATGGCTGCCATCCACATCGGCATCCGTCATAATTATTAATTTATGATAACGCAGTTTAGATATATCTAAAGCTTTTGCATCTTCTGTAGTACCAATTTTTACACCAAGGGCTGTAAACATATTACGTATCTCCTCATTATCATAAATTTTATGCTCCATGGCTTTTTCTACATTCAAAATTTTACCACGTAGGGGCAAAATAGCTTGATAGCTTCTGTCTCTACCTTGCTTTGCAGTACCACCAGCCGAATCTCCCTCCACCAAGTAAAGCTCACAACGGTGAGGGTCTTTGTCGGAGCAGTCGGCCAGCTTACCTGGCAATCCGCCACCTGTTAGTACACTTTTACGCTGTACCATTTCTCTTGCCTTACGGGCAGCTGCCCTTGCCTGAGCAGCAAGTATTACTTTTTGAATTATAGTTTTTGCCTCTCTTGGGTTTTCTTCTAAATAAGCCTGTAATACACGACTAAGGGTACTATCTACCACACCCATTACTTCGCTATTACCTAATTTAGTTTTTGTTTGTCCTTCAAATTGAGGCTCTGGTACTTTTACCGAAATAATTGCACTTAAGCCTTCTCTAAAATCATCCCCTTCAATTTCAACCTTGGCTTTTTCAAACATACCTTCTTTTTCACCATAGCTTTTAAAAACCCTGGTGATAGATCGCCTGAAACCTGCTACGTGGGTACCACCTTCGATGGTATTGATATTGTTTACGTAGCTGAACAGGTTTTCCTGGTAGCCTGTATTGTATATCATGGCTACTTCCACTGCAACGTTGGATGCTTCATCCCTGCCATCGCAATAGATAACATTTGGTAAAAGGGGGTTTCTGTTGGCATTTTTATCCAGCATTTCTACAAACTCTACAATACCGCCTTCACTGTAAAAAGTTTTGGTGTAGGTGCTTCCATCATCCTCTTTTTCCCGTAAATCCTGTATTACGATATTAATCTTTCTGTTAAGAAAAGCCAGTTCACGCAAGCGGCCTTCGAGTATTTCCCTGTTATAAATGCCGCTGGAAAAAATGGTCAGATCCGGCCAGAACTGAACCCGGGTACCGTGTGTATCGGAACTGCCTGTTTCCCTTACCGGGTATTTTGGAATACCTTTTGAATATTCCTGCTCAAACGATTTTCCGTCTCTGTTTACGGTTACATGAAGTTTTGAACTCAAGGCGTTCACACAGCTTACACCTACACCATGCAAACCACCCGAAACTTTGTAAGAATCCTTATCAAATTTACCGCCGGCATGTAAAACCGTCATCACAACCTCA
>JANMEU010000030.1:0-28980 GCA_031377245.1 Bacteroidota bacterium
GTGTAGTGTAAGGCGTATGAAGGTCTGAATGTGCATCTATCCAGATTACACCCAGCTTACTTTTGGGTTTTGCTATTTTGATACCTGCAATGGTGCCTCCGGACGTACTGTGATCACCACTTAATATAACCGGGAAAAAATTATTCTTAATTGAATCAGATACCGCCTTACTTACTTTTTCATAAATATTATTGATACCCTGAATCCTTTTTGCATAAGGGGATTGTATGGGCTCAAACAACAGATTATTTTCCACTTCTATTTTCTCGGAAGGGAAATGCACAAAAAAATTGCTCATAAAATCGAGTGCTGCAATTTTTATTGCATCAATACCTAAACTTGCACCTCTTGTACCGGCACCAATTTCTGAAGGAACTTCTATTAATTTTATATTTTTCATAAATCTATATTAACCAAATTTACAACTTTCAAGTTAACTGCAATTGCATTACAAATTACCTACTATTTCCTTAATTTTAAAGCGTACAAACATATCTTCGCTATACCATTTTTCTTGCCTTGTTTTTTTAATAACTTCGGCATGGTTGTGCATTTTATAGGCAAAGTTTTTCATATCCTCCTTAGTTTCCCAAATACTTACGGTGGCTTGCTTTATCCAAGGTATTTCGCCAATACCGTACGATGTTATAAAGCCTTTAGCGCCTGCCATTTGGCTAGCTACACTATCTACATTTTTCCAAAACGATTTTAGTTTACTCAAACGTAAAGTTGCTCTTGTAAGTATAACAATTTTTCCTTCATACTCACTTTTTATAGGTAATTCGCCAAATACTTTTTTATTATCCCATAAACCATGCCCTTCAATAGGATGTAGTAGGTAGGTAATTGTTTTAACACCAAACAATCCTAACCAACCTGCAATAAAGCCACCATAAAGTGTATTTAAAATTTCTTTTTGCGTTTTGTCAACAACCGATTGTTCATTACCTAATGTTAGAATAGCCCATTGCTGCAAATCGGGGGTTTTATCAAATGTGCCATTTTTGCCGCACCCCATTAATTTATAAAACGAAATATTTTTATTTAACCACAGGGGGAGTCTAAAAATGGCCATTGCAAAAAAAGCAAAAGGAATATATCTTTTTTTATACCGAATTATAGTGAGGCTTACCATATTTTTTAAAACTAAACAATAAAACAATAGTTACAACGTTTAGTTGATAGATAACTTAATTTATTACTTAGTTTGTTTGTGCTTGTATATTAAAAAAAGAACCCCTGACAAAATCGGGGGTTCAACTATTTAGATTAAGTAGTACTTAAAATTTTTCTAAAGCACTAAAGAAAAAACTTCCTTCAATAGCTGCATTTTCATCGCTATCACTGCCATGCACTGCATTTTCGCCAATAGAAGCTGCATATTTTTTACGAATAGTACCTTCTTCTGCATTTGCAGGGTTGGTAGCACCAATTAATTTTCTAAAATCTTCTACTGCATTCTCTTTTTCTAAAATAGCTGCAGTAATAGGGCCACGACTCATAAACTCAACTAGTTCACCATAAAATGGTCTTTCGCTATGTACAGCATAAAATTCTCCAGCTTTTTCTTTACTAAGATGTGTCATTTTCATTGCCACAATTTTAAAGCCTGCAGCATTAATCATTTGTAAAATACCTCCAGTGCTACCTTTTTCAGTTGCATCTGGCTTAATCATTGTAAAAGTTCTGTTAGTCATTATATTATTTTTTTGTGCAAATATAAAACTTTAACACCTTTTTTTTGGTTAATTTAATTTGAATTCATTGTTTTGTACAATAAATGTTTAAACATTTATATCTTTATTAACACATACTTAAATTTTAATGTAATGAAACTATTTTATTCTCTTTTAGCAGTTGGTGTTTTAGGTTTATCTTCTGCATTTTATGTAAACATGAAACCTGTACATGCCGATAACGCAATTATTAGCAATTCAAAACCAGTTGCGGTTAGCAATACCCATGGGTACAAGGTTGATGTTGAAAATAGTGTAGTAGGATGGGTAGGCTCTAAACCAAGTGGCAAACATTCGGGCACCTTAAAATTAAATAGTGGTGCTTTACATGCTGATAATGGTTTAGTTGCATCGGGTAATTTTGTATTAAATATGAGCTCAATTAACTGCACTGATTTAAGTGGAAAAGGAAAAGAGAGTTTAGAAGGTCATTTAAAATCGGCTGATTTTTTTGGTGTAGAAAAAAATCCAACAGCAACGTTTGACATAACAGAAGTAAAAGCTTTGGAAGTAAAACCAGAAGGTTTAATTAATACCGACGCTACACATACTATTGCAGGCAATTTAACTTTACTTGGAGTTTCAAAAGGGGTTAGTTTTCCGGCACAAGTTACTATGGCCGATGGTAAAATTGCTGTAAAGGCATCGTTTAATATTGATAGAACAGAATGGGGAATGACCTATGGTGCAGAAGGTAAAGTAGCTAAAGAAATTAATTTAACATTGGATATAAAGGCATCTAATTAAGCCTTAAATGAAATAAAATAATAAAAGCTGCCCTAATTGTGGCGGCTTTTTTATTGCAATTACTTTTTTTGCTATAAAATACATTACTTTTGCCGCCAATTTATGCAACCTATAGCTTCAATATTTCCACTACTTAATCAACCTAAAAAAGTAGTTATTACTACACACCAAAAACCCGATGGCGATGCCATGGGTTCATCCTTAGCATTATATCATTTATTGGTTCAATTGGGGCATAGTGTAACCGTTATTTCTCCAACTAATTGGGCCAGTTTTTTAAATTGGATGCCTAGCAGTAAAGGAGTGCTTGATTTTGAAAGACAAACAGAAAAAAGTAAGGCAATTATTAATGAGGCCGATTGGCTTTTTTGTTTAGATTTTAATACCCTTAGCCGTACTAAAAATATGGAAGATGTGTTGTTAAATGCAAAAGGCGAAAGAATTTTAATTGACCATCATAGAGAGCCACAAACAGAGGTTTTTACCTATGGCCTTAGCGATACAAGCAAAAGTAGTACTGCCGAAATGGTGTACGATTTTATTTGTGCAAGTGGAAATAATGAAAAAATAACACCAGATATGGCCAGTTGTTTATACGCAGGTGTTATGACGGATACTGGCTCTTTTCGTTTTCCTTCTACCACAGCAAGTGTGCACAGAATGGTAGCAGATTTAAAAGATAAAGGTTTAGTACATAGTATTGTACATGAAGAGTTGTACGACAATTTTTTAGAAAATAGATTTAGATTTATTGGTAATATTTTAACCAATAGAATGGAAGTTTTTTATGAATATAATACAGCCTTAATAGCCATACCACAAGCCGATTTGATAAAGTATGATGTTAAAGTAGGCGATACCGAGGGATTAGTAAATTATCCATTAAGTATTAAAGGAATAAAGTTAGCCGTTATTATTATTGATAGGGGCGAAGAGCGGAAAAGTTCCTTTAGAAGTAAAGGCGATTTTGATGTAAACACCTTTGCTCGTAAGTATTTTAATGGTGGAGGCCATTACAATGCAGCAGGTGGATTTAATAAAGAAAGCTTAGAGGAAGTAGTTGAAAAATTAAAAGTTGCCATTAAAGAAAATGCAGAACAATTAAGTAGTTAATAATTTAAAAAAAATAAAGAAATGAAAAGTAAATTTTTAGTAGTGTTGCCATTGTTTATGGCCATTTTATTGGTTAGTTGCGAAACAAAGTTTAAAAAACTAGCTGGAGGTATTGAGTATAAAATTATCAGCAATGGTAAAGGTCAATTAATAAAAGATGGTAATCATTTTGAAATTACACCTTATGCAACCTATACCAAAAAAGATAGTATATTAATTACCGACGAAAATAGAGTTAATCAAATTGTAACATTAGATAGTACAAGAATACCACCTGCTTATTATAGTATTTTTAAACAAATACGTGAGGGAGATAGTATTGTTGTTAGAGAAAAAACAGATAGTATTTTATCAAAGGGAAGCGAAATTCCTTGGATGAAAAAAGGGTATCTAATTATACAATCCTTTAAAGTACAAAAAATTTATACCGATAGTGCTAGTCTGTTAGAAGCACAAAAAAGAAATATGGTTATTGGTAGAGCAAAAGATAGCATTCGTTATTTTAAAAAGGTGAAAGAAGATTCTATTGCTGCACTAAAACAAATATTGGTGGATGATAAAGGGCTAAAAGAATATTTAGCTAAAAATAAAATTACGGCTACAAAAACTACTTCTGGTACGTATGTAGAAATACTTAAAGCTGGTACTGGAACTATTAATGATAGTGTTGGTGTTAAAGTAAATTATACAGGTAAAACATTTGATGGTAAGGCTTTTGACAGTAATATTGATCCACAATTTGGCCATGTTACTCCATATTTGGTAAACCTTGCACAACCAGAAGTTATTAAAGGTTGGATTGATGGATTAAAACAATTGGGTAAGGGAGCAAAAGCAAGATTCTACATTCCTAGTGCATTAGGTTATGGTGCAAATGGTAATGGAGCTGCAATTGGACCAAATGCTAACTTAATGTTTGAAATTGAAGTTGTAGATGTATTAAATAAGGTACAAACAGAGGCTGCACAAAAAGAGCAAATGATGAAGCAACAAATGGAAATGATGAAGCAACAGCAAATTCAACAACAAATGCAACAACAACAAGGAGGTCAGTCACAGCAGGCACCAGGTGGTGGAAAATAAAAAGTACATTAATAAGTTATAAAAAAAGCGTCGCATTTAGTGCGACGCTTTTTTGTATGTATTAAACAAGTCAATTGTTTCTTTAGCCTCTTTAACATCATGCACTCGTAAAATAGATGCACCATTTAATAAGGCTATCATATTTAAGGCAGTTGTTCCATTTAATGCCTCGTTTGCAGTAGTGTGCAACGGCTTGTACACCATACTTTTCCTAGATAAACCAACTAAAATAGGACTATCTAACATTGAAAAAATAGATAAATTTTTAAGCAAGGTATAATTATGATCAATAGTTTTTCCAAAGCCAAAGCCAGGGTCAATAACTACATCTTTTACTCCTGCATTTTTACATTCCTTTAGTTTTTGTATAAAAAAATCTAACACTTCTTTTGTACTATTTTCATAGAAAGGATTTTGCTGCATTGTTGCAGGGGTGCCTTGCATGTGCATACATACGTATGGTGTATTTAATTGAGCAACTGTTTTCAACATTTCTTTTTCCATATTTCCTGCACTTATATCATTAATTATTGTTGCACCAACATCAACTGCAGCTTTGGCTACTTCGCTATAAAATGTATCTACCGAAATAAGTGCATCAGGAAAAGTAGTATGTATTTTTTTAATAAATGGAAGTACTCTATCCATTTCTTCCTTAGCAGAATGTAACGTGCTATTTGGTTTTGTGCTTTGTCCGCCAATATCCAAAATGGTAGCTCCATCGGCTAGCATTTGAGCAGCTAAGCCTAAAATATCATCCTTTATATTGCCTTTGTAAAAAGAGTCTGGGGTAGCATTAATAATTCCCATTATTATAGGGGAATCAATCGTTAATAAATTACCACAGCAGTTTAGTGTAAACATTGGTGCAATTAAGTTATTTTTGAAGCAATTTTTTACAAACATCAAAAATTAAAATGAAAAAACTAGTATTATTTTTATTGTGTATCACTTTTATTTTTAATCTTAAAGCCCAAAATGATGGGTTTATTAAAGCAGATAACAATATTGAGTATAAAATATACCCCTCTACCCAAGGTGATAAAATAGGCTACGGCAACTTTATTAAAATGCATGTTATTCAATTGTACCGGGGTACAATTGATAGTGTTTTGTATGATAGCGAAGAATATGCTAGCCCAATACAACCTGTTGATACGTTAAGTTTACCCATGTATTACTATTCTATTTTAATGCAATTAAAAAATAACGACAGTGTTGTTATGCGTATTATTGTTGATAGCGCTTATAAAAACTCTGAAATGCCTATGCCTCCAATGTTTGAGCCAGGTAAATATTTATATACTTGTATAAAAGTTAACGATATATATGATACAAAAGCTAAGGCAGATAGTGCATCAACTATTGAGCAACAAATTTTGAGCGCTAAAGAAAGAGCAAAAAACGAGCAAATTTTTATTAAAGAAAACGAGGATATTAAAAATTATTTAGCAAAAAATAACATAATAGGTGCAATCAAATTACCCCTAGGCACTTATATGAAAATCATAAAAAAAGGGGTTGGTAACAATGCCACATCAAACGATAAGGTAAAAGTAAATTATACTGGAAAAAACCTTGCTGGAAAGCCCTTTGATAGTAGTACCGATCCTGCTTTTGGTCACGTTGCTCCTTATGAGGTAGATCTTTCTAAAAATCCTGTACAAGTAATTGAAGGTTGGCAAGAAGCATTAAAAAACTTAAATAAAGGAAGTAAAGCTATCATTTTTGTTCCTTCGCCATTAGCGTATGGAAGTAGAGGTTACCCTCCAGCAATACAACCCAATGAAATATTAATGTTTGACATGGAAATTGTTGCAATTACTCCAGCAAATGCACCAGCAATTAAACCCACTACAAAAAGTACAACAAAACCTAAAACAAAATCAACTAAGCCAGTAGTTAAAACCAAAGCAAAATCTAAGAAGAAATAATGAGTACAACAAATGAGCAATATGATAAAGCAGTATTAAGTTGCCAACAAATATTTTTAAACAAAACTAAAGATTACGGAACATCTTGGAGGGTATACCGTATTATTTCTGTTGCCGATCAAATTTATATAAAAGCAAAACGCATACGAACTATACAGGAAATAGGGCAACAAAAAATAGACGATGATCGCATTAGTGAATTTAAAGGAATTTTAAATTATGGCGTTATTGGGTTAATACAGCTAGAGATTAATAATGATGAAGTAGAAGAATTACCTGTTGACGAAGTTGAAAAATTATATATTGAAAAAATTGCCATTGCAAAAAAATTAATGCAAGATAAAAACCACGATTATGGTGAGGCTTGGAGAGAAATGAGCCAAGAAAGTTTTGTGGACTTAACGCTAGCCAAAATTTTGCGTATTAAACAAATACTTAAAAACGATGGGCACACCATTAGTAGCGAAGGTATAGATGCAAATTTTTACGATATTATTAACTACGCCATTTTTGCACTTATTTTAATTGATGAACACGTACATTAAAAATTGTTGTCGACTAAAAATTATAAATAAACATTAAAAATACTGGTGGTTTTAGTGAACCGTTTTAAAAACTTTTTATGAAAGTATTGGTAAACATAGCAAGGGGTTTAGTTGGGGGCCTATTTATTTTTAGTGGTTTAGTAAAAGCTATTGACCCAAAAGGCTTAAGCTATAAAATGCAAGAGTTTTTTGAAGTATGGGCAAGAGATGGCTTTTTGCCTAAACTAATGAATGTTTTTAATGAACATTCCTTAACTTTTTCTATAGTAATTATTACGCTAGAAGTATTGCTAGGGTTGGCTTTATTAGTAGGTTGGCAAAAAAAAATTACGACTTGGTTGTTACTTTTGCTAACCCTATTTTTTACTTTTTTAACAGCCTTTGTTTTGTTTACAGGCAAAATAAAAGCTTGTGGTTGTTTTGGCGATTGTATACCACTAACACCCACTCAAACATTTACAAAGGATATTATTTTATTGGTGTTGGTAGTGCTACTATTAATTGGTCATAAATTTATAAAACCTTTATTTAAACCTATTATTTGTATAGCTATTTTAGCAATGGCCATTAGTGGTGTATTATTTTTACAAACCTATGTACAGCATCATTTGCCTTTAAAAGATTGCTTACCTTTTAAAGTGGGTAATAATATTTTAGAATTACGTAAAATGCCTAAGGATGCAGTACCAGATAAATTTGATTACTCCTTCATCTACCAAAAAAATGGAGAGAAAAAAGAGTTTGGCGTAAACAACATACCCGATAGCACTTGGCAGTTTGTAGATAGAAAACAAACCTTAGTAAAAAAAGGTAAAAATAATATTCCACTCATAAACGATTTTTCATTTACAACAGAAAGTGGTAATGATACCACAGAGGCTATTTTGGGGCAAGAAGGGGAGTATTATTTGATGTATACTTCTTTGTTTGATGAAATAAAAAATCCAGCTAAAGATTGGATGGAAGATATAACACTACTAATAAAAGCAAATGCATTAAATAAAAAATTATTTATTGTTACTACACAAATTGAACAAGCAAAAAAGCGTTATCAAGTTTTTATTGAGGGTAAAAAAATAACACAACCCATTTTTACTTGCGATGCTACTGCCCTAAAAACAGTAGCCCGTAGCAACCCTACGTTGTATGTAATGAATGGCTCAATTGTAAAACAAAAATGGGGCTTAGGAGATTTTAAAAATGTGTTTAAATAGTTTTTCTCTTGTATTAAACTGCTAAGTATTTCTCCATAAAATGTTTACATTCGTACATCGTACATTGTAATTCAAATAGGGTGCATTGAAATTCTTTCTTAAAAAAATACTATACTCTTTTTCTATACTCCTAGGCGTAGTAGCCCTTGTATTTATTATGTTTCAGGGCTTTGGCGATCCTGCTCGTATGATTGTTGGTCAAACTGGCGATAAAAAAACAATGGATAATATTCGAAAAGATTTGTATTTAGATCAACCCAAATGGAAGCAATTTATGTTGTATTTAAATGATGTTTCTCCTATTTGTTTTCATACACAAGCAGATATTGATAAAAAAAAATTAAATGGTTTTTTTATTGGAGGTAACACAAAAATGGGATTAAAATTCCCTTACCTACGCAAAAGTTATCAAACTAAAAAGGAAGTAGGCAAAATGTTGATAGAAGCAGTGCCAGGCACATTACTATTAGCTTTTGCTGCCATGCTATTCGCCACTTTTTTTGGTATTTTACTAGGCACTATTGCAGCAGTAAAAAAAGGTACTTGGCTAGATACCTCTGCAGTGTTTACTAGCATTATTGGTATATCTGCCCCGTCTTTCTTTATGGCAATTTTAATAGCGTATTTTTTTGGAGTAGTGTTACATAATTATACAGGGTTAAACTTAACCGGTAGTTGGTTTGATATTGATGAGGTAACTGGCGAAAAATACATCACCATAAAAAATTTAATTTTACCTGCATTTACCTTAGGCATTCGTCCGCTTGCAATTATAACACAGCTAACTCGTAGTGCTATGTTAGATGTTTTAAATCAGGATTATATACGAACAGCCTATGCCAAGGGATTAAGCAACAGACAAGTAATTTTTAAACATGGGTTACGTAATGCCTTAAACCCAGTAATAACGGCTATTACAGGTTGGTTTGCCGAGTTATTGGCTGGGGCATTTTTTATTGAATATATTTTTGGTTGGAAGGGTATAGGCAAACTAACGGTTGATGCGTTGGAAAAATTAGATTATCCGGTGGTAATGGGTGCAGTACTTTTTTCGGCTTGTATTTTTATTGTTGTAAATATGTTGGCAGATGTGTTGTATAAAATGGTTGACCCTAGGATAAAATAAAAGTACATCTTCATAAAATTAACCATCCATTTTATTCCAAACTTATCCAAGAATTACCAAAGTATGCTCCCCGAAACATTAACACTAAGGCTTACTTATTAGCCCCAAAAACCGACGAACAAAAATTATATGCCTACAACGTAAAAGGAGGAGAATTTAGATAATTGCTATCTCTTGCCATAAAACAAGCTTTTTGTTTAACTAAAATACATAAATCCATATAAAATAGGAACGCATTTTTCTGCTCTAAAATCCCCTAAAATCAACTACTTTTGCATCCCGAAACTTCGGGACTTAAATTTGAGTGATAGTACATGAAGAACATTAGAAATTTTTGCATAATAGCCCATATCGACCACGGAAAAAGCACCTTGGCCGATAGGTTACTTGAACATACCTCAACCATTGGAAGCAGAGATATGAAGGCTCAAGTGTTGGATGATATGGATTTGGAGAGGGAAAAAGGCATTACTATCAAAAGCCACGCTATTCAAATTAACTTTCCGTACAAGGGAGAGGAGTATATTTTAAACCTAATTGATACACCTGGCCATGTAGATTTTAGCTACGAAGTTAGTAGGGCTTTAGCTGCTTGCGAAGGAGCATTGTTATTGGTAGATGCCACACAGGGCATACAAGCTCAAACAATATCTAACCTTTATTTAGCCATAGAAAACGATTTAGAAATTATCCCGGTTATTAATAAAATTGATATGGATGGGGCTATGATACCCGAAGTAAAAGATCAAATTATAGAGTTAATTGGATGTAAAGAAGAAGATATTTTATTAGCAAGTGGAAAAAGTGGTATTGGTATTGATGAAATTTTAGATGCCATTATTAATCGAATTCCTGCACCAAGTGGCGATGAAAAAGCGCCACTACAAGCCTTAATTTTTGATAGTGTTTTTAATAGTTTTAGAGGCATTATTGTTTATTACAGAATATTTAGCGGCAGCATTAAAAAAGGTGATAAGGTTAAGTTTTTTAGTACCGATCAAGAGTATTATGCCGATGAAGTTGGTATTTTAAAATTTGGAATGGAAGCAAAAAACTCTGTGCATTGTGGGGATGTTGGCTATATAATCACTGGTATTAAAAATGCCAAAGAAGTAAAAGTTGGCGATACGTTAACCAACGTTATTAACCCAACAAAAAGTCGTATTGATGGTTTTGAAGATGTAAAGCCAATGGTATTTGCTGGTATTTTTCCGGTAGAAACAGATGCCTTTGAAGAGCTAAGAGATTGCATGGAAAAATTGCAATTAAACGACGCCTCGTTAACGTTTGAGTTAGAAACATCGCAAGCTTTAGGTTTTGGTTTTCGTTGTGGTTTCCTGGGTTTGTTGCATATGGAAATTATACAAGAACGTTTAGAAAGAGAATTTAACCAAACCGTAATTACCACTGTACCTAACGTTAGCTTTGAAGCAACTACTGTAAAGGGCGAAAAAATAATTGTAAATAACCCCACCGAAATGCCCGATCCTACAAGGATTGAGGTAATTTTAGAGCCTTTTATTAGAGCACAAATAATTACAAAGCCCGAATATATTGGTAATATTATGAACTTGTGTATTGGCAAACGAGGGATGCTTACCAACCAAAGTTATTTATCGCCTACACGAATTGAGCTTAGTTTTGAAATGCCCCTTACCGAAATTGTTATAGACTTTTATGATAAACTAAAATCGCAAACTAGGGGTTACGCATCGTTCGATTATCACCCTATTGACATGCGACCAAGCGATATTGTAAAAATGGATATTTTATTGAATGGCGAAAAGGTGGATGCCTTAAGTGCATTAATTCATCGTAGTAGGGCACAACATTTTGGAAGTAAACTTTGCGAAAAATTAAAAGAGTTATTACCAAAGCAACAATTTCAAATTGCCATACAAGCTGCTATTGGGGCAAAAGTTATTTCCCGAGAAAATATTAGTGCTATGCGTAAAGATGTTACTGCAAAGTGTTATGGTGGCGATATTAGTCGTAAACGTAAGTTATTAGAAAAGCAGAAAGAAGGTAAAAAGCGAATGAAGCAAATTGGTAATGTAGAAGTGCCACAAGAAGCCTTTTTAGCGGTGTTGAAGTTGGATGATTAAATTCTACTTGTCATTTCGAAGAAGGAGAAATCAGAGAGCTAGTTTAAAATGCAGTTTGATAATTAGAAAAATTATGTTACAAAAGCAATAACATTGATGCGATACATGTTTTCATTTTTCATTTTTACTTTTTAATTATCACCCCCGACCATCTTACTCTTATCCAATGGCACAGGCACTGGTTCTTTACCTTGTGGAGTTGCTTGATTAAATACTTTATCTACATGTATCCATTTACCTGCTTTCCAAACAAAGCCTTCGTAGTCTCCATCGCCAACCAACGTCCATGCAACGCCAGGTTTACCACTTTCGCTAATTAGGTGTTCTACAATAATCATATCTAACTCTTCATCGTAATTTAACCGAGGGCTAGCATTTTTTTTGTACTCCATTATATAACGACTTTGCGATGTTTTAAAAGGCTTATCGTTTTCAAAACTAAAAAATCGGCCACCAAATGTTGGCTCGTCATTTAAAAAATGAAGCACTTCAATTATTTTTCTGTTGCTACGAATATTATTTTCATCAAATCCAATAAGTGTATAATAATTTTGATTGCTGCTTTTCTTTTGAATTATTTTATAATAAATAGCACCTATCCAGCCTTTGTTATTACCAATAGTATCTAAAAGGGTTTTAGTAACATCCGATTTATCAATTAGCGGATATAATTTTAAACTGCCATCGTATGTACGCATTTGTATGGCACCATGTTGACGTATAACATTGTCGTTAATCATCATTTGCCAAGTAAATATTTTAAAGCTACTATCGGGTACATATAACCTACTAATGGTTTGTAAAGAATCAAACGGAAAATAAAAAGAATTTTTTGTTTTTAATGCAGTTACAAATTGCCTTGTAAAAAGGCTGTCAGCCATAAATCTATCTTTAGATGTAATGCCTTGTATAATTTTAAAAGCCGTAGGTTTAAGTAAATTTTCTTGTAGTTGTAATGCTTTATAATCTTCTTTAGAAATACGTTGTTGTGCACTTAAAACAAGTGGTGTACATAAGATATATAGAAAGATAAATTTGTTCATACTATAAATTTAGTTAAATCAATAACAAATTATGTGCAAAAGTAGAGGATGGGTTAAATTTTAACTAAAAGTAAACAATAGATATAACGGCCAAGGCACAAAGTCGCAAAGTTTTAATGCAAAATGAATAGTGTGGGAAACAAATAAATTTACTTTAGCATCTTGGCGTCTTGGCGGTTTAATGCATTAGCAAATTCAATCAACGAAGCAAACACTTTATCAATTCTTTCATCAGCTATATCAACCTCTGGTCTTGTTGTTGGTAAAAAAATGGTATAAACTCCAAGGTTTCTGCCAAATTGCATATCGCTAATAGTGTTGCCAACCATAATTGCTTTTTTTAAATCAATGGCTGCAAAATCTTTAGCGGCTTGCAAACCCATACCGGGTTGGGGCTTTCTAATGGGGCTATCATCTTCTAAATCTGGACTAAAATATACAGCATCAATTTTTCCGCCAACAGTACCACATGCACTAATCATATTTTTATGAATCGTATTTAAGTCTTCAATTTTTGTAACGCCCTTACCAATACCTTTTTGGTTGGTTACAACAATAATGTGTTTAAATTTTTTTGTAAAAATGGCGATAGCTTCTTTGGCCCCATCATAAAAGCTAAACTCATCCCAGGTATGTATATAATCAAGATGTTTTTCGTGGTTAATAACACCGTCTCTGTCTAAAAACAGCGTCCAGCTATTGTCTATTTTAGTTAAATCTAGCATTGTTGTTAATCAAATATAGTAGCAATTGTTTCAAAAAGAAATTCTATTCCATCCCACTCAGCACCGTTATTTATTTTGTAGTTTTTACTAAGAATCAAGTTGTAATCTTCTTCAAATTTTTTATAATCTTCAGGTATACCTATGTCAATAAAATAATTTTCGAAAGTAGTGCCATAGAATGTATTTTCAGCTACATATTTTTCTAAATAATCTTTTTCAAAAGAAAATTTTGATGGCAATTCTTTCGATAAAAAATCGGTTACATTAAGTATATATACTCCTCCATTAATATTACCTACTGTACAAAATTGCTTTTCTTTAAACTTAAAAATTGAATGATTGGTATTTAATTCTACTATTCCATATCTATCAAAATTTTGTAGCTCTTTTAAAGCCAATGTGCAACTTGCTTTATTTTCTTTATGAAAATATAAAAGTGTTGAAAGATTAATGTTAAACATGGTATCGGCATTAACCACTATTACATCATTTGTTGTTGCATGTTCACATGCTTTTTTTATTGCACCACCCGTACCTAACGGTTCGGTTTCTATACTATATTTTTTATTAAGCGATGTGAATTTTTCGTCTAAAAAATTTATGACTATTTCGCTTTTATACCCTAATGAAAAAATGAACTTTTCAACTCCTTCATTTTGTAAATAGGTAATAATAAAGCTAATAAAAGGTATATTGTTAATAGGTGCCATGCATTTAGGTACATCTGCAACCACACTACGTAATCTAGTTCCTAAACCACCTGCTAAAATTATGGCTTCCATTATTGTGCAAAATATTTTTCCTCTACCAATTGGCAAATAATATGCCCCACAGTAATATGGCTTTCTTGAATACGTGGCGTATCGTTTGAGGGTACGTTAATTAAATGGTGACTATTATCCTTCATTTTTCCACCACTTTCGCCAGTAAAACCAATTGTAATCATTCCTTTTTCTTTGGCTACATCAAAAGCATTTAAAATATTTTTACTATTCCCACTAGTAGATAATCCAATTAACACATCGCCTTTATTTCCAATACCCTTTATCATTCTGCTATAAATAACATCGTAGCTATAATCGTTTGCAACAGCCGTAATGTACGATGTGTTGCAATGTAACGCTTCAGCAGGCAAAGCATCTCTATCGGTATAAAAACGACCGCTAAACTCTGCTGCTAAATGTTGTGCATCGGCAGCGCTACCGCCGTTGCCACAAAACAACACTTTATTGCCATTTTTAAATGCAGTAACCAAAATATCAACACAAGTTTCAATAGTTTTTATTAACGCTTCATTTTGTACAAGTTGTTGTTTTACTTGTATCGATGATTGAATTATTTCCTTAATTTTTTGTTGCATTGAAATGTTATTTTAGGTTGCAAAGTTAATAATAAATATTGGGGAAAGATCAGAATCAAGTATATGTAGAATAGTCTTTCTATCTCGGGCAGACAGAAAGAAATGAAACCAGAAAGGCAACTAATAAAGCCGCTATTTAGATGAAAAATTATTACACCGTCCAAGTGGTTAAACCATACTTCGTAAACTGATATTTCTTTACATCTCCACCAAAACTGTTCAATGCATTTATTACTGCATAACGAGTATTATTTGGGCAATAAAATATCATAAAACCTCCACCTCCAGCACCACTAATTTTTCCACCTGTTGCACCAGAGGCCTTTGCAACATCGTAAATATTTTCTATAGATTGGTTGCTAATATTAGCAGCCATTAAACGTTTTTGTTGAAAACCGTAATCTAAAATTTCGCCAATATCATTTAGTTTTCCACGTAACAAGGCCTCTTTCATCATTTTTGCCTGTTCTTTTAATTGATGCATGGCCTCAATACTTTTTTCGTTGTTATTTGTAACGTTTTTTACTTGTTCTTTAATAATTGTAGCACTTTCTCTACTTGTTGCTGTAAAATACAATACTAAATTATTTTCTAACTCATGCAAATAGTGTGGTTTTATACGCAACGGATTTACAATTACTTTATCTCCTTTGTAAAACTCCATAAAATTTACTCCACCAAACGTTGCAGCATATTGATCTTGCTTGCCACCAGCTAATTGTAAATCTGTTCGTTCTATACTGTAAGCGTATTGTGCAATATCATAATCGCTTAGGGGCAATTTATACTTTTCAACAAATACGCCTAAAATGGCTGCTACTAAAGTAGATGAAGTGCCTAAACCACTACCAGCCGGGGCATCTACAAAAGTTGATAAAATAAAACCACTCAATGGAAAATTATAATCTTGTTGGATTCTATTATACACACCTTTTAATAAATCGAGTGTACCGTTAATGGGTAAACGCTGTAAAAGTTCGTATGTTTCTGTTTCGTTTCTGTCTAGTGCCCGAAGAATTATTTTATTTTCTTCAATAGGTTCAAGCGTTGCATAGGCAGATAAGGATACTGTTGCATTTAAAATGGCCCCACCAAATTGATCGCAATAAGGGCTAACATCGGTACCGCCACCAGCTAACCCAATTCGTAAAGGTGCTTTGCTTCTATAAATCATTTTCTAATAAATTGAGCGGCAATATACTACAATCCTGCCATTTGCTTAATGGTTGCAGTCATTTTACTCCAAGTAAATTTTTTCTTTTCTTCTATTAAATGAGGTAAAAAATAAGCTTCGCCTTTTGTAAAGTACTCTAAAATTTTTTCTGCAAGTGATTCAGCATTTGGCTCAGCAATTAACCCTACTTTATTATTGGGCACTAAACTTGGTAAGCCACCAACATTGGTCACAATCATTGGTTTTTCAAAATGATAGGCTAGGGGAGTAACTCCACTTTGTGTGGCATTTTTGTAGGGTTGTACCACTACATCTGCAGCACATAAATAATATTTTACCTCGCTATCGGGTATAAAATCGGTATGTAAAATTAAACTTTCTCGTATGCCTAATTTTTCAATTTGTTCATCGTAGGCTTTTCTATCTTCATAAAATTCACCAGCTATTAGCAATTGGCAATTAGCAATTGGCAAGCCAGAGTCTTTAATTATTTTCATAGCATCCAACAGTAAATCCAATCCCTTGTATTTTCTTATAAATCCAAAAAATAAAAGAATTTTTTGCTCATTGTCTATTGCCAATTTTCTTCTTGCCTCTTCTTTACTAACCTTATCTCCAAAATTATCGTATAAAGGATGTGCTACTAATTGTGCAGGTTTAGTGGGTGCAAATAGTTTTAAATCCGTCATCACTTTATCACTCATGGTAATAAACGCATCAACAGGTTGTACAAAGTATTTTGTAAATGCCTTATCGCCAAAACGCTTTTCGTGTGGAATAATATTATCGGCAATGCACACAATTTTAGTACGGTTATTCTTTTTTATTTGGCGAAGAATAAAACCAAGGCATGGCCCCATAAGTGGAAGCCAATAACGTACTATAACTAAATCTGGCTTTTCATTTTTTATGTTGTTTCCAACCTTTATCCAATTAAACGGATTTATAGAGTTTATACAAACATTAATAGTTAAGTTACTGGGTTTGGGCTCAGTAGAGTATTGTGTAGTGCCAGGGAAAATAAAAGATGGGTATTGTAAAGAGAAAGTATAAATCGTTACTTCATTTCCGTCATCTATAAATTGTTTTGCAAGTCGTTCGTTATAAGATGCTAAGCCACCTCGTAAAGGATGAGCTGGGCCAATAATAGCTATCTTCATAAACCTATTTTTTCTTCAATTAAATAGCTATTCCTATCTGCACTACTTCGTGATATTAACTCTCCTATAAAGCCAGCTAAAAATAATTGTGTACCAATTATCATTATCGTTAACGCAAAAAAGAATAATGGACGTTGTGTTAGCCCACTATTGTCAAAAACAAACTTAGAAATAGTTAAATAGGTGAATGTAATAAAGCCCAGGAAGAAAAAAACACTTCCCCATAAACCAAAAAAATGCATTGGACGTTTACCAAATTTACCCATAAAAAATATGGTTAGTAAGTCTAAAAAACCATTTACAAAACGGCTCCAACCAAATTTAGTCACCCCATACTTTCTTGCTCTATGCTCTACTACTTTTTCGCCAATATTGCGTAAGCCAGCCCATTTGCTAAGTACCGGAACATACCGGTGCATTTCGCCATAAACTTCAATACTTTTTACTACTTTTTTACGGTATGCTTTTAACCCACAATTAAAATCGTGTAGTTTAATACTACTCATAGCTCTAGCAGCAGCATTAAATAGTTTACTAGGAATATTTTTTGTTAATGCATTGTCGTATCGCTTTTTTTTCCAGCCACTTACCAAATCAAAACCTCCGTCAATAACCATTTTACGAAGCTCTGGTATTTCATCTGGACTATCTTGCATATCAGCATCCATGGTTATAACAACATCGCCTTGGGCAGCTTTAAAACCCTCGTTTAGTGCTGCACTTTTACCATAGTTACGTTGAAACTTTATACCTTTTATATTGTCGTTTTTACTACGTAATTCTTCAATAACAGTCCAACTATTATCAGTGCTGCCATCATCAATAAACAGCACTTCGTAACTGTAGTTATTGGCAACCATTACTCGTTCAATCCATGCCGTTAATTCGGGCAAAGATTCGTCTTCGTTATAAAGTGGTATTACAATTGATAAATCCATAATTACCCAAATTTGCCTAAGACAAATTTTAATTGTTTTCGTTATTAATTATGTTGAACCTAACATTTATTTTTTCTAAACTAAGCCATATTTTTTTTCTGACTTAAAAAACCTGCTGTAACAGCACTTACCAAAGCACCAATAACTAAATAACCAAAAACTGCTCCCATAATGTGAGCTGGTAAGTACATTTTTTTAGCACTTGCAATTCTATTGTCAATATCGTTTTGTACTAAATCTTTTGCACCAGCCAAATCTTTCTGCATTAATGTAATCATTTCATCTTTCAATTCTGGATGCATTAAAATAAATACAATAGTAAACAATACCATTAATAAAGTTACAACAATAAAAAATTTAAAACCCTGTGCAAAAAAATCTTTAAAACTTCGCAGTACGGCTTCGTTCTTTTTAAAATCAATCATTGTCCAAACAATACCCCCAACATACAAACTGTAAACAATGTATTGTAATTTGTTTTCAAAATTACCTTTCGTTAAATAAATAACAAAAGAAACAGCAATCATTAATACTCCAACAATCAATCCCTTGTAGGTGGGCGTTAATTTTTTCAATTCATTTCAATTTTATCTCCGTTAATAATACCCATTACTTTGCCTGTTAATTTTTGTCCGATAAAAGCACTGTTTTTACTTTTGCTTTTTACCATTGTTTCATCAAAAGTGTACGTTGTAGTTGGGTTAAACAAGGTTATACAAGCTATTTCGCCCTCCTTAATTTGGGGAATTGGTAAGCCAACAATTTTTCTATTGTTTGTAGTCAACATTTCAATAAGTTGCTCAACGGGTAAATCTGTTAGAGTGGTTTGTAAACAACTATACAGTGTTTCAAGCCCTATCATTCCATTTTTAGCATATTCAAACTCACAGGTTTTGCCATCCCAGTTTTGGGGTATATGATGACTGGCGATGCAATCAATTGTTTTATTTTTAATTCCTTTTATTAAGGCTTGTCTATCTTTCTCTGTTCGTAAAGGTGGATTAAGTTTTAAATTAGTATCATACGTTTTAATATCCTCATCGGTAAAAAATAAATTATAAGGTGCTATGGAGCAAGTTACTTTTATACCTGTTTCTTTCGATCGTTTAATATACTCCAAACTTTTAGAGGATGAAATACCTGTAAAGTGAATTTTACTATCGGAATATCTTGCTAATTTTAAATCTCTTGCTACCATTAATTCCTCAGCCATTGTTGGCTTACCGGGTAAACCAAGTTGGGTAGATACTATGCCTTCATTTACAATACCGTTAGCTCCAATACTTTTATCGTCGGGCAGTTGTATAATTGTACCATCAAACGCTTTAACATATTGTAGCGCTTTTAACATAACTCCACTACTTTGTAGGCTATTTATTCCATCGCTAAAAGCAATAGCCCCACTGTTTTGCATATCATACATTTCGGCTAGCTCCTTGCCTTCGGCATTTTTTGTAATTGCACCAATTGGGTGAATATTTACAGCATAAGTTGTGGCTTTTTGTTTTATGTATTCCACTTGCGATTTATTATCCGTTACCGGACTATTATTGGGCAGTAAACATACATCTGTAAAACCTCCAGCTGCTGCGGCTGCCAATCCAGTTTCTATGGTTTCTCTATATTCCAAACCAGGGTCGCAAAAATGTGCAAAAATATCTACCCAACCTATGCTTATGCAAAGTCCTTTTTGCTCAATAGTTTTAGTAGCTTTTTCTGTAATGTTTGCAGCAATTTTTTTGATAATTCCGTCAACTATAAAAATGTCTTTTATAGTTCCGTTTAAAGGAGAGGATGAAGAAACAATGGTGGCTTTTTTAATGAGTAGTTTCATTAAGGAGCAAAAGTAATAAAAATTTTTTAAAGATGGGTTTTAAGCTATAAATAGCAAAGAGGCTGTCTCTAAAGAGCAATCCCACAAAGCCAAAAAGAACACAAAGAATTATTCTTCATTGGATATTACTGCTTAGTGACCTTTGTGACTTTGTGGGAAATACAAAAATATCACTTTTTAGACAGCCTATTTAAAACACTTGTCGGGTGAACAAGATTCGAACTTGCGACCCCTAGACCCCCAGCCTAGTGCGCTACCTGCCTGCGCTACCACCCGATATTTTTTATAAAAAAACGTTATTTACATCCGTTTGTTTTCTTTTTTTATCTCTACAAATGTAAAGGCTAATTTTTAAGTTCCAAAAACTTACCACATTTTTAACTCATTACTTCTAAAAGTATATTCTGGCGTTTGTATAATGGTTATTTCATTAACCTTGTACCAAGGGCTTAAATCGCTGTCCTCAACATTTACCAATACGTGTATATCCTGTGCTGGCATAAAGCCTTGTGCCAATAAATATATTTTTTCACCATTATTGTTTTGTGCCATATCTATTACTTGTACAGCATGGCCCGGGAAACCTCCTCTAATAATAATATCTCCAATTTTTATACTACTAAAATTAGATACCGTATGTAATTGCTTAGCTAACGAGGCGCTTCCACACATACCAAAAACTTGCTCTAAATAAGTTGTAAAATGGGTTCTTGTGTAAGGCGGATAAAATTTATAGTGCTTTAAATTATTATCAATAAAATCTATTTGGGTAAATTTTTTTTGTGCAAATAAATACTCAGCTCTTAAACGCATCACGGCATCAGCACATTGTTGCAAATCTTTATTACCAACACTTATATCCAGTACTGCAAACTGAACAGTTTGGTTACCCTTTAACTCTCCATTAAATTTATAGACCGTTTTGTCTTTTTTTAAAGAAATGTGTTGGAGAAATTCTCCATAGGAATTTTCAAGTTCAACTACTCTATAAAAGCCTGATGGTAAAGGTATTTTATTAATAGCGGTATAGGGGTTTTCTGTTCCCTTAGTTAAAAAAATAGGCTTATTTTTTACCTGTTGCCCATTACTTTGGTTTGTGTTGCAAGCAACGCATAATAGGGTTATACTAAGTACAACAGTTTTGCTAAACATAAATTGGTTATTTTTGAGTTATACAGGTTGGATGCAGTTAGCTAACTTATCCATACAAAAAAAATGTTAAAAACAAATGGCTAATATTTTAATAATAGACGATGAAAAGGCTATCCGTAAAACCTTAACAGAAATTTTAACGTACGAGGGGTATAAAATAGATGAAGCAGGTGATGGGGAAGAAGGCTTAAAACGCTTTGCAGAAAAGGCGTATGATGTTGTATTATGCGATATTAAAATGCCTAAAGTAGATGGTATTGAGTTTTTAGAAAAGGCAAGAGAAATTAATAATGAAGTACCCATTATTATGATTAGTGGCCATGGAAATATTGATACCGCTGTAGATGCTGTAAAAAAAGGGGCATTTGATTATATAAGTAAACCACCCGATTTAAATAGACTCTTAATTACCCTACGTAATGCGTTGGAAAAACAAAGCCTTGTTATAGAAACTAAAGTGCTTAAACGAAAGGTAAGTAAGGTGCAAGAGATAGTAGGCCAAAGTAGTCCTATACAAAAAATAAAAGATACCATTGAAAAAGTAGCCCCAACCGATGCAAGAGTATTAATAACTGGCGAAAACGGTGCTGGTAAAGAGTTGGTGGCAAGGTGGATACATGAAAAAAGTAACAGAAATGCCAATCCAATTGTAGAAGTAAATTGTGCAGCAATACCAAGTGAGTTAATAGAAAGTGAATTATTTGGACATGAAAAAGGTTCCTTTACATCGGCCATAAAACAACGTATTGGTAAGTTTGAAACAGCAAATGGGGGTACTTTATTTTTAGACGAAATTGGTGATATGAGCCTTGCTGCACAAGCAAAAGTATTAAGGGCTTTGCAAGAGGGTAAAATAACTAGGGTAGGTGCAGAGAAAGATATTAATGTAGATGTTAGAGTGATAGCCGCAACCAATAAAGATTTATTAAAAGAAGTAGAGCTAAAAAACTTTAGGCTTGATTTATACCATCGATTAGGTGTTATAATTATTCATGTACCCTCTTTAAATGATAGAAGAGAAGATATACCGTTATTAATTGACTATTTTTTAGATATAGTGGCAACAGAATATGGGCAACCCAAAAAAGAAATTGAGAAGAAAGCAATTGAGTATTTAAAAAATTACAACTGGACAGGCAATATAAGAGAGCTAAGAAATGTTATAGAACGCCTTATTATACTGTCTGGAAAAGGTATTACAGTTGATGATGTAAATACTTATGTTTTACCCGGTATTTAATATATTTTAATGAACACTATTTACTGCATTAGCGGTCTTGGTGCCGATGAAAAAGCCTTTAGCAAATTACAAATTGAAGGTTACCAATTAAAGGTAATTGACTGGATTGTACCTCAAAAAAACGAAACGCTACAAAGCTATGCTAGCCGAATGTTGAATTATATTGATGAGCCAAACCCAATACTCATAGGGCTTTCGTTTGGAGGTATCATGAGTATTGAAATTGCCAAACAAATGCCCGTACAAAAAATTATTTTAATAAGTAGCATTAAAACAAAATATGAATTACCCTTTTGGATGAAGTTTGTGGCAAAAACAAGACTACATAAAATTTATTCAATGAAGTCGTACAAACTTACACAGCCTATACAAAACTTATTTTTAGGTGCAGGTACTAGGGATGAAAAAAATATGGCAAATAATTACCGCAAAAATGCAAATATAACCTATGTTAAATGGGCTGTAAACGAAATTTTAAATTGGCAAAACATACATATTCCTTCTAACACCTTTCATATACACGGCACAGCCGATAAAATGTTTTTATTTAAAAAGATAAAAGCCAATGCTGTTATTACAAACGGTAAACATTTAATGATAATGAGTAGGGCTGATGAAGTGAGTAAAGCCATCAATAGTTATTTGAAGGGATAACCACAGAGAAAAGGAGGTTTTTTCACAGAGTTAAACAGAGAAATTGTTTTCCAAAACGCTAAGATTTTACTGGTAACATGGTAGTTTCAAAACTATCACATTCAGTTCTACCTCTGGTCCCTCTGTGAAAACAACCCTGTGGTTCTCTGTGGTAAAATAATCTGTGGTTAAAAAAACAAAAATGTTAACGTACTTAAAACAAGGATAAGCGGTTCTCTACATTAAAATATATTATATTACTTTTGATACTATTAAAAACTAGATTATGGGCATTGGATGGATTATTTTTATTTTAGCCACACTAGGTTGGCATATTGGTTTATTTGGAATGTTTAAAAAAGCCGGTATAGATGGGTGGAAAGCTTTTGTACCCTTTTACAATACCTGGTGTATGGTAGAAAAAATGCCTTTAAAAAAGTATTGGTTCTTTTTACAACTTATACCAATAGCTGGGCAATTTATTACCATTTGGATTGCAATAAAATTTGTAGAACATTTTGGCCGCTTTGGTTTTTGGCATCATGCAGCAACCGTATTTATACCTTTTGCTTATTTCCCTTATATGGGTTTTAGTAAAGGCGAACGTTATGCTGGTAATGCGGTAGTTAATAATTATAAAAAATCTACAGCAAGAGAATGGATTGATGCTGCGGCTTTTGCAGTAGTTGCTGCAACTTTAATTAGAACATTTGTTTTTGAGGCCTATACCATTCCAACACCATCAGAGGAAAAAACATTATTGGTTAACGACTTTTTATTTGTAAGCAAATCTGCGTATGGTCCTCGTATTCCAAATACGCCATTAGCTGTGCCATTTGTGCATCATACTGTACCATTTTTAAACACAAAATCGTATTTAAATTGGATTAAGATACCTTACACAAGATGGTTTGCTAGCCCAGTTACTCGTAACGATGCTGTTGTTTTTAATTTTCCAGAGAACGATACCCTTATAAATATTGAATCGGGTGAGTTGCAATTTGGCTCTCAAACAACCTACTATCAAGAAATTAGGTATGAACAGTTAAGAAATAAAAATTTATCCTATGATCAAGCAAGGGAAAACGTTTGGACTAACTACGGAAGTAGTATAATTACAAGACCGGTAGATAAAAGAGAAAATTTTATTAAACGCTGTGTAGGAGTTGCAGGGGATACTATTCAAGTGATAAATGGCAAATTGTATATAAGCAATAAACCAGAGGATTATTTTCCACAAGCTCAACGATTTTATAAAGTAGTTAACCCTAAAGCAACTTTGGTAGATGCTGATAACTTAGCTACGTTGGGTATTAACATTAGAGAGTTGCAAGGAGATATTAGACCAGATAGCGATGGCGGTTATTTAGTAAATATTACCAACGAAGAGAAAAAAAATATGTCGGCTGCTACTTCGGCTTTATTTACACAATATTTAGATGGACCAGATGCTAGATTGTTTCCCTATTACACCATGACTGACTCGGCCCATATGTGGACAGCAGACAACTATGGCAAACTTTGGGTGCCCAAAAAAGGAGCAAATATTGAATTAACTGCGGATAACATTGTGCGTTATAGGCGCTGTATTGAAGCCTATGAAGCAAATAAATTTGAACAAAAAGAAGGTAAAGTTTTTATAAATGGAATAGAAACAAAATCTTACACCTTTAAGATGGATTATTTTTGGTTGATGGGAGATAATAGACATAATTCCTTAGATAGTCGTTATTGGGGTTTTGTGCCAGAAGATCATGTAGTGGGTAAAGCCTCACTAATTTTCTTTAGTTGGGAAGGTGGCCCAAGGTGGAAAAGGCTTTTTAGATGGATTAAATAAAATAAGTTAACTTTAAAGAATATAATTATCCTCTTTGTAGCAATGCGAAGAGGATTTTTTATCGGTGAAGTGTTTTTGATTGACCAACTATTGGTCTGTTATGATGCCATAAAAAACTATCGCTGATTTTAAAAAAAATAAAATGAAAAAACAAGCATATACTTTTAGTTACGAAATTTATAGCGGTATTGAGGAGCTTACAAAGACAGATGCAGACTTGCTTTTAAAGGCAAAAGAAGTTACTGAAAATGCGTATGCACCCTACAGTAATTTTAAAGTAAGTGCAGTAGCGTTGTTAAATAATGGTAATATTTTAACAGGCACCAATCAAGAAAATGCAAGTTACCCCGTAACTATTTGTGCCGAACGAGTGTTGCTTTCAGCCATTTCAAGTGTTTATGGTAATGAGCCCATTAATACATTAGCCGTTAGCTATAATAGTAAAAGTAGTAATAAGCCCATTTCGCCTTGTGGCATGTGTAGGCAAATGTTAGCAGAGTATGAAGAAAGAACCAATCAGCCCATACGAATTATTTTAAGTGGAATGGTTGGTGAAGTGTATATCATTAATTCGGTAACAGATTTATTACCTCTATCGTTTAGTGGTACAGCATTAAAGTAAAAACCGTTTAACAGTAACTATTTAAAATAAGGTTTGTACGCCGTTTTGATATTTTCCCTCATGATCCAGTAGCCATTTTTTTCGCCACAAGTCACCACCATACCCAATTAAATCTCCATTACTACCTATTACACGGTGGCAAGGAATAATAATGCTTATGGCATTGTTGCCGTTAGCTGTACCTACTGCCCTTATGGCTTTTACATTGTTAATTCGTTTGCTTAAGGTAAGGTAACTAATGGTTTGCCCGTAGGGTATATTGGTTAATTCCGTCCAAACTTGTTGTTGAAAAGAAGTGCCATTTAAAGAGAAATTTAATTCGAATATTTTTCTGGTACCTGCAAAATATTCGTTTAGTTGTACCACACATTTTTTTAATATGGATGTGGTTGGTGGTATAAAAATAATTTCTTTTTCATCTATTTTTTTACCCTTCCATGAGTTTATAAAAAGTAGAGTAGTTAAAAAATCGTCGGCACTACCTAGTTCTAAAATGCCAATAGGGGAGGTATAAAAAATTGTTTCGGTTTGCATAACAATCAAATTTATACAATTACTTTTGCGTAAGTAAATAAAAGTAGGTTTGCTAAAGGTTAAAACAGTATGGTTAAAACAGAAAATAAATTTATAGAAAAAGCTATGGCGGCAGTAGCCGATCCTTACAGGCTTTCTATATTAAATTCTATTGCACAACATGGCCGCATTCGTTGTTGCGATGTGGTTGATTTAACTGGCTTAGCACAACCTACCTGTAGCCACCATATTAAGTTATTGGCCGATAGTGAGCTTATAGAATGTAGAAAAGAGGGAAGAAATAATTTTTTTACGCTTAATAAAAGCAATTTTAAAAAACTGGGTTTATATTTTGAAAAGTTGAGCGAAACTTAACCAATTTTATTTCCATTGCTTACAGCAAGATTAGGTTGTAACAATACCACTTCCTTAGCATCGTTATATACCCCTAACACCAAACATTCACTAAAAAAATTGGCTATTTGCTTTGGCGGAAAATTTACAACAGCAATAATTTGTTTACCTAACAAGTCTTCTTTTTGGTATAATCTGGTTAGTTGTGCCGAAGATTTTTTAATACCCAATTCACCAAAATCTATCGTTAATTGGTACGAAGGCTTTTTTGCATTTGCAAAATCACTTACAGTTAATATGGTACCCACTCGTATATCTATTTTTTCAAAATCTTGCCAAGTTATCATTGAAAGTTGTATAATTGAAAACGTAAATTAATAAAAAGTATGAACAGATTAAATTTTGAGTTTAAAGCCACAGCAGCTAATATTGATGAATTGGAAGAAAAGTTAACAACCCTAAACCCCATATTTAAAGGAGTAGATCATCAAATAGATACGTATTTTAATGTAGAAAAAGGACGACTAAAACTTAGAGAAGGTACTATTGAAAACGCCTTAATTTATTACGAAAGAGAAAATGTTGGAGGGGCAAAACAGTCCGATATTTTATTGTACCAACATGCGCCAAACGCATCGCTAAAACAACTATTAACAAAAGTGCATGGTATAAAAGCTGTAGTAGATAAAACTAGAAAAATATACTTTATAGATAATGTAAAATTTCATTTTGATAGGGTAGTAGGGTTGGGCACTTTTGTAGAGGTGGAAGCTATTGATGCAGATGGAAGGTTTGGTATTGAACAATTAAAAGAGCAATGCCTTTATTATCAAACTTTTTTAAACGTAGCACCCATGCACTTATTAAGCGAATCGTATAGCGATATGATTTTAAAACTTTAACCCAACGAATACACACTAGTAATAACTTAAAACGTAAAATGTTTAATGTTTAGCAAACTTATCCAAACCTAATATTGGCTAGTTTTATTCAACCATGCTCGAACAATCTTGCACTTCAACGTTACTAAGTTTTAAAACCTGAGTTCCCATTTTAATTGTAACATCAAGTGATTTTCCATAAGCACAATCGCTTTCCATTTCTTCCCATTTGCCTTTAGTAGTGGTAATATTTACGTTGCTTCCTGTTAATTTATAAGACCCTTCCATTTTGGTTAAAATATATTCTACCCCATTGAGTTTAATTTTCCCTTTTTTTGATGCTGCGTCAAAATAAAAAACGGTCTTATTATTTTGGGAAAATGTAACATAACCTATATTGCCATCAATGTTTAATGGAGTTAATACTAATGGCTGAGAAGTAGTATCTTGATTAAAATTGTTTCTTACTCTATCTATGGTAGCCGTATTTTTTGCAGAGTCCTTTTCACTCAACTTCAGCTCTTTTTCTTTTAGTGCTAATTCTCTATCTTTTAATTCAAGTTCTTTTTGTTTTGTATCATTTTGTACACAGGAGAACCAAGTAGTAAGTACAACTAAAAAAATAAGGTAACGCATAATTTTATATTTATTTTAAATAATGGGTAATACAGTATTCTATTATTTTAAAAAACGGGCTACAATTTAAGATGCTTACTATACTTGGCTTATAATTTTCGATAACTGCATCCGATTTTTAACTACTCCGTTATGGCTTGTTGTTTAATATCCATTTTAGTTGATTTTTATACAACCTATTTTAGGACGAGACAATGTTAGCTGCACACCCACTTTTGTCGTCAATCAACTTTGTCTTTTTGCTTTTTAGTGTCCAATTAATTTTGTTGCAACCTTTGACCATTCAGGGTTAAAATATAGCCAACCAGCAGTCAAGTCAATACTTAAAGCGAAAAGTAAGCCCCAAACGTATGCAGGATGAAGTCGCTTACGGGTAATAAAGTCATAAACCCCGACCATGAAAATTAAAGTAAAAGGACACGACAATTGGCGAACAAAGAATGGCCAAAAAGCATCAACAAAATTTGAATATTCCCAATATGGTTTTCCCAAAAAAGATGATAACCAAATACTAATACCTCTGCCAAATCCAGCATCTGTCAAAATCAGTGTAGCAATAAGCAAAAGACGTTTGTGTGCAGATGGATTTTTTCGCATAGAAATACCTGCTGTCGCCAGACCTGCGAATACCAACATGTCACCTAACATAACACTTACGAAAGCAGGGTCGGAAAATTTAGTTCCAAACTTTACGTTTTCAGTTATTAAGCCAGTCATTACTCCCAAAATGAAAACAAGAACTGCAAGCACTACACCAGCTATGCCCAGTTTTTTATGTAATTGAAAATTTCCTCTTCGGATTAAAAGGACTTGAATTGTAAATAATAAAAGCCAGCCAAAAAATATTGCAGCATGAAAATGAACTACAATTGGGAAATGAAGTCGGCCTTCTGCGTTTAATTTTATAATGTCATTTATGAATCCGGAAAGAATAGCTACCCAGGCAAAGCCTATCATTACTAAAAAGAAGTTTCTGTCCCAAGGATGCTTTGAAGTGAAGCTATTAATTTTTGTCATTTATTAATTGGTTGTAGGTGATGATGAGTGTCGCTTTGGGTTGCAGCTAACGAGCAGGTATTGCCGATGGTGGGGAATTTTATATTCGTCCGCCCGGAACTGCTGCCTGGCTTTTTGATGACTCGTCCTGAAAAAAGTTGTCTTGTTAATAATAATAATCCTGCATTTAGTTTACTAAGATAAATCATCCTGAATAAGGTTGATTAAAAAAGTTTTTGCTGTGCGGTGGCAAAAAATAGTTGAGTAGCCACCACAGCT
>JANMEU010000014.1:0-318877 GCA_031377245.1 Bacteroidota bacterium
ATTACCGCTACCACTTGCTGCTATGCCCGTTACGGTAGCTGTATTGTTTCTTGTCCAATTATATACTACACCTGAAACTGCATTGCCCGTTATTACTATTGGGGTTATAGCTGTGTTATTACATATGCTTTGTGCTGCTGGCGTAGCTATTGCTGTTGGTGTTGGGTTAACCAATACCGTTGCTGTTATTGCTGTACCTGGGCAGCCATTAGCTGTTGGTGTTATAGTAAACGATACCGTTATTGGGGCTGTTGTTGTGTTTGTTAATGTACCAGTTATATCACCGCTGCCACTTGCTGCTATACCCGTTACTGTTGCTGTGTTATCTCTTGTCCAGTTGTACGTTGTTCCGCTTACTGCGCCAGTTAAGGCTATTGTTGTAATTGGTGTTGCACTACATACCGTTTGGCTAGCTGGTGTTGCTACCGCTGTTGGGGTTGGGTTAACTGTGTACGTGTATGTTATTGGGGTGCCTGTACAAGTTATTGGTACAGCTGAGTTATAAGTAATCGTTACAAAGCCATTACCTGTTTGTATGCCAGCCTGATTACTCTGACTGGTACCTGCATTAAATGATCCGCCACCACCGCCATGAGCATAGCCAGAACCGGAACCGAAATAACCTCCCTGGCCTCCACTATATCCTCCGCCGCCGCCGCAGCGTACTGCATTGTCATAATTTGCACCACCACCACCGCCAAATCCACCATTTCCAAGTCCTAAAGGCCCTGCTCCTGCCGAACCTCCCAAACCTGCAGTGCCGCCGTTTACATAGGCTGCGCCACCAGTTCCCCAAGAAGCATTTGTTCCATTAGTGAGGAGGCCACCGCCGCCGCTGGCTCCACCTGGAGAACAACAATCCCCAAGTCCGATATTGCCGCCGTTTCCTCCGGATCCGCCACCGCCACTGGTTGATCCTCCATTATTGCCTGACTGTCCATTAGATATAGCTGGAACATAAGTACCTGATGTAAAGAATGGCGAAGCAAATCCACCACCACCACCAGCGATAATCAATGGTGTATTTATTCCGCGTATTACATAGGCGCCGCCACCACCGCCGCCGCCTGTATTGCTTGAACTTACAGCGGATGCTCCCTGACCTCCTACAAGCACGTTCAACACTTCACCGGGCACTACAGTAACGGTGCCTGTAATAGATGCGCCCAATCCCCCTGCGTTACCTCCCTGTGCTCCGTTAGCTACAATGTTTATTGAGGTTACACCAGCTGGTACCGTAAAGGTTTGCATACCACCTGTAAAATTAAAAGCTTGAGATACGGGACCACTGCCGCCAGAAGTGAAACTTGGCGTTACCGTTACAGTAGCCACTACTGGTGCTGTGCCGGCATTTACTGCTGAAAAACTTCCAATATTTCCTGAACCACTTGCGGCTAGGCCTATTGATGCATTGTCATTCGTCCAGTTATATACTGTACCTGGTACAGAACCTGTAAAGGTTACTGCTGTTGTTGATGCTCCATTACAAACTATTTGATTGGCTACCGTATTCACATCTGGTGTAGCACCAATTGTTAAGTTTACTTGTGGGGCAGGGCGACAAGCTGGGTCAACAGGGGTTGGAGTTAATATTGCATATACAAAATAATTACCAACTGGTATTGTAGTTGTGTTTGCCGTTGCCACAGTACCTCCGCTTGTTAATGCTCCATTAGCAATGGTAGCAATAGTTGTACCGCCTACATAAGGATTAACTAATGCAGTTGTTGAGTATTTAAATAGTATACCATAAGTACTACCCATATTGGTTAAGCCAGATGCTGTTAAGGTTACATTGCTACCAGAACATGCAGCACCTGATGGTGTTGTTGTAAAGGTTGGTATAGTAGGACAAATACCACAACCACCAGGTCCACTTAAACCAATGTTGGCAATTGCAGTACAGCCATTAGCTGCTGTAACTGTTACGCTGTATGCACCTACAGTTAACCCTGTTTGATTTTGACTATTTGGGTTTACACCTGATCCTGTCCATGCAAATGTATAAGGACCAGCTGCTCCGCTAAGTGTTAACGTTATTGAACCATCGGCCGAAGCACAAGTGGTAGGTTCTACTTGTGTGCTAGCAATTACGGGTAATGGTCTTACTGTAATTGTTCCGGTGGCAGTTACTGTACCACAACCACCTGTTAACGTTACGGTATAACCGAACGGAGAACCAACTGTTGTTGTAGGTGTACCACTGATGGTTACTACATTAGACGCCCACAAACCAGTTACGCCTGCTGGTAAACCTGTTACAGTTGCACCAGTTGCACCTGTAGTGCTATATGTAATATTAGTTATTGGAGAATTTAAACACGTTGATTGAATGTTTGTACCAGGGGCAGAGGTTAATGCAATTGTATTAGCTGCACTAACCGTTATTGTACCACTAGCCGTTATTGTACCACAACCACCTGTTAAGGTTACTGTATAACTGAACGGCGAGCCAACTGTTGTAGTTGGAGAACCACTGATAGTTACTACATTACCTGCCCATGCGCCAGTTACACCTGCAGGTAAGCCACTGAATGTTGCTCCAGTTGCTCCTGTTGTTGAATAGGTAATATTGGTTATGGGTGTACTTATACATACTGTTTGTGTTGTTGTTGCAGGAGCAGATGTTAATGTAATTGTATTATCTGCTGCAACAGTTATTGTACCATTGGCTGTTACTGAACCGCAACCGCCTGTTAAGGTTACGGTATAGCTGAATGGTCCTGCAACAGTTGGTGTACCGCTTATAGTTACCACATTGGCTGCCCATGCACCAGATACACCAGCAGGTAAGCCACTAAATGTTGCTCCGGTTGCATTAGTTGTATTATAAGTAATGCTAGTGATTGGTGTACCTATACAAACCGTTTGTGCATTGGTACCAGGTGCGGAAGTAAGCGTAACTGTATTTGTTGGGTTAATAGTTACAGTAAATGCCACAGCTGGACTTAAACAGCCGCCTGCAGCTAATTGAACGGTAATACTACCATTATAAGTAGCAGCGATTGCACCACCAGGAACGGTTAAAGCAATTGGGGTTGCAGGTAATACTGCATTCACCACATCAACAAATCCTTGTGCTTCTGCCGCTGCATCATAATCTATATTATATCTATCGGGTGTACCCGTAGTTGCTGTATAAGGCAAGTTAGCTGAAGTGATACCACTACAAACCGTTGGGCTTGTGCCTAATGTTATTGATGATGGTGAACATAAATCATATAGTTTAAAATCATCTATGGCTACACCAGCTAATTGTACCGAACCGTCGGATGCTAATTTTACTTTAAATTGGATATTTTTCCCTGCAAAAGAAGTAACATCTGCCCAATGCGTACCCCACCCTGCTGAAAAATTATTTAAAACTCCCGGACTACCGATAGTTGCAGTTGGAGTAGCACCAAGCCAATTAAATAATGTTTTATAGTTAGTAGGGTTACCTACTTCTTCTACATAAACTCTTAAAGAATCAAAGGATCTATTTTCCACCTGATGTTTCATAGCCCAAGAAAGCCATTTAGGACTAACTGTGTTTGGTATGGCGTATGTTGGAGATGAAAGTGTTTGATCGCAACTTGCATTGTACGTATTTGCCAAGTCAGTTTTCCAACAATTAACTCCACTATTAGCTGTGGTTATAGGTGCAAAGGATGGTGTACCTCTTGCCCACTCATCTCCTACACCAGCATGTGTAAAGCCACCATCGCCAGTTTCAAAATTTTCATTAGCAATTACCGTTGCAGTTGCGATGTTTGGGGGCACTTCTTCCAACACATCTAACGACCAGTTATTTAGTGTACCTCCAGATGCGTTGTTTAAATCATCATACAAAGTAAGCGTCCATGTACCTGCGGTGTTAACACCTTTGAGCATATCCAACTTAGTTAGTACTTCGGGTTGAATTGCCACCCCATTCATAACCGTAAATACAGGTGTTACCCCGTTATTATCGTTAAGTTGCAAGTTCATTATTTGTTGCCCACCTGTGGCGGTTGCCCCTATATCTGTAAAAAGATGGATTACTGAACCATTTGGAGAGGTTAGTGTTGCGTCTATATCGGCCATCAACGTATGTGTAAGGTCGATTCTTACACCAATATCTTTTATTAATTTGCTATCTGCTATGGTAATAGTTGATGTAATTGATCCTGTAGCTGCTGGAATGGTTTGAGGTACATTTGTAGAAGGATAATTTATATAACCACTTGTAGCTGCAAATTTGGTAAATGAAATGTTATAGGTAGCTGTGGGGCCACCTGTTGTAGCAAGAGTAGCATCGGCAAATACGTAATAGGTACCTGCATTTTTTGCTGTATAGAAAAAAGCTTCGGAAAGTGGGTTGGCAACAGAGCCTGTAGAGGCATCATCTATCACTAAAATTTGGTTAGTGGCATCGCCAAAAAGGGCAAAGCCCAATCTTCCGTTATATTGTACATTATCTCTTTCCGGATCAAGATCCATGCTTATAAAAACTGTTTCGCCTGCTGCAAGTGTTACCGAAAACCAATCTTGCTCGGTTCCTATTGCTGGGTTTCTGGCACCACTTACCCAACCATTTGTAGGCATTGTGTTTGCTGTGGCTGGGACATCGTTGCTTTCAACTTCTGGTGTCGGCGTTCCGTTTTGTAATCTAAAATATAAATCGTACCCGTGAAGGCGGTTAGTTGCACTAAAATGTTTTACTTGCAAATAATACGTACCAGCAGCGGGTATGGTAGCTCCTGCAATTGATGATGATGTACTACCTAAAGAGCCATCATCCTCATCAAACTCTATTAATGTAGTACCATCAGAAGCAAACAGCCTCAGTTGTGCATCGAAAGATGCATTACTTGTAAATGATGTTTGAATGGCTGCATATAATTTGTCGCCCGCCACTGCTGTAAAAGAATAATAATCAAGCTCGGCATCGGGAGAAATGTTTCCCTTTATTTTTGCCGAGGTACCAACAATAGGTGAAGCAGTTGCTACTGTGCCGTTAGGCTCTACCTCTTGAGAGGCTATTGTTTGTGCGAAAGTACTTGCTGTAAACAGCATAGTAAACAACAAAAGATAAATCTTTTTCATAATTAGCAGTTGATTAGAGAAACAAAAATTAATATGCATGTGCATAAAATTGGTTAGGTTTTGGTAAATAGCAATTACGTTGGTTTAACGCAGAATATTGGAAAATAATTTATTGAATTGCTCCAATAAATTATATAAGTGACCGTAATATAGAGCAAAAAAAATAATTAACAAACTTTTATCCAAATAAATAAAAAAGCTGCTTGATTATAACATCAAACAGCTTAAACTTATTTTTATTTTAAAAAAGTTATCTATTTTTTACTTGCCCTACCCACACTTTTTTACCTTGTAGCCTTTTTGCCAAATACATTAACCCTACAAAAATAAAAAAGAAGGGGCCTAAAAATCCGAAAATAGCTATCCATTTTCCGCCATAAAACTTTTCCATTGGGCGGCGTAAGCGTTCGGCTATAAGGTACATACTTGGTACCATTATTAGCGTAAGGAAGAAGGAGAATATTAATCCAAAAATAATTGTCCAGCTTAATGGGCCCCAAAACACTACACTATCGCCACCAAAGAAAATATGTGGATTTAAGTGTTGAAACAACGATACAAAATCTATATTAAACCCAATAGCCAAAGGCAATAAACCCATAATGGTAGCTACTGCTGTAAGTAATACAGGTATAATTCTAATTCGTCCGGCTTGTATAGCGGCTTCTCTTGTTTTTACACCTCTACCCCTTAACTCATCGGTAAATTCAATTAATAAAATACCATTTTTTATTACTATCCCCGCTAAACCTACAATACCTACGCCTAACATAATGGTAGCAATCGTCATACCCGTAAGTGCATACCCTAATAATACCCCAATGATTGAAAAGAAAATTTCGCTCATTACAATAAAGGGTTTGCTCATACTATTAAACTGCAGTACCAATATTAAAAAGATTAATAACATGGCAATTAACATGGCCTTTCCTAAAAAGGAAGAAGTTTCTTTTTCTTGCTCACTTTGCCCACTTAGTTTAATATTTACATCAGCTAGTATTTTTGTTTTTGTTTTAAAGTCGTCAATTTTTGTTTGCAACTCTTCATTTACTTTGCCCACCATTGTAGGGTCTAACACATTACTTTGTAATTGTATGGTACGCTTTACATTTTTGCGTTTAACCCCACCTGTTGTATTGGTATAATCTATTTTAGCAACCGTACTAAGTGGTATAGATTTAATACGCATGGTATTCATATCCAAAAACGTAATCCGCATATTCATCAAATCGGTAATGTTATTACGAATTAAATCGCTACTGCGTAATTGAATTTTATATTCCTCTTCACCTTCTTTTAATTTACTTACTTCTTTACCAAATACAGCGGTACGAATTTCCATACCAATTTGTCCTGTACTTAAGCCTTCCAACATCGCCTTTTCTCTATCTACATTAATAGTAATTTCTGGATTGTTTAAATCCACATTGCTTTGCAAATTTTCTACACCCTCAACAGGGTTAACATCTAAATACGCAAATAACTGTGAAGATACTTTTGCAATTTCTTCAAAATTATCGCCACTTACTTCTATGTTTACTGGGGGGTCGGTTGGTGGGCCACCATCTTCTTGTGCTACCTCAATACTTGCGCCTGGTATACCTTGTACTACTTTACGAATTTCTTCTTTAAACGGCATTGTTTGTTTACCATGTCTTTTTTCGTACTCCACAAAACTCACTTGTATTCTTCCTAAATTACTTTGTACACTTCTATTATTATCTTGAGGGTTATTAGCACTTGCAGCTACATTGGTAATAATACTTTCTACAATTCCGTTTGGTTTTGTTGGTAGCTCATTGTCTAATACTTTAGTTACTCGTTTTTCTAAAATACGAGTAACACTATCGGTATACTCGGCAGTTGTACCTACGGGCATTTTTAAATACACATAAATAAAATTAGGATCTCCGCTTGGGAAAAAGGTTGATTTATTACCTCTAGCCAATAATAACACTAACGACACCACGAAAAGTAAAAACAAGGATGCAAACATGTAAACCGGTCTCCATCCTTTTAAAACCCAACGTAATAATTTTTCGTATCGGTTCATTAATTTGGGTAAGGCCTTATGTTGAAAACGATAAATAAGTCCGTTTAAAAGATAGGCATTCAATACAACCAAACCAGCCATTATTAGTAGGAAATTTCCAAAGCCATGTAAGGTAAATTTTTGAGCTGTTATAGCAGCAACATCTGTACCTAAGTTACCTATTTGTGTACCTACTATAAATCCAAAAATGTTTAACAAAACGCCCATAATAATCATACCCCAAAACCACCATTTTTTAAAGATGCTATTTTTAGGTTTTTCATGCTCCTTGCCTTCTGGCTTCATAAAACTTACGGCAAATACTGGGTTAAAAATAAAGGCTACAATTAACGATGCGGCTAATGTTAAAATTAACATAGTAGGCAAATAAATCATAAACTTACCTATTAAACCTTTCCAAAAAAGTAAAGGGAAAAATGGTGCAAGTGTTGTTGCCGTACCAGCCAATACAGGAATAAAAACCTCTCCAGCAGCCTCTTTGGCGCTTTTTACAATAGGCACTTTTCCATTTGCATAAATACGATGCGTATTTTCAATTACTACAATGGCATCATCTACAATAATACCCAAGCCAAAGAGCAATGCAAAAAGTACAATAAAATTTAAGGTAACATTTGTACCAATAATTGCTGTGGCTATAGGCAAAAACATAAAGGCAACAAATACACTTAAGGGCACACTTAATGCAACAAAAAATGCATTAGTAACGCCCATAAAAAACATAAGAATAATTAATACCAACACAAAACCAATAATTATGGTATTTACTAACTCGTTAAAAGATGTTTTGGTTTGTTTACTTTGGTCGCCAGTAATCACCACTTTTAAATCTTTAGGCAATTCATCTTTTGCCTGCATATCTGCAACAGCCTCTTTTACTTTATCGGCACAATTAATTAAATTTTCGCCAGCTCTTTTTACAATATTTAATGTAACTACATTTTTACCATCTAACCTAGCATAACTTTCTTTTTCTTTTACAGTATCTTTTAATTGAGCTATATCTTTTAAATAAACTGTTGCTCCTTGAGCACCACTACGTACAACAATATCTTGTAAGCTTAAGGCACTTGTAAATTGTCCTTTAACCATTATGGTGCGTTTCATATTACCCACTTCTATCAAGCCTCCGGTAATATCTCTATTTTCTCTACTAATAGCATTTTCAATATCCATAAAAGATATTCTTGCCAAACTCATTTTATACGGATCAACATTTACTTGAATTTCTCTTTCGGGTGCTCCAACAATTTCTGCCCTAGTAACTTCTGTTAACTCTTCAAACTTATCTTGCATTTTATCGGCATAGTACTTAAGTTTTAAGCCATCGTAATCGCCACTTACGTTTACAAACATTATAGGCAGTTCGCTAAAGGCAAATTCTTGAACATTGGGTTGCTGTGTTAAATCGTTGGGTAAATCTGTTTTAGCTTTATCAATAGCATCTTTAACTTTTTGTTTAGCTATTTCTGTTTTTACATCGGTATCAAACTCCACAACAATAAGGCTATAATCGGTTTGTGAGGTACTTTGTATTTTATTAACCTTGGCACCACTTATACCTTTTAATTGTTTTTCAATTGGCCTGGTTACTAAGTTTTCAATATCTTTTGGAGAGTTACCAATATGTACTGTTACTACCGAAATAGTTGGCACTACAATATCTGGAAATTGCTCCTTTGGCATTGTATTAAACTTATATAAGCCAAACAATGAAATAAGCACTGCAATAATATACACTGCAGTTTTATTATCAACAGCCCAACTTGTGGGTTTATACTCTTTAATTTTTTTTGATATTCCGTCTAAAACTTTCATACTTGTTTTTTTGTAATCAAGATTTTTTTGTTTCTCTAATCGTTATGTTATTTTTCTTCTTCAATGTTAGTTTTGAAGAAGAATGTTTCAATACTTATTTAGCATCTGTTGCTATTGCTTGCCCTTCGTACAAGCTTTGATAGCCCTCTGTAATCAACTGCTCCCCTGCATTTAAGCCGCTTTTAATTTCTACATTATCCCCATAAACTTCGCCAATTATTACGGGCACTTTGTGTGCAGTAGTTTTTCCATTACTACTTTTTAGCATAGTAAAAACATACTTACCATTTTCATCTGTTTGTACCATATTAACAGGTATTACAATTGCATTGGTGGCACTATAATCTTTTATACGCATAATGGCAGTTTGGTTAGGCTTTAACGAGCCATCGCTTGGTATTTTTGCCTCTGCCATAAAGCCTCGTAAATTAGCATCTACACTTTGTCCTATTAATGAAATTGATGAGGGAATATTAACTTTTTGAGCATCGGGAATATTAATTAAAACGGGTGTGCCTGTACGCAAACGAGTTAAGTAATTTTCTGGAACATTTACTTTTACTTTTAAGGTGTTTTTATTGATAATAACAATTTGCCCTCCCATTTGGGTAGCCCCAACAAATGTTTCGCCAATACGTATATTAACCTTATCTGCAATACCACTTACATCGCTATACACATTAGCTGTGTTTAATTGCTCAATCGCAACTTTTACTTGTTCGTTAGCAGCCACTAATTGATTTTCTAAACTTTCAACATTTGTTTTTGCTGTAATCAATTGTACTTCGGTACCAATGCCTTGATCCCATAAATTTTTTTGGCGTTGATAAATATTTTTTGCAAAATTTAGTTGCGTTTTTATACCATCCATTGCTTTACGTGCAGCAAGGATTTGTTGACGTACAATGGCATCATCTAATTTTAAAACGAGCTGTCCTCTTTTTACAAATTGGCCTTCGCTTATATAAATTGCTTTTACTTGCCCCCCCATGCCTCTTGGAGAAATATAGGAAACATTATCAGCATCTACTCTGCCTAGCAAGTCAATAAAGTGCTCAAAAGGTTGTGTAGTAACAGACATGGTACTTACTAATTTTACTTTAGCAGCCATTGCGGTATTACTATCCATTCTTAGCAAATCTGCCTCTAGCTTTTTTAACTCTGCATCGTTAGTGGCTTTTTCTTTTTTTTCTTTTTCTATTTTTGCTTTTAAATCGTTGATAGCAGCACTACCATCTTTTTTGCTATTACCGCAAGATGATAAAATTACCACAACTCCCAAAACAGTTACTATTGATAAAACACTTTTCATTTTATATAAATTTTTAATTTTTAATTATCAATTTTTAATTAACTACAATTTTCCAGTAGCTTTTAAATAATCAATTTTTGCATTAATAGCATCGTACAATGCACTGTAGTAGTTCGTTTGGGCTACTTTAAGCTCGGCTTGTGCAGTATAAATTTCTTGATTACTTCCTAAGCCTTGTTCAAATTTCTTTTTTGTGGTGTTGTACACTTTTTCTGCCAAAACCATATTTTGATTTTGTACATCAATGGTTAAAATAGCACTCTTTACATTTACTCTAGCAGTATTTACATCGTAATCAATGGCTTGTTGTAATTGAGCAATATTATTTTTTGTTTTTTGTAACTCATACTTGCTTTGCTGTATTAGGGAGTTTTTTTTGTTACCTTCAAAAATTGGTACCGATATTTTTACACCTGCTAGCGATGTACTAAACCAATCACCTTTATTAAAAAAGTTAAATGAGCTACGTTGTGCATTTTTACTAAAACTAGCAAAAGCAGCAACTGTAGGTAATTTACTTAGTTTATATCGTTTAATATTATACTCTCCTAATTGTTGGGCTATACTTAATAATTGAAATTCTTTTCGGTTTTTATAATCGTAACTTTCGTCTAAAATATTGTCTTTAATAAACGTTTCGCTAAGTGTATCGGTCAATGCCAACGTTTCTTTTTGTGGCATATTTATTAAAAATTTTAAACCAGCATTTCCTATGGCTAACAAATTTTCTATTTTTTGTTTTTCGGTAGTAAGGTTATTTAATTGCACTTGCACTTTATCAATATCCAATCGCTCTGCAAAACCATTTTTATAAATTTCTTTAACATCATACAATAGTTTTTCGAAACGTACAATGTTAGCATCTACTGCGCCTAATTGTTTTTTGCCTACCACTAATTGATAATAAATTTTATAAATGTTTGTTTTTATTTGCTCTTGTGTTACTTCTACATTTTTTTGTGCAAACTTTAAAACCGCATCTCTTGCCTGCAAACCCACAAATACTTGGCCATCAAATAAGAGTTGACTAACATCTATACCGGCATTTGCTATCCATGGCACACCAAACTGTGCAGCTATGTTACCAAAGTTTCCTCCATTAGGAAAAGTAATAGGACTACCATTTCCATTTTTTACGCCCTCATCAACCAATACTTGGTAGGTAGCAGGACTAATGAAATTAGGTAACGATTGTACGGGTATGTCAAAATATCGGGTTAGCCCTGCACTTGCATTAACTTGTGGCATTGCTGCAGCAGTAACTTGTTTATTTACTTGTTGTTGAATTTGAATATCTAACAACGCATTTTTTACTTGCACTGCATTTTTTAACCCATATTCTACTGCTTGCTTTACCGAAAACGAGTTACTGTTTTGTGCATTAGAAACTATTGAAGTAAAAACCAAACTACTTAAGAAACCTAATTTTAAAAAAGATTTTTTTACTTGTGTCATCGTTTATTTTTTTGATCTATCTAACTGATGTTTTTGAATAAGTTTATACCCATTATTAGAGGAAATACCAAATAAGAAATGCTCCCCAATTATCATCATTAAATCCTTTAGTGGATAGGATTTTGAAAATGGAAAAATTTCTGGATTAAAAATTAGCATCATACTTTCTAGCCTAAATTTTGCTAACACTTCTATGTTAATATCTTCTCTATATAAACCTTCTGCAATACCTCTTAGTAAATTTTGATGAATCATTTTTAAAATAAACTCATCTTTATGTTGTTGAAAACGTTTAAATGCTTTGGGGTGAAACTTTTGCATTTCGAATAATACCATAGGGTTCATATCTCTTAACTGCTCTGCCACCACACTAATAATATCATACACTTCTGCAATTGCATTATTCGATGTATTGGTACAGCGTACACAATCTTTTTGATCATTTTCAATATCAAACTCTAATGCAGCTTCTACTAATTCATCTTTTTCGGTAAAGTGTTGGTATAGGGTTTTTTTACTCATACCAAGGTTGCTGGCAATATCATCCATGCTTACGTTTCTAAAACCGTATTGCATAAATTGCTTTAAACTACCCTGTACTATTCTATCTTTTACGTCCATATTTAAGATTTGGGCCACAAAACTAAGGAAACTATTTGTATATCCAAAGTTTTCTTAGTTTTTATTTATTTTTTAACCTAAACTTAATATAGGGCCAAAAAAGTATTTATAAACTAGCCAAAAAGTAGTGGCTATGTTGCTATTTGCCGATTTACCCTTTGAAATTAAAGTATATTTGTAAAAAAATAATGGATGAAAAATGCATTTAATTTCAAAAAACTTTTACAATATTTTTTGCAGGGCTTACTAATACTTGCCCCAATTGCTATTACAGCCTATTCAATATTTTGGTTAGTTACCTCTATAGATAATCTTTTACCCATATTTACTTATAAAGATTTGCAAGGAAATGTACGAGTACAGAATTACGGTATTGGAATTTTAATAATTATTGCGGCGCTTATCTTCATTGGATATTTTAGCTCTTTTTTTATAACGGGTAGGGTGGTAAGTTTTGTAGATAAAATTTTAGAAAAAACACCAGGTATAAAATATATTTACAGCACCACCAGAGATTTTTTTGAAGCGTTTGCTGGTGAAAAAAAGAAATTTACAAAAAATGTTTTAGCCAATGTTGATGACAACGATGTTTGGCGTTTTGGTTTTGTTACAAGGGAAGATATGGATGATTTTGGATTAAAAGATTATGTAACCGTTTATATTCCTATGGCCTATTCGGTTGCTGGCAATGTATATGTAATACCTAAATCAAGAGTTAAGCCCATAACTAATATAAGTGCAGCACAAACAATGAAATTTACGGTAAGTGGCGGAGTAACGGACTTAGAAGAAACCACCCCCTAATTATTGATATAAGAAGTAAGGCTTTAAAGCACTCTTTATGTATAGTTTAATGTTGTACTTTTAAGTTGGTTACTTATAATCTTGCACATTTATTTTATGATAAAATTTTTAAAATATTACTCACTTATAGCCTTATTAATTATTGCTTACTTGCCAACCTACTGTTGGGGGTTTTATGCTCATAAAAAAATAAATAATTATGCAGTTTTTTTATTACCGCCAGAAATGATGGTGTTATACAAACCCAATGCAGATTTTATAACCGAGCATTCGATTGACCCAGATAAACGGCGTTATGCTGTTAAGGATGAAGGGCCTAGGCATTATATAGATATTGACCATTATGGTACTTACCCTTATATAAACTTACCCCGTAAATGGGATAGCGCCGTTGCTAAGTTTGGACAAGATAGTTTAATGCAATATGGCATTGTACCTTGGCATGTACAATTTATGTTGTACCGTTTAACCAATGCGTTTAAAGAAAAAAACTTTAGTAGCATTATGAAAAACAGTGCCGAAATTGGGCACTATATTGCCGATGCACATGTACCCTTGCATGCCAATAGTAATCATAACGGACAATTTACCAATCAAAAAGGTATACATGGTTTTTGGGAGAGTAGAGCCCCCGAGTTATTAGCCGAAAAAGAATGGGATTTTTTTATTGGCAAAGCTCAATACATTAAAGACCCTGGCAATTTTATATGGGCAAGGGTATTGGAAAGTGCTAAAGCCTCGGATAGTGTTTTGTTTTTTGAAAAACAATTAACCCAACAATTTGCAGCCGATAAAAAATATAGTTTTGAAGAAAGAAACGGCGTTGTTATAAAACAATATTCTACGGCCTTTACTAAGGCATTTAATAAAAAGTTAGATGGAATGATTGAGCGCCGCATGCGGCAGAGCATACAAAGTATTGCCAGTTTTTGGTACACTGCATGGGTAAATGCTGGTCAGCCCAATTTAAAAAGTTTAGTGACTAAAAAGTTTACTGCAGATGATGTTAAAGAATTTGAAGAGCTAAATAGTAAATGGAACAGTGGTGGTAAAATGATTGGGAGAGAGGAGTAATTGATTTTAAAGAAATAATTTTTCTGCAATTGCTACACTTTCTGGTTTACCAACATCTACTAAATTATCGCCGCTATGGTCGTAACCTAAAATGGTATGATCTGCAGCTAAATCTAAATAGCTATCCATAATAGAAAATTTACCTGTTTGTTTTATTAACGAAAAAATTTGTGGCTCATAAATTACTACACAGCTATATGCTTTTTCGATAAGGTTTGGCTTATCAATGGATATTTTTGTTTCGCCAGTTTGTAAATTTTTCCAACCACATAATCTATTGGCTTCATCAAACAACAACACTCTACTTGATTTACGATTGGTTACTCCAAACGTAACTAAAGGTTTATGTTGTTGATGAAAAGCAATTAATTTATTCAAATCTAAATTGGTGAGTATATCTACATTTAAAGAAATAAATGGTTTATTGCCCTCTAATAAATGCCTAGCTTTTATTAAACCACCCCCAGTTTCTAGCACCACATCACTTTCATCGCTAACCACTACATTGCTTCCCCATCCTTTATTTACATTAATAGCATCAATTATTTGTTGTGGAAAATGATGAATGTTTACAACCACATCTGTAACCCCATATTGCTGCAAGTATTCAATATTTCGTTGCAATAAAGATTTACCATTAACCAGGGCAAGTGCTTTAGGATGCTTATCTGTCCAAGGTTTAAAACGAGTACCTAGGCCTGCGGAGAAGATTATGGCTGAGAGCCCCTCCGCCCCTAAAGGGGAACTTTGGTGCCCCTCCGCCACTAAAGGGGAACTTTGGTCTCTATTAATTTGTAGATCTTTTATATGATTCATAATTAATGTTAAAACTTTTTCTAGACTATGTACTACTTCTTTATTTGTAAATCTAATTATTTTAATACCGAGTGCTTCAATCTCTGTTTGCCTTTCTTCATCATTTATTTTTATATCTTCTTTACTATGTATTAAACCATCAATTTCAATAACTAACTTTAATTCATGACAATAAAAATCAGCAATGTAAAATAATAATGGATGTTGTCTTCTAAATTTAACGCCAAGTTTATTTCCACTCAATTCGTTCCAAATAATCTCCTCTTCATGTGTCATTACCTTTCTTAATTCCTCTGCCCTTTTAAAAATTAAATTGGAAGCCCCGTAATACATATTGATGTTTCCTGTTTTCATAAATGAGGAACCCCTCCGCCCCTAAAGGAGAACTTTGGGCTTTTATATTACTCAAGGTTTATTTTTTCGAATAATTAAATATATAAAAAGCCAGCTATTTTCAAAAAAGAAATACACCGAAAGTTAAGCCCGCTTTAGGGGGTTTGGGGGCTTCGTTTCCAATTTTCTTTATTCGTATGATTTAAATTTATGTTAACCTTAAACTTGTTTTTTAAATGCCTAGCCACAGCTTCGGCTGCATATACACTTCGGTGTTGACCACCAGTACATCCAAAATTAATACACAAATTTTCGAAGCCACGTTTAATATAGTCCTCAACAGAAACATCAATAATACTATATACACCATTTAAAAAATCGGGCATTTTAGTTTGCTGTTCTAAAAAATCTTTAACGGATTTATCTAAGCCGCTTAAATGTTTATACTCATCAAAACGGCCCGGGTTTAAAATACCCCTCATATCAAAAACAAAACCTCCTCCATTTTTTGTTTCATCTTTTGGGTAGCCTTGTTGTATAAACGAAAAGCTGCAAACATCAACAACCAAAGGTGTTTCGTTTGTAGCTTGTACTGGTGTAAACTCTTGCATTACTTCATTGCTAATACAAAGTTCCAATACTTTTTTAAACTCAGGCACAGCAATACCAATGCTTTGGTTATGTACAAACCATTTTAAATTTTGTAATGCTAACGGAATACTTGTTAAAAAATGTGCTTTTCGCTCAAACAAACCTCTAAAACCATACGCTCCTAGCACTTGCAATAACCTAATTAAAACATACCCATTGTACTGACTTTTAAAGACGTCTCTATCTACCGTTTCTTCAACAATACGTTCAAAAGAATTTATATAATCTTCCAATAAATAATTTTTCCAATCATCTGGTAAGTTTGCTTTTGCTTGCCACAACAAACTGGCCACATCATATTGTGGAGCACCTTTCATTCCACCTTGATAATCTATAAAACCAACATCCCCATTGCCTTTAACCATTATATTTCTACTCTGAAAATCTCTAAACATAAAAAACTTATACTCGGTATGAGATAAATAATTACTTAAAGCTTCAAAATCATCAATCAATTTTTGTTTATCGTAAGGGCGACGTAACGCATCTAAAAAATAATATTTAAAATAAAGCAAATCGGCCATTATTGCTTGTTTACCAAATGATGAATTGGTTAAACATTTTTTATAGTTTAATCCTTCATCACCTTTTATTTGTAGTAAGGCTAATTGATGCAAACTAGTTTTGTACAAATTATATACTTCTGGCACATAACCTAGTTCTTCTAACTTATTTAATAAAGACGCATCACCAAAATCTTCTTGTATATAAATATCTTTTTCGGCGTTTATGCAAAATAATTGCGGCGTAGCTAAATTTTTCTTTTTAAAGTGTTCGGTAAAATAAATAAAGCTTTCGTTTTCTTTAATATTAGCGCCATGGGTTGCTACAAAGTTTTTAGTTGCAGTATATATTCTATAATAATGCCTTTCGCTACCGGCTTGTGGTAGTTTATCAATACCTGTAATTTCATCTTTTGAGAACGATGCAAATAATTCTTTTATTTTATCGATAGTTGTCATGTATAATTTTAATGGAGTAAAAATAGTTTAAAAAAAACAGCCCTCAAAATGTTGAGGACTGATAAGGTAATTAGTTTGATAGCATCATCGCCTGCCTGCCGGTAGGCAGGTTGTGTCACTTCCGAACATTCGGAACCGTTCATCGGCATACCATTGAGGATCTTTTACTGTAGCGTGGAATATGCCAATATTATTCACCCACCACTTCATCTCTTCTCTTCCTAAACTTCCTTGGATCACTTCCATCCATCTGCACAATTTTCGGGTAGAATTTTCCCAACACATCAACCAATGTAGTTTGGCTTTGCATTACTTCCTCTATATTTTTGTAAGCATGTGGTGCTTCATCTAATCCTCCGCCAATAAGCTTTACTCCATGTGTGGCTAATTCTTTTTTCAAAATTTCATGGGTAATATTTCCTAATGCTTTTGTACGGCTCATTTTACGGCCAGCTCCATGGCTTGCACTATTTAATGAGGTTGGTTCGCCTTTACCTTTTACAATAAAACCTGGTGCCGTCATACTTCCTGGAATAATACCTAACACATTTTTGCCAGCTGGCGTTGCACCCTTTCTATGTACAATAACTTCTTGCCCATTATACATTTCTTTCCATGCAAAGTTGTGATGATTCTCTACCATCGCCAATGGTTTTTCGCCAATTGCTTTTGCAATTTTTGCATGGATGGTATGGTGGCAAGCACTTGCATAATCGCCAGCTAAATTCATAGCCAACCAATATTCCATACCAGCCTCATTGTCTAAACTAAGCCACGCTAAATGTTTAGCCTCTTTTGGCAATACAGTTTTTTGCATGGCAATTTTTGTGTAGTGGTTAGCAATATTTGCTCCCAAACCACGGCTACCACTATGGCTTAGCAAACCCACATAACTACCAACAGACAATTGCATAGGATTATTAGCATCAGTAATTTCTACTTTACCAAACTCTACAAAGTGATTACCGCTACCGCTACTTCCTAATTGTTTCATGGCTTTACTATGCAAACTATTTAAAAAAGAAATTTCACTAAATTCTTTTCTATCCAACACATCGGTTGCAGATGCTGCTGCATACACATCTAATTTGCTAAACTCTCTACCTGCACCAAACAATGTGTTTGCAACCAATTCCCTTTGAAAATAAGCATCTCTTTTTTTCAATTCATCTGAATCAATTGCAAAAATACTTAAGCACATTCGGCAACCAATATCTACACCTACTGCATAAGGAATAATAGCATTGTTTGTTGCCAATACTCCTCCAATAGGCAATCCATACCCCTGATGTGCATCAGGCATTAAAGCACCAGCAACAGCCACTGGCAATTTTGCAGCAATTTGCATTTGCAGCAAAGCCCCTTCTTCAATATGTTTTGCTCCAAATATATTGTAGTCAATTCCTATTTCATTTAATGGAATTTCGGTTGATTCTTCCTCTTCAACCACAATTAATTTTTCTGCTATTTTACCTAACACTTCATCAGCTAAATAATTTTCCGGTGTTGCTAATACATTTTTTAATAGTTGTATTACTTCCTCTTCTTTACTATGCTTAAAGTGTGTACACATAACATGCATAGCCACACTTACCACTGGCCCTTCTGGATAACCAATGGCACGTATTTGTTTTCCTGTTAATTTTAATTTACTCATTTTTTTTTGGTACGAACTTTTGTTCCCTGATTACTTTTCTCCATTGCAAAGTCATGCCTAAATGCCTTTTTCTCAATCTCAGTTTCAAATTTTGTGCAATATTCAAATACATAGTCAATTAATTCTGGATATAGTTCTTTATTTCCAATAATAAATATCTCTCATTTTAATTAATAATTCATTCATTTCATCCATGTTTGGTTCATCTCGTAAATTAGATTTTTGATAGTGTAAAGGCAACTCGTTTTTTATTTCCTCTGCCTTACTTACCAAATCATCGTATTCAAATTCTCCTTCTTTAATAGCAAGTAAATATTCTCTGTCATTTCTATGCACATTTATTTTACCCTCTAAAGCAATTTCTTTTGCCATAAACAACAACCTAAAAACATGCATCATATTTTTTGAGTCGTACTTTTTTCCATGAGCCATTGTGGTGTTGTATCTATCATCATTTCGTTTTACTACCCAATCCCAATAATCATTATACTGTTTACAATAAGCAGAATAGCCATCTTTATTAAAATACAACATAGCCAAAGGATTTTCGCCTTTTGGAATACTGCTTAAACAAACATCATTTGCGTTTTCTTTTTTTAAAATACCACTGTATGCTTGTTCAAAAGAATAATACAAATTGTAGCAATCTTTTAAATGCGTAATTTTTGATAACCCAAAATGATTAGGTTGCAAGTTTTCATCTTGTAAAAATTTAGTAAATAATATTGCGTCTCTTTGTTTGTACACATAGCAAAAATCTAAAATTGTTTTCCTTCCTTTATCCATTGGCTGCATTATCTTCTTTTCTAAACCATACGCCTTTTTAATTTGTGTAAAAGCATAATTGGCAAAAGATTGCTCACACAGTTTAGATAAAAAATACTCAGGCTTTATCATTTCCATTATTGGATGCCTAAACAAAACACATTCCTCAGGCACATTCAACATTTCTAAAATATTAGGGTTGTTTTTTGCCAAAAGCTCAATAAATCTTCGCAATTCATAATACACAATATCATTGGTTTCGTTATTTACCTGCTCAGTATATTGCAAACCATAATACATATTTTGCGGTAAAATAAATACACCTCTAATATCAGTATCCGATTTTGGAGTTGCTAAACCGTAAGCTTTGCTTCCTATAATTGCTTCAAATATTAGCAACCCGTTTTGTTTTACATAATCAATGGTTAGCTTTTGCATATAACATTTTTAAAAAGAATTCATTTAATAATTTCATGTTGCTATTGTTTACAAAGAGATTGTATTTTGCCGTTTCTATTTGTTCAAAAAGATTGGTTATCCAGTCATTTAAATAGTCATCTTTAGGGTGCAAATATTTTTCTGCAACAGTAGCTTTTAAAGCTATTAAAGTTCTCAACTTTTCTTTTTTTGATTCATCTACATATTTCATCAATCCTTCTATATGCATTGGTACTACTGCATTATCTTGTATTATCCAATTGCAAGATAGCAATGACCGTATTAGATAAAAATAACTTTTCAATTTATATGCTTCTTTATCTTTCAACTCTTCCCAAAACTTTTTTGCTAAAGAATGATGATGAAAGAAAACAGCCATTGGTGAATAATAGCAATCTATCAATTCTTTAAAATTGGCTTTAAATTCTGGTGCTGCATAATATTCTATTGGTGAATTAAATCTTTCTATTAACGGAGCATTTGACTTTTTTAATAGCTGTAAAGATTTACGTAAATCCCAGCCTGTTATGTCCAAATCTCCATCCATTATTTCTACTGTATCTTTCTTTTCACTCAACGATAAATACCAATCTTTTTCATGCATGTATATGAATCGTATATCAAAATCGCTATCCGGCGAAGGAAAGCCCCAAGCCCTGCTGCCAGTTTCACAAGCGTACAATATTTTTATGTTTCGCTTTTCTTCTATTTGCTTTAATATGTTTTTTATATTTTCCATTTTAATTGTGTTTTAATCTACTCTCCAGTAAAAGTTCAATAAAGATATGTAGTACAAGAGTGCGACGCCAATAAAGCTTTATTGAAAAACTAAAGCTAAGTACAAAAACTTTTAAAATATTGCTGTGGGCTTAAGCCCACAGCAATATAACATTACTTCTGCACAGCAAAAATTTGCTTTAACTGCTCCATAATAGCGCCATTACCACTCACACTGATGTTGCTGATTTTCTCCGCAATTTTTTCAATGTATTCCATCTCTTTCAATTTCCATAACATGGAGTTGTCTTCCATTAACTTAGCTGTGTTTAACAAACTACGTGTGCTGGCAGTTTCTTCTCTACGCATTATGCTATTGGCTTGTGCATTTTTTTCTGCTACCAATACTTTATTCATAATGTCTTTTACATCGCCTGGTAAAATAATATCACGGATACCAAAGTTGTTTACCGCCACACCTAAGTTTTCGGCAGCAATTTTTACTGCTTCTAAAATAAATGGCGCAATAGTTTCTTTTTTCTCCAATAATTCATCAAACCCATACGCTGCTACATACTCCCGTAATGCTAATTGAAAGGCTACATACAATTGCTTTTCGTAATCTTTATTTTGCAAAATAGCTTTTTCAATATCTATTACTTTGTATTGAGCATAACCGTTAATACGCAATGCAGCCTTGTCTTTAGTCAAAATTTCTTGACCATTAATTTCAATTTGCTGCATACGAATATCTGCCTTGCCTACCACAATAGTAATATTGTTTTTCCACCAGTAATAAATGCCAGCTTGTAATTGCTGTGCATACTTACCATCAATAAATAAAATGGCTTTTTCGTAGTTTTCAACAGTGTAGCACCGTACATATGGCGCTACCAATTTGTTTTGCAACACCGTACGATTAATACTTTCGGTAATTTCAATTTTACTAATATCTGCTTTTACAAAATTATAGTTGATTGCACTTTTCCAAAATGAATAACGGCCTGCAGCTAATACTTGCTTTAACAAACCGTTTTCGTACTGCAATACAATTTCATTATCGCTTACTTCTACAATTTGTAATTCGTTTGCCAATGCAGCATCTTGCAATAAAATATTTAACTCTATTGGCGCATAAAATGGTTTAGTAATATCGTACACCATTACTTGTTCGTTTAACCACATCCAATAATTACCTGCTGGTAACATTTTTTTGTAAACGCCATTTTTAAACACCAAACCAATTTGGTAGGCGTTAATTTTTACTTGTTTCACCTTGTTTTGTTTTTTAGCCACAGATTAGTCGGATTAATGCAAAATATTTTTGCCCACCGATTTCGCTGATGACGCTGATTTAAATTAATTTTTAAAAAAGCTTATGTTACTTTCTATTTTACTATTGCGGAAAATGAATGTTGGCTATTATTGAGAAAGCAGTTAACCCATACGTTTGTAAAATAATTTTACATTACATAAATGTTAAGTGCTTGCCGCCAATAACTTATTTTCATTTTGCTGACAACTGTAAAACTTTCCTGCAAATACACTTGAATTTAACTTCTCTGTATTGCTTTGAGAAAGTAACACTTGCTTTTGTTTCATCTTTTTTAAAGAAGTGATGATCTCCCTTTAATCGAAGCATCCTGAGTGCTTTGCTTTACCATTTAGCTATCCAATTTACCGTTGGAGTGGGAATCGAACCCACATGATTGTCTGTTGCTCTAGCCATCTGAGCTATCACCGTTTAAAGTGAATGGGAGTCGAACCCATGTCCCACAGGTTGTGGCGATTTATACTTCTTCAACAACAGCATACAGATTGCTACCGCTACTGCACTATGGTGCTTTTTTTAAACACTCATCTGGTTTGTTTGATAGAAATAATAAACCTAGTTTTTGCTTACGCAATATTTTAAAGAACTTTCTATTAATTCATTACTGTTTCCCTTCTAAATCCTACCACTTTCATTGAAGGCTCTTCTATTTCCATTGCATCAGGGTTGGCAATTTCTGCAATGGTCATTGGTTTAGTAATTATTTTATTAAACCCTAAATGATTACTTAATGCCTGAGATTTTTCGCTACATAATTTCCCAAACTCATATTTTGCAATCAATCTTCCCTTACGCAATAATGCACTATCAACCATTTGTAAAGCACTATTAAAAGTGCAAATGATTTGAACATTTAAACAATCACTTAACAAACCATCACTAATATTTAATAGATTACTCACACTGCTATTGCTACTGTACTTTCTATCCATAATAATATTTTCAGCATCCTCAATAATAACAACTGCATTGGGATTATCAATTAATATATCAATGAATTCAGGACTCATTAAATCACTAGCCACATTAGGAGATACAAACAATATTCTTTTATTTACTTGACCAATTAAATATCTTAAGTAAGTAGTTTTACCAGTTCCAGGCAAACCATGCAAAAGAATAATACCCTTATCACTTTCCTTTTCTAACCTTGCTTTAATAATTTCATGCACTGCTTTAAAATCATCATTATAATAAAGGTTTACATCAAGATGTGTTGGCTTTATTGATAATTCCTTTAATTCAAGTCCACTATTTGTTCTAGTGATAATATTTATCTCAAAGTCATCCTCTTTCCTGGGTGCTTTATAAGTTGAAAACTCTTTTACTAACGAGTTAGCAAAAGCATAATCTTTCTTATTAAACAATATTTCGGCATAATCATCACCTAACTCAATCAAAATCTTATTTTCAATTTTAAAAATGGTTTTAGAAAACTCCTGATGATTCTTTTGCCAGTTATAGAAATTTCTTTGATATATAGCTAACACTTCTCCTGCGTTACCAGCATCAATGTAACTAAATGCCTTTCCGGTATCTAAATCCCCTATATAGCTTATGCATGGAGTTTCATTAAACTCTTTAACATAAAATGCTTTTACCTCTATGTAGTTACTTTCAAAAAAATTATTTTTCACTTTATTCGTAAACAACTTTAGAATGCATTCCTTTATTTGTGGTGCTATCCATATTATTACTTGAATAATTATCACACCTATTATTATCTGTACCATAATTTGTTTTTAAATTTTTTATTGTACTACTTTATTTGCACAACTGCTACTAGCAAAGGCTTCTGGCTTAGCTTTAAAAGCAAATCCCATTCCCATTATGTAGCCCATAGCTTCCTTCAAGGCATCATTACTTTTAAAATTTGGATTGGTGTTTATATCAGCATGTACTTCCATATCTACGCCGTAGCATGTAAATATTTTGCACAAACTGTACGCCACATCAATACTTTTTGCAACCTCTACCAACATACGTTCTTTTATACTCATTTTTTGTTTTGTAGTTTGATTACAGATGAACATAAAACCACCTTTACCTTTTCGTACAAAAACAATTACGGTTGCAAATTCTGTTACGTTGGTTTTTACTTGACTATCGGTACCAATACAAACTTTTAATTGATTGCCGATGGCAATTTCATTTGCAAGTGTTTCTTTAATTTCGTCTGCAATAGGCCTCATTATACACTTACCGCTAAGTGTACGCCATTGTCGCTGTTGTGTTTGTGTTTCCATTTTTCATTTTTTATTTTTTTTTGTGGTGCCTCAAGGAATCGAACCTTGATATTTAGCTTTTCAGACTAACGCAATAGAACCATCTCTGCCAAAGAACCATTTTGTTTTTTACCTTTTGTTGATTGATGTCTTATTTCCTCATTATCGAATTTTTGGTATCAAACAATTTTTTTTACGAGTCCTACGAAAGATTCGAACTTTCTTCTTTCGATTTGCAATCGAATGCATACGCCATGTCTGCCAGTAGAACTTTTTTCAACTATGCAAAAGCTTCGTTGAATAAAGCGGAGAGTAAAGGATTCGAACCTATGCACCGAATAAACGATGTATGACTTAGCAGGTCATTGCATTACCACTCTGCCAACTCTCCAATTTTTTTGCGGAGAGAAAGAGATTCGAACTCTTGAGGCTTTTACACCAAGTCTGTTTTCAAAACAGCTTCCATGACCATCCGGACTCTCTCCATGTGTGTGAGTAGTAAGACTCGAACTTACTAAGCTAAAAAAGCTGCGGTGTTACAGACCGCTACAACTCTCCATCGTTGTCGTACTCACATTTTTGAGGATGAAAAAAGATTCGAACTTTTAACCTAGTGCCTAACAAACACTTGCTCTACCGTTGAGCTATTCATCCATTTTTTGTTGGCCCGGTGAGATTCGAACTCACAGCCCCCGAGTTAAAAGCTCGGTGCGTCTACCATTGAGCTACGAGCCAGTTTTGTGATATAGAAAGATTTGAACTTGCCGGCAGGCATGCTTTCAACCACTATCTTATCAGGATAGAACTCTGCCTATTGAGTTATATCATCATTTGTTACGACCGCAAGATTCGAACTTGCATCACTCGACTTATGAGACCGACATGTTGCCATTACACCAAGTCGCAATTTTGTTGGCTTAGAAAGAGTCGAACTTTCATTTCTTCATTCGTAGTGAAGTGTGCTTATCCATTGCACCATAAACCAATTTTGTACGGCCTTTGGATTTGAACCAAATACATTCATTTACAATTTACCTTTTAGAAAAAAAGGGAAATGATTGTGTTGCCATTACACCAAACCGTATTGGTTGACTCCGGGACTTGAACCCTGTTCTTCACATTCACAGTGTGCTACTTTACCTCCCGAAACTTCGGGATAAGCTAAAGCCAACATTTGTAATCGAGGATAGTCTCGAACTATCATTATCAAAATCTGATATACTGCCGTTGCAACACTCAATAGTTCTTGCGGTTTGTAAGGGAATCGAACCCTTAGCCTTTGATAGACAATCAAACATGTTAGCCGTTACACCAACAAACCGTATTGCAGCAACAACATTGTCGCATACTATTGTTTTCAAGAGTTTGTATAGAAGGCAGGATTCGAACCTACAGCCTCTCCAATCCAAATGGAGTATCCGACCAGTCGGAATGCTTCTATATTTTTAATCAAAGAACTTTTAAAAGGCTTCCCCACTGCATCTCATGGGGAAAGCCTTATTCCTCCTTCTGCATCTAATATTCTGCTGTCATCATAAACACTGCCGGATGTATGATGGTATTTTTATTTTCATGTTTGATAGTTTTAGTATTTTTTGTTAACTCAATTACTAGCCTAGCTATCAATATCAACCCAATTGTTTTTATGTTCTTTTATTTTATTGGCATAAAAAAAGCCCAGTCATTTTTAATTGACCGGGCTTTAATTTTTTGTGCAGTATTGCTACTGCACCAAATTTTTAAACCTCGGTCGTTTATTTTTAAAATCATTTTTTTCAACTAGCATAATGGTACTATTTGCTTGCGGCTTGGCATAGTTATTACTGCTAGGTAATACCACTGCCCCATGAAATAAATACGATTGTATGCGTTGTGTTTGCATTTTTTTTAATTTTTGATGTTAACAAAAAACCCCTGCGATGTAGCAGGGGCTTATGTTATAGTTAATTAAGTTGTTTTAATTATCAGCGTAACATGCCCTGCTTTTGTTATAATCCCCCTTCGGACTAAAACAATTTTTCGATTTAATATGTAGTTGTATGCGTAACATGTTTTGTTGTTTTTAAATTTTGTTTTGCAATGCAAAGATGAAATTATTTTTTTGATACTACCAAATAAATTTTAAAAAATATTTTTGCAGCAATAGTTCATATCGGCTGAAATGCTAGTAAAATCAATAGTTGTAGAGGATTGAAAAATATTTTTTTTGTTACTAGCATTTGTACGTTGTGGCGGCATCCTTGTGTCACTCACTTGTACTTGCAAATCTTTGTTGAGCTTTTATCGTAGTGTAGGGTTTTAAAGAGTTTCAAAAAGGTAAATCTTCAAATCCTACTAAGGGAGATTTTGGCTCCCATTTAATGTTAAATCTTTGAATTACATAGGTATATATTGGGCTCGGTTTTTTTGAGATATTCTTTGCTTTTCTTTCAATAATTTTTTTTACAGATTCAATGCCATATTCTTTAATTTCATTTTCTAAACATGAATCGAAAAAATTCATTATTGAGCTCGGATAACTATACTTTGTTATAGAGTATAGGTAATGAATATGAAAAACATCATCATTAACTTCCTTAAGCAGCTCTTTACAGATTGCCCTAGCTATGAAAAATTCCATAAAAGACTTATGAACAAATTTTAATTTCATATTCATGTACCCTCTTTTTGATACAGGTGTAAGTACAGAAATTGAAAGGAATTTTGCTATGTCATTTAATAACCCGAGTTGAGTCATATTATGTCTAATATCTCTTTCATGAAACATGTTTTCAATTATCGCATCAATAGATTCATCAGGATGAACTAGAGTTTCATTTTTAATGCATGAAAGAGCAACGGCTTCGTGAATTTCAAGGAGTATTGTTTTTAAAGCCCCGATACCCAAGCTAGGTGTTTCTCTTTGAGGTGCAAACTTTTCAAACTGTCCTAAAATATCTCTGTCAAATTTTTCGAGAAAGTAACTAAGATAAAGTTCACTTATGTTTCGCTTTTTTATGTCTCCAGAAACAACGTCTCGTAGAATCATTTCCAAGAATAAAGGCCTTTTGGGAATATCCCCATAATATTCACTATAAAGATTATTACTTATTAGCTGTCTTAGATTATTTAACCGACTAAGTTGAATAGTGCTAAATCTTTCGATATTTTTACTGAGAAACAATTCAATATAATCAGAGATTTCATCATGTCCCCACTCTACTAAATAGATATAGTCTTGCTTTATTTTATTTTTTGCCAGAGCAAGATTAAAATCTTCATACCTTTCTTCCCAGAAAGATTTTCTAAAACTGAAAATACAGGTAGTTTTAAATCCGGAAGTAGAATTAAATAGAGTTCTTAACCCTTCCATCTTGTAAAATTGCAAATGCTCATCAAGTCCATCAAACATTAAAACAATATTACTTTCATTTTGCAGCAATGATGTCATAGATTCACTAGAAAATCTAATAATCTTATCAGACTCTTCTGATTCAATATCATCAAACAAAATTTTAAATATCTCTCTTGTGATAGTTGATGTACCAGAAAAAGCACTATTACTTAATATTGTTGCAGGTATATAAATTGGAATAAGTTTATTGTTTATACATCGGTGATACAACTCAAGCAAAGTTGTTGTCTTGCCAAAACCGAATTCACTTACAATAAAAATATATTTCCCATCACCCTTGTTGATATCAGAAATAGTCTTTTGTTCATTACTAGTATTAAGGCTATTTAGGATAAATTCTAAAGGTGTTTTGGAAGTTTTATCTTTTTCAACATAAGGAACATTTTCATAGTAAAATTTTTGTTCCATTATTGAAGTGTAGTCATCGTAAAATTTTTTATTAGACTCTGTGATTTTATGAAGAATGAGTTTTTTAAGTTGTTTATTATAAAATGAAACAAAACTATTTGAATTTAAAAGAAATACTTTCCCTGCATTTTTATTTTCTACCAGTTGGTTTAGTTCAGTCAATATTTTTCCAGCATAATCTCCTCTAAGTTGGACATTTATAACTAAATAATATTCTTCTGCATAAACATCGGCTTTTGAAAACTTCTTAATGGATTTAATACACTGTTCTAGCTGGCTATTTTCAAAGACTTTTTCAAAGCCCTTACACTGAAAAGCTTTTTCATAATTCTTCCTATCTGAATTAAAAAGATATAAATCCACTCCCTCCTTATCTATTTCGCCTAAATCTTTTGCATCTAATAATTCTGGATATAAAAATTTTAACCAACTATAGCATTTCTTTTGAAAATCTCTTCCGTGACTTTCATATAAATCTTTAGTTATTCCTCTTATTCCTCTTCCCATCTAAGCAATATAAATTAAAAGATATTATTATTTATTTTTTTGCTTACATTTTTCTCAAAACAACTTCCCCTGCCCACCTGGCACTCTAAACTTTGTTGTATCTAAACTCCATTCCTCGGCGTTCATGTTGTATAGTTTTCCGTATTTTTTATATTGCTGTGCTACTAAGTTGGCAATGTTGCCTTCGCCCCTCATACGTACGCCCCATCGGGTGTCGTTTACTTTTCCATCGTGACATTGCTCAATTAAATACCACAGTTTAATGGCATGATTAAAAATATTTTTATACCAACGTTAATAAAAACTATAGACATTACTAAACTATTTAGCTAAATATATTAGTAAATATATGCTAAATTATTTAGCTTTACAAAAGTATTACCTCCCCTTTTAAAAAATAGAAAGAAAAGTTAAACTTATATATATGGAAGTAGAAAATTTTTTAGGCAGCAGCTACACTGGTAGCAAGGGTTTTACACAACATAATGTAGCTACCGCCAATGCTAGTGGCTTTGGTGCCGCTACAGATGATTATGCCGAACGTGGTATTGATTTAAACGAGCAATTAATTAAAAATAAACCTGCTAGTTTTTTTATGAGGGTTAGCGGCAGCAGTATGATTAATGCTGGTATTTTTAATGGCGATATTGTTATTGTAGATAGAAGTGTAAAGCCCGCAAACAACAAAATTGTAATTGCTGTTATTGATGGCGAAATGCTAATACGCCGCTACGAAAAAACAATTAATAAACTTAGGCTAGTACCAGAAACGCCTAAGCTATCGCCTATTGAAGTAAGTGAGTTTAGTGATTGTATTATTTGGGGAGTGGTGGTATGTGTTATAAGAACTACCCCCTAGCCCCCTAAAGGGGAAATTTAGTTCTTTTAGAATTTAGAATTTATATTTTTTATTTAATTCTTATGATTAGTAAAAGACACAAAAAATATTATACACTAAAAGTTCCCCCTTTAGGGGGCGGAGGGGGTTATGAAAGCCATTGTAGATTGTAACAGTTTTTATTGTAGTTGCGAAAGATTATTTAGGCCAGAGCTAGATAATAAACCTGTTGTTGTATTGAGTAATAACGATGGTTGTATTATATCTAGAACGGATGAAGCAAAAAAATTAGGGGTAGAAATGGCGGGGCCCTACTTTAAGGCAAAGCCACTAATTGAAAAATATGGCGTAGCTACCTTTTCATCTAACTATAATTTGTATGGCGACTTAAGTTGGAGAGTTATGGAAACCTTACGAATACTTTTAGGTAAAGAAAACGTAGAAGTATATTCTGTTGATGAAGCGTTTTTAAACTTAGATGAGTTTACCGAAAAAGATTTGCAACAAATAGCCTTAACGATTAGAGAAACGGTGGAGATGTGGACAGGCATAAAAGTTTCTGTTGGTGTAGCCCCTACAAAAGTGCTAAGCAAAGTAGCTAATCATTTGGCTAAAAAAAATAAAGTAGCTACGCAGTGTTGCGTTGTGCTAGATACTGAAGAAAAAATTACCAAAGCCTTACAAGATACTCCCATTGGCGAGGTGTGGGGCATAGGCAGGCAGTATGCACAAAAATTAATAGAGGTGAATGCAGTATTTACCGCTTACGACTTAACAAAAAAAACGGCAGAGTGGGCTCATAAAAACTTAGGCGGTGTAGTTGGTTTACGTTTATTAAAAGAATTAAAAGGTGAACCATCTAACCAAATGAAAGAAGAACTAGTAGTAAAAAAAATGATTGCCACTACTAGAATGTTTGGCAGCCCCGTAAAAACCATTAGCGAAATAAAAGAAGCTGTTGCCACGTATGTATCGAGAGCTGCAGAAAAACTACGCCGACAAAAAAGTGCTGCCAGCATTATAAGTGTATTTATTGTACCAAAAGAGCAAAATAATGCTACCTATTTTAAACATGGCCCTACAGTAAGCAGCTATACCACATTACCCATTGCAACTAGTGCTACCAACGAATTAATAAAACCTGCAGTACTATTGGTAGATGAATTATATGAACAAGGCCGCATTTATAAAAAAGCTGGCGTAATACTTAGTGGTATTGTACCAGATGCTACTATACAAGCTAATTTGTTTTTACCGCACACAAAAAATTGTAATCGAAAATTGATGGATATGATTGATAATATAAATTTTAGCCAACGAGATGATATCGTAAAATTTGCAACTAGTGGAACAGCAAGAAATTGGAAAATGCGGCAAGAGTTGCGTAGCCCAAGATATACTACTAGGTGGAATGAACTATTTTTAGTGAAGTAAAATAAAACTGCAGCTACAAATATTTTTTATACAAATTGTATAGTATTTTTTCTGCCGATGGTGTTATACCTTTTGTAGTGTCTTGCATAAAATGGCGTTTAAAACCAAGTATAGCAGCACTTGTATCTTTTACATCGTATCCAATAATTCGAAGTGCAGTTATGTAATCAACATTTTTAGGCTGATTAATTTGGGCGGTATCGCTCCACCATAAGCCAAAGCCTTTATCACTTAATTGCTTCCAAGGGAAACGCCAGTTGGGATCGTTTTTACGTGTGGGTGCAATATCGCCATGGCCAATAAAATTTGCTGTGGGAATGGAGAAGGATTTTTTTAAACGCTCTAATAAAGTGAGTAAACTATTGATTTGTCGTTCATCAAAATATTGAAAGCCGTTATTATCTAATTCAATACCAATACTACTGGAATTAATATCGGTAGCATTACCCCATTTTGCAGCTCCTGCATGGTGGGCTCGTAAATAATCGTTAAGCATATGATACACTGTCCCATCTTTACAAATTACATAATGTGCACTTACTTGTGTACGTGGCAATGTAAATGTGCGTAAGGTTTGTTCGCAACTATCTTGTGCTGTATGATGTATGATTACATAGTTAGGCTTACGCATGGTAAAATTTGTAGTGCCTACAAAATTTTGTGGGTAGTTTAAGCCTATTGAGTCGTTAAGCGGATATTGCTGTAGTAATTTGGCAAAAGATTTTACTTGTTTTTTATGAGCCTTATTTGTGGTAGCATATTTATTTGTGCTACAAGCATAAATAAGTAATAAACAAATTATGGATATATAAATTTTCATTTAGTTTTTGTTGGTTGTAACTTTTCGTAAATCACTACATTCATTAAAATTAGTAACATTCCATAAAAAATATCCTCAACAGGTATTGTATAAATACGAAAGTTAAAATTTTCGGTATGGTTGTATTCTATTACAGGCAATGCAGTTAAGAAACCATTTACAAGTAAAAAAGGAATTAAGCAAATGGCATAACTAACTAAAAAAGAAAGTGCATCAAACGACATAAACTTTTTGCGAAAAATATAAAGGGCAGTTATAAAAATAAAATTAAAAATAAATGTCCAGGAAGTGTATTGCTGTTCTTTAAACAAAATACCTACTACTAAAAAACCAATAGCCATGGATAATAAAATTAAATCGGCTAAAGAATTGTTTTTTAAGGTTGGGAAATAACATCGTAAACATGCGTATATAAATAGACAACAGTAGGGTACCACTATAAAAAACAATATCTCTTCTATTGGCAAATTGTAGAAGTAAATACCCATATTATAAACTGGATTAAAACTCCAAATGCCTTTGTAGGTAAAATAACTATCCCAAATAATGTAGAAAAGTGCAGGTAGCAGCATTGCTTTAAATAAATATTTCCATTTGGTATAGAAAGCTACTTTTTTATCGAAGCTTAGTGCTAATGGCCCAGCTATGGAGCAGGCTAGTATTAAAAAATATGTATAATGGCTATTCACAAAAATAAAGGTAGGTATTTAAGGCGATGTATAGTAGCATGGATTACAAGAGTACCAACACTACATAATAGCTATACAAAAGCTAAACGCAAAAATTACTTTGCCTGTAATTTTTTATCGGCTTTCACTTTTTCTGCATATTTTTTTGCAACCCATAACATTCCGAAGCTTTCGCCATGTTCCTTATCTAAATGTTTATGGTGCATTTTATGTGCCCATCGTATGGTTTTAATATAGGTATTGTTGCTACGGCTAAACCATTTTATGCGTTGATGGATGATTACTTCATGTACAATAAAATAAGCTAAGCCATATAAGGCAATACCAAAACCAATTGCGGCTACCCAATACAATTTATTTTGTAACCCTAGCATTATACAAAGCCAACTTGGTATAGCAAATATTAAAAAGAAGGCATCATTTTTTTCCCATTTGTGGCCTGAAGGTTTATGATGATCTTCATGCAAATACCATAAAAACCCATGCATAACAAAACGGTGGGTACACCAGGTTATACCTTCCATTAAAAGAAAAGTACCTAATGTAATGGCTATAAAAATTATTAAATTCATAAAAAAGTGCGTAATAGTAAAAAAAACATAGCTTGTATTAATAACAAATGTATAGCAAATTTGTTTTGCTTATTAAAGCTACAAAAGTGGAAAATAGTTAACAAAAAAATGCTTACCACAAACCAACACAAGTAATTATAAAAAGGTATTATAGCTGTTTTCCATTGCCAATAACCTAGTTTAACAGCAACAGGCTCCATAATCCAATCTAAAAAAACAGCAATGGTAGCACCATCAATTATTACCGAGATTGCTTTTAACGATTTAGTTGGTGTGTTGGTTTCTATTGCTAATTTGCTAAGAGCCCTTTTAAATAAGGTGTACGTTGTTATTCCGCAACAATACATTACTATAAACCAATTTACTCCTATAATTAAGGGTACATTTTTAACTTGTATACCTAATACATTACCATAGCTATATTCGCCAAAAAGCAAGGCAGTATTTACACCAATAATTTCAACTACAATTCCTATAACAATTGTTACTAGCATAAATACATAAAAAAAAATATTTTTTTCTTTTTGTGTATAGATGAGTAATGCAAACGATAAAAGTAAATTAAGGGGTGTTGCATTAATAAAGAAAGAAGATTTAAAAAACAAAATACCTACCAAGCCAATAGCATGAAAAAAAATAGCAATAGCCGTTGCTAGTTGATTTTTAGAAAAAGATTTAAATGTATTGATAAAATTAATTTTTAGATTGAATTAATTCGCTTACAATTTTTGCACTTTTTAAACAAAGAGGAATGCCCCCGCCAGGGTGTACACTTCCTCCACAAAAATATAATTGCTTGATATTGCTTTTAAAATTTGGATGACGTAAAAATGCTGCAAATTTACTATTGCTGCTTGTTCCATACAAGCTTCCCATATAAGAGTTTGTTTTGCTTTGGATGGTTATGGGTTCAAGTATTTCTTCTACTTCAATATAATCTTCTATACTAGTTTGCAAAAGTGTATTAATTTTTGCAATGATGTTTGCTTTTGCTTCTTGCTTAATTTGCTCCCAATTTTGCCCAACATTTGTTGGTGCATTTACCATTACAAACCAATTTTGTTTACCGCTTGGTGCTTGTGCTGGCTCAATAGTTGAAGTTATATTTATGTAAATGGTAGGATCGTTAAAAACTGTTTTTTTTGTAAACAAACAATCAAACTCTTCTTTATAATTATTGCTAAACAATATATTGTGCAACTGCAACTCTTTAAACTCTTTTTTAATACCCCAATAAAAAACTATTGCACTACTACTTCTTTCGTTTTTTAATACCCTCTTTGCTAAATGTGTATTATTTAATAATTTTTTATAGGTAAAATATACATCAACATTACTTACTATTAAATCGGCATAAATATTTTGGTTATTTATTACTACTCCTTTTACACCCCCATTCGTATGAATAATTCTATCTACTTGGGTATTAAAAATAAATTTAACTCCAATTTTTTCAGCCAATTTAACCAAGGCTTCGGTTATACTTACCATTCCGCCGTTTGGATAAAAAACACCCTCATTCATTTCTAAATGTGGTATTAAACTTAACATGCTTGGCACTTTATAGGGATTGCTACCGTTATAGGTGGCAAATCGGTTAAATAGCTGTTTAGCTTCTGGGCTTTTAAATTTTGAAGAATTATGTTTATCTAAACTTTTAAAAAGATGGCTAAATTTTACAGCTTTAAAAGCTATAAATGCATTTTTATTAAACCATGTTTTTCGTTTATGTAAGGAATTGTTTAAAAAAAGCTCTGCAATATTAGTATACAATTTTTTTGCAGAAGATAAATAGTCTTTTAGAGCTTTTGGGCTTTCGCCTAATTGCTGCTGTAGTTCGTTTGCAAACTCATCCATATTTGCATACCCAACTACAATTTTACCATTTGCATAAAAGTATTTACAAGCAACATCAACCGATGTATAGTTGAAATAGTTTTCAACAGGCTCGTTAGCTAGCTCAAATAATTCAATAATATTTTGAGGTTGTGTAAATAAAGAAGGGCCTGCATCAAAATGATAGCCTTGTATTTTAAAAGCGGCTAATTTACCCCCTGCATAATCATTTTTTTCGTAAACGGTAACGTTATACCCTTTTAATTGCAGGCGTATGGCGGTAGCTAACCCTGCTACTCCGCTTCCTATAATTATGGCGTTATTAGATGTTTGCATAAATTTATAGTACCAATATATTGCATTATTTTTTAACTTCTGATAAATATGATTTTAAAAGAGGTAAAGCTATTTTAAACCAAGCTGTATATTTAGTTGGGTGTTCAATTATTTCTTGTTGTATTTCATCAATTGTTTTGTAACAATACGCATTAACCTCTAATGCCGATGGTGAAATAAGCCCATTGTAGTTACCAATAAATACATGATCGTATTCATTTTCAATTAACCCGTTTTCAAAACTTGCTTTGTACGCAAATTCAAATGCTTTGTTAAGCTGTGTGGAAAACCCCATCTCTTCTTGCAACCTATTTTGTGCTGCCTCAATTATTTGTTGCCCTACGTACGGGTGGCTACAACAGGCGTTTGTCCATAACCCACCGCTATGATATTTATTAATAGCCCGTTGTTGTAAAAGCATTTTACCCTCGTCATTAAAAATAAAAACGCTGAATGCCCTATGCAATAACCCTTTTTGATGTGCTTCCATTTTTTCGGCTACACCAATGGGTTCATCTAAATTATTAACTAAAATTAGTTGCTGCAAAATTTTATAACATATTTAATTGAGTACGCACACCTGCTTTAGCTAAAATAAAAGCTTTATAATAATCAGGTATTCTAATACGGGTTTCTAAAATTTTTGTAGGCTGTGTTTTTTTAATTTTTTTAAAAAGGGAAAGGTAATATTTGTAGGCTACATACACGCCAAACCTAGCTTTAGTAGGCAGTTGTAAAATACCCGTGTACGCATGTTCAAAATCTTTGGCAATATCGGCCTCAATTTTATTTTTCATAGAGGGTGTAAAATTATTAAAATCAACATCTGGAAAATAAGTTCTACTTAGTTGTTGATAATCTGCTTTTACATCTCTTAAAAAATTTACTTTTTGAAATGCCGCCCCTAAAGACTGAGCACTAGGTTTTAATTTTTTATATTCCTCTTCGTTGCCTTCGCAAAAAACAAACAAACACATTAACCCAACAACCTCTGCACTGCCATAAATATAATCGTTATAGCCTTTGGTATCGTAATTAGATTTACTTAAATCAAACTCCATGCTGGTAAAAAAAGCATCGATTAAATCAGTATCTATCTTGTATTTATTAACGGTTGTTTGAAAACTTTGTAAAATAGGATTTAAACTTATCCCTCTTTTAATTGCATTATAGGTTTCTAATTTAAACTCTGTTAAAAGTTCTTGTTTGTTATAATCATGGAACGTATCTACAATTTCATCTGCAAAGCGAACAAAACCATAAATGTTATAAATGGGCGTTCGTAAAGATTTGTGCAAAAGCTTTATAGCACTACTAAAAGAAGTACTATATAATTCAGTAGTTATTTTACTGCATTGTTCGCTTGTGTTATAAAATAATTCAATCATTTTACTAATAAATATATTGCCTATTTTAAATATTTTATTACTTCTTTAGCTACTACTTCGCCACTTATTAAACTTGGCGGCACCCCTGGCCCAGGCACTGTAAGTTGACCTGTATAAAACAAATTTATTACTTTTTTACTTTTGCATGATGGCTTTAATACTGCTGTTTGCATTAATGTATTTGCTAAACCATAAGCATTACCCCTAAACGAGTTATAATCATGTACAAAATTACTAACCGAATAGGACTTTTTATATACAATGTTATTGGTTATTTTTTCGCCTATTTTTTCTTCAAATCGTTTTACTATTTTGTCAAAATAATTATCTCTCAATTCCTCCGTATCGCCTTGTAAGCCTGATGCTACTGGTATTAAAAAAAACAAATTTTCACTTCCTACAGGGGCAGTTGTTTTATCGGTAACCGAAGTTGCACTTACATAAAACAAGGGGTCGGTAGGCCAAGCTGGTGAATCGTAAATTTCTTTTCCATGCACTCCAAAATCAGTATCAAAAAACAAGGTATGGTGCAATATATTTTTTAATTTTTTATTAACTCCAATGTAATATAACAAACAACTAGGAGCCATTGTTCTTTTATTCCAATATTCGTTACTATACGTTCTACTGTTTTCTGGTAATAATTTAGTTTCGGTAAAATGATAATCGGCAGCACTAATAACTACATCTGCATTAAGAGTGATGGGTAAATGTTGAGTAGAATGGTTATAGGTTATACTTTTTGCCTTTCTATCATCAACATTTATTTGTTGTACATCGCTATTAAATTCAAATTTTACACCTAACTCTTTTGCCAAACTATACATACCTTCTACAATTTTGTACATTCCCCCTTGTGGGTACCAAGTACCTAATTTAATATCGGCATAATTCATTAAACTGTAGAGTGCAGGAGTATTTTGTGGTAACGCTCCTAAAAACAATACTGGAAACTCCATTAGCTGTTGAAGCTTAGGGTTTTTAAAATATTTACCTACATGTTTTTTCATATTGGTAAATACATCTAATTTAAAAACCCCTTTTATTACATCCCAATCTAAAAATTCGGTAATAGACTGCCCTGGCTTATGTACCAATTTGTTTATACCAACTTGGTATTTGTAATCAGCTTCTGCTAAAAATTTATCTAACTGCACTCCACTTCCTTGCTCAATTGATTCAAATAAATTTTTTAACTCAATGTAGTTTGCTGGTACATTCATTTCGCCATCTTGCCAATAAATTCTATACGATGGGTCTAATCTATCTAAACTATAATAGTCGCTAACTTTCTTTCCAAACTCATTAAAAAAACGTTCAAAAACATCTGGCATCCAATACCAACTTGGCCCTATGTCAAACATAAAACCATCTTGTATTAGTTGCCTAGCTCTGCCTCCTGGAGTAGCTTGTTTTTCTACAACAGTAACAGCAAAACCAGCTTTTGCTAAAAAGCAGGCTGTTGATAAGCCTCCAAAACCACTACCAATTATTACAATGTTTTTCAAGAATGTAAAATAAACCTATTGGAATTAAAACGGAACAATAATTATTAATATCTAGTTAAATGCTCTTTCAACAATTTACGAGCAAAATGAATTCTACTTTTTATGGTACCTAAAGGCTCATGCAACATATCAGCAATTTCGTTGTACTTATACCCATCAAAATAAAGCATAAAAGGCCTTTTAAATATATCGGGCAGTTGATGAATTTCGTTTTGAATTTCCTTTAATTGTAAATTAACAATTGCGGTATTTGTAATTGCACCTTGTTGATTATCTAACAAATACTCATTGGGTGTATAATCCAATATAGTTTGCTGCTTTGCTTTACGTCTATACTCATTTATAAAAATATTACGCATAATAGTGTATAACCATGCTTTAATATTTGTACCTACATTATATTTATCCTTGTTGGCTAATGCTCTATAAAAAGTTTCTTGCAATAAGTCTTTTGCAGTTTCCATATCTCTGGTAAGTGTAACGGCAAATGGCTTTAAATACTCTTCATTTCTTGTAAGCATTTGAGTAAATTCGACTGTAGACATAAAATGTTTGTTTAATTATTAGAATGTAAAGTTAAACAAATTAATTTCAGACTACAAAATTTTTGTTTACTTATTTTTAAAATAAATTAAACAAAATAAAGGACAAAATACTTAAATAGTTGAAATAAAGTCAGTTACAGATTTGAGTGTGTTTTTTAGTTGTGTATTTGGAGGCACTGTTTTGGAATAAGAGGACGCTAAATAACCAGAAACAACTAATGGAATATTGGGAACGGCCTCATAAAGATTAGCTAAAAACTTTTCGAAATTAAAATTACGCCCAACAACCGTTAAATGGGTATATAAATAGGTAGGATTCAATTTTTCAACCAAATATTTAACATCCTTAATAGGTACAGCCGAACCCACATAAATAACTTTTACTCCTTTAGATTTAAGCATAAAATGCATAAACAGCAGACCTAATTCATGATGTTCACCCTCGGGTAAAAATAAAATAATTGATTTGTCGGTAGTAGGTATGGCAGGAGCTTTTTCGATACCCATAATTATTTTTTGTCTAATTATATTGGTAACAAGATGCTCTTGTGCAGGGTTTACATGATTTGTTAGCCAAAGAAGACCAATTTTTTCTAAAAAAGGAAAAACTAACTGGTTTATAGTTTTATCAACTCCTATTAGCATTATTGTTTTATCAAGTACCGCTTCAAATTTATCCAACTTAATTTCAATCATGTGCTGTATAAGCTCATTTACTAATCGCTCTTGCTGCGCCTCAGTTTGATTAAGTGTTAATATTTTTTCTTGAACTTCGGAATCGGATAATTTATTGATATGAGAAACCTTAAATCCGTATTTATTTAAAAGGGAAACATTTAAAATTATTTTTAACTCTTCACTAGTGTAATAGCGAATATTGGTAGTCGTTCTACTTGGTTTTAAAAAAGTATATCGTTGTTCCCAAATACGAATAGTATGGGCTTTAATACCTGATAAATTTTCTAGGTCCTTTATAGTAAATAAGTTATTCTCCATAATTTAATAATACATACTACAACTTATTTATAAAATTGTTCAAAATTTAGCTAAGAAAAGTGTTTGACTAAAAGTTTCGAATGGGTAAATCTTTAAAAATTTTATGTACCAGTTGATTTTTAGGAAAGATAATTGACCAGGCTGTTAAAAAGATTATACTAAAATCGGTATAGAGTGATGCATTTTTTTGATACCACATTTCTAAGGCGCCTTTGTAGGGATAAATTGTAGCGTACATTGCTTTTGGGTCGGGGGCATCGGAAATCATTTTTTCTTCGTCTCTAAAAATTAAAGACCCAATGCCGGTCATTCCGGGTTTACAATTATAAATATTGTTTCTAATTTCTTTTGAGTATAGGTTAACACTCACTTGCATTAGTGGCCTTGGCCCTACAATGCTCATATCGCCTTTAAATACGTTTATAATTTGGGGTAGCTCGTTAATTTTCGTCATCCGCAAAATTTTACCAAAGCTCGTTACTCTTGGGTCGTTACGCAACGTAATTTCGCCAGTACCTATGCTAGGACTGTTTTTTAACATGGTAGCAAACTTCCAAATATCAAATAGTTTATTTTTATAGCCTACCCTTTTTTGAAAGTAAAAAACTTCTTTTTCGCCAGTAACTAATAAAATAAGTATGGATGGGATTAAAATGGGAGACAGTAAAACTAACGCAATGGTTGCTATTAAAATATCGATAATGCGTTTTAAAAAAAGATACATATGTAATGGTAAGCTATTTTTTACTTTGTTAAAATATCGTTTATAATAGTAAGATGATGTTGTGTATGGATATTTAAAAATTTTATTGTTTCAGGTAAATTTAAATTACCAAAATAAGGGTGTGCAAAAAAATTATTTTTATTTAAACTATTTAGTTCACTAATTTTTACTAAAGCATTTACCTTAAATGTATTTAAATTTTCAATAGTAATAACATCATTGGGTAATACAGTTTTGGGTGCTTTTCCTTTACCCCGTGGTATTTTATTTAAGGTATAAACTAGTGTTTTTACAACATTAAATTTCCATTTATAATTTGCCGGATTAGATTGTTTTAAAGCCTCACTAATTTTTGAAACTACCAAAAACGAATGCTCTACATGCCAACCCACACTAGCTTTAGAAATATTTTCATTTATACAATCTTTTTTATCAATGTAGGTAGATAGTTCAATAATTAATCCTTCTAATTTTTTTATGCTCATCTGTATATATTAATAACATTCTTTTATTTTGTTGGCTACAGCCTGCAACTCTTCGTTTGTAATGTTAGTACTACAAGGTATGCTTAAGCAATGTTGATATAAATAATTACTTCTGTCGGCTTTATTATAATATAAATCGTTTTTAAACATTTGTAATTGATTCATGGGCACCCAAAAAGGGCGGCTTTGCATTTTGGCATCATTTAATGCCTTCAATACTTCTTTTTGTTTTGAGGTAAAAATTGTTGGCAACCACCAATTTGGATTTACATCATCACTAACCTGTTGAAAGCTAATATCGCCTATACCTTCTAATTCATTTTTATAAAAAGCAATAATTTCTTTTTTACGGTTTATAAAGGTTGGCAATTGCTCCATTTGTGCTACACCCATTGCTGCTGCAACGTTTACAAGCCTATAGTTGTACCCAATTTCGTCGTGTATATATTCAAAACTATCACTTTTTGCTTGAGTAGTTAAGTGTTTTGCTTTTTTTGCTAATGCCTCATCATCTGTAACTATCATACCGCCGCCGCCGGTTGTTATTATTTTATTTCCGTTGTAGCTAAATGTACCCATTAAGCCAAAACTACCTGCATGCTTTCCTTTATAGTAACTACCCAAAGCCTCTGTACTATCCTCAATTACAATTAAATTATGTTGTTTAGCTATGGCTAGTAATCTATCCATATCACACATATTGCCTAATACATGTACGGGCATAATTAAGGGTATGCGTTTGCCTGTAGCTTTATGATAGCAAGTATTGTTGCGTTGTTCTGTTTCATTTACTAAAAACTCTTCTAACAAATTTAAATCCATTTGCCAGTTCTTTTCATCGGTATCTATTAATATTGGGCATGCCCCTGTATATTTTATAGCGTTTATGGTAGCAATAAACGTAATGTTTTGAGTAATGATAAAATCATCTTGCTTTACGCCCATTAACACTAAACAAATGTGTAATGCAGTGGTGCCACAGCTTGTAGCTACTGCGTATTTAGTACCTGCAAATTCGGCACTCATTTTTTCCATCTTATCTACGTAACTGCCTACACTGCTCACCCAGCCTGTTTCTATACATTCTGTTACATATTTAAGTTCGTTACCGCCCATATTTGGACCAGATAGTAAAAGCATAGATTGTATGTTTGAATTATTTATTTATCTGTGGCGAAGTTATAAAAAAGATGACACCTTTTAGGGAGGTGTCATCTTTAAATTTCTATTAATTGTCTGGTAGCTGTAAATACTTTTTAAATTAAAGTAAGTTATAAAAATTAAGTAATCAATTTTTATAGTTTAGTAGAAGCGACCTGACATTTTATATATTCCTATATTTTTGAGCGAAACTATCTGTTACTATGCCTGTGCTTAATAGTTTATAAATTTCTTTTACACCATCAGGTACTGTTTTTGTAATAGTAAACCCTAATTCATTTTTAATTTTATCAAAGTTTACTCTGTAGTCTCTTGGGTCTTCATTCATTTCTACATAATCAACTTTTACATTAGGTACCACTTTGCACACTTCTTCAATTATCATTCCTTTATTATAGTTTTCTTCGGTACTTCCTACATTAAATACATTTGCTTTTACTTTAGTTTCATCGCTTTCTAGTACCAATACAACAGCTCTTGCCAAATCATCTACATGGCAATAGGGCCTCCAAAATTGTGCACCCCAAATAGGTTGCTCTCCATTTACGGTGGCGTTACGGGTAAATTCGTTTACCGTTAAATCAAACCGAATACGTGGGCTAAAGCCATACACTGTACTAAAGCGTAAGGCTGTACTACAAATGTTGCTATCTTTATTTTCTTCTAATAAATATTTTTCGAATTTTACTTTCAACTCGGCGTACAAACTTATTGGATTAAGCTCCGATGTTTCTACAACGAAAGAATTTGGATCGGGCATTTTGCCATAATTACTACACGTACTTGCAAATACAAAACGTTTTACATTGGCTTTTTCGGCTGCATCAAAAAGTGCAACACTACCATCCCAATTGGTAGTATTAGCATCATCGGCATATTTTTTACACGCTGGATCACCTACTATTGCAGCTAAATGTGCAATGGCATCAATATCTACTAATGCTTTTTGTACATCATCTGCATTACGAACATCCCCTTTTTGAAATTCAAAATTGGGGTGTAGCATCACATCATACAGGGCATCGCCACCAAAATTTAAATTATCTAATGCTCTTACATTGTAACCCTTGTTTAACAATTGACGAACCAATACAGAGCCTATATAACCTGCCCCGCCTGTAACTAATACTTTCATAATTAATGCCCCTGTCCCCTAAAGGGAGACTTAATTTTAATGTTTAAAATAATGGTGCAAAGATAAGGGTTGGTGGGTAAGGTTAAAACGATAGAAATGTTTGGGCATAAATTTACGATGTGGCACTATAAATACCTTTTATTTTGCTGGCACACCCACAACGGTCGTGTTATCGGGCACATTTTTTACCACAACGGCACCTGCACCTATTATACAATTGCTACCAATTATAATGCCTTGCTTTATTACAGCATTGGCACCTACAAAAGTTTTGGCACCTACCGTTACGTTGCCACAAAGTACCGCCCCGGGTGCTATGTGTGCAAAATCGCCAATAATACATTCATGATCGATACTGCAATTGGTATTACAAATAACTCCTTTGCCAATGTGGACTAGTGGGTTTATGGTTGCGTTTGCAGCTATCATTACCCCATTTGCGGCAATGGTGGCGGTTGTATCTATTACGGCTGTGGCATGTATGGCATTGGTAGGTACTACATTTTTTTGAGCAAGATGATTGTATATTTTTTCTCGGATAGTATTATCGCCGATAGCTATAAAAAAATTATTTTTTGTGAGCGCTTCTTGTGCTTGGGCAGTGTTTTCGTTGCCAAGGTATTGTAGATTAAAGGGGTTGTACTTTTTTTCATCGCTATCGCAATAAGCCATTACTTTTTGATTGATAGAGTTGAAGATTCCACAAACAACATAAGAGTGTCCGCTATAGCCGATGATGATCATTTTATTTTATTTAGTTACTTTGCCATTTGATGGAGTAACGTACAAATAGATTTCTCCTATCGTAGAAATGACAATAGTAAAGGTAATAGATTTCTCACTTCGTTCCCCGAAGTTATCGGGGCTGGCTAAATGACAGAGAGGTTTTGTATTGCTCCAATATATTTTGCCAAATATTCTCTCTTCTATAATCTTTTTGAATTGTTTGGTGTAATGTTACCGCCATTTTTTGCATGGCTTCCTTATTAGCTAACGCAAATTCTATTTGTTGTTGTATTTGTTGCTCATTCCCTTTTTCAAATAACACCCCTGTTTGATGGTGTGTTACAATATCTACATTGCCCTCAATTGTACTACAAATAATAGGTAACTGCATAGCACCTGCTTGTAATAATACATTAGGAAAGCCTTCTCTATGCGATGGAAAAACAAAATAATTTGCAGCTGCCATATAATACTCTACATAATCTGTCCACTCAATATGTTTTATATCGCCATTGTTTTTTATTTGATGCAATGCGGTTTCGGGTAAGGGGTCTAAATCGTTTTCGAACTGGCCAACTAATACTAATTTTAAATTTAAGTAGTTGTTTTGTAATTGTACAAATGCATTAATTAATTCAGGTATCCCTTTATCTTTAACCAATCTACCAATACACAATAAATAAATACACTTTTCTTGATAATTTAAGGTTGCTTTTACTTGTTCAAGTATCTTAACATCTAACACATCTTTATTAAAGCGATTTAAATTAATGCCGTTAGTGGAGCCTTTGCTAATGATGGAAAGTTTATTTGCAGGCGTTAATTTTTTTTGCTGTATAAATTGAACTAACGAATTACTATTTGGCCACACATTTGTAGCACAGCCGTACGTAATTTTTTCTATCAATTTTAGTAGCTGGTATTTAAAGCCCTTTTCTACCATTAGTGGCAAGCCTGCAACAGTCTGTATTCTTACTTTTACTCCACAAAGTTTAGCCGCCATCATTCCAAGTAAACCGGCTTTGGGTGTATGGGTATGTACAATATCGGGTTTTTCTTTTTTGAATATTTTTATTAATTGCACTAAACATTTTACATCTTTCCAAGGTGTTATTTTCCTTGTCATTGGTACAATTATATGGCGGCAATTTTCACTTGCTATTACTTCTTCCAACTCTTTACCATTGGCACTTATCATCAGTACATTAAAGCCGTTTTGTTGCATAAACTGCATTTGCCCAGGGAGCAAATATTTTAACGCCATAGGTACCGTTGTAATACGTATTAGTTTATATGCCATTAGTTATAGTAAAAAGTTTATACTTGTAGCTAAATAATGTACTTTTAGTAATCAAAAATAATCAATAAAAAATAATGGGCTATTCTGATCTACTTTTTCTACCAATATATGTAGCTCTTTTTTATTACATTTTTGCTGCAAGAAGAAAAAAGTACACCGACCCTATTTTACAACATTACCACAAAATAGGTTTTTGGGCTAAAATGCTAGCCATTGTTGCCTTTACTATTTTTAATGGCAAGTTATCCTTAGGCGATTCATATTTGTTATATTACACAGAGGGTGTAAATATTAAACGAATGATATTGGAAAATCCTTCCAATATTAATATGCTATTTATGAAGGGGCCAGAATTTGACCAAACCCTTTTAGCAAATCCACTAAATCAAGGATATTTTAAGTCGGAAAATAATTATTTAGTTACAAAAATATCTAGCTTTTTTTCGTTCTTTAGTATGAGTACCTATGTTACTACCAATATGTTTTTTGGTATGATAGCGTATACTGGTGCATGGCGCTTGTTTCGTTTTTTTTATGACCAATACCCAGACTTACATAAAAAATTTGCTATCGCCATTTTATATTTTCCTACGGTAATATTTTGGTCGGCAGGTATATTAAAAGATAGTATTTGCGTGGCGGCATTAGGTTGGTTAACGTACTCGTTGTATGAGGCGTTTTTTAAAAAAAGTAATATTACACAAAATGTTATTATTGCACTTATTTCTGGTTATATACTACTCATATTAAAAGCTTATATATTAGTATCGTACCTACCCTTTTTTATTTTGTATTTGTTTTTAAAAAATGTATCGCTAATAAAAAATAAATTTTTACAATTAGCTGTTATATTAAGCTTAGTTTTTTTGAGTATAAGTGTTTTTTCGCAAGTAATGAGTACCATTACTACATCGGTTGGACAATATTCATCGGGAGATATGGCAGAAAGTGTTTCTAAATATCAGGCGGCTTATGCAGGGGTAGAATCGAGGTCGAGTTATTCTTTAGGGGTTGATTTTGATGGCTCGATGGGTAGTTTATTAAAACTTGCTCCTATGGCTATTACAGTAACTTTATTTAGACCTTTTATTTGGGAAGCCAATAGTCCGGCAGCTTTGCTATCCTCGGTAGAAAGTATGTTCGTGATGTACTTAACTATTACTGTACTTATCCTGTATGGCTTTCGAGGATTTTTTAGTGCCATTAGCAAAGAACCCACTGTATTGTATTGTCTTTTATTTTCACTTTTATTTGCATTGTTTGTAGGTGCAACTACAGGTAATTTTGGCTCTTTGGTACGCTACAAAATTCCTTGTATGCCCTTTTATGTAGTAGGCATGTTTATTATACAACATCAAGGCAAAAAACTAAAAATGAAAAAAGATGCTGCCAAACAAGTAGAAGGAGATAATGTATTAAGCCCCTAATACTCTACTGCTACGCACTGGGTTAAATAAATTATAAAAACTAAATCTAATATTTCTTAGCAATACTTTACTAGCGCTCTCTGTATGTTTAGTTTTTAATTTTTGTAAAATTGATGGCGGTGTTGCTGTAAAATTATTTGAAAATGCATCGGCTACTGGCCAAACCAAAAAGCTAACCTTTTTAAGTTTATCTGTTTTTTGATAAAGCATAATTAAACCTGTGAAGGCTACTAAAAAACAAGCATAATTAATAAAGGCTACGGCTTTGCTATTAAACTTTACTTGATGTATAAAAAACCTATTTCTTACGTAGTAATACATTTTCCAGCCAGTTGCATAATCCCAATCTTGCTTTAACGAAAACGCTGTACTAGGGTGATAATGTATGCTATTAGCAATAGTACAAACAGGTATTTTATTTATTTTAGTTATTCGGTAATAGTACTCCGTTTCATCTCCCCACAAAAAAAACTTTGGTTGTGGTACGCCTACTCGTTCAACAATATTTCTGTGTAGCATTGTACCATTAAATGGATGCCCAATACCTTCTATTACATTTGTATTTACCTCATCAATGGTTTTATAATGTTGTGTTTTCCAAACAAATGATTTTTTATCTTCTTTGTCTAGCACTGCACAATTCATTAAACGCACTTGTCCATTATCTTCTGCTAATAAATTTTCTAATGCATCTTGCTTTGGGTATCCGTCGTCATCCATCAACCACATCCACGTATAGTTTTGCTTAAAAGCCCAGTTAATGCCTGTGCTAAAACCTCCACTACTTCCTACATTTTTTTGGGTAATAAATTCAAGGTCGGGTTGCTGGGTTAACCATTCCTCTGTATCATCTGTGCTGCCATTATTTACAACAATAATACCATCTAATTTACGGGTTTGGTTACGCAAAGCGTTTATACACTCACATAAAAGCTTACTACGGTTGTAGGTTACAACCACTGCAATTACTTTTTCCATGGTTTGGAAATTTGGTTTTTTAAAAGAATTGGACTTTTATTAAACGTACTTGCAGTTAATTTATTGTGTAGTTTTTAGCTAATTTTTTTAAAGAAATAGTTTTTTAGATATTTTGTACGTTCACAACATACAAAACGTACCAATTTATTTTAAAAATTTAAGGATTTTACAAAATTGCACTTCTTCACCAAACATAGTTAATTACTACCCAAGTAAGTATAAAACTATACTTCTACATTAGGAAAAATGGGAGGTGGTGTTTTAGCTTCTATAGCATTAATAAATTGTTTAGAAAAATCTAAGGCTTCGCCTATTACATTATGCATATCCATATATCTATACGTAGCTAATCTTCCTAAAAAAGATACCTTGCTTAATTGCTCCGCATCAGCTCTATATTTTAATAAAAGAGTTTTATCGTTTTGTAGTCGTTTTGGGTAATAGGGTATATCATCTTCAGCAGTTTCTTTACTAAATTCTTTATAGCAAATAGTTTGTTCAAATTTTTGCCAATAGGTAAAGTGTTTATGTTCTGTAATTCTGGTATAAGGAACATCAACATCGCAATAATTCATTTGTGTTACGCCTTGGTAATCACCATCGGCATAAAACGTTTCAAAGGTTACTGTTCTATAGCCTAATCTGCCATAGGCAAAATTAAAATAAGCATCAATTGGACCAGTATAAAAAATATGATCGTACGTACTTACATCTGTTTGTGGGGTAAATTTTTTGTTTAATGTAATGGATATACTTGGGTGATTAACTAATGCTTCCATTAAAGCGGTGTAGCCGTTTGTAGGTATGCCGGTATAAATATTGTTATGGTAATTATCATCGTAATTAAACCGTACAGGTATTCTTTTTAAGATAGATGCAGGAAGCTCTGTAGGCTCACAACCCCATTGCTTTTTTGTATAGCCATAAAAAAAAGCATAATATAATTCTTTGCCAATAAAACGCAAAGCTTGTTCCTCAAAATTTTGTGGATCAGTAATTGTTTTATCGGCCAATTCTTCTAAAAATAACTTAGCCTCGTTTGGTGTAAACGATTGTTGAAACAATTGATTGATGGTGTGTAAGTTTACCGGTAACGAATAAATTTTTCCATTGCTCATTGCTTTTACTCGGTGTACATAGGGTTTAAACTCAACAAAAGAATTTACAAAATCCCAAATTTCTTTTTTATCGGTATTAAAAATATGGGGGCCATATTTATGCACCATAATGTCTGTTTGTTCATCTTTTTGGGTGTGGCAGTTACCGGCAATATGGTCTCGTTCATCCCACATATCTATAACGCAATTGGTTTGTGTTGCTAATTGATTAGCCAAAACAGCTCCTGAAAAACCTGTACCAATTATTAAGTATTTTTTTTGCATGGTGTGATTACTATTTTATCCCATTACAGTTTTATAAACCTTGCCGTAAGTTAATAATGTATTTTCTAAATTATAAAAATCAAGTGCCCCGTTTCTAATTTCGGTTGCACTAAATTGATTGGTGTTGTTACAAATTGAATCTACAATATTTTCCATAGCTTTTTCGCTAAATTCATCTAACACATAACCTGCTTTATATTTTTCAATAATTTCTTTTACATCTCCCACCCCACTATTGGCAATTACTGGTATGCCCATTGCCATAATTTCGCCATGCTTTGTTGGCGATGAGGATAGTTTAGAATAACAAGGTTTTATAAAGAATAGCGAATAGGTACTAAACGAAAGCAATGCTGGCACTTGGTGACGCTTACCCATTTTTATAATTATATTTTGCGGTGGTATTTTATATGCTGCTGCTGCTTCTAAAATATCTTGATGGCGATTGTTAGAGATAAATAAAAATTTTGCAGCAGGTTTCTTATCTAACAATAATTTACAAAATTGCATCATTTCTTTAGTAAGATACCAGCCACCTATAGAGCCTAAATAACTAACTACAAAATCATCGTCTTTAATACCTAATTCGTTTTGTAAATTATTTTTAACGTTACGGTCTATGTTTAATGGATTAAATAAGTCCATATCTACACTACACGGCACTACTTCTACTTTAACGGGTTGTGGAACTTGTTTCCAACCTAAAATAATTTCTTTTGCTTTGTAGGTTAAGCAAGTGTTGTAATCTGCAATGGCAACACATTCATCTTCTTTTTTTCTAAAAAAATTATATACAATTTTGTATAACGGATTTTTTAAATTCCACATACCACCATCTACCCGTTCATCTGCCCAAAAACCACGTATATCATTCATAAATTTTACACCCAATTTTTTCTTCATATACAACGCAACTAATTGTGGCAACCCCACTCTTGTATGCGTCATATCAAAATGGTATTGTTGATGTAATTTTTTTGCTGTTTGTTTTAATTTATAAAAATCGTACGCTGATGATAGTACAGGAGGGCTTTTATGATAGGGGATAGAAACCCATTGAATAGCATAGGGTTCAATTAGTTTTTGTACATAGGTTTTATTGGCTGCATATTTATCTGGCTTATCGCAACTTAAAATTACAAACTCGTACCCTTGCTTTGTAAGTCCAGCTAAGTAAGGTATTACTTGGCTTTGGCCCAAAGGATCCGTCATACCATCGTAAGAAATAAAAAGTACTTTTTTATGTTGCATGAATAATTTTAGCGAATGAGCTTTAGTATAAAGTTACCCTAAAGTTTCGGAATAAATTTTACGTAAGCTTTCCATATGATGTGCTAAAGTAAAATATTTATGTACTCTCTCTTTGGCTTGTTGCCCCATTAAAATTTGCTTTTGCTTATTGGTGGAAAGTGCTTTTAATTTATCAATAAAATCATCTTCATTTTGCAAATCAAAATATTCTGCAGTTTCAACACATTGTTCTCTGAACGAAGGAATATCGCTTATTAGTAAAGGCATTTCCATAGCCATAGCCTCTAAAATACTTAACGAAAACCCCTCGGAAATTGAGGGCATAACATATATATCATAATCTTTAATTACAGATTTTATATCACTCACTTCTCCTTTAAAAACAATATTTACTTTTGCTTCTGCTGCTATTGCTTTTAATGCAGCTTCTTGTGTACCTGTGCCATAAATATGCAATTCAAACGGTAGGTCTTTTAGTTTTTTAAACGCATTAATTAAATAAAGTTGGTTTTTAGGAAATCTTAATCCGCCAACTGCTATTAGTTTACAAACGGTATTTTGTTTAGGTAAATTATCTTCTGCATTGAAGCTAAATTTATTAACATCTACAAAAGTGTATAGTAAATACGTTTTGGCTGGTTTGTGTTTAACAAATTCAACATATTGCCTTAATACTTCTTTGGAAACACCAACAATAATGTTGTTGTGCATAGTATAGCTTATTCTCTCTAGCCATCTTAAATACCATTTTTTATACACTTGGCTTGTGGCAACCCCAGTATGAATGGTTGTAACTAGTGGTATACCTTTGGGCAAACCAATACGAGTGATTATAGTTGATAGTGTTAAGTGAGAATGCACTAACACAGGGTTTTTACTTTTTACAAACCTATTAAACCGCTTTGCTGCTAGTAAAAAATTTGCAAATGACCCCATATTTAAACAAAAATGTTCATCATATTCCATTTCATTGCCAAAATGGTTTTGTTCGTTTACGGTTACAACAATGTTGTGATACTCCTTTAATTGTTTAAGTATTTGCACTAGCATTGTTTCAGCACCGCCTCTACCCATATAATCAATTACATGAATAATGGTTTTTTTCTTCATTTTTTATTAGCTATTAGATAAGGTTAATCTATAAACGAATAATGACCTAACTTATTACATCCACTTACTATACCACATTTGAAACATCAATATATACCAAATTTTTTCCGCTCTTTCTACCTTTCCGCCATAAAAGCCATTACGTATTCGTTGAATTTCAACGTTATTAAAAATACCTTGTTTAGCAATAAAGGCTTCATCAAAATACTCATCTACAAAATGCTTTAAATCTTTTTGCAGCCATTTACTAATAGGTATTCCAAAACCCATTTTGGGTCTATCTATCATTGCTTTAGGTATATATTTATGTACGATTTCTTTTAAAATATATTTTTTATTACCGTTATTATATTTGTACTCGTCAGGTAATTGTGCTGCCCACTCAATTACTCGTTGGTCTAAAAATGGTTCTCTCCCCTCTAAGCTTACACTCATGGTGGCTCTATCTACTTTTTGTAAAATATCATCGCACAAATAGGTTTGGTAATCTATTGCCAACATATAATTTAATGGGCTATAAAATTCTTTTTTTAATTCGGTACTATCAAATGCAGATGTTAAATGATGTATGGGTTGTTTAAAAAGTTTAGCTAGCTCCCCCTGTGTCATTTGCTGGGTAATATTTTGCATAATATTATTATCCGAAGGGTTTTGCAAAAAGGTTTTTAATTTTTCGTATCGTTGATGAAATAAATAGGTGTTTTTAAAATACGGGATTGCGTTAGCTGGTATAGTATTCATTATTGAGGCAGCCGTAGTACGCAAAAATTTGGGGGTGTTTCTAATTTTTTGACCATATTTTATCAGGTAGTCGTATCTGCTATATCCAGCAAAAATTTCATCGCCAGCATCGGCACTTAGTGCAACGGTTACTTTTTCTCTGGCAATTTTACTAACCAATGTAGTAGGTATTGCACTGCTATCGGCAAAAGGCTCATCGTAATAAAAAGGCAAATCGGGTATTATATCTATGGCTTCTTTATGGGTACAATAATACTCGGTATGATCTGTACCTAAAAAATTAGCTATTTGTTTTGCAAAAGGGGCTTCATTTAATCCATCATCTGGCACACCAATGGTAAAGGTTTTAATTTTTTCGGTATTGTTTATTTGAAGGAGAGCTGTTACACAGGCACTATCATACCCGCCACTTAAAAATACGCCAACGGGTACATCGCTTACCATTCGGTATTGGCAAGCACTTGTTAGTATCCTTTCTGTTTCAATTTTTGCTTCTTCAAAACTAATGTTTAACCTAGGCTTATTATAAGCATCGTACACATTCCAATATTGATGCGTTGTAAGTTCTTTAGTAGTTAAATCGAGTAATAGATAATGGCCAGCTTTTAATTTATAGGTATTTTTAAAAATGCTATGTGGTGCAGGTATGTAGGCTATTTGCATAAATACTCCTACTGCATCTATATTAATTTCTTTGGTAAAGGATGGGTGTTGATGTAACACTTTTAATTCTGATCCAAATAAAAACACCCCGTCTTTATAAAAATAATTGAATGGTTTTACACCTGCCCTATCTCTGCAGGCAAATAATTTATTTTCTTTTTCATCGTAAATAACAAAGGCAAACATGCCAATAAATTTTTGTAGCATTTGTGGCCCCCACTCTGCATAGGCATGTAAAATAACCTCGGTATCGCTATGGCTATTAAAGGAATGCCCCTTAGCTTCTAATTCCTTTTTTATTTCTTTATAATTATAAATTTCGCCGTTAAACGTAATGTATAAATTATTGAATTGCATAGGCTGGCTGCCCCCTTCGGTTAAATCTATTATACTTAAACGCCTATGCCCTAGGCCTATGTTTGCAGTAGCTGTTTCATAAAACCCATAACCCTCCCCATCGGGGCCACGGTGGGGCATTATGGAGTTCATTTTTGTTAAAATGAGCTTATCTGTTTTTTTAGAAAAATCAACAAAGCCGGAGATACCACACATATATTATAATTTGGATTTTAGTTATTTTTTTATTCCTTTTACAACTGCAGCATAGCAGTTTTGATAATTAATTATTCCACCCCAAACATTAGTCATATTATACTCATTAAACCAACTTACCACAGTACTAATTTTTTGTGGGTTATCAAATTGTGGGCTGTACATATCAAAGGTATCTAGTACACATTGTTCTCTTAATTGATTATACGGCAAGTTTTTTGGCAATGTACCATCAATATCGCAAATGGGTAAAAATCTATTTACAAGTTTACCTAGCCCAATTTTAGAAAAAAATCGATAGGTTTTTATAAGCCAATCTATATTGCTATCAATTTTTTTGTACAATTTTTCGTGACTCATATTTTTAGTAAATGGCCTAAAAATATATTTAGCATGTATTTTAGTCCACCAACCTTTAATGGTATAAAAATCTACAATTAATTGCCCCCCTGGTTTTACCATATCAATTAAGCACTCTATACTTTTTTTAAAATCGGGGGTATGTTGCAACACACCCAAACAAATTACTTTATCAAACTGTGCTTTTGCAAAAGGCATTTCGTATATACTTGCCTGAAACAAATGTAATCGTTCATTTGGTCCATTATTTTTATAATTAGCTTCCACCGCATTGCTATAATCTACCGAGTATAAATTGGCTTTGGTATAATCTAAAATTATTTGACTAAACCGGCCAGCCCCACTACCTACTTCCAATACATTTTGATTGGTTAAATCTTCTTTATCCCAATTGGTTTCGGCAAAAAAACGAACTTTACTCATATCCAAATCTGTTGCTTTATCAACCTGAGTACCTACAAATTTATTCCATTGGTAGCCGAAGTTTTCGGTATAGTTATCATCTTCAACTAATCTATAAGCACCATTTTTTAGTGGAAAAACAAGTTTACTATTTTCCGTCAATCCTTCTGCCTGTTCTTGCAGTTGGTTTTGCGTAAATGGATTTTGTAGATAAATTTTTGTATTCATGTATATTGAATTATCAAAAGATTTGCTTTATTGCTACTAAAAGTACAGCCAAACTGTTGTGGTATTCGTAACTATTGCCTTGCTTTAGTTATAATGGCAAAAGTAAAAAAATCATACTACAGCACAGATTTAACAAAAATAGTAAACCAATTGCTGCAAAAATACTGATAATACCGTTTATATTTATTCTACAGTCCAATTCCGCTTAAGCTACATTGTACTGTGAATAAATTATAACGCCATTATACCTCAAAGCCTAATGGACTAAATGGTATTTATAAAAGGTATAAAATAGTGCAGTACATACAATACCTAAATTTTATAACCACCTAATAAAGTATTCTGTACTTGAAATTCAATGGCATACTAACTAATGATTATATTGCAGACAATATTTACCCATTATTTAAACAAATTATCAGCAAGCACGAATGCAGATTATAACTATATACGACTTTCTTCTTTTACCTGTTTATTTAAGTATTTTTTATTTTTTTGTAAAACATAGGGCTATAAAAATTACGGATGCTGATTTACGAAAAATTTTTTTTATCGCTTTTGGGCTTCGCATGTTTGGTTCTATTGCCTATTCTTTTTTAGTGCAATATTATTATGGCTATGGCGATTCATTTACGTATTATAATGGGGGAGATTTTATTGTAAAGCAAATTTTGGCAGATTTTGGAAACCTAAAATACCTCTTTGTATCTGCAGAAGAATTGCAGCGTATCTATTCCATTGAAGAAGGTAGTGTGGGAGGGGTTAATGGCTATATAGGAATAAGTTCCGCTGTTGCAATAATGAAAGCTTCTGCTGTAATATCAGCTTTGTCCTTCAATAAATTTTTAATTACTTCTTTATTTTTCGGATTATTTTCATTTGCCGGGCAATGGAAACTTTTTTTGGTATTTAATGATATAAATGAAGGGAAATACAAAAAATTAATGGCGTTTGCCGTTTTATATACGCCTTCTGTTTGGTTTTGGGGTAGTGGCCTTATGAAAGAGTCCATCTGCTTAGGAGCATTGGGTTTTATTATACACTTTTTATATAAAATTTTTATAAAAAAGAAAGTAGCTATTAGGGATCTTTTAGCATTGGCCGTATTGGTTTATCTGGTTCTTACTATTAAAAGCTATATCATAATTATTTTAGCTGTTAGTTTATCTACTATTATTTTTTATAACCTTATTTCTGTCTTTAAAAACATTGTAATTAAAGCTTTTATTGTACTCATTTTTATTATTTCAAGTAGTATTATAGCGCTTGTTTCAAATTTTGATGAGCAGTTGCAATTGATTGCAGAAGAATCTAAAGTACAGGTAGATACCTACCAGAAAAATTACGAATCAACTGCGGAAGAGGGCAAAGGAACCTTATCTGTTAAAGAAATTGATGCCAGTATTGGAGGAATGATAAAACGTAGCCCTGTAGCAATTTTTACCTGCTTGTATAGGCCATTTATATGGGAAAGCAGGGGTAAAATAGTTATTTTATTTACTTCGTTGGAGTCAATGCTACTCTTATTTTCTACGTTATTTCTTATTTTTAAGATGAACTTTTTTGAGTTTTTTAAAACCCTTTTCCGGAACCAATATATATTATTTTCCCTTACCTTGTCTTTACTTTTTGCTTTAATTATTGGTTTTACTACCTATAATTTTGGAACCATGGTACGGTATAAAATAATGCTTCTCCCATTTTATTATTTTATGTTGGTAAAAATTTATACCATTTATAAAAGTAAAGAGGCGTTAAATTAATTTTTTGCGCCTTATTTTATGTTAAAATTTTCTCATAAAATGCAACCGTTTCAGTAGCATTTTTTTTCCACGAAAATAATTTTAATCTTTCCTTTCCAGCTTCTATAAGCGTTTTAGCAATGTCAGCTTCATTATAAAATTTTCTAATTACACCTGCTATATCACTAGGCTCAAAAGGATTAAAATATAGTGCCGCATTACCTGCAATTTCAGGCAATGAAGTAACATTGGAGCAAAGCAATGGAATATGATAATAAAAAGCTTCAATAACTCCTAAACCAAACCCTTCTGCTAAAGAAGGAAAAATAAAGGCATCGGCATTTTCAAAATATTTATCTACACAAGCCTGCGACAGGTATCCAGTAAATAACACCCTAGTTCCATGGGCATTAATAGCGTCTATAACTTTAAGGTCTTCTTGTTTTAAATATTTTTCGCTGCCAATAATAGCCAGCTTTTTATTTGGGGGTATAGTGGGCAATGCCTCTTTAAAAGCCAATAGTAAATTTGATATATTCTTATGTTTACGGTTTGTGCCAACATACAATAAATAATTACCCTCTTCTGCTAGTTTTTCTTTACAATCTTGTTCGCCCGATTCAATTTCGTGAACTAAATGCTCCCACCCACCGTGCCATACTGGGTGTATTTTATCCTTTAGTTTTCCTTTTAAATCATAGGCCTTAACTAGTTCATTTTTGGTAGATTCTGAAACTGTAATAATGGCTTTTGCATTTCGCAATGCTGCTTTAAGTACCCAATCCATATAGGTTGGGGCTAGGTTAAACGTATACTTGGGACTATCAAAATATTTTTTAAACGTAATGTCGTGTACCGTACAAATACCATTTTTTAAAGCAAGGGGATAATTGCTTGATGTTATATGAATGAGATCGAACTTGTGTTTATACTTACGTAAAAACCAGAACATATCCCAATCTCGGCGTGGCCCTATAGAGGCAATGTTTGCTTCAATAACATTTATACGTGGATCGGTTAACAGTTCAGTAAGTGCATTTCTTTTTAGCCCTTTATTTATTAAAACGCTGTAGTCAAACTTATCAAAACTTTGTTGTGGTAGGTATTTAATTAAATTGATAATATAGTGTGATAACCCATCAATTTGCGATGTAACCGTACTGGCATCAATCAAAATCTTCTTTTTCATCTATTCTTATTTAATAACAAACAATTTACTATAAGCATCAATCATGCTTTCGTTTGAAAAATTATTTTCGGCATAGCTTCTTGCAGCGTTGGCCATAGCGGCTCTTTTATCTGCATCTGCAATAAACAATTGCAGTGCATTGGCCAGTGCCGCAGCATTTTGTACTGGCACTAATATACCAGTAATGCCATCCTGCACCATATTGTGTATACCCTTTACATCTGATGCAATCAGAGGTAAACCACAGGCCATGGCTTGCATAATGGCGGTGCTCATGGTTTCGCCATAAGAAGCATGCACATAAATATCTAGTTTTTGCAAAAAGGCAAGCAACTCCTTTTCATTAAGCATACCCGTAAACTCTACTGCTGTTCCTAATTGTAGCGATGCTGCTTTTTCTTCTAATACTTTCCGGTAATTGCCATCGCCTGCAATTTTAAGTAAAATATTTGGGTTTTTAGATGATTTTAATAACAGTGCAAAAGCTTCTAATAAACTCAGGTGATCTTTAATACGAACCAGCCTACTAACCATACCAATAACCATTGGATTATTACTGGCATTGCTGGCAGGTTTATACAAATCTAAATCGAGCCCATTGGGGATGACAGTAATTTTTTTTGACCTATAAACCAAGCTTAATTTTTTTGCTATTTCCTGCCGGTAGGCTTCGCTTAAAAAAACGATTTTATCTGCCAACAGCATAGCCACAAAAAGCCATAGCCATTCCATTTTTACTTTTAAATGATTGGCCTGTGTTTCCCGTACAACAATTTGTTTCCTTTTTTTACTAAGGAGGTTGGCAATTATTGCCGGCATAATGTAGGCGCTGCTGTGCAAAAAAACAATATCGGCATTGCTTTGCCTAATATGTTTAATGAGTTGGCGGTAATAACCCAAATCTAAACCCGGTTTTTTAGCAACAAAATGCCAGGGAATATTTTTTTCGTTACACAACTCTATGTAGTCTGGCTTAACAGCTTCTATACCATTAAAAATAGCTTCAAAACTAAACCCGTTTTTAGCAGACCCTTTTACAAAAGAAAAAAACACATTGCCATGCCCTCCCAAACCAGAATATAAAATCTGTAATATTTTCATTGGCTAGTTCGTTATTTGCTTATAAATATCAAGTAAATTATTTACATACCTTTCCCTTTTACCATATTCTGTAGCAAATATTTTTCCTTTATCAGCAATGCTAGTCATTAGTTTTTTATCGCCAATATAATTTTTTAGTTGAAGTGAAGCATCTTTAGCATTATTTAATGTAATGTAAACAGCCGCCTCTTTTGCTAACATTTGTAACGGTTCAATATCAGACAGTATGCAGGGCAAACCGTTAGCCATTGCCTCTAACATGGCTAGTGGAAATCCTTCAAATAAAGAAGGCATTATAAAAGCATCATAATTTTGATAGATTGTAGAGGTATCTTCTACTAAACCCATCATTCGTATGTTTAAATTTTCTGCATTTATTATTTTGGTGTATTCCTCGGTATCTCCACCCCCAAATATATCTAACGTAATAGGTGTTGTTTTTAAATACTTAAATACTGCTAAAAGATATTTATAATTTTTAACATCATTTAATCTTCCTACTGCTAATAATTTTATTTCAGTGTTTTTATTTTTAGAATAGTTTGTACTAAAATATTTATCAGGTACAAAATTTCCTAAAACAAAGGCTCTACCTTTAAATGGTATACTACGCAAAAAATCTTCTTTATTATACTCCGTTAAAAGTATACAGTTAGCGTTTTTTCTCTTCAAAAAAAAAATTCGCTCTAACCACAAATTAATTCGTCGTGTTTCTTTATCAACTGAGTAGGTGGTGTGTATGGTGTGAATATGCGGTATTTTAGATGGGCAGATTAAGTGAGTATACGTACTTGCAGGATTAAGATGTGTGTGTACTAGATCAATTTTGTTATCGGAAATAATTTTTTTAAGTTGAACTAATAATTTGGGTAACCCAAAATAATTTTTATAGTTTAAATTTATTACTTTAACCCTAGGGTCTATTTTTTCTAACAAATGCGATGGGCCTTTAAAAAAAACCAGTATATTTTCTATATTCTCTTGTAAGCCATTTTGGGCTAATGAATTGGCTAGTAAGGTTTCGGCTCCACCTGGCTGCATAGAATTTATTACATGTAATACTTTCATAAACAAAACACTATTTTGTTAACACCAATAGCGAAAATCCGCCAAATAATTTTACAGCTAAATTTGGTTTTATTTTATATATAATTTTTCTAAACACTTGTATAATACTACCCGTAAACCCTAAGTTTTTATTGTTAACTTCAAAAGCACTTGGCGTATAAAACCAATCAACAATCTCTTGGTTGGTATCTTTTAATGTTGCTAGGGCTGTATCTTTCATATAATAATGTAAATGGCCTACATTTTTTCTGGCGCTTAATGGATAGCCAGTTAAAATTGATACTACAGACATATCCAAAGGAATATGGTAAATTTTATAGGTTGCCTTTTCTTTCGCTTTTTTTATAAACCCTAAATAATCATCTACATGTTCAAAAACATCAATCATTAGTAAAACGTCGTAATAATTATTAGTTTGTAAAAGATCTTCCTGAAAAAACTGAAGCCTTTCTTTTTGCCTTGTTTGTGCCAGCTTAAATGCATCGGGAGAAATTTCATACCCAGAGAATTCAATAGCTTTATCCACCATCCGTTGTTGTAACTGATTTACTATTTCACCAGCACCACAACCAATTTCAACTACTGTTTTTGGTTGTATTTTATTTCGTTCTAACAATTTCAATATCTGCGTAGCTTTCCAGGGAGAGTCTTCTACATGCCAATTAGGATTTGTGTGCAAATACTCACTATCAGCAGATTCATATAAATTTTGATTTTTATCCATCATAATTTGATTAATAAATTAATTTAGTCTATTACTTTAATGCTATCTATTTAAATTTATTTATAATAGATTTTAACGTAAGGCGAAAAAAATTATTTACATCGCAAAGACTGAAAACTGGCGTTAAAATTATAAAATAAACACCTGCAAATAAGTAGCCTTTTTCTGCAAGGTACCAACACCTTTCATACCAATTATTTTTAAGTGTTTGGGCAAATAAACCTACTTCAAAAGCCCTTTTTTCTACATTCAATAGCTTAATTTTTTTTAGCCATTTGCCCGAATCTGCTAAGTAAGTATACCCTGAATGGAGGCTAGCAAAATTCCATAAGCAATGGGTGTATAGTTCCTTTGTTGTTGGTAAGTAATTAAAATAATACAGAAACTGTTGTTGGCTTATTTTATTAAACAAGTCCATTTTAATTGCCTCCTTTGTTGTAGTACTTACATTGGTAGCATGCATCCTGTATTTTACTTGCGGTTTTGTTTCATTTATCAATTTATGCTTTCTAGATAACCTGCACCATAATTCATAATCTTCATAAGGTGGGTAATTTAGGTCATACGTTTCTCCATGTAATAGTGCTTTATTTATCATTAAAGATGATTGGCACAAACAATTACGAAAAAGCAGCATGGCCTTTATTTCTTCAGGCTCTTTTTCCTTAACTATATTTTCATTTTTTTGGTGTAACTCTTTATTTTGATCATCAATATTAATAACGCTAGAGCCAACTAAAAGCACATCAGAATGCTTCAGTAAATAGTCAACCTGCGTTTGCATGCGGCCGGGCAAAGCAATATCATCAGAATCAAGCAGCATAATAAAATCGCCTTTTGCAGCCTGCATAAGTTTGTTCCTTGTAAAAGCAATGCCCATATTCTTTTCATTGCTTAATCCCCTTATTCTTGGGTCGGTATATTGTTGTATAATCTCAAGCGTTTTATCGGTTGACCCATCATCTATTATTATAAATTCAAAATTAGTATAGGATTGTTCTAATACACTATTAATAGATGCAGCAATATATTGATCTCTGTTAAAAGCAGGCATCAATACACTAACCAAGGGGTTCTGTATATTATTTGTCATTTATATTTGCGAAGATGTAGGGTTGTTTTAAAAAATCAAGAGCATCTTTTATAGTTTCAGCATGTACTAAAGTTGTAACTACCTGTAGCGGAAAAATTTTACGATAACCTTTGTATACAAAAGGTGTATATTTTTTAAGAAATGTAAAAAGGGTTGTCTTTATCTTAAATAAGAATTTTTTTCTTTTTGTTCCATAGTAATGTTTATAAAACCGTTTTCTTTCAATTGCGGAAGACACATACTCTTTCAATTTCTCCTCACACATTGTATAATTTTCTTTATCCTCCAATGCTATATTGGCATATAATAACGGCAAATCAATATTATTAATCAGTTCTTTTTGCCCTGTGGTTTCACAAGCTTTTATAAATGATTCCGTTACAGTATTATTCAATCCAAAAACTTTTGGCAAAATTTCAGGGTACACTATATTTTTAAACTCATCAAAATGCTCTTTGGATCTGCCATCAAATAATCTTTGAGAGTTACTGGTTTTACTTGCACCTCTTATGGTAAAAGGAAGTCCGCTTTCTGTATATGATGAAATGATTGCATTAAAAGCAATAGCAGTGTATACATCCAGTGAGGTTGATTGTAAAAAACTTCCGGTTAACTGAATCAATTGCTCTTTTATTTTTCTTGAAAAAAGACAATGATAGGCCTGTGGTAAAGATATATAGCTCATTGGAGCTGTTAGTTTACTGTACGCCAGTACTCTCGTTTTTAAATCATTTACAAGCAACTTGCTCTCAGAAAAATTATTATTAAAAGCTAGGGTACCCTTAAACGTTTGTGGAGTGAAACCTGGCCAGAAATAAGAAATAATTTCTTTTTGCATTACTGCTAAAATATCTTTTTGTTTTGCCCAAAGAGAAAGTTCATAAACATAGCTAAGCACAGCATCGTCATCTCCAATAGCACAGATATATTCACCTTTCGTATTAGCAAAAGCCCTGTTCCAATTATCGGTCATTGATAGCTTTTCGGCAGAATAGAAATATTTTATCCTAGGGTCCAAACCAAATTTTTCCTGAATTTGCTGTTGTAAAATATTAGCATCGCTACAATCCTGAACAATCACTTCAAAATCGTTATTATTTATTAACAAAGCTGATTCTATTGCATACAGGCATGTAAACTGTCTGTTCTTTGTAGGAATAACGATACTTAAAAGTGGTATTTTATTTTCGGGCATGGTATTGCTCTTATTTTCTGAAAAGTTTTTTATATCTACCTAGGGCAATTTCTTTTAATTTACCTGATGATAGTAAAGTTGCAACAAATGCTAAACCCCCGGTAAGGGCTAACAAAAGTACAGTTATGGGGATATTAAAATGAAATTTTGATAACAAAAGCCTTGAAAATAGCAAAATTCCCACACACATAATTATAGGTTTAATAGTATCACCCCAATACCAGTTAAAAGCCTCTCCTTTTAAAAAAAGCTTATGTATGAGCACTGGGTTAATGAGTAGGTATATTATATTAATACTCAACCAACATAGGGCTCCACCAAGTGCTCCAAAATATAGCGATGAGTAAATAAAGCCTGGTATAAGAACTATAAGTATAATAATGTTTGTATAAAAAGCAAGTTTTGTTTGGCCGTAAGCAAGGCATAACATATAAGGCATAAACATTAAACAATGAATAGCAACTGCCAAACTAACCACAGATGTTATTTGCCAAGTATTATCAACAGTTACACTATTGTGTGTCCATATTAATAAAATTTCTTTGCTGAATATAGAAAGAAATAAAGAAAAAGGTAAAATAAGCAGGGTTACCAACTGACAACTTTGGTGGTATACCCTTTTTAGTTCATCAATTTTTCCCTCCGTTAATAAAACAGTAAACTTAGGAAAGTAAGATTGAGAAACAGGGGCTACTATCATATAACCAATAGAGCCTAATGTAAATGCAAAAACATAATAACCAAATTGCTCTAGCGTTAATATTTTACTTAATATTATTTTATCGCTTTGGGTAAGTAATATGCTGGTGAGGCCAATAGCCGTAATTCCTGCAGCAAAACGCCAAATATTTTTCAACTCTTGTTTATCAAATATGGTTTTAGCGCTTGATTTTGGCAGGTAATACCACAAAGAATATCTATAAGCAATGGCCTGTAAAATAGCTATGATTAATGACCATATAAAAAAAGCTAAAATAGATTTTGATACAAATATTAAAACTAAAACAGCACCTACGGCCCTTAAGGTTGCAAATACAACCCGTATTAAATTTAATACTACCTGCCGTTGTAAACCGAGTAAACCGCCACTATAAAACCCTGCCGGAAACTGAAACACCAAAGAAAGGCTTAATAAAAGAAATGCATACGTAATTGTTTGTACATCCAAATTTTGGGGTTGTACCCAATGCTGCGCCAATATGGGAGATAAAGCCATGGCTATTAAACCTGCAGTTAATGCCACCAACCAGTAAACAGTTCCTAGCGTTTTTACAAGGTTGCGTAACTTTTGCTCCATTTTAGGTAGGCTACTTAATCTTGCAACTTCTTTATTTAAGGTTGTACTTAGCCCACTATCCAACAAAGAAAGTACTACTTGCAGGCTTGCAAAAATCCCAATAAGCCCATAACCCTCTGCTCCAATATACTTTAGGTAAACCGGTACAAAAAGAATAGTAATTAAAGCAGACCAACCATTGCCAACAAAGTTTGCAATGATATTTGCTTTTAATGAAGTAGTGTGTAAAAGGAATTTTTTCACTTCTTACTTAATTCTTTTTAAGTAGCCATCTGGTGCAACTGAAACAAGTAATTTGTTATCGATTCCCTTATTAATTTCAAAATTTAAATTCTCTTTCAAAAATTCCCTGACAGCAGTTTTAGGATTATTCCCTGGATTCCAAAGTCTACCTCCAGGCATATAGTCACGTGGTAAATCTTCAACTATTGTATCAAAAACAACACAGTAGCTTCCTACTGTAGTTAAAGGTGCATAAAATTTTAGTTCGGCTAAAACATGATCATGGGTATGATTTGAATCTAAACAAACCATAATTGTTTTTTTATTTTTTGCTATTTCTTTTACCTGTAAAACAATTTCTTCAGAAATTGAGGAGCCTTCTATCATTTTAATCCTCTTAGCCATAGAATGTGATTCAATTAAATCCCTGTTATGTTGTCTTATATCAATATCTATACCTAACACTAATCCATCTCCCCCAATTAATTCTAATAAGGATGCATAATAAACAAGTGACCCTCCGTGAGCAATGCCTGCTTCAATAATTAAATCTGGTTTTATTTCCCATATTAACTCCTGCATGGCTATCATATCCTGTGGATAGGCAATTATAGGGCGGCCCATCCAGGAAAAATTATATGAATATTTAGCCTTATTGGATTCAATATTAAATTCATGTGCAGCTTTTATTAAAGATTGATTTTCTCCATTAGAAGCTATTAACTTTTTTCTTTCATTTTCGAATTCCGCAACTGGATTGTTAGTCATTTTTTATTGATTTTAATTTTAAATTGTTTCCCCAAAATCTCATTTCTTCATAATCGTTGTAAGGATAATATCCTAAATTGAGTTCTATGTGTTTGTTTTGCCGCTTTAGGTAATCTTCCACAAAATCTTTTACTTTTACCGGGTTTCCACTACAACAATTTATGACCCCTGTTATTTTATTCTGTAAAGCTATCTGAATAATATATTCAGCTACTTTTTCAACATGTAAAAAATCTCTTTCCTGTTCGCCTCCACTCATGTTGAAAACCTTTTCATGTGTTTCAAGTGCATTATCTAATTGCGAAAATAAGGATTTTGGGCTTTGCCCCTTGCCATAGATGTAAAAGATCCGAACCCATTTAAAATGGAACCCACTATGGTTTGCCAATTGCGCCAACTTTTTCCACAATTCATACTTAGCAATAGCATAAGAGTTATCTGGTTTACATTCAATATTTTCTGTAAGGCATCCTTCTTTCATGCCATATTCTAAACATGTGCCCGAGACTGTAATATCTTTGAGCCCGTTTCGTAAAAGATTTTTTAAAAACTTATAATGACGTGGTAAATTTTCTTCAACATGAAATGTTTCCTTATAATTGGGTAATCCTTCCCATGCTAAGTGTATCATTGCATCTGGGTTTTCAAAGTATGTATAATAATCAATACTATCATCCAAATTTTTTAAATCTAATGGAAGGTATTTTACTTGTGAATACCAAGTTGCCTCTTTAGCTTTTTCTAGGGAAGAAGAAGTTGCAATTACACTATACCCTTTTTGCAAAAGCTGTTCAATTACATAATTGCCAATAAAACCAGTTGCCCCTGTTACTAATATTTTTTTCATTAAAAATTATATGACTTTTAATTCCGGCACTGCTACTACAAACCTCCCCTCCCATTCTTTTATATAATTCAGTTGCTTTGAAATTTCATCTTTTAAATTCCACGGTAGTATCACAATATAATCTGGTTTTACTAACCTAATAGTACTTTCATTAAACACAGGCATATGAACACCTGGTAAAAATTTGTTTTGTTTATGTGGTGAAGCGTCTACTACAAATTGCAATAAATCTTTTTTTACTCCTGCAAAATTCAAAAGTGTATTTCCTTTGGCTGCGGCACCATATCCAACAACAGTTTTACCTTCTTTTTTTGCTTTTATTAAAAATTCTAAAAAGTCATTTTTTACCTTTTCGGCTTTTTCTTGATATGTTTTGTATACACTTAAATCTTGTAATCCAAATTCTTTTTCTTTTGCCAACATATCACCAACATGCTGAGAAATTTCTTTTGAAGAATCAGCTTTATGCTTTCCAAAAATTCTTAAAGAGCCCCCGTGTGTAGATACTTCCTCTACATCAAAAATCTCTAACCCCTTATTTTCAAATATTTGTTTTACCGCTATTAATGAGAGATAACTAAAATGTTCATGATAAATGGTATCAAACTGATTTTTATCAATCAATTGTAATAAATGCGGAAATTCAAAAGTAATAACTCCATCAGATTTTAGTAGAATGGGCAATCCCCCAACAAAATCATTAATATCTGGCACATGGGCTAATACATTATTACCTAACAACAAATCTGCTTTTAAGCCTTTTGCGGCAAGGTTTGTTGCAAGAGGTATTCCAAAAAAGTCTACGATTGAATCTATCCCTTTTTCTTTTGCCGCATCGGCAGTATTTGCTGTAGGTTCTATACCCAAAACTGGCACTCCTGCTTCTTTAAAATATTGCAATAGATAGCCATCATTACTAGCAATTTCAATTACCTGCGATTTTTCATTATACCCAAATCGGTTTATCATCATTTGGGTATACTCCTTGGCATGTGCCAACCAGCTTGTAGAAAAGGAAGAGAAATATGCATAGTCGGCACTAAAAATATCATCGTGTTTTGCAAACTCATCAATCTGTACTAAAAAACATTTTTGGCAAACCATTATTTTTAATGGATAAAATGTTTCTGGTTGATTTAGTTGCGCCTTGGTTAAAAATGAATTTGATGGTGGACTAAAGCCCAGATCAGCAAATTCATGTGTTAATTCGTTTTTACAAAATCTACAATTCATATTGTAATTCCTTTAAAATTATTATCAATTAATTTATATGAAAAATCTTTATCACTAACATTTACTACGGGCAATTTCCACTTAATATTTAATGCAGCGTCATCAAACCTAATGCCTGCATCGGCTTTGGGGTTATAATATTGTGTGTGATGATAAATTAGTGTACTGTTATCCTCTAAGGTTTGAAACCCATGTGCAAACCCTTCTGGTATTAGTATAGACTCCATATTGTTTGCAGATAATTCTATGCCGAAATGTTGCAGGAATGTTGGCGAACCTTCTCGTAAATCAACCGCTACATCATATACAGCGCCTTGTATACAGCGTATTAATTTTGTTTCGCTATATGGTGGTAGTTGAAAATGCATTCCCCTTAGTGTTCCTTTTATTTTATTGAAAGAATGATTAAATTGTACAAACTCTTTATCAAAACCTATTTGCCTAAATTCATTTTTACAAAATGTACGGGCAAACAATCCTCTCTCATCATTTACTTTATTTAGAGAAATGCTATAAAGATTATCGATATACGTTTTATTAAATTGCACTATAGTGTTAAGTTATTTTTTGTACTAATTTTTAATACCCATCACAAATTCTTTTATTTGAGAAAGCGTAAAATCCAACGCATTATTATTTTTTTGAGCTATTACTTTATACCATTCAATTGTTTTTTGTATTGCTTGTGCTGCGGTGTATTTTGGTAGCCACCCCAGTTCGTTTATGGTTTTATTAATATCTAATTTTAGTAAATGTGCTTCGTGTGGTTGAGTATTATCTGAGGCATCTTTCCAATTACCACTTCCCCAACAATCAATAGCTTTTTGTACTACTATTTTTACAGGTAAATTATCGGTTGGTTGTGGACCAAAGTTGTAGGCAGTTGCAAATTTAATAGGGTTGCTTAAGAGTAATTGCCCCATTAATAAATAACCTCCTATTGGCTCTAACACATGCTGCCAAGGCCTTACAGAAAGTGGGTTACGAACTTCAATTGTTGTATTGCTTTGTAAGGCTTTAATAATATCGGGTATTATTCTATCTTTTGCCCAATCGCCGCCGCCTATTACATTACCTGCCCTTGCAGTTGCAATTGCTTTTTGGTGTAGGGCATAATTATCTGGGTTAAAAAAACTATTTTGATAAGAACTAATTATTAATTCTGCCGCTGCCTTACTGGCACTGTATGGGTCGTAGCCACCTAATCTATCCGTTTCCCTATATGGATAATGCCATTCTTTATTTTGATACACTTTGTCAGTAGTTATCATTATTGCCACACAAGGTTTTCTTAAAAAACGTAATGCCTCTAAAACATTGGCAGTGCCTATTACATTTACCTCAAAGGTATCAACTGGTAAGTTATACGATAATCTAACAAGTGGTTGAGCAGCTAAATGAAAAACAACATCTGGCTCAAAATCAATAATTTCTTTTTTTATTTTTTCTTTATCTCTAATATCTGCAATTATACTTTGGCATAAACTATCGCCATTAATTTTGTTATATAAATCATCATTATTTTCGGGTGCTAAGGAATAACCTTTTACTATTGCCCCTAAAGAATGCAACCATGTTAACAACCAGCTTCCTTTAAAGCCGGTATGCCCAGTTAAAAGGATTTTTTTACCTTTATATGTAGCCGCAAAATTTGCTTGATAATTATTTATTTCCATACTTTCCAAAGTGCTTTATTACTTTCCCATAATTCTTCCATTTCAATTTTATCTCTCATAGCATCCATACATTTCCAAAATCCAACATGTTTATAGGATACTAATTGCCCGTCTTTGGCAATTTCGATCAATGGATTTTTTTCCCACTGTACATTTTCCATATCACCTTCTAAATAATCAAATATTTTTGGTTCCAGCACAAAAAAACCACCGTTAATCCACATTTCTGCTCCTTCTTGCTTTTCTTTAAAATCAATTACCTCTCCACTTTCTTTTGTTTTTATTGTTCCAAAGCGGCCTGGTGGTTGAATAGAGGTTAGGGTGGCGTATTTGCCACTTGCTTTATGAAAAGCTATTAATTTATTTATATCAACATCGGAAACTCCATCGCCATAGGTTAGCATAAAGGTTTCGTTGCCTATATATTTTTTTATTTTTTTTATTCTGCCAGCAGTGTTTGTATTAATACCCGTATCTACTAAAGTTACTTTAAACGATTCGGCATTTGTAAAATGTACATCTAATTGATTTTTATCTACCTCTACAGTTATATCGCTATTGTATAAAAAATAATTTAAAAAATATTCTTTTATAATGTGTCCCTTATAACCACAGCATACAACAAAATCGTTATGACCATAATGCTCATAAATTTTCATAATATGCCAAATAATGGGTTTGCCACCAATCTCTATCATTGGTTTTGGGCGTATAGTAGTTTCCTCGGAAATTCGAGTACCTAAACCGCCTGCAAGTATTACTGTTTTCAATTTAATTTTTTTTGTTTAAATAAAATATTAGGCTTTATAAGTTTTACTTTTTTTCAAAAATAGTTAACACTGTTTTAATACGCATTGCAAATGTATGTTGTTTACTAACTTTTTTATATCCTGATTGCCTAATTTCATCTAAGTTGTGCATATTACTAAATAAGTAACTAAGCTTTGTAAACAACTCTTCCTCATTTTTATACCAAACCAAATCTCCCTCAGTAAAATTATCGCCAATAAACATTTTATAATCGCATAACTGCAAAGCACCTGCCCCTAATATTTCGAAAAAACGTTGATTAACACCGCCTACCGATTGAGCATGGTGAATGTTTAAACAAATTTTTGACCTAGCATACAATTTATTTAACTCGGTTGGTTGTACACTTTTATTGGTATAAATATGTTTATTTTTTCTAAATAAAAGTTTCCACGGTTTTTTGAATGGCGAAAAAAGATTGCCATAGATTTTTATTTTTTTATCGGGGAAGGCCTTAATTATTTTATTCAACAATTCTATTCTATTAGGATACAATGCCCCTACAAATAGTAAATCAATATCTCTCTCACTTTCTATCGGATAATAAACAGATTCATCTAGCGCTAAGGGTAAAAAATGTGCGGTAATGCCTTCTGCCGCTAGTTTAGGTATTTCGGTTTGCTCAAATAGAAAAATATGATCTACTACGTTTCGTAAAATGTAAGAGGTAGTAATGCGGTAAATACTATCCATCATCCAAAGAATTACTAGGCTATTTTTTCGGGCATATTCAACCGTTTCTGGCGTTAATATGCTTCCCTTTATTAAAAATAAAATATCGGGTTTATAAGCATCGTATTCTTTTTTAAAAAAAGTATTGTAGTTAATTCGTTTTTTTAAAAATAGTTTTTCTTTATTTTGGGTAAGGTGTAATAGTACCTTTTCTTTAAAGCCCTCTACATCTGCATCTAAAAAATTTAACACCTTAGTAGTATAGCCTAACGTATTAAATGCCCTTGCTACACTTTGGTTGTAGCCATAAAAGTTAGGACCAACAATTAATACTTTTTTGCCTTGCATATATACTATTTAAACAAGCCCTTTTTCTTCATTTCCTCAATACTATCATCAAACTTGCTTGCTACAATAGTTTGTGTAGTTACCCATTGTGCAAATTTGGTAATGCCTTCTTCAAAGGAAACAGTTGGTGTAAAACCTAAAGCGTTTTTAATTTTTGTACCATCGGCATAGTTGTGGCGTATATCGCCTAAGCGGTAATTACCTGTAATAGTTAGTGGCACATCTTTATTATATTTTGCCAATAATGTTTTTGCTACCGTAATTACATCGGTTGCTACACCTGCTCCTACGTTAAATACATCATTGTGTATGGTATCATTTTCAATACCTAAAATTGTAGCTGCAACTACATCATCTATAAAAACAAAATCTCTACTTTCTTTTCCATCCTCAAAAATATTGATGGGTTTATTATTTAAGATTAACGAAGAAAAAATAGATAAAATACCCGTGTATGGATTGGTTAAGGATTGACCCGGCCCATACACATTTTGATAACGAAAAGCAATGGCTTTTATACCAATGGCTTTGCACACACAAAGCACCATTTGCTCTTGATTTTGTTTGGTAATACCATAAACAGAGGATGGATGAATTTTTGATTCTTCATCGGTTGGCATTAATTGTAATGCTGTTTTTTCATTGGGGTAATGCACATCAAAATCGCCGTTTTGCATGGCAGCATCATTTCTATGGCTTGGATATACAATACCCAACTCTTTGGAAAAGTATTTACCCTCGCCATATATTGACCTTGATGAGGCTACTACCACTTTTTTTACTTGTAGCGTTTTATCGTTCGCCAATAAATCTAGTAGTATACCTGTACCACCAACATTTACAGTAGTGTACCGTTCTATTTCGTACATGGATTGGCCAGTGCCTGTTTCGGCAGCATAATGTACAACAACATCTACCCCTACTAATGCTTTTTGCCAATCTTGTTTATTGGTAACATCTCCTTTAATAAAGGTTACACAATTTTTTATGCTGTTATATAATGGAGAGGTTTCTTCGGCATTTATACCATGTATTTGTGTAGATAAATTATCTAACACTACAATACTATGTCCTTTTTTTATTAGGGCCAATGCTAAATTTGAGCCTATAAAACCTGCACCACCTGTTATTAAAATTTTCATTTGTTGTTATATAAAAGTTCCGTCTGCGTTTGTTTTTTTCCAAGTATTGGTATCAAAACAATAACGCTTAATAATTTTTGCCGGGTTGCCTGCTGCTACACAATAATCGGGAATATTTTTTGTTACTACAGCATTAGCACCTATTACACATTGCTTACCAATACTACATCCTATAATACAAACATTTTCGCCAATCCAGCTTCCTCTGCCAATAACTACTGGGCTTTTTTGTACAATGGGTTGTAAGTTAATGGGTGTGTTTACATCTTCGTAACCGTGTAAGTTATCCGAAATATAAACTTTGTCTGCCGTTAATACATAATCTTCTAACACAATTTTTTGTGTAGCGTAAATATGGTTGAAGTTTCCAATAGCACAATAATTTCCAATACTTAATTCGCAATTGGCTTGTCCTGTATGTGGCACAGCAGCTAACCAACCTTTATAACCAATAGCTGTTGATTGACCAATACTAATATTTTTTGTGCCATTTAAACTTAACGGATTACGTATACTACTACCGTAACCAAAATACTTAAACTTAGTTTTATAATAGATATACTTAACCTTATGGTAAATTTTTTTAATCATTTGCAGTTTTTTTGCCAATTGCAATAAAGTGATCGAATGCCATACTATAATAAACCTCTTTACGTATGCCTAAAAAATTACGCAGCATACAAAAAAAAGTATAGCCAACTATAAATAAATTTCTTGCTACTGTTCCTGTATGTTGGGTGTTTTTAAAATAATCTAACTTTAACGAGTGCTTATTAAATAAATACTCAATTGATTTTTTATTAAAGAAAGAAACGTGTTCCCAAGAAAAATAGTATAACCACTTTCGTCCGCACCACTTAGCATATAAACTATTGGCATTGCCAGTAAGTATAATTATTTTACCGCCAATGGCAAGATAGTTTTGTGCTATGCTAAATAATTCATTAATGCCCGATATATGCTCTACTACATCACTCATTATTACAATATCGAATTGTTGATTTGGAAAAGTTGTAGGCGTTAATAAATCTGTAACAACCCTTAAACCAAAGGTATCTCTTGAATAGGTACTAGCAAATTTTGATGGCTCTACACCCCAGCAATCAAATCCTTTCAACTTTAATTGGTTTAACAAGTAACCCATACCAGAGCCTACCTCTAAAATAGTTTTTGCTCCTTTACATTCATCTGCAATAAAATTAGCAAATTTCAACGTATCAGTAGCTCTTCTATCATAGGGAGAATCTTTAACTTGATTATAATATTCAGAATTTACTGCATTATAATAGTAGTTGATGATTTCATCTTTCAACATTCTTGACAAATAGCTATGCCCACAAATGGTACAAATTAAAACATCAGATAGTGCATCCTCATTCTTAATATTTACATCCGCCATTTCTAACACATGGCAGGTATGTACAATATCCTTATGTAAAATATTTTTTTCATTACTGCCACAAACAGGGCAATTTTGTTGCACAAAATATGTATCGTAATCTATTTTCATACTTTTTTTAAAGAAAAAATTAATTTAGAAAAATATGCTTTGGTTTCGGGAATAATAAATATATATACTGTTGAAATTACGAGTACTAAAATACCAAGTGTAAAAACATTAACACTAGTAAAAAATTGTTGCTGAAAAAATTTAGCACCCCCTACTAAAATTGCTGCTACAAATAAAGGAACAAAAACATCTTTTTTAAACCAATTCCATAGTTCATTTTTTAAATATAAATGATGAAATAGTGGTATTGAAATTAAAACAATACCAGCATTTACCGCTAGCCATACAAAACTTGCTCCCAGTGCCCCATATTTGCCATACCACCAAAATAATAATGGAACAATTATGATGGCAGCAATAATATTTTGGTAAAGCCCATATTTAGTGTTTCCTTTTGCTAATGTAAGATAATAGGGCACAACCATCAAGCAATTGCATAAAGTTCCGCCAACAACCACTTGTAAAATAGGAGCTGTTGCAGTAGTTAAAACAACATTTTTTGTCCACAGTAATACAATTTCATTTGCAAAAGCAATTAAGGTTAAACCCAAAGGGAAAACAATTATTGAAATCCACTTACAAGACTTATGGTACAAATGAATTAAGCCACAATTATCTTTTATTGCAATAAGTTGGGTAAGCTTTGGATAAATAATAGATTGCATTGGCGATATAATTGCGCTAATACCACTGGCTAATAAAAACGCCAAACTATAATAACTTAGTTGCTCTAAATTTCTGCTTACAACAATTTTATCTATTTGTGTTATAAAAAAAGTAACTATTGCCGTACCTGCAATACCTGCAGCAAATTGCCAAATTGTTTTTAACTCAATGGTAGAAAAATGGGCTTTAAATTTAACTACGTTAATTTTATTATTTACATACCAACGCATGGCAAGGGTGTAAATTAAGGTAACCATTGCTTGCCAAATAAAGTACAACTCTATACTTGGTTGTATAAAATACAATACTACTAAAACACCAACTGCTTTAAGTGTGGTAAACACTAAATTTAGTAGGGCATTAGCATTTTGCTTTTGTAACCCCACCATTGCGCCATCGTAAACACTTGCCGGAAATTGAAAAGCAAATATTGCACCCATAAGCATTACACAGTGCTGTATTGTATTTAAGGGTAAATCTTTTGCCTTTACCCAGTGTGTTGCAATTGGGTTAGCTAAGGCAACAATACCAATACCCACAACAATTGCTATTAACCAATTTAAAACCTCTACGGTATATACTAAATTTTTGAGTTGTTTTTCGTTGTTGGGTTGTGTTTTATAAATAGCTACTTGCCTTATGATGGATGCACTTAGGCCAACATCTAAAATGGCTAAAGCACCTGCTAATGTTGCATAAAAGGCTACTAGCCCATAACTTTCTATGCCTAATAATTTTACATAAATGGGCACTAAAATAATGGACAATGCTGCTCCCCAAACTCGGGATAGCAAAATGACCATCATTTTAGAACTACCAGATTGAAAATTTATTATTGCCAAATCTTATGTAGAATGTTTTATTGGTGTTACTAATTTTAGTTGTAGTGATGGTAATATTAACTCTACCTTGTTTTTAAAAATTTTATTAATTATTGCTTTTTGCCCCTTAAATACCCCTTCTTCAATATCAATGAATTGGCCTGCTGCATAACTAATTTTTTCTACAAAAATGACTTCATTTTTTTCTATAAAATTTTTTATAGCTTCTATTTCAGTTGCCTTTACTAGTGCAGGCTTACCCAACCAATACACAAAATTTACTACCCCTGCTGTTTCCCTAATTTGTTGTTGTTGATCTTTTGTAATTTTTACAAAAAGGTACGAGGTAAAAAGGGGTTGTTCAATTTTTTTAACTCTATCGGTCCATTGTTTTTTTACAATTGTTGTAGGGCAATAACTTTCAATACCATTTTGTAAAAGTGCAGCATGTACTTTTTTTTCACAGCGGCTTTTGGTATAAATAGCGTACCAATTCATGTACAATTTTTAAGTTAAATTATTAACGATTAAGCATAGCTTCGCCCCCTCAGTCACATGAGTTTTTTTTAAAACAGCTCAATTTTACTTACTCCAAATCAATAATTTTTTATTATTGGCAGAAGTATTTATAGTAGCATATTCGGTTGATGAATACACTACATACCTAATTTTACGCTTTATCATTACTTCGGCTTTTTCAACCAAATTGGCTAAATAATTTATATTGATGTTGCCTACTAATTCTAAATCGATTATGTTGTTGTTGTTAATACCGTTTGCAATATCCCCTGTTATATAAACTTTATCTACCTCTCCTAATTGGTTTATTACATTTTCTACAATAGTATCTATACCTATGTATTTTTTAATAATGTTATGTATGTCGGAAAATAAGGGGTGTTTGGTATTGGCTTTAAAGTATTTTTTGTTACCCTCTACATCGCTGGTAATCATACCTACGTTTTCAAATCTATTTAACTCAAGCCGAATTGCGTTGGAGCTTTCGCCAAACTCTTCCTCAAGGCCACGTAAATAGCCTTTGTTACTGCTGTTTAAAAAGAATTTTAGCAGCAGTTTTACTCTTGTTTTGGAAGATATTAGCGTTTCTATCATAAAGAATGAGTAATAAAACTACTCAAAGATAAATAATTAATTTATTTACAAACGCATTTAAAACAAATTAGTTGTGTTGAGTTTGCAATTTTCTGACTCCCACCTGACTCCCACTTGACTCCCACTTGAAGCCTACTCAATACCTACTCAGCATCTACGCACTAATTTTTCATATATCCCTAAAATATATATCAATTTTAAGTATGTTGATTCGAATACAAACTAAGCCCTAGAAATTATAAAAAGAGGCACTTTATTAAACGAGGTTAGATTGGAACAGGTGTTATGGTGATATTTTACTTACAGCATTATTTAAAAGCTGGTATTTTGCTTCAGTTTGGGCACATATTGCATATCCCATAGCATCAAACTGTAGTTTTTGCCCAAATTCACTCATCCATCCTGTTTGAATTGCCGGATTACCTATTACCAAAGCAAAAGGGGGTACATTTTTGGTTATTACTGCTCCAGCGCCTATAAAGGCATATTCGCCAATAGTGTTGCCACAAATTATAGTGGCATTTGCGCCAATGGTAGCTCCCTTTTTAATTAAAGTAGACTTATATTCTTCTTTTCGTATAACCGCACTTCGTGGATTGATTACGTTTGTAAATACTGCACTTGGCCCTATAAACACATCATCTTGGCAAACCACCCCATCGTACAAGCTTACATTGTTTTGCACTTTTACATTGTTACCAAGCACTACCGTAGATGCTACAAAAACATTTTGACCTAACACACAATTACTACCAATAATAGCATTGGGCATTATGTGGCTAAAATGCCAAACCTTTGTGCCGTCGCCAATAATAGCTCCCTCATCAACCACAGCGGTAGTATGTATATATGTTTGCATTATTGTACAATTTTAAACAAGTATTCGCCATAGCCACTTTTCTTTAACCCCTCTGCTAATGCCGTTAATTGTTCTTTTGTTATAAAGCCCATTCGGTATGCTATTTCCTCGGGGCAACCAATTTTTAAGCCTTGTCTTTTTTCTATTACTCGTACATATTCTGTAGCATCACTTAGGCTATCGAATGTACCCGTATCTAACCATGCAAAACCTCTGTCTAATACAGCTACTTTTAATTTTTTACTTTGTAAATAATGGTCGTTAACCGTTGTAATTTCATACTCACCTCTTGCACTAGGTTGTATATTTTTGGCAATTTCTACTACATCATTATTATAAAAATACAAACCGGGTACTGCATAATTGCTTTTTGGTTTATTAGGTTTTTCTTCTATACTAATGGCATTATTTTGTGCATCAAATTCTACTACGCCATAGCGTTCAGGATCGCTTACTGGATAAGCAAAAACTACAGCGCCATCTGTTTTTACACTGCTTTGTAATAGTTTACTAAAACCGCTACCGTAAAAAATATTATCGCCCAAAACTAATGCAACGCTATCTTTTCCAATAAACTCCTCGCCAATAACAAAGGCTTGTGCTAATCCATTAGGTACTTCTTGCTTTGCATATTGTATGTTGCACCCCCACTGACTACCATCTTTTAATAAGCGTTTAAACTGCTCTTGATCTTCGGGTGTTGTAATTACCAAAATATCTTTTATCCCTGCAAGCATTAATGTACTTAGCGGATAATAAATCATTGGCTTATCGTAAATTGGCATTAACTGTTTGCTTATGCCCATTGTTATTGGGTAAAGCCTTGTGCCAGAGCCGCCTGCTAGGATTATTCCTTTCATGATGTATTGTTGAAAGTTGTTGAAAAGTTGAATATTGTTGAACTTACTTTTTTACTATTTATTTGCCTTTGCTAATTGTGTGTTACGCAAATTATTTATTTTTAAAGATAAGGGTTGTATTTTATTTCTTATCAATTCTACCTCTTCCTCTGTTACAAAACCTAAATCTAATGAAACAATTAAATGACTCATTAACTCTATTAAACTACCATAGCTGATAGAACTAAAATGAGCTTGTTCTTTTGCAGAAAACCTAGTTGTACCCTCAGCAATATTTGCTGCTATTGAAACCACTGAACGTCGTATTTGATTTGTTAACCCAAATTTTTCTTTCTCTGGAAATTTTTCGGTTAGTTTATATATATCTGTAGTTAATTTTCTTGCCTCTTGCCAAACATCTAATTTTTCGAATCCAAACTGATACATAAACTTCTATTTATTATAAACTACTTTAAACAACCTTCAACTCCTTCAACAACTTTCAACTTCTTCAACTCCTTCAACAACTTTCAACTTCTTCAACTCCTTCAACAACTTTCAACTTCTTCAACTCCTTCAACAACTTTCAACTTCTTCAACAACTTTCAACTTCTTCAACTCCTTCAACAACTTTCAACTTCTTCAACAACCTTCAACAACCTTCAACTGCCTCCCCTACACCCCATATTGCTCACTATAATACTGCTGATAATTACCGCTTGTTACATGCTGCAACCATTCTGCATTTGCAAGATACCAATCAATAGTTTTAGAAATCCCTTCTTCAAACTGCAAACTAGGCAACCAACCTAATTCGTTTTTAAGTTTTGAAGCGTCTATTGCATACCGCATATCATGCCCAGCCCTGTCTGTAACGTAGGTAATTAATTTTTCGGAGGATCCCTTTTCTCTTCCCAATTTTTCATCCATTTGTTTGCACAATTCTTTCACTAAATCAATATTCGTCCATTCGTTGTGGCCACCAATATTGTAGGTTTCGCCAATTTTTCCGTTATGAAAAATGGTATCAATGGCCCTTACATGATCTTCTACATACAACCAATCTCTTACATTTTCCCCTTTACCATAAATAGGCAATGGTTTATTGTTGATGATATTGTGAATACAAAGGGGTATTAATTTTTCGGGGAAATGATACGGCCCATAATTATTACTACAATTACTTATTTTAATGGGGAAATGATAGGTGTGATAAAATGCTCGTACAATATGGTCGCTACTTGCCTTGGATGCCGAGTATGGGCTACGAGGATCGTAAGCAGTTGTTTCGTAAAAGAAACCTTCGGCACCTAACGAGCCATACACTTCATCGGTACTTATGTGGTAAAATATTTTGTTATCATAATTGCCCTTCCAGTTTTCTTTTGCTGCTTGTAGTAAAGAGGCTGTACCTAAAACATTCGTATGAATAAAAGCTAAAGGATCGGTAATACTTCTATCCACATGGCTTTCGGCAGCACAATGCAATACACCTGTAAAATTATGTTTAGCAAATAGTTCTCTTAAAAAAGGTAAATCGGTAATATCTCCTTTTACAAACGTGTAGTTAGGGGCATTTTCTACATCTTTTAAATTTTCTAAATTACCTGCGTACGTAAGTTTATCTAAATTTACTATGTTGTAATTAGGGTATTTTGTTACAAATAAACGGGTAAGATGTGAGCCAATAAAACCAGCCCCACCTGTTACTAAAATAGTATGCATAAATGTATTTTAAAAAGAATGCAAAAATATAACTAAAATTGGAGGTTGGCAACCTTTAAATAGCAGTAAAAGCTGCTTGAAAATATTGCTTTATTTCATCAACATCAAACTGTTGGGCTCTTTGTTTGGCTTTATCTTCAAATTGCTTACGTAACGCAGTATCTTCATACATTTTTTTCATTGCTGCAGCTAAAGAGGCAATATCATTTACAGGTGTTAAAATGCCGTATTCCCCAATTTCGTAATTAATAATTGCCCTGTGATGTAAGTCGGTTGCAGGTGCCAACAATTCCCTAGGGCCGCTGCTACAATCGGTACTAATTACCGATTTGCCGCAAGCCAATGCCTCAATTAATACATTAGGGAAACCTTCCACATCGCTGCTTAATACAAAACAATTACTTCTTTTTACATACTTAAAAGGGTTTGTATCAAACCCACAAAATAGTACCTTATTTTGAATGCCTAAGTCAATTACTTTTTGCTTTAACTCATCTTCCATAACACCACCACCAACAATAATTAACTTGCAAGGCAAATGTTTTAATATAAAAAAAGCTTGTAATAAAAGTATGTGGTTTTTTTCTTTTCTAAAACCTCCAACATTTACAAAATGAAAAACACCTTCCTCAAATTCAAAAGGCAATTTATCATCTTCATGGGTTTTTATATAATCTAAATCAATCGGATTATAAATTACCCGTACAGGAGTGGTAACTTTAAATTTTTCTATCAAATCGGTTTTTATGGCATAGGAATTAGCTAAAACCAAATTAGCTTTTTGGTAAGCATAGTTTACCATAAATTTTGAGAACAACCTATACAAATAGCTCTGGCTAAGCATCATAGTAGTTTGGTGTGTACGCTCACACATAATAATTTTACCCTTGTAGCCCCACCAACTTTTCATGAGTGCATTTATATAACAAGGGCGATATAAAAAGCCAACCGATGTATTTATTTTATTATTTACGCAATACCTATACACTTTATACGACACAAAAGGCATTTTTAATAAGCGTAGTATTTTATTTTGGTTAAGCGGCTGATTAAGATTTAGTACTTTGATTTCGTCTGGAATTTTGTACTCTATAATATTAGTATACAACGCAAGGTGTAACTCAAATTCATCTTTTAAATGATTAAGCAATAAGGATACAACTCTTTCGGCACCGCCGCTTTGTAACGTATTTATAAAAATGAGTAATTTTGGTTTTGAGCCATTCATTCGTCTATTAATTTATTTTGCTATAAACAAATATCTGCTTTTTTTATTTTGTACTAGAAATAAAAAGGTTTTGCAACTGTTGTATGGAATTTTGAAGTGCAAATTTTACTTGTGTTTGTTGCTGTATTTTTTTATTATCAAAATTATAATTCATTGCTTTTTCAATTGTTTTTGCAAAAGCAGTTGCATTGTTTTCATTAACTAAAAAGCCATTTACACCATCCTCAATAATTTCTGCAATACCACCAGGTGCATTGTACGCTACAATGGGAATACCATAGCTAGTAGCTTCTAAAAGTGTTGTGGGGAAGCCCTCGTAGCTTGATGCCATTAAAAATAAATTGATTTTCGTAATAGTTGCAAAAGGGTTTTGCCTTTGACCTGTAAAAATCACTTTATTCTCTACCTTATATTGTTTAACTAACTTTTGTAAATTTTCTCTTTCGCTTCCATCACCAATAATGGTATAGGTAAAATCAAAAGTTACTAATGATAAAGCTTTTAAAATCTTATCAATTCCTTTTTCTGGCGATAGCCTGGCTACCGTTAAAAAATGTGGTTTTGTATTTTTAGTATTTGCAATAATTGTATTTACTTCACCTACGCCAGTATAAATTACGGTTGTTTGCTTTGCAGTTAATTTATAGTTTGTAATTAAATCTTGCTGCATAAAATTACTTTGGCAAACTACTAGCGGTATTTTTTTATAAAATGTTTTAAGCAAGAAATTATAAAACGTAGGATATGCCGAAAAAGTATGATTTACACTTACAATACTTGTTTCCCAAGCAATAAATTTTGTAGTTTTTGGTAAAGCAACTTTAAAAATAGCTAATAATAAATTAAGATGATTAGCCGTGGAGTAAACAATATGTGGTTGTGCTTTTTTTATTTTTTGCAAAATTTTGGGCAATGCAAAACGTATTTTTTTTCTCTTTAAATCTATTAAAGTAACCGAGAATTCAATTAAAAAAAAAGGGTTGCTGTTATCAACTACTAAAAGTGTAATATCAAATATCTGTTTGTCTAGCTTATTACAAATAGTACTTACATAGTGCTCTGCCCCACCACATTCAAGTGAAGGAGTTAATATTAAAAGCCTTATTTTATTAATACTATTAATAATGCAAGTATTTACATTTGATAACTGTAAAAATAGCCTTTACCAACATAAATCAAAAAACAAAAAATCTACCGTTACCTTTGCCGCCATGCATTACGCTTCAATAGAAAATATAAGTAAATCGTTTGGTATACGAACGCTGTTTAAAAACATCTCATTTTATGTAGAAGAGGGTGATAAAATTGCCTTTGTAGCCCGTAATGGTAGTGGAAAAACTACGTTGTTAAAAATTATTGCTGGGCTAGACACTGCCGATACGGGTACTACTTGGGTACATAAAGATATTAAAGTAATAATGCTACAACAAGACACCCCTTTTGAGGAAAATAAAAGCATTTGGGATAATGTGTTGCGGATGGACAACCCTGTAGTAAAAGTGGTTAAAGCCTACGAACAATGTTTAGAAGAAGATGCGGATAATATTGAAAAGTTAACCGACTTAATGGCACAAGTAGATGAACACAATGCCTGGAATTTTGAAAGCGAATTACAACAAATTTTAGGCAAATTAAATTTGCATCACTTAAACGAGCCCGTAAAAAACCTTAGTGGTGGCCAACGCAAAAGAGTAGCCCTAGCACAAGCGTTAATTGAAATGCAATTGCATGAAGGAAGGTGTTTATTAATATTAGATGAGCCAACCAACCATTTAGATGTAAGCATGATTGAGTGGCTAGAAGATTATTTAAGTGCCAAAAAAGTAACCTTACTTTTAGTAACGCATGACCGCTATTTTTTAGATGCTGTTTGTAATGAGATACTAGAGATGGATGAAGAAAAGATATTTACCTATAAAGGCGATTATGATAATTTTTTAGAACAAAAAAGTTTACGACAAGAGGTACAAGCCAGCGAACTACAAAAAGATAAAAATATTTTTAGAAAAGAATTAGAGTGGATGCGTAAGCAACCAAAAGCCAGAACAACAAAAAGTAAAAGCCGACAAGATGCTTTTGTAGAAGTAGAAGAAAGAGTAAGCCAAAAAAAGGAAGATTTAGAAGTAAGCCTACAAGTAAAAATGACAAGGCTTGGTGGTAAGATTTTGGAGATGAAAAAAATCAACAAAAGCTATGGCGATAAAGTATTGATTAAAGGTTTTGACTATACCTTTAAACGTGGCGAAAGAGTTGGTATTGTTGGAAAAAACGGAGTAGGTAAATCTACTTTTTTAAAAATTGCTTTACACCAAGAGCAACCCGATAGCGGAAAAATAAACCATGGCGATACGGTAGTGTTTGGCAATTTTGACCAAGAGGGATTAAAATATAAAGTAGATAAAAGAGCTATTGAATATGTAAAAGATTTTGCAGAATATTTTCCGTTGGCAGATGGTACAAAGCTTAGTGCTAGCATGTTTATGGAAAAATTTGGCTTTAGTGCCGAGCAGCAATACACTCCATTAAGCAAATTAAGTGGAGGCGAAAAAAGACGTTTGCATTTATTAAGTGTACTTTTTGTAAATCCTAATTTTTTAATATTAGATGAGCCTACCAATGATTTAGATTTACAAACCTTACGTACGTTAGAAGAATTTTTATTAGACTACCCTGGCTGTATTTTAATTGTAAGCCACGATAGATATTTTATGGATAGAATGGTAGATCATTTATTTGCTTTTGAAGGCGATGGTGTAATAAGAGATTACCCTGGTAACTACAGCCAATACAGAGAAGCTTTAGCTAATAATTTATTAACAGATGAACGACAACTAATAAAAGAAGTACCCAAGCCTACAAAAGAAATTGCTGCACAAACAACTACTACCGAAGGTAAGAAGGGTCTTACCTTTAATGAAAAAAGAGAATTAGAAACAATTGATAAAGACCTCCCTTTGCTACAAAAAGAAAAAGCTGATTTAGAAGCAGAATTAAGTAGCAATAAATTAGCTTTTGAAGATTTACAAAAAGCGGCAGAACGTATTGGTGTTATTACTAACCTTATTGACGAAAAAGAATTGCGTTGGTTGGAATTGAGTGAGAAACAGTGAATGGTGAATGGTGAGTTTTGAAAAAATATGTACCTTTCATTTATGTAGTTTCACCGCCTAATTATAAACCTGCTTGTATGAACCAACGCTTTTACTCACTCGATGTTTTTAGAGGGGCTACGGTTGCCTTAATGATATTGGTAAATAACCCCGGTAGTTGGGGGCATATTTTTGCACCACTTGAGCATGCACGTTGGCATGGCTGCACACCCACCGATTTAGTTTTTCCGTTTTTTTTATTTGCTGTAGGTAATGCTATGGCATTTGTACTACCACGTTTAGAGGAAAAAAATATTTTTTGGCAAAAAGTAATAAAACGTACGTTACTTATTTTATTAATAGGCTTATTATTAAATTGGTTTCCGTTTATAAAATATAACGATGCTGGCAGCATTATTATGAAACCCTTTGCTAATCTTCGTTTTTTTGGGGTATTACAACGTATAGCTTTATGTTATTTTTTTGCTGCCGTTATTATTCATTTTTTTAAAGTAAGAGGAGCTTTTGTAGTAGGCTGCAGCATACTTTTAGTGTACTGGCTTTTATGTGTTGCTACAAATCCATTAGATTCTTTTTCAATTAAAGGTTGGTATGGCACTCTTTTAGATATAAAACTATTTGGCGCAAAACATATTTACAGTGGCGAGGGTACAGCTTTTGACCCAGAAAGTTTGTTTAGCATTTTTGGTGCCATTAGCCAAGTAATTTTTGGTTACTTAATTGGCAATTATATTTTAACAAAAGGCAAAACACACGAAATGCTCAACGGATTATTTGTTGCTGGTTGTGTATTTGTTTTCGCAGGCTTTTGTTGGGATATGGTTTTCCCCATCAACAAAAAAATATGGACAAGCAGCTACACCATTTACACAACAGGCTTAGCTTTAATGGTACTTTCGGTTTTAATTTATTTAATTGAATTTAAAAATAACCGTGGGGGCTGGACGAAATTTTTTGATGTGTTTGGAAAAAACGCTTTATTTATTTTTATACTTAGTGGCGCTTTACCTCGTTTACTTGGTTTAATACGCATTAGTAATGGCTTTACGCCAGAAGGTAAAGCTAAATATTTGTCTCCTTTTAGTTGGTTTTACGAAAACGTTTGTAAGTTTATTTTTCCATCCGATCCTAGGATTGGTTCGTTTTTTTATGCCCTTTGCTTTATTGGGATGATGTGGTTTTTTGCTTGGGTGTTAGATAAAAAGAAAATTTATATAAAAGTGTAGTTATGGTATCGGAACCTCTTCAGTTTTACTTTCTTCTACATATTCATTCATATAAATTTTAAATAACACCAAGGTGTAGTTGATAATTAACGGCCCAAATATTAACCCAATAAAACCAAATAAATTAAAGCCAACTATAACTCCTAAAATGGTAATAATAGGGTGCACATCTCCCATTTTTTTCATAATTGTAATTCTTGCTATATAGTCTATATTACCTGTAACTATTATACTATAAAGCAATAAGCCAATAGCCATATTATTTTGCCCAATGGCAAATAAATAAATAACAAGTGGTATCCAAATTATCATAGTACCAACCACTGGTATAAATGCACAAACGCCTGTTAAAAAACCCCACAATCCCCAATCGGATACACCAAAAATTATATACCCAATAGTTGCTGTAACACCTTGTATAATAGCAATTATAGGCAGCCCTAAAGCATTGGCTTTTACCACTTTTTTTCCTTCTCTTACTAATAAATCTACATTTTCATCTTTTAACGGAATGGCTTTGTAAAGGGTAAGCTCCATTTTTTTAGCATTTACCAACATATGGTACAATAAAAATAACATAATAGCTAAGTTGGTAACTAAGTTTGCTGTGCTATTTAAAAACCCTGGCAGAGTGTTAGCAACTCTTGAAAGTGCCGCTGCAATATTTTTTTCGGAAATAAAGGTATAGCCAACTTTTTGTTGCACTACAATGGCTATGTTTTTTAACGCATCAATAGTAGCTGTAGGGTTACTAAGGGCGGCTTCAATTTTTGGACTAATTAATGTAACAGCAAGATAAATGGGTATTCCAAATAATAATAGGTAAATTAAAATATAAAAAAAAGCCCCTAAGCTAGGCTTCCACCTTTGTTTGTATAATAATTTAAAATAGTTTTCTCTGCTTAATATATATAAGGTGACTGCACCTAAAATACCCGGAATAAAAACGTGTAAACTTTTTACAATTACTAAAACTAAGGCTATTAAAATAACTAAGGTTAGCAGTTGCTTTATACGATTGTTAAACGTTATGGTCATTTTATTTTGTAAATGTTTTATTAAAGATACCTTTTGCTTTGTAATATATTTGTGCTGCTAATAAAATGTGAATGTATTGTATTAAAAGTAATAAACTAATATGAAAAAACTGCTCCTTTTTTTATTAATTATTTCAAGCAAAAGCTTTGCACAAAAAAAATACGAAATAGCTCAAATAAAAACACCCTATGGTGAAATACTCGTATGGCTGTATAATGAAACACCCAAACACAAAGCCAGTTTTATACAGTTAGCCAAAGCTGGTTATTGGGATAGCTTAACTTTTAACCGTGTAATACCCAACTTTGTAATACAAGGTGGCTGCCCAGATACTGAGCAGGGTTTTAAGGACACTACCTATTTACTTGCCCCCGAATTTATGCCTACCCTAAAACATGAGTACGGAACATTTGCTGCTGGCAGAGATGATAACCCTGGTAAAGTAAGTGCTAGGTGCCAATTTTATATTGTACAAAATAAAAAAGGACTAGCTAGGCTTAATAACGATTACACCGTTTATGGTAAAGTTATTAAAGGGTTAGATATTGTTGATGCTATTGCTAATGCACCCAGAGATAAAACGGATACACCCCTTACAGGTATAACGCTTGATGTAAATATTATTAAAGTAAAAGCAAAAAAATTAAAAGAAATGGGTGTTGCTATCTATAGAAACTAATTAATCTCTTTTTATGAACAAGTATCTTTGCAAAAATAATACATAATGAAAAAAATAATAATTGCTGTTGGTTTTACTTTTTTATTGAACCAACTTTCTGCTCAAACAAAAATTTCTATTGATTCTGTTTCTCAATATATTGGTAAAACTGTAACGGTTTGTAGCCAAGTATTTGGCATAAAAGCTACTGATAAAGTTGTATTGATAAATTTAGGTGCAGCTTATCCAGCATCGCCACTTACTATTGCAATACTGGCAAAAGATTTTGCTAATTTTACAACACCACCTGCAGAATTTTACAAAAATAAAAAACTTTGCGTTACAGGTATTGTTGAATTATTTAAAACCAAAGCAGAAATTGTAGTTAGTAAACCAACGGATATAAGCTTGGTTGAGTAACCACAAAAATTTTATTTAAAATCAACTAAGGAAAAAGATTATAGTTTAGTTTTCGTTCCGCCAACTAAGATTTTATTTATAGCTAATTATGGTAATGCCCTAAACTTATATTTACCTTTTACCTCTGCATTTGCTCTTTTATCCCACACTCTAAAATTTACTGTAAAGTCTTCCAAGCCAGGATCGGCTTGTGTTATTATAGCACTAAGATTTAAAGTTTTTGTTTTACTAGCAGGAAAACCCTCTACTTCATTCTCCTTAAATATATCTTCTGCGTCAACAACTACTCTTCCGGCAGATGTTGATATTCTTTCTGATGCGCCAATAAAAGATTTACCATTAATTTTTGTCCAACCTGTATCCATCTCTATCATTAAATAAATTTTTTTGCCAATTTTTGTTTCGTTTTTTATTAATGGTGCCCCTTCTTCATCAACCAAATAAGCTTCTTTAAGTTTTACGTTAGTAGCTTCTATCTCTATGTCATTTTTAATAATAGCACCCGATAAAGCAGCATTATCATTAGCGCCACCCGATTTTACAACTGTTTTAGTAGGTTCCTTTTCATTTCCCATATTGCAACTAAATTTGCAACTTGCAATCGTAATGGTTAACACTATTAAATAAATTCTTCTTGTGTTATTCATATTTAAAAAATTTAGAATTTAAAAGTAGCTATTAAAAATCAACTTTAAAATACCCTAAATGGGTGACTTTTTTTCTGATACAAACTTGTAGTAGAACTAGGAATTTTTGAATAGTTTTTTGCACCTCCTAAAACTATACGTATGGTTCATTCACTTTTTCACCTAAAGGGTTGTTTATATTTTTCAACCACAACTTTCGTTTGTTAATCTCCCATTAATACAGGAAATTTGCACTGCTTGCACATTATTTAACATCAAAAAAAAAATAGTTTAAAATGAGTTACATCGCCTCCATTCATGCCCGCCAAATATTAGATAGCCGTGGCAACCCAACTGTAGAAGTAGATATTTTAACCGAAAACGAGCATTTAGGTAGGGCAGCGGTACCAAGCGGTGCTAGTACTGGCGTACATGAAGCTGTAGAGTTAAGAGATGGTAAAAAGGATTATTATGGAGGCAAATCGGTTTTAAAAGCCATAAAAAATGTAAACACTACAATTGCTGATGTTTTGCTTGGTTGGGATGTTGCCGACCAAACGGGTATTGATGCAATGATGATTGCCTTAGACAAAACAGCTAACAAAAGTAAACTAGGTGCAAATGCAATGTTAGCGGTGAGTATGGCAGTAGCAAAGGCTGCAGCTTTAGAGGCAAACTTGCCTTTATACAGATATATTGGTGGTACAAATGCAAAAATTTTACCAATACCCATGATGAATATATTAAACGGCGGCGCACATGCCGATAATAAAATAGACTTTCAAGAATTTATGGTAATGCCCGTTGGTGCAACCAGCTTTAGCGAGGGCTTACGCTGGGGTGTAGATATTTTTCATGCTTTAAAAACAGTGTTAAAGAAAAAAGGCTATAGCACAAATGTGGGTGACGAGGGTGGCTTTGCTCCAAATATTCAAAGTAATGAAGAGGCTATTGAAACAGTACTAACAGCTATACAAGCAGCAGGATACAAAACAGGTAGCCAAATAATGATTGCAATGGATGCTGCAAATAGCGAACTATGGAATACTAAAGAAAAAAAATATATTTTTCATAAAAGCGATGGCAAGAAAATGACAAGTGAGCAATTGGTTGCTTATTGGGCAAGTTGGGTAAAACAATATCCAATTTGTAGTATTGAAGATGGTATGGCAGAGGATGATTGGAAGGGTTGGAAAATGCTTACTGAAGCTGTAGGAAAAAAATGCCAATTGGTAGGTGATGATTTGTTTGTGACTAATGTAACCCGTTTAGAAAGAGGCATTAACGAAGGAATAGCAAATGCTTTATTGGTAAAAGTTAACCAAATTGGTACTATTACCGAAACTATTAATGCGGTAAGTATGGCACAACAAGCTGGTTTTAATACCATTATGAGCCATAGAAGTGGCGAAACAGAAGATACCACTATTGCTGATTTAGCTGTAGCGTTAAATTGTGGGCAAATTAAAACAGGCTCTGCATCTAGAACTGATAGAATGGCTAAATACAACCAATTAATTCGTATTGAAGAAATATTAGCAGACAGTGCCATATATCCAAACGGAAAGATTAAATTTGGTAAATAGAATTAAGTCTATTTATAATTACGTATAAATATGAAATTATTAGCACATATACCAAATTGGATTAAAAACAAGTATTTTTTAGCCGGCAGCTTTTTTTTAATTTGGATGCTCTTTTTTGCAGAGAAAGACATTTTTAGCGGAATTAAGCAATATAAAAAATTAAACAGTTTGCAAAAAAGTGAGCAATATCAGTTAAAAACTATTACAGAAGCTAGTAAAGAGTTAGATTTATTAAAAACAAATGCTCAAACCATTGAAAAATATGCAAGAGAAAAATATTTAATGAAAAAAGATAATGAGGATATTTTTGTAATAAGTAATCAGTTAGATATTAAGTAATATAAAAGGTAACACAATATTAATATGTAGTTATCGTTTATAATGTCGGATAACGGATATTTAATTCTTAACAGCAATTTATTAAAATGCACAACTTTACATTAGAGGATTTAGTACAATATTTGTACAATGAAACCTCCTTGCAAAAAACGGCCGAAATTAAGGACGCTTTAGAAAAAGACTGGTCTTTACGTGAAAAATTAGAGGTAATTACCTCTGCACAAAAAAGATTAGAAGTTCTTAAACTTTCGCCACGCAAAAAAACAATTGAAAATATTTTAAATTATGCCAAAAAAGAGGTTAAAGAACTTTCTGCTTAGGTTTAACCTAATTTAAATTAATTTAGATCCTCCGACAAAAAATCGGAGGATTTTTTATGACAAGAAAAGAAAAATACCAATTTGTACTCGATTATTTTAACCTACATGCGCCCAATGCCGAAACAGAATTATTTTATGATAACCCCTACCAGTTATTAGTTGCCGTAATTTTAAGCGCCCAATGCACCGATAAACGGGTAAACCTTACTACTCCTTTTATTTTTGAAAAATACCCAAGCCCACTTGAATTAAGTAAGGCAAGTTTTGAAGAAGTTTTTCCTTTAATTAAAAGTATATCTTACCCAAATAATAAAACAAAACATTTAATAGGTATGGCACAAATGTTGCAAGTCAATTATAACGGCAACGTTCCTATGACGGTAGATGAACTGGTAAAACTACCTGGTGTGGGTCGTAAAACCGCTAACGTAATTACATCGGTAATAGATAAACAACCCAATATGGCAGTGGATACACATGTGTATAGGGTGAGTAAGCGAATAGGTTTGGTACCACAAAGTGCCAAAACACCTTTAGCGGTAGAAAAATATTTGATAAAAAACATACCTGAGGCTTTAATTTTTAAAGCACACCATTGGTTAATTTTACATGGTAGGTATGTTTGCTTAGCAAGAAAGCCTAAGTGCGAAAGTTGCGATTTAGTAACTATTTGTTCGTTTTTTAAGAATACCACAAAAAGGTGATTAAGAAATATAATTTTTTTCCGTATTTTGTACTCTCATTTAAGTAAAATTCTTATTTACTTAGATTTTAAAAAAAAATTGTTTATTATATTTAACACATGAAAAAAATAATCGTTTGTTTAGGATTTGTTAGTCTATTGCTTAGCACTACAAAAAAGGCTGAGGCACAGTATTATTTTTACGATAACAATACGTACGATAATCCTGTAACCTTTGAGTTTGGTGCATCGTTAGGTTTTATGAACAGCCTTACAGACCTTGGTGGAAGAAAAGGAATTGGTAAAAAGTTTATTAAGGATTTAAATTTAGGCAAAACCACTATTGGTGGTAGTGTTTATTTACATGCATTATACAAGTACCAATTTGGATTAAGAGCAGAAGCTACATTTGGGCAAATAAAAGCAGATGATAAAGTATTAGAAAAAGTTAAAACTTCAACCTTTGGTAGATACGAACGTAATTTAAATTTTAGAAGTAAAATAACAGAATTTTCATTGATAGCAGAGGCTCATCCGATGTTTATCTTCTTTAATTACGATGATGAATATGATAGAGCGCCCCCTCGTTTTTCGCCCTACTTATTAGGCGGAGTGGGTTTCTTTTCTTTTAAACCCCAAACACAACTTGCCGGACAATGGGTGGACTTACAACCACTGAGTACAGAAGGGCAAGGGTTTTTAGAATATCCAGATAGGCAACAGTATAAATTAAATCAACTAAATATCCCTTTAGGGTTAGGTGTTAAATACGAATTAAATTCTCAATTTAATGTACGAGCAGAGTTTATTTACCGTAAATTAAATACAGATTATTTAGATGATGTAAGCACAGAATATATTGACCCTACCATTTATGCAAATTATTTTACAGGTGCTAAACTTACAAATGCATTATTACTAAACGATCGCCAATACGAATTAAATCCAGGCCACGTTACTACCCCTGGAGATCAACGTGGAAACCCAACAAATAATGATTCCTATTTTACGTTTAATTTAAAAATAGGTTATGTATTTGGAAGAGAAAAAATAAAATAATACCTCATAATTTTTAATACACATTTTTTATAAAAGCCCCAAATTTGGGGCTTTTATATTTTAAAAATAAAAAAACAATTTAAAAAATTAAAATATAAGTATTACATTTATTATCTAAAAACCTACAAAATGTACAACAACAAGCCAACTTTTACAATTGCCTTATTAAGCATTTGCTTTTTAGCTGCTTCAACTTTTACAAGTTGCAATAGCGCAGAAAAGAAAGAAACAGAAAAAACAGAAGTAACAACACCGCCAGCTGATTCTCCTAAAACAGCAATGCCAGCAGCTAGTGAACCCGCTAAAACGGATTCTATGCCTAAAGATACCTTAAAAAAAGCTGGACTTAAGCCAGTAAATACTAAGCCTTAGGTAAAATAATTTTTTTAGTAGCCCTGCATTTAATTAAGTGCAGGGTTTTATTTTTTTGCCCTTATTTTTTTGGTAGTTAATTTTAATTTCCCTTCAAAATAAGGCTCATTGGTACTCGTTAGTCTTTTTATTAACCAAACCTCAAGCCTGTGGTGTAAGGGTATTATAAAAGCTGCAATAGATACAAAAATTAACATCTCTAAAATTGGAGTGTTATTGGTAAGCTCCACTACAAAGGGATGCAGAAACAAGGTTAAATATTCAAATAGTATGAGTAAAGAAATAATACCTAAAAATCTTATTATTCTTGAGGGTACTTTTGTACGGCTTATATAAAGGGTAACCAAAAAGAAAATAGGAATAAAAATACCAATCAATAACAATTGAAGTTGCTTTTTACGTTGCTTAGCTGCTATCTTTTTTTCGCCTGCAATTTGATACTGCCTTAGTTGCTCATTGCTTGAAATAATTTGCGACTGTCTAATTTTATCTTGCCCCATTAAACTATCTTTTAACGCAATAGACTTTTGTAAATAAACTAAGGCGCTATCCGCTTTATTTTGTTGTTTAAAAATTTCTACTAAATATTGTGATGCATCTAACTGTCTAGAAATAAAACCATCTTTTTTACCAATGGCATAAGAGTACTTTGCATAAAACATTGCTGAGTCGTTCTTGTTTAAATTACCATATACTTTGGCAATTCCAATAGTTGCTTCGCAAAGTAAATCTTCATTTGTACTGTTTTTTAATCTGTCTATTGCAGTAATATAAAAGCGTAAAGCATCAGCATTGTTATTATTTTTTGTTAATGCATTTCCCACACCCACCTCAGACATAGCTACCTCATCGCTAGTGCCCGATCCTTTTGCTAGATCCAACGATTTATTAAAATACGTATACGAAGAATCTAAATTATTTTTTCTATAATAAGCCTCTCCTAAATTAAGCATAACACTATGTTTAATATAATTTAGGTTATTGGCAGTTTCAACAGAATCGGATTTATGCAAATAAAGAATAGCATTATCATACTCGCCCAATAGTACATACATTAAACCAATATTATTTAATGCAACGCTATAGTCCTTTGGGATTTTTCTTTTCTCTTCTATTTTTAATTTTAACAAGTAATTTTCTAACGCCTTTGGATAATTGCCTATGTAATATTGTGCTGCAGCTAACAGAGCAACCGCCTTCGATTCCCCATCTACATATTTAATACGCCTTGCTAATTGCAAGGCCTCTTCGGCTAAAAGTAAGGCTGTATCTGGCTTATTATCTTGGTATTCGTTTGATAATTGCCATAACAAATTAACTCTAGAGGTGTCTCTTTTTTCTGCACTTAATAAAATTTTAAGCGTATCTGTTTTTTTAAACTGAGCAAATGTATCTAGTACAATTACAGCAAAAAATAGAGTAAGTAGTAATAATTTTTTCATTTTATGTTAAGGTGCTACAAGATATTATTTATATTTTATAAATAAAAGTGTAGTTTTAAGTACTTTAATTTTAATTGATGCAAAAGCTACATCATATTTTGTTGTTTGTTTTTTTAAGTTTGCCTAGTTGCCTTTTTTCTCAACTTATTTACCAATCTATTTACGAAATAAAATTTGGCCTTTCTTCAAAAAATAATAAAGAATATACTGCCTTAGTTATACGAAATACAAATGGCGAAAAACATTTACGTGTTGTATATAAAAATACTAAAACTAAGTTAAGCACTGCTTACGAAGTTCCTTTTTTTGAAAAGAATAACGACTTTACTAACGCAGCAAATACAATAAGACCTACGGTATTATATGGTACAGATACAAGTGCCTGTTTACCTATATATTTTAACTACTTTTCTGCAGGTAGATACGATGCCAAAAAAAAAGAAGCTTCTACGTATAAAAAAGGTAAAGTAGTTCCGTTATTTATTACCTCATCTTTTGCTTTACGAAGAGAAGATTTAGAAGCAGCTTACTTAAAAAAATATTTTTTAGAAAATGAAGATTTTTTTATTGATTTTTTAAATAACAAAGAGGAAATACAAAGTACACCTTGGTTTTACTATATATCAATTGCCAATACATTAGATAGTACCATTGGGGCAGGCTGTAAAAAAGATTTAGAAAATTTGGGGCCGCTATTTAAACGAATACCTTTTGAACTTGACTTGCCCATAAAAGAAATTTCGGTTTTGGGGCCTACTTTTTCTAAACAAAATGTATTAAATGCTATTAACAACATTCAACCTAAAAAGCAAGATATTGTAGTATTTTATTACAGTGGGCATGGCTTTAGCTTTAAAGATGATGATAAAGTTAAGTATCCCCAATTAGATTTACGCAGTAACCCTCCTGTTTACAATGAAAAAATAATAAAAGCATCTACTAGAAATATTGGACAAGTATTTGAGGTAATAAAAAGCAAAGGGGCCAGATTAAATTTAGTAATAAGTGATTGCTGTAATACCGAAATCGATTTTTATCGTAAATGGCCTAATGCTATTCAAGTAACTAGAGAACCTAAAGTTGCACCCAACAGAATTGAAATGGCTAATTTATTTTTAAAGCGCCGTGCCAACATATTATTGGCGGCGGCAGATAAAGAGCAGTACGCCGTAGTTGACCCTTTATTGGGCAGTTTATTTACTTATCAATTTAGCGATAAACTTATTGCGGCTTTATGGGGTAAGGCTAATAATATTACTTGGGAGTATATTATTGAGCAAACAAATATTGCTACACTAAACATGAGTAAAAGCTACGATTGTAGCCTAACAAAAACGCCTAAGGCTTGCTATCAACAACCTATTTTTGTAATAGAGTAATTTACTCTTCATTTCGAACGAAGTGAGAAATCTAAGAAAAGGGGGGGGTAGAATAAAAAGAACCCGGCTGAAAACAAAGGTATACATAGATTTCTCCTGTCGTCGAAATGACAAGACTAGTGCAGGTAAATTAATTCCTTCTATCAATAGGCGATACAGGTGTTTGTCGGCATTTATACGTTGTATTTGTTTGTCGGCTAAAGCAATCTGAGTTTAGTGCTTTTTTACTTGTTTCGTCTTTAGCTACTTTCCAAATATCATCCCAACTTACGTTGCTCTTAAAGTTACCCAAATAATACTCTAACGTTTCTCTAAAATTATGAGAAAAAATACCCCCATCAACACCATTGCCTGCGCTTAACTCTCCTTTACTACTTGCTGTAAACAAATAACTTTTACGTTCTTTATTTAAAAACAAATCGATACCATTACGCAAACTAAAACTTGTAGTAGATGGCCTCATGGCAATTTCAGTTTTGCTAGGTACCATAGTTAAGCCAATATCGTTATTACAACAATCACTTACTACCAAGGTTAGCCTGTAGTTTTTAGCCACTAGCGAATTATAAATGGCTTCAATATTAACGTTATTACCATCAAGGCCATCCATATCACTTTCCCTTAAATCCAAAAAAGGATATTGCTCTTTTGCTAAATTAGTATTAAAGCCATGCCCACTATAGTAAAAAATACAAATATCATTAGCTCCTATAGGTAGATTGTTTACCGCGTTAACTACATTATTAACATTATAATCGTTACCAGCAATAACTGTTCGGTTAAAACCAATTTTTAACCATTTGGCGATGCTGCTAAGCCTTGCTGTAATTTTATCTTTATCAACCTCACATGTTTTACCAATTTTACCATCGTTGGTATTAGCTACAAAAATTAAATGCATTTTTACTGCGCTTACATTAGGCACAGTCATATCCCTAGTTTGATTTACAAGAGCTTGTTGGTTAAATAAGTTTTGATAAATTTCATCTTGCTCATCAAAATATAGTTGTACAAACTCTTTAGTCATATCTTTTTCATCAATAGGCTTAATATAATTTATTGTGCCATAAATCAAAAAATTTCCGTTATTATTTCTTACTTCTCTTCTAACTCCAGTGGGTATATATTGCTGTTTATTAAAATCATATTCTAGCAAAAAACATTCGTTATAAAAGGTATAGGCTGGCCCTCTTATTAATTCAGGATCGTACCCATCTAATACAATTTTTTTATCATCTACTATTTCTCCATTGGCAGTATTGGTAGTGCCGTAATATTCTTTCATTTCCAAATCAAAAAGACGCTCTAAATTATCTTTGGGGTATGTAAATTTCATACGAATAAAGCCCTGCCCATCTTCATTACGAACAATAAGAGCTTTATAGTTTTCGGTATAGCCTCCTGCATATGTGTAGGTATAACAATACTCGTACATAGATTGAGCAAATGATGTGGTTATTTGTAAAAAAATAATCCCAAAAATGATTACTAATTTTTTCATTGCATTAAATATAAAATTGTTAAAGTAAATGTACACATTTGTTTGGAGGTAATCAAGGGTGTTTATTATTCCTTTAACAAAGACAAAAAATATGATTTAAAATTGAATGCCTACAAGACCAAATTAACTTAACCCAAAAATTAAGAGTGCACCAAGCATACCTCAAAGTTTTACGCTTAAAACTATTGCTACTGCTGTTAATAGAATTAAGCTAATTATACTAAAGAGCGAAAACTGTTTTCTTCTTATTATTTTTTAAACCCAAGCAACAGGTTAGATTTTATAAATACTTTCTTAGCTCCTCTATTAACTCCCCTTTTGTAATAGGTACACCCATTATTTTATTGTAAGGCTTGGCATCTATAAAATACACATCTCTAATAATTTTTACTAGTTGCCCATTGTTTATTTCGGGTATAACAACAGTATCAAAATTTTTAATGATATCGCCTAAATTTTTAGGGAAAGGGCGTATATAACGTAAATGAGCATGCGATACTTCTTTACCTTCTTTTTGTAACTCGGTACAAGCGCTTTTTATTGCACCAAAAGTACTACCCCAGCCCAACACCAATACTTTACCTTTATTGGCACCGCTATCTAATGTTTGGTCAGGTATATAGTTGGCAATTAAATCAACTTTAGCTTGCCTTGTTTTTACCATGTGTTGGTGGTTTTCCGAGTCGTAACTAATGTTACCTGTAATATCTTGTTTTTCTAAGCCGCCAACCCTATTCTCTAATCCTTTTGTGCCTGGTATAGCCCATGGTCTAGCTAATTTTTCATCCCGTTGGTAAGGCATAAATTTTTCGCCTTCGGCCAATGTGTTTACTGCAAACGAAATTTTTATTTCAGTTAAATCATCGCTTTTTGGAAATTTCCAAGGCTCAGCTCCATTAGCAATATATCCATCGCTAAGTAATATTACCGGGGTCATATGTTGTGTGGCAATTCGTATGGCTTCGTAGGCAGCACTAAAACAATCGCTTGGTGTACTTGCACTAATTATAGGCATTGGGCACTCGCCATTTCTACCATAATAGGCTTGCATTAAATCGCTTTGTTCTGTTTTGGTGGGCAAGCCTGTGCTTGGACCTCCTCGTTGTATATTAATTATTAGTAATGGAATTTCTAGCATTACAGCTAAGCCCATTGCTTCGCCTTTTAACGCTATGCCTGGTCCGCTACTTGTGGTTATGCCTATATTACCTCCATAACTTGCTCCAATAGCCGAAGTAATGGCTGCAATTTCATCTTCGGCCTGAAAGGTTTTTATGCCAAAATTTTTATACTTACTTAGCTCATGCAAAATATCGCTTGCTGGGGTAATGGGGTAACTACCTAAAAATAAAGGCAACCCGCTTTTTTGAGATGCTGCAATTAAACCATACGATAGGGCCTGATTACCCATTATAGATCGATAAGTGCCGCTTTCCATTTTAGCTTTTGCCACAGAATATCGGGTGGTAAAGGTTTCGGTAGTATCGGCATAATTATATCCTGCTTGTAATGCTTTTACATTACTTTCAAAAATTTCTGGCTTTTTACCAAATTTGTCTTTTATAAATGATATGGTATTTTCCATATCTCTATTATACATCCAATATAAAAAGCCCAGAACAAACATATTTTTTGCTCTGTCTTTTTCCTTAACCCCCATGGTAATATCCTTTAAAGCCTCTCTAGTCATTTTGGTAACATCCATTTTTATTACATCGTAGTTACCAAGGCTATCGTTTTCCAAAGGGTTTTCACCTTCGGGGTAATTGGCTAGGCGTAAATTTTTAGCATCAAAACCATCTACATTGGCAATTATTTTACCGCCAATTTTTAACCCTTTTAAATTTGTTTTTAGTGCCGCTGCATTCATAGCTACCAATACATCGCAAGCATCGCCAGGCGTAAAAACTCTATCGCTACTAAAACGTAATTGATACCCACTAACGCCAGGCAGGGTGCCTATTGGGGCCCTTATCTCTGCCGGAAAGTCGGGGAAAGTAGCTAAATCTATGCCTAACATTGCAGTATTATTGGTAAACTGGCTACCTGTAAGCTGCATTCCATCGCCACTATCGCCTGCAAATTTTATTACTACATCTTGTAAAATTTCTTCTTTTGTATTCATAGTATAAAGATAAATTTTATTTTTTGTTTTGCCACAGATTACACAAATTATCGCAGATTATAAAAACCTTTGGTTTTCATATTTTTAGAGATTGATTAGTGATGAAATTTATTTGTGTTAATTGGTGTAATTTGTGGCAAAATTTTTTGATGTACGATTTACATGACTTTTTAGAGCCAATTAATAAAGCAGAAATTAATGATGATGAAGGCTATAACGATGGACAATTAGCTAATTTTATCTCTATTTACGAAACTAATTTACCAGATATTTCGGATGCAGCTATTGTTTTTATTGGTGTGCCAGAGGTAAGAGGTAGTGGTAATAAAAATGATACTCATGCCCCAAATGCTATTCGTAAACAATTGTACCGCTTACATTATTGGCATAGCGATGTTAAAGTTGCCGACTTGGGCAATATAAAGTTGGGTGCTACTTTAAACGATAGTTATGCCGCTATAAAAACTGTATTAGCAGAATTAATTCGTAATAAAAAAACAGTTGTTATTTTAGGTGGCTCACACGATGTTACGTTAGCTCAATATTTTGCGTACAAAGAATTAGAACAAGTAATTGAAGCTACTTGTATAGATGCTACCATAGATTTAAAAGGAGAAAGCCCCATACGTAGCGAAAACTTTTTAATGGAAATGCTTACTAGTGAACCAAATTTAGTAAAGCACTATAACCATATTGGTTTTCAAAGTTATTTTGTACACCCACGTATGTTGCAAACTATGGATAAGCTACGCTTTGATTGCTTTAGAGTAGGTGCTGCAAAAGAAAATATGGAGGAAATGGAGCCCGTAATTCGTAATACACATTTATTAAGTTTTGATATAAACGCTATAAAATATAGCGATGCTCCAAGCGCACATCAAAGCCCAAATGGTTTTACTGGCGAAGAAGCATGTATACTTACACGTTATGCCGGTATGAGTAATAACGTAAGCAGTTTTGGACTATATGGTTACAACCCAATGTTAGATGAAAATGATTTAACCGCTAAACAAATTGCTCAAATGCTTTGGTACTTTATTGATGGTAAAAATAAAAGTAAACAAGAGGCTGCAATTGAAGATAGGCAACACTTTAACGAATACCATTGTACATTTACAGAGGTAGAAACCGTGTTTTTACAAAGTAAAAAAACAGGAAGGTGGTGGATGCAATTACCGAATAAGAAATTTATTGCTTGCAGCTATAAAGATTATGTACAGGCTAGCCAAAACGAAATACCAGAGAGATGGCTGAGGGCACAGGAGAGGTAATGAACTCCTCCGCCCCTAAAGGGGAACTAGTCTACCTTTACTAATAGAAGTTTAAATTAACTTCTTTGCTTTTTCAATTTGTTCATCGCTACCCATTACAATTATACATTGATTGGGTAATAAGCAATACGTACTTGAAGGGTTAAGTATGTATTTATCTTCTTCGTTTTTTATACCCAATATAGTACAGTTGGTTTTGTTCCATAAATCTAATTCGGAAAGTAAAATTTGCTTATTGGCTTTAAGCTCTTCTATTTTAAACGATGCATTATTTTTTGTACCCATTATAGAGAGCAGTTCAGCCACATCGGGTAACATAACTAAGGTAGCCATATGAGCTCCGCCAATTTTATCGGGCATTATTACATTATCTGCACCTGCAATTTTTAACTTTTTTATTGATGAATCTTTTGATGCTCTTGAAATAACTTTAATTGTACCATTAAGTTGTTTTGCTGTAAGTACTACAAATAAATTATCAGCATCAATGGGTAAGGTTGTAATAATGGCTCTTGCTTTGGTTATACCTGCTTCCATTAAAACTTCATCTTTTGTAGCATCTCCTTTCATAAAATAGTTGACTTCAAAATCAAGGTCTTTTTCTAGTTCATTTTTTTCTTCTAGTATTACAAACGGAATTTTATTGGCATGTAAAACGTGGGCACTTTCTTTACCATTACGTCCAAAGCCACAAATAATTACATGATCTTGTAATTGCTGAATTGCGTTTTCCATTTTTAACAGTTTGTATTTTTTAATAAATTCTAAATCGAAAAAATAACGAGAAAGTAAAGTAATAAAGTACGTAAATAGGGCTATGTTAATTAAAATAAGAAAAATGGTAAACACTCTCCCTTCAAAACTTAACGGATGCACTTCTTGAAAACCTACAGAGGCTACCGTTATTACAGTCATATATAAGGCATCAAAAAAATTAAACTTTTCAATAAGTATATAACCCATTGTGCCAAATAGTATTAATCCCCCCAATAAAACTAAGGGCGGTAAAAGGCCTTTTAAAAAATTTAATCGTTTTAAAAAAAACATAGTACAATTATGGTAATGAAAATTATAACTTTAATGTGAAATGAAAAAATCAGTTTACCGTTTGCAGCTTTCAGTTAGTAGCACTAAATTATTTGCATTGTTTGTTTTACCTATTGCTTATTGCCTATTGAGCACCTCATGCTCGGTAACCAAGCAAATAATTAAACAAGCAAAAAACACATTACTAAAAGATAGTGCCGTACGTACTGGCCATATGGGTATTAGCATTTACGACCCAAACGCAAATAAATATTTATATAACCACAATGCCACACAATATTTTATTCCGGCTAGTAATACGAAATTATTTACGCTGTATGCTGGTATGAAGTATTTGGGGGATAGTTTAGTGGGAGGTTACTACCTAGACATTAATAATACAGCTGTTAATTTTTTTGCTACAGGTGACCCAACTTTTTTACACCCTGATTTTAAAAATCAACCAGTATTAGACTTTTTTAAAAGTTACGGAAAAAAAATTTACGTAAACGGCTACTATAATGACGAAGCCCTAGGCTACGGCTGGGCTTGGGATGATTATAATGATGATTACATGGTGGAAAGAAGTGTTTTTCCAGTTTATGGTAATATAATTTCTATCAATATTGATGGCTACAAAAAATTGAGTAAAAACTATTCTGCACCAAATTGGAAAATTAAGCCTAAACTTTTTGAAACTAATATTCCGCAAACATTCTTTTTATATGAGAGCGTTAGATCTTCAAATAAAGATTCCTTAGAGAAAATTCAGCTTGCAAAAAAATTTAATGTTATTAGGGGGAGAACAGATAATCAACTATCCTTAATTCCAAGTTCATTTATTTTTTCAAAAATAGATATACCCATTTATACCAAAAAATTAAATACCGCAATAGAAATACTAAATAATGATTTTAATTTAGATTTATCAGTTGGAAGTTTTTTAGACAATTCATCTATTGTCGCAGTTAACGAAAATCAGAAATTACATTCCATCAGAACCCAGCCTTCCGACTCTCTCTTTAAATTAATGATGCACCGCAGCGATAATTTTTTTGCCGAGCAAACTTTAATAATGGCTAGTAAGCGAGGGTGGAATAATTTGGCAGATAAAGATGAAACATTGGTACTAATTGATACCGTACTAAAACTACACTTAAACAAACTTGCCCAACGCCCAAAATGGTTAGATGGTAGCGGCTTAAGCAGATATAATTTATTTACCCCACAATCGTTTGTACAAATTTTAAATCAATTAAAAGTAGAGTTTGGTTTAAACAGATTAAAAAACATTTTACCAACTGGTGGTACTGGTACACTATCTAATTATTACAAAAAATATGCAGGTAGCATTTTTGCAAAAACAGGTACACTTAGTAATAACTGTGCATTAAGTGGTTACCTTATCACCAAAAAAGGCAAGCTGCTTATTTTTTCTATTTTAAATAATAACTACATAACAGGCGCAACGCCTATACGCAAAGCGGTGGAAATGTTTTTGAGTGAAGTGATAGAAAAGTATTAAATTTTTACTTTTAATTTTATAAATTATTGTAAATAAGTTGATTGCAAATTAAATTGACATGCACTTGCAAAAGTGTAATAAAATTTATATATTTAAAAAAGCATAAACAATAATAAAATTTCATTTTACTAAATACATTTATTATGAAAAAAAATTTTACTCTTTTTTTATTGATTTTTATTGTTGGCTCTTTTAAAACGATTGCCCAAGGCAATACTTGTAATGCCGAGTTTGCATTTACGTTTATTAATAGCAACACTGTTAAGTTTAATCCAGCAGTAACAGATTCAATCTTAAACCAACACATTTGGAATTTTGGAGATGCTACACCAACTTCTAATCAGGTTTCGCCAACACATAGTTATGCTGCCAATGGTTCTTATACCGTAGTACATACTATAATTTTGCGTACTCCAAATGGAACACCAGTTTGTACTCAATCGTTTACAAGGGTAGTTACTATTCATCAAACAACAGTTTGTACGTTAACTGCCAATTTTAGTTGGGCTTCATCCAACACAAACCCTTTGCGGATAGAGTTTGCAAATTTAAGCACCCCTTTATCTCCAACAGATTCTATCAAGTGGACGTTTGGGGACGGCACAGTGTCCTCTGAGGTAAACCCAACACACACTTACGCAAATGCAGGCACATATACCGTTTGTTTACGTGTAAAAAAGAATCCAAATACAAATAGTGCACCCTGTGTTAGAGAAATTTGTAAACCCGTTGTTGTACAGCCAGAATGTAATTTAGTTGCAAATTTTATTTGGCGACCAGATAGTGTAAATGCACAAAAAATTTGGTTTACCAATACAAGTACTCCTTTACATAACACAGACTCCATTCGTTGGACGTTTGGCGATGGAACTTCCTCTAATGTATTAAATCCAAATCATACGTATACACATCCTGGTACCTATACCGTTTGCTTACGTGTTCAAAAAAGAAATACTGCAGGCACACCTATTAGTTGTGTAAGAGAAATTTGCAAAACAGTAACAGTTACTGCAACCTGCAATTTTACTGTAAATTATAGCTGGAGTGTAGATCCGTTAAATTATAGAAAAATAAATTTTATTAACCTTACCTCTCCAAATACGCCAAGTGGCATTGCAACATGGACATTTGGAGATGGCACATCCGCTAATAGTTGGAATGCTGTACATGAATATGCACGGCCGGGCCGATACTATGTTTGTTTAAAAGTTCAACTAAACAATACTTGCTATAGAATAAAATGTGATAGCATTACTATTTTGGAGCCAGCGCCGCCGTGCAATAATCAAAGTAATTTTAATTTTATACGATCAACAGCAAGCAATCAAACACTTTCTTTTATCCCTGTTTATCAAAACCATGCAGCACAATATACCTGGACGTTTGGCGATGGAACAGGCAGTTTAAGTATGCTGCCTAATCATACGTATACCTCTCCTGGGGCTTACACAACCTGTTTAACAGTATGGCGAAATGCTAACTGTGCAAGTACTACTTGTAAAGTGGTGCAAGCTGGTTTTAATAGTTGTGATACTGCACATGTATCCTATACTTTTTTACGAGATATTGGTATGCCAAACAAAATTTCATTTTTTGCACAATCTTCCGTTCCATTAACAGATCAAGTATGGACAATTACAAGGTTGTTAACTAACCAAACCATAACTATACATCAAAACAATCCTGTTTATTTATTTGCCGATACGGGTAACTACCGAGTATGTTTAAGGGCTATTACAAGTGGTGGATGTGTAAAAGAATTTTGCAATACAATAAGAATTGAACGATTAACACAACCTAATAGCTGTGTATTACAGGTTTATCCAAATCCAGTAACTTCTGTGGTAAATGTAAATATTCCATTATCAATACCGCAATTAATTGATGTAAAAATTTATAACTCAATGAATACCCTTGTTGCACAAAGGCAACAAGCTGGTGTTGCTGGTAGCAATATAGTTTCATTAAATATTAGCAATTTACCATTTGGGGTTTATGTTATTAGGGCCACATATGGCAATACTGTTTGTTATGGATTTTTTCAAAAGTTGTAACTATTAAAATAGTATAAAAAAGGCTGTCATTTAATGGCGGCCTTTTTTTATCGCCCAAACAGTTTATTCAACTCTTCTTTTTTAAACTCCAAATACGTTGGTTTACCATTGGCGGTAACGTTTGGTGTACTGCAGTTAAATAAATCCTCTACCAAATTTTTTATTTCTTTTTCGGTTAAGTGTGTACCAGGTTTTATGGCTTGTTGTAGTGCTAAGGAGCGTATTAATTTTTCTCGTTTGCTATATTTTAAGTCGTTGCTAAAATGTTTGTATTGCTCTAACATTTTTTCTATGGCTGCTTTTTCGTTGCCTTCGGCAATATCGGCAGGTGTGCCTTGTAGTACAAAAGTGTTGTTGCCAAAGGGTTCTATGGAATAACCTAAATGTTGCAGATCGGGTAAAAGCTCGTTAAGTAAAACAGCATCTGCCATTGCTAAATCAATAGTTATAGGAAAAAGGCTTTGCTGTGTTGCCATAGGTTTACCATCTACCGCTAACAAAAACCGTTCGTATAAAACACGTTCATGTGCATTTTGTTGGTTAACTAAATAGTAACCATTTTGTGTTGGTAAAATAATAAACGTATTATGTAGTTGAGTAAGTGGTAATTGGTGAGAGGTGAATGGTGAGGGGTGAGGATTAAGAGGTGTAAAAATTTCATTGCCTTGCTTATTTTGCAGGTTATTACTCACTAGTGACTGCTCACTATTCACCTTCTTTGGTTCCCCGTACAAATCTTTCCAATGCCTTAACTCACTTTTACTTTCTACAAAATGTGCCTGATTTTTTTTTGTAAATGTGCTGTATAAAGAAGATGATGTAGCGGTAGATTTTTTTTCATCCGTAAACGGTTTACTCACTGCATCTAAGTGCTGTATAGATGCATCCAATTCAAAATCTAACGTAGGGGTAATGCTAAACTGTGCCAATGCATGTTTTACCGCACTTTGCACAAAAGCGTATACAATTTTTTCATCCTCAAATTTTATTTCTTGCTTGGTTGGGTGTACATTAATATCTAATTGAGCCGGGTCTAAATCTATAAACAAGGCATACATGGGGAAGCTGTCTTTTGCAATCATGCTATCAAACGCATTCATTACAGCATGGTTTAAGTAAGCACTTTTTATAAACCTATTGTTTACAAAAAAGTATTGATCTCCTCTAGTTTTTTTAGCTGTTTCTGGCTTACCAACAAAACCATAAATATTCATGTAATCCGTTTCCTCCTGCACACTTACTACTTTTGCATTATAGTTATTCCCTAAAATTTGTACAATACGTTGCTTAAGCGTACCAGCATCTAAATGAAATACTTGTTGCCCATTGCTTGTTAACGAAAAAAATAATTCCGGAAAAGCCATTGCCACTCTAATAAACTCATCTACAATATGCCTTAATTCGGCAGGGTTACTTTTTAAAAAATTTCGTCGAGCAGGTACATTAAAAAACAAGTTTTTCATGGCAATGCTTGTACCCATAGCAGCGGCAATAGGTTCTTGTTTTTTTACAATGCTATTTTCTATTTCTAAAAAAATGCCTGTTTCGTCTTCTAGCCGTTTGGTTTTAAGTTCTACTTGTGCAACAGCGGCAATACTTGCTAAGGCTTCGCCCCTAAAACCCATCGTTTTAATTTTAAACAAGTCGTCTATATTGCTAATTTTAGATGTGGCATGACGTTCAAAGGCCATTCTAGCATCTGTTTCACTCATCCCCTTACCATTATCAATAACTTGAATTAACGATTTTCCTGCATCATTTATAATTAATTTTATTTCGGTAGCCCCAGCATCTACTGCATTTTCTAATAGTTCTTTTACTGCACTGGCTGGTCGTTGTATAACCTCTCCAGCTGCTATTTGATTAGCAATGTTATCGGGTAATAAATGTATAATATCTGGCAAAATGGAAAATTTGTTTATTCTGCCGCAAAAGTCGTTAAAATAGTTAAGATTAGTAAATGATAATTTTAGCAAAAATTTCTACTATTAATCGTTACTTTTATAGCTATGATTAAAAGAATTGTTTCAGTTTTTATATGCTGTATAACCACAAGTTTTTTATGGGCACAAAATAGCCCAGCACAAAAATGGGTAGATAGTGTTTTTGCATCCTTAACACCCGATCAACGCATTGCACAATTAATGGTGGTACGCCTTAGCGAACGTACGCCAACAGGTGTTTTATTTTACGATAAAAAAGTAACCGAATTAGTAAAAAAGTATAACATTGGAGGTGTATGCTTATTTCAAGGTAATCCTACTTTGCAAGCGGCTACCGTTAATAGCCTACAAGCTGTTGCCAAAACCCCAATTATGATGTGTATTGATGGTGAAAACGGCTTGGGTATGCGGTTTGACAGTATTATTCCGTTAAATAGGCAAATGATGATGGGTGCTGTACAAGACGAAACTATAATTTATAATTACGGGAAACTAGTTGGAGAGCAATGCAAAAGAGCTGGTATACAGGTAAATTATGCACCAGTGGTAGATGTAAATAATAACCCAAATAACCCTGTAATTAATGATAGAAGTTTTGGAGAGGATAAATACAAAGTAGCCGCTTACGGTATTGCTTACATGAGGGGAATGCAAGATGTTGGCGTAATGGCTTGTGCTAAACATTTTCCGGGCCATGGCGATGTAGATGTTGATAGCCATAAAGATTTACCTGTAATAAATAAAACGCTTGCCCAGCTAGATTCGTTGGAATTTTATCCATTTAAACAAATTTTTAAAGCTGGTGTTGGCAGTGTAATGATTGCCCACCTTTCCATACCAGCCATTGATAATACACCCAATAAACCTACCTCTATAAGCTACAAAAATGTTACCGAATTAATGCGTAACAAAATGGGTTACCAAGGCTTAACCTTTACCGATGCGTTGGAAATGCAAGGCGTAAAAAAATTTTACCCTGATGGAGAAGCAAGTGTAGAAAGTATTATAGCCGGTAATGATATGCTTTGCTTACCGGGAGATGTGCCTATGAGTATTGCAAAAATTAAAGAAGCGATTAAGAAGAAAAAGCTAAGTTGGGCAGATATAGAAACTCATTGCAGAAAAGTATTAGCAGCAAAATATCAATATGGTATGGCTAATTTGCAGCCAGTAAATTTAACCAATATTACTGCCGATATTAATAGCAACGTAAATGCTATGAAAAAAGTAATTGCAGAAAATGCGCTTACTCTTTTAAATAAAACGGACGATGTTTTTTTTCCTCTAAAACCTAATGACGCACTAACAAAAATTGCTTACGTAAGTTTGGGTACAAGCACCGACAACGAATTTTCAAAAAAAATGCGTAGCGAATATAAGGCCGACGTTTTTTATATTAATTACAAACATGATGCCGGCAGGGTTTTATCGTTAGTAGAACTTATTAAAAAACGATATAAAAAAGTAATTATTGGTGTGCACAATTATGCAAGAGTGCCTTTAAATAATTTTGGTATTAGCCCATCGGCTGTAGATTTAGTTACTCAATTACAAAATCAAACAAATGCAATAACCTTTGTTTTTGGAAATCCGTATGCAATAAAAAATTGGTGTACTGCAAAAAATTTAGTGGCCTGTTATGAGGATGATACAATAACACAAAATGCTGCTTTTGAGTTTCTGCAAGGCAAAATACAAGCCAAAGGAAAACTTCCGGTTACCGTCTGCGACAAGTATAAATTTGGAAGTGGATTGGTTTCCTCGGTTTTTTTTTACCCGTGGCAAAAACCGATGGTGTTGGGCTTGACTCCGATAAGCTCCAAAGCATCGATTCTATTGCCAACGATGCCATAGCAAAAGGTGCAACCCCAGGCTGCGTTGTACTAATTGTAAAAGATGAAAAAATAGCTTACTACAAAGCGTTTGGCCATTTATCGTATACAACTAACCAAGCCGTTACTACAGAAACCGTTTATGATATGGCAAGTGTTACAAAAATTTGTGCCACTACACTATCAATTATGAAATTATACGACGAAGGGAAAATTGATTTAAACAAAACCCTAGGCGATTATTTACCTTGGGTAAAGGGCTCCAATAAAGAAAAGTTAACTATTGAAAATATATTATTACATCAAGCCGGGCTTGTTTCCTACATACCCTTTTACAAAGAATTAATGGATAGTATGGGCAAACCTAAAGAAGGTTTTTTTGCTACTACCCCATCTGATTCGTTTAGTATTTCTGTTGCACAAAATATGTATATGCGTACAAGCTGGAGAGATACCATGTACAAACGAATTATTGAAAGCCCGTTGGGTGCTGCTAATAAATATATATATAGCGATAACGATTTTATTTTTTTAGGTAAGCTAGTAGAAGCCATATCTGGCTTGCCTTTAAATGAATATGTACGAAAAGAGTTTTATACACCACTTGGGTTAACTACGGCAAATTTTTTGCCAAAAAATAGTTTGCCTATTAACAGAATTGCACCAACAGAAGAAGAAAAATATTTTAGATTACAATTACTAAGCGGCACTGTACACGACCCTGGTGCTGCAATGTTTGGCGGTGTAGCTGGCCATGCAGGTTTATTTAGTAATGCGTATGACATTGCGGTGCTTATGCAACTACTTTTAAATGGTGGAACGTTTAATGGCAAAAAATATTTAGCTAAAGAAACCATTGATTTATTTACCAATTACCAAAGTACAATTAGTAGAAGAGGATATGGTTTTGATAAGCCAGAAAAAGATAATGCTACAAAAGCCGAACCCTACCCTTGCTTATCGGCATCTGCTAAAACCTTTGGCCATACTGGTTTTACGGGTACTTGCACTTGGGCAGATCCAGAAAAGAAATTGATTTATGTTTTTTTAAGTAATAGAGTAAATGCCGAGGGTGGCGATAATAAAAAATTATTAAACATGAATGTACGGCCAAAAATACATGAGGCCATTTATAAGGCGTTGGAGAATTAAAAAAGAAAATTTATCAAGGCTATATAGTTTAGGTAATATAAGTAATAATCTATATTAAAAATTACACCACCATTAACTAAATTTAGATAACGTATTAATAATAACAAAGGAATAAATTAGATTATTTAATTATTAAAGATTTAATAAAAATGTTAGAAGTTACACTTTACATAAAAGCATTAAAGGCTTGGGCACTAAAGTAAGTATTACACTTAATAATACCCTGTACAATTAAAACTCATTTTTGTAACTTTACTCCATAAAGTAATAGTCATTCTTATAAATACCTTTATATTTTATGAAGCCTTTTTTAACCTATTTATTTTACACAACTGCAGCACTAGTTATTCTTTCTTCTTGTCAAGATGAATATACAATTTGTGAGCAAAATAAATTAGTACAACCAAATGTAAGGTTTTATCAAAAAAACGGAAGCTTAGATGTTTTAACTGCTCCACAACAACTTACTTTTGGTGTGTTAGGCAGTAGTACTTTTTTTTATACTGATGCTACAGGAATTAATACGCTGGATATTAATTTAAACCCAGGACTAGATTCTGCTAAGTATTATATAAAAACAAGTTTAGTAGCCCCTGCTGATACACTAACACTATTTTATTCTACACAACTAGTAACCTTATCTGCCGAATGTGGTAACCTAAATTATTTTCGGCTTAGCAATGCAAAAACTACCTTAAATACTCTAGACTCTGTAAAAATTATTAATGCTGCTATTACTAATATTTCTGCCGAAAATATTAAAATATACTATTAGTTTTTTATCTGCATAAAAATGTAAAACAATGGCTTACCCTTTTCAAATTACTTCCTTGGAACAATACCATGCTGATTATAAAAAAAGTGTGGATGAGCCAGAAGACTTTTGGGCCAATGTAGCCGATACCTTTTATTGGAGAAAAAAATGGGATAATGTTTTAGAATGGAATTTTACTGAACCAAAAATTGAATGGTTTAAAAATGCAAAATTAAATATTACCGAAAACTGTATTGATAGACATTTAAAAACACTTGGCGATAAGCCTGCTATTATTTGGGAGCCTAATAATCCGGAAGAAAGAGTACGAGTTGTAACCTATAACCGCCTACACAAAAGAGTATGCCAAGTAGCACAAATGCTAAAAAACAATGGTGTAAAAAAAGGCGATAGAGTATGTATTTATATGGGGATGATTCCTGAGTTAACGTATGCTATTTTAGGGTGTGCAAGAATTGGTGCGATACACTCCGTAATTTTTGGTGGCTTTAGTGCACAAAGCATTGCAGATAGGTTAGAGGATGCCAATGCTGAATTTATTATTACATGTGATGGTGCTTATAGAGGTGCAAAAGATATACCACTTAAAGCAGTAATTGATGATGCATTAATTGGAAATAAAACGGTAAAAAAGGTTATTGTATATACCCGTACTCGTACGCCAGTAAGTATGATAAAAGGTAGAGATATTTGGTGGGAAGATGAAATGGAATTTGCAGAACATCAAATAGAAAAAGAGGGTAACGTACATTTTGAAGCTGAAGAAATGGATGCCGAAGACCCCTTGTTTATTTTATATACCAGTGGTAGTACCGGTAAGCCTAAAGGAGTGGTGCATACCTGTGCTGGTTATATGGTTTGGACTACCTACACTTTTGTAAATGTATTTCAATACAACCCTGGCGATATTCATTTTTGTACAGCAGATATAGGATGGATAACTGGGCATAGTTATATTGTATACGGTCCACTAAGTGCTGGTGCAACTTCGGTAATGTTTGAGGGTATTCCAACTTACCCAGATGCAGGACGCTTTTGGGATATTGTAGATAAACACAACGTAAATATTTTATATACAGCACCTACGGCTATACGAAGTTTAATGAGCTTTGGAAAAGAGCCATTATTAAATAAAAATTTATCTTCATTAAAAACATTAGGCACTGTTGGCGAACCTATAAATGAAGAAGCCTGGCATTGGTACAACGAAAATATTGGAAAGCAAAAATGCCCAATAATTGATAGTTGGTGGCAAACAGAAACTGGCGGTTGCTTAATTAGTAACCTTGCTGGTATTACCCCTGCAAAGCCAAGTTGGGCAACATTACCATTACCAGGAGTACAGCCTTTATTAGTTGATGAAAAAGGCAATGAAATAACTGAAAAAGATGAAGCAGGCTTAATTAAAGGCAACCTTTGCATTAAAGCCCCTTGGCCCGGGATTATACGAACAACTTGGGGGGATCATGAACGCTGTAGGGTAAATTATTTTGCGACATATCCTAATTTATATTTTACCGGGGATGGTGCATTAAAAGATAGCGATGGTAATTACAGAATTACTGGAAGGGTTGATGATGTATTAAATATAAGTGGCCATAGAATAGGAACTGCCGAAGTTGAAAATGCTATTAATATGCATAGTGGTGTAGTTGAAAGTGCTGTTGTTGGCTATCCACATAATATAAAAGGACAAGGCATTTATGCTTTTGTAATTTATACTGGTACACATGGCGATGAAAAGTTAAGAAGGCAAGATATTAGCGCAACGGTTTCAAAAATTATTGGGGCTATTGCCAAGCCAGATAAAATACAATTTGTAACGGGTTTACCTAAAACACGTAGTGGAAAAATAATGCGTAGAATTTTACGTAAAATTGCTGAAGGCGAAACCGATAATTTAGGAGACATAACCACCTTACTAGACCCTACAATAGTTGAAGAAATTAAAAATGGGCAACTATAAAATACCATTAATTGGGTATTGTTTGATACTACACGTTTTTATATCTTGAAAACAAATGATAAGAATATTTTTACTACTTCTGTCCTCTTCCACACTATTTTGTGCAAAAGCACAACAACTTACAGTTAATACTTTAGGCTTAAAAGCCCCTATACTAAAAAACTGCACACCCATTAAAGACCAAGCTATGAGTGGTACTTGCTGGAGTTTTACAAGTATAAGTTTTTTAGAAAGTGAATTTTTAAAAAACACAGGTAAGCAAATAGATTTAAGTGAAATATTTATAGCAAGATACTCTTACATAAGAAAAATTGAAAAGCATTTGCAACAAAAAGGGAAAAACTATTTTACACCTGGTGGTCAATTTCATGACGTAATTTGGGTGCTAAATAATTACGGCGTGGTGCCGGAAAATAATTATACAGGCAAAGTTAATAGCGAAGCTTGGCATGATCATGCACTATTAGATACCACCTTTGCACATTTTGTAGCCAATTTATTACAACAAAAAATATACACATTACGCAAAAAAGATTATCAATTTATAGATAGTGTTTTAGATAAAAATTTAGGTAAAATTTCTACACAATTTGAATACGATGGTAAAACATTTACACCAAAAAGCTTTTTAAAGGATTACTTAAAATTGAATACCAACGATTTTGTAGAAATAACATCTTATACACATCACCCTTTTTATACAAAATTTATTTTAGAAGATAAATACAATTGGACAAGCGATGCTTATTATAATGTGCCTATTAGAGATATTTTTACAATTACAAAAAATGCCTTACAAAAAGGATACACGGTAGGCTGGGATGGAGATGTAGATGATCCGACTTTTTTATACGAAATTGGTTTGGCCTATTTACCTAACCCAATTAAGGAGTATCAAAAAGAAAGACAACGAACGTTTAAAGACACTACAACAGATATTGATCACCTAATGCATATTGTTGCCCTAACAAAAGATAAAAATGGCAACGATTGGTTTTATGTAAAAAATAGTTGGGGTAATTACAGTAATAACCTTAAAGGCTTTTTATTTATGAGTGCAGATTATTTTGCCATAAAAACGAGTGCTATCATCATAAATAAAAAAAATATACCTTCTACCATTCGAAAAAAATTAGGTATTTAATTATTCTTTTTTTATTTCTCTTACCAATTTATCACAAGCGTTTATTTTTATTTCACCTTCTCTGTATACTACTTTCTTTTCGTCCTCATTTTCATATTCTATTTTAAATTTGTAAATACCAATGGGCACTTCATACAAATACTCTTGGCTATTATTGCTAATAAATAAATTTAGTGATGTGGTTGAATAAATTGCTCCATTACGTTTAAATAAACTAACCTGCATACTTTTGCCCGATGTGTTTTTATAGCTAATATCTGCTAACCCTTTACTATAGCAACTATCAACAGTTGATGTACTGGTTGTATTGTTGTTAGCAGATGGATATAACATTGTTTTAGGTACCCTAAAAACTCGAACTAAATCAACCAACGTTCTACCTCCTTCAATAATACTTGTTGTTAAATTGCTTTGTGCCACTGCTAATAAACTACTACTCATAAACAGTACTAAAATTAATTTTATCATAATATACCTCCTTGTTTAGTATTACTAGATGCTTTTGTTTTTATAATTACATAAACTGTATTTTTGCTGCTATGAAAAAAGGGATAAAATTTTTATTGAAAACAGTTGCTATTTTATTTATTATAGTAAATAGTATTATAGCATTTCATGCCTACAAGTTTACACATTTTTATGATGTTGGTGAAGTAACCATTAAACAACAAAAAGATAAAACCAAATGGGATGTAACTAAAGAAATGCTGTTTGGTATAAATGCTCAAAAGCAACAAAATACCATTGCAGATACCGCTACAAAAATTATTAAACTAACCACAAAAGATAATATTGAATTAGACGCTTGGTATAAAACAGTAGATAGCGCAAAAGGAACTATTTGTATGTTTCATGGGCATGGTGGTAAAAAAAGCGGTACCAACAAAGAAGCGGAAGAATTTAGAAAAATGGGGTACAACACTTTTCAGTTAGATTTTAGAGCACATGGCAGTAGCAAAGGAAACACTTGTACAATTGGTGCAGACGAAGCAGAAGATATAAAACTTGCTTATGATTTTGTTAAAGCCAAAGGCGAAAAAAATATTATACTTTGGGGAATATCGATGGGGGCTAGCACTATTACAAAAGCAATAAAAGATTATAAAGAAGTGCAACCACAAAAAATTATTTTAGAAATGCCTTTTGGAACGTTAATGGATGCTGTACAAGGCCGAATTAAAATGATGAAGCTACCACCACAACCAATTTCAACATTAATAACTTTTTGGGGTGGCGTTGAGCATGGTTTTTGGGCTTTTAACATGAAGCCACAAGAGTTTGCTAAAAAAATAACTTGCCCCACGTTATTGCAGTGGGGAGCTAATGACCCTAGAGTTACCAGAAAAGAAGAAGAAACTTTATTTGCAAATTTGGGTACCCCTAATAAAAAGTTTGTAGTGTATCAAAATAGTGCACATGAAAGTTTATGTACTAATGAAACAACAAAATGGGTTAATGAAGTAAGCAGTTTTTTAAAATGATTGATGTAAAAAATATTTCTATAGCCAACTTTACATATCATTTACCTAATGATAAAATTGCCTTACATCCTTTACAAAATAGAGATGAGAGCAAATTGCTTATTTATAAAGATGGTGTAATTAAAGAAGATGTTTATAAAAACATACATCAACACATCCCTCCAAAAAGTTTACTAATTTTTAATGATACAAAAGTTATTAAGGCAAGGTTAGTTTTTACAAAACCAACCGGTGGAAGTATTGAAATATTTTTGTTAGAGCCTTTTAACGCAGACTATACATCTACCTTAACTGCTACAAAAACATGCAGGTGGAAATGTTTAATTGGAGGAGCAAGTAAGTGGAAGCAAAATAATCTGCAATGGACAATAAGCAACGGGCTAGTAGAGTTAATGTTAATTGAAAAATTAGATGATGCTTATGTTGTAGAATTTATTTGGACCAACGAAATTTCGTTTGCAGAAGTTTTAGAACAAATTGGTAACATCCCTTTACCACCTTATATAAAACGTAAGCCAGATGAAAGTGATACAAACCGTTACCAAACCATATTTGCTCAACACAACGGCTCAGTAGCTGCCCCTACAGCAGGTTTACATTTTACACCAGCAATTTTTCAAAACTTATTCTCTTGCCAAATAAAAAAAGATTTTGTGACATTACACGTTGGTGCTGGTACATTTAAACCTGTAAAGGCAGCAATAATGCAAGGGCACCAAATGCATACCGAATGGATTGATGTATCTATAGAAACTTTAAAAAATATTATTGAAAATATAAACGAACCAATTATTGCTGTTGGCACTACTAGCTTACGCACCCTAGAAAGTTTATATTGGTTAGGTGTAAAAGTGCACTTAAACAATACTATAAAAACCTTAGACTTACTACAATGGGATGTGTATGAGGATGATTTAAAAAACTCAACTCTAACAGCTAAAGAAGCATTAACTGGTCTTATAAATTGGTTGCAAAAAAATAAGAGAACAAGTTTATTTACTAATACACAACTATTAATTGCACCAGGTTATACGTTTAAAATTGTACATGCACTTGTTACTAATTTTCATCAACCACAATCAACCTTGTTATTATTAGTAGCTGCAGCTATAGGAGAAAGTTGGAAAACGGTTTATGATTATGCGCTACAAAATAATTTCCGTTTTTTAAGCTATGGAGATGGAAGTTTATTATTTATCGAAAAATAATTTCTATACATCTATGTGCCTATGTGTTTAAATAACCCTTAAGGTTTATTGCTGAATAGTAACTTGTGTACCCACAGGGATATAACTAAACAAGTCCTTCATTTCGGTATATTTTACACTTACGCAACCATCTGTCCAATTATAAAAATTATCAATTGTCCATTCTTCACTTGGCCGTGTAGCATGTATTGCGATGCCGTTACCAATTTTAGCAGCTTTAGATATTAACCCTTTAGCTTTTCTATCATTAAATTTTTGATAACTTATATCGTTAGGATAATCTAACAACAACTCTGGGCCCCATTTAGGATGTATTTTTTTAAGTATTACTTTAAAATTACCTTCAGGTGTACGCTTATCCCCTTCCTTCATTTTATCGCTTAAATCTTTGCTTCCAAACACTATTGGATAGGTTGCATACCAACCCTCTTCGTCATATACCTTTAATTCGTAATCGCTTTTATCTACAATAATGTAGTATGAGTTATAACCGCTGTCTTCGGCAACAACAACTTTTACAGGCTTAGGTTTTGCAACTTTTTTTGTAGTTGTTTTTTTGGGCGTTTTCTTTTTTTTGCCTTTATCAGCAACGCAAAAAGAAACACTTACAAAAGCCAAAGCTAAAATAATAAGATATTGAATTCGGAAAATACGCATATTCTATATTTTGTTTGCTAATTACAAACGCTGTGCCACTCAAAAATATTTTATCTATCTGAAACAAAAAAGTAATTTTTTAACAAAAAGTTATATTAGTAACATTTACCAATTACTAAAACGTAACCCAACCGTGTAAGGCTTAAAATCCATTTTATTTTCATACATCGATCTGGGGCTGTAACTACCATACAAACGTATAGGCCCTAAACCTAGCTCAGCTATATAACTTAATTTAAAACGTTCTAAATCGTAATTACCTTTATTGGTTTGCTTACCCCTGTCGCTACTTTTTTGTTTATTGCGTTGGCTATATAAATAGCCAGCACTCACTCCAAGGCTTACACTAATTCCTTTTTTACGGCTGAATGGATCGGTGGTAAAATTTAGCATTAAGGGCACTGTAAAATAATCTGCAGCTAATTTATTTTTAGAAAACGAAATTGAATCCCTAAAAATAAATGCAGCATTGGTTTGTACGCCTCCACTGTAGGGTACTAGGCCATTTTCTTTATAACTCAAGGGAGATTTAAATACATAATTATTAAGCTCTACCCCAAAGCCATATTTAAGGTTTAATTTATGGTTAATTAAATTGTACCGCTGCATAAAAAGCCAAATATTTAAATTAATACTTTTGCCGCCATTTAATTTAAAATCGTTTTCGTTTATTGCAGAAAAACCTGGGCGGTTAACCAAGTAAGAGCCTACGGAAGTATAAGTTGTTTTATCAATAAAATTGCTAAAGCCAGCATCCAATACCCACCAGTTGGTGCTAATATTTGCATTGCGTTTGCGTTGCCTTGTATTACGCCCCATGGTAATTTCAACATCATTATTTTTGTTTTTTTTGATGATTTTAAAGCCACCAATACGAATGGTATCTGCTTTTGCAACAACAGCACTATCTGTTTGAGCAAAAAGGGCAAATGAAAAAGACAGTAAAAAAATAGTAGTAAATAGTTTAAACATAAAAATTTATTTAGGTAAAAAATAGGTGTACTTTTTAAAAACCAAAAATATTGCCAAGGTTTTAAACTTCTTTTTCTTTATAAAATAATTAACACAAATTGGGCAAAAATTTAGCCTATTAATATGTTATTAAATTTAAGCCTAAATTTGCTTTCTTAAACAATTGCTATATGAATCAACTTTTTGCAAACCGAATTGCAACTGAATTAACCGAAATAGAAACTGCAGGCCTATTAAAAAAAGAACGAGTTATTACAAGTGAACAAGCTGCAGAAATTATTGTTGGAGGAAAAAGCGTTTTAAATTTTTGTGCTAATAATTATTTGGGTTTAAGCAGCCATCCTAAAGTTGTAGAAGCTGCAAAAAAGTATATTGATTTACGTGGTTTTGGTATGAGTAGTGTACGCTTTATTTGTGGCACTCAAGATATTCATAAAGAATTAGAAAAAAAGCTTGCCGATTTTTTAGGTACAGAAGATACTATTTTATATGCTGCCGCTTTTGATGCAAATGGGGGTGTTTTTGAACCCTTATTTAACGAGCAAGATGCTATAATTAGTGATGCATTAAACCATGCAAGTATTATAGATGGAGTACGTTTATGTAAGGCACAACGTTACCGTTATGAGCATAATAATATGGCAGATTTAGAAGCTAAGCTAATTGAGAGCAAGGAGTTAAGAAGCCGCATAATAGTTACCGATGGCACTTTTAGCATGGATGGTACTATTGCACAGCTTGATAAAATTTGCGACTTAGCCGATAAGTATGATGCTATTGTTATGATTGATGAATGTCATTCATCTGGCTTTTTAGGTAAAACAGGAAGAGGTACCCACGAGTACAGAAATGTGATGGGACGAATAGATATAATTACTGGCACTTTAGGTAAAGCATTGGGAGGCGCAAGTGGTGGTTTTACAAGTGGTAAAAAAGAAGTGATAGAAATGTTACGTCAACGTAGCAGACCATATTTATTTAGTAACACTTTAGCACCAAGTATTGTGGGTGCAAGTATTGCTGTGTTAGATATGTTGAGTGAAACCACAGCGCTTAGAGATAAATTAGAATACAATACAAAATACTTTAGAGAAAAAATGACAACAGCAGGTTTTGATATTAAACCAGGCGACCACCCCATAGTACCCATTATGTTATACGATGCAGTAGTGGCGCAAAACTTTGCAGCAAAACTTTTGGAAGAAGGTATTTACGTTGTTGGTTTCTTTTTCCCTGTTGTAGCAAAAGGCTTGGCAAGAATAAGGGTGCAGCTTAGTGCAGCGCACGAACAAACACATTTAGATAAAGCTATTGAAGCTTTTGTAAAAGTTGGTAAAGAGCTAGGTGTGTTAAAGTAATTTAATAACTAACGGTTTAAAATTTTCTAGCTCATTACTTCCTTTGCATAATGAATAAATAGCCGTTTTAGGTACTTTAACGCTAACCCTTTTTTTATTTAACGTATACGGAATAACAAATTTTCTTTTTAAATAAATATAGTTTGTATAAACAGTTTCGCTTTTGCCAATTAGTGTGCAAGTGCGTTCACTTTGATTTAGGGAAACAAACATATTACTAGTTGTAAAAACATTAGCTTTAGTTAATCTATTTATTAATTCTTTATTATAACCATTTCTATCCCAACGTTCATTACAATCTTTTATATAATTAGCAGTTGTAATTAGTTGTTTTTTTATTAAACCTGCGGCAGAGGAGCAAGAGTCTGCTACTTTATTATCAACCTCTTGTAAGTAAAAATTTGTGCTTGTTGTTTTTACCATCTTCCCTTGTTTATTAACTACTTTAATGGCTATTAAATAGCTGCCATCAAAAGGGCAATGCTGTGCAATTGTGGCGTTAAATATAAATGAGGCGAATACTATTAAAATATATTTCATACAAGTTAAGTTAAATTAAAAAGGTAAGTTTTATCTTACCTTTTTAAAATTTTTATTTTATTTCCTTCAATTCAATAGTAAAGCCAATATCCATTTTTATAATTAATGGATTAGCAGACGTATTTTGTATGGTAAGTGTTTTAGCACCTTTCCCATCTTGTGCATTATTTATAATAAAAGCATCAAGTTTTACTATTTTGCCTTTGTAAATAATGGTTGGCCTTGTTTCGTCGTTTTCTGGTCGGTAAAAAGTTTCTTCAATTCCGTTATCAAACGTCATTACTGTTTTTTTGGTGGACATATCCATAAAGTTTTCATAACTCATCCATACACTGCTAGCATCGGTAAGGATTAAATCGCCTCCAGCAAAATAATTTATATATTTTTTTGCACCACTTTTTGCCTCTCTCGAAATCATTACATGCCCTTTAGTACGTTTTGCATTTGTCATTTCATAATTAAAATCAATACCCTTTTCGTAATTAAACTCGTTTAGGATAACCATAAAATCATACTTATTTCCATTTGCATTAACCTCATAAATTAATTTATCTCCACGCTTTAGTGGTTCAAGTGTAGTTTCTCCGTTATCATTAATAATATACATTTCTGTTAGATAAGGGTTTTGCTCAACCACCTTTACTTTTTTTGTTTTTACCGTACTGGTTTTAGTGGTTTTCTTTTTTACTTTTTTTTGTGCAAATAATGCTGTGGCGGTACTAAACACAAGTAGCAATAAAACTATTTTTTTCATATTTAATTTTTTATAAAATAAAACAATATTAGTAATAAAATCTATACCGTGTATTGGGTATATTTATGGTATGAAAAAAATTGCAATTTTAGTTTTTAGTTTACTTACACTACTTAAAATAGGGAGTGCTCAAGTTAACAAACCGTCTATTTTCCCCCAATCATTTATTGGCAAATGGAAAGGCAAGCTTCAATGGATGGTAGCTGGCAAGCCCACTCAAACATTTACCATGCAGTTAAATGTTTTACCAACGGATACAGCAAACCATTACACTTGGCAAATAATTTATGGCGATGCAGGAAAAGATAACCACCCTTATATTCTAAAACCTATTGATACCGCTAAAGGGCATTGGATTGTTGACGAACAAGATGGAATAATTTTAGATAGTTATGTACATGGCAATAGTATTAAAGGTGCATTTACTGTACAAGGCAATACTATTGTAGATAATTACACAGTTGTAGGCAATAAAATGAATGTTGAGTTTTTTAGTATTAAGTTAACCGATAAAAAGCAAAGTGGTAAAGGCACAGACGATGTGCCTTTTGTAGATAGTTATAAAGTGGGTAGTTATCAGGTAGGTGTGCTTACAAAAATTAAATAGGTTGATATGTTTTAAAATAAGTAGAGTAGCCTTTTCAAGCTTGCCAACCCTACATTAAACACTTATCTTTGCCTTTGTAAAACAGGATAATAATTACTTTTGTTGAACGAGGTATTACCAACTACTAATGCTTTTGGCAAATGGTGAGTAAACAAAAAAAGGTATGAGCGAAAATTCACAACTATTTCTTGAAAAAAGTAAAACTAAAGCAGGGGATTTAGAGCATAGGCGAAAAATAGCTTTTAATATAGGCAAGTACAACGAAAAAGTACCACAAGGCAAACAGCAATTTGCCGATGTACATTTAGCAAGAGAAAGAGCCAAAAATATTAAATGGAAAGCTATTGAAACCCTTGATCAACAATTACAAGAGTTTGAATTACAATTTACAAAACGAGGGGGTAAAGTTATTTGGGCAGAAAATGCACAACAAGCTATTGATGAAATTGTAAAGATTTGCAAAGCAAAAAATTGCAAATCTTTGGTAAAAAGTAAGAGCATGGTTACCGAAGAAATTCATTTAAACCAAGCTATGGAGGCCAATGGAATTGAAAGTGTAGAAACAGATTTAGGCGAATACATTCAACAGCTAGATGGGGAGGCTCCTTACCATATTGTTACCCCTGCAATGCACAAAAGCAAAGAAGATGTTGCAAAATTATTTAACGAAAAATTAGGCACTCCAATAGATTTTACCCCTACACAACTTACCCTAAAGGCTAGAGAAATTTTAAGAGAAAAATATACAGCAGCTGAGGTAGGCGTTACTGGAGCCAATTTTATTATTAGCGATATTGGCGGAATCGCCGTTACCGAAAACGAAGGTAATGCAAGGTTAAGTTGTGCTTTTCCTAAAACACATATTGTAATTGTTGGCATAGAAAAAATGATACCAAGCCTTACCGATTTACATTTGTTTTGGCCATTACTATCTACGTTTGGTACCGGGCAAAAAATGACAGTTTACAACACTATTGTTACAGGGCCAAGGCAAGAAAATGAAACCGATGGCCCAGAAGAAATGTTTGTGATATTGTTAGATAACGGACGTACAACTATTTTACAAAGCCCTAAGCAAAGAGAAAGTTTGTATTGCATACGTTGTGGTGCTTGCCTTAACGCTTGCCCTATTTATAAAAATATTGGTGGGCATGCATATGGCGCTACGTACAGCGGACCTATTGGCAGTGTAATTACACCTAATATGCAGGGAATGGAGGATTTTAAACATTTAAGCTTTGCCTCATCGCTTTGTGGTAATTGTACCGAAGTGTGTGCAGTAAAAATAAATTTGCATGAGTTACTGTTAGACAATCGAAAAGAAAGTGTAGAAGAAGGATTGGCATCCTTTAGCGAAAGAATGGCTTGGAAAATGTGGAAAATAGCCTCACTAAAACGTGGGATAATGAATATGGGAAATGGAAATTTAAAAAATAAAGTTGTTAATGGGTTATTTAAAGGCTGGAAGGAAAATAGAAGTGAGTTAAATTTTAGCCCAAAAACATTTAATGAAATGTGGAAAGAACAGTTTAAAAAATAAGGTTTAACGTATTTTAAAATAATAAAAAGTTTCACTTTGGTGGAACTTTTTTATTTTGTGCAACAATGGTATTAATTTACACCCATACTACTACTGCAAGGCTACACTATATTTGTACTTTTATATTTAAGCAACTTTTAAATGTAAATTTTACCATTACTATAGACTCCGAAGAGTTTAAAAATTATGATGGTGTTTGTATAAATTATAGTAATAACCCCATTAAAAAAGAAGAGTTAAAAATAGGAAACGTTACTTTACTTTTTGAACAAAGTATTTTACCCCAGCAAATACAATGCTTTATCTACAAAAACTACAAAGCTTTTTTTAAAATAGAAAATAGCGATATTGATTTTGATATTTTTGCAGCGTGTTTTTATTTGCTAAGTAGATACGAAGAGTATTTACCTCATAAAAAAGATGTATACGGCAGATATAATCATGAAGAAAGTTTGGCTTTTAAGGAAAATTTTTTGCATCTTCCTATAATAAATATTTGGGTAACTAATTTTATGGAAACCCTTAAAAATAAATTCGAAAATTCGAAATTCGAAAATTCGAAATTCAATTTTTTACCTACTTACGATATTGATATTGCCTATAAGTACAACCACAAAGGTGTTGTAAGAAATGTTGGAGGATTTTTTAAAAACCCTTCGCTAGAACGAATAAAGGTTTTAATGGGTTTGCAAAAAGACCCTTTTGATAGTTATGATTGGATGAATGCATTACACACCAGGTATTATTTAAGTGCTATCTACTTTTTTTTAGTAGCCCAAAAAATAAGTACGTACGATAAAAATATTGCCTTACATAAAAATGCAATGTGGCGTTTAATAAAATTACATGCAAAAAAATATAGTATTGGCATCCATCCTAGTTGGCAAAGTGCCAATAACCTTTCTATAGTGAAAAAAGAAAAAAGTTACCTTGAGGCGATGAGTGAGTTATCGATTTCAGCATCTCGTCAGCATTTTATAAAATTTAATTTACCCCAAGGCTATACACAATTAATTGAAGCTAATATTACAGATGACTACAGCATGGGCTATGGCAGCATCAATGGTTTTAGAGCATCGGTAGCGTCTTCTTTTAATTGGTTTAATTTAGAGAAAAATGAAGAAACTAGTTTACGTATTCATCCCTTTTGTTTTATGGATGCAACTAGCCATTACGAACAAAAACAAACAGCACAACAAAGTTTTGAGGAAGTAATGCAGTACTATAAAATTTGTGCAGCAGTTGGGGGTACGTTAATTACTATTTTTCATAATAATTTTTTAGGTACAAGTAAAGAATTTGAAGGTTGGCGCAGTATGTATGAGCAGTTTTTAGCACAAATAAATGACAACCTCTAAAAATTAAATTAAGCTTTGTTAAAAACGTTACATTTCGTTTTGTTCTATTACTTTTTTATCGTTTCGCTTTATGCTATAGTTTACTAAGTATACACCAGCTAATGTAATAATTGCACCCCATAAAATATTCCAAGTGAGTTTTTCATCTACTACAAAATAGGCTACAACCATGGCTATTAAAGGGTTTATATAAGCATATAAAGATGAAATAGCTGGCGGTAACACTTTTAAAGAATAAATAAAAGCTACAAATGCAATAATAGAGCCTGCAACAACTAAGTAAGCAATTACCCACCAAGCCTTTGAAGAAATACTTGTAATGGCAACGGTTTGTTTTGCCATTAGTGCAAAAAAATACAATAAAAAACTACCTACAAACATTTGTAAACCGGCGCTGTAGTAGGCATTTAATTTCATTTTACAACGGCTTATAAATAGGGTTGCAAAACTCCAGCAAAGCATTGCTATTATGGATAAGGCTAATCCGTAACCAAAGCCTTTAGCGTGTGCTTGAAAAGCATTTTCGTAAAAAACAAAGCCCACGCCAACAATACCTAATGCCATACCTAAAAAAGTAAGTGGTGTTGCGTTATTTTTTTTGTAAAAAATTATCTCTATTAGTACAACACTTAATGGATACAATGCACCAATTAATGCACTTAAACCAGTTGGTATATAATTTAAACTCCAGGTGCTTAAACCATTTGCACCTACAAACATTAATAGGGCTAATAAAATAATCCAACCAAATTGTTTTGCCGTTGGCAAAGGCAATTTTTTATAGCCAATAAAAAAAAGTAAAAAACAGGCTCCCCCAATAAACTGCCTTATTGCCGCCATTTGCAAAGCTGGTATTTGTTGTACACCTAATTTACTGGCTACCCAAGTAGTGCCCCATAAAATACTGGTAATGGCTAAAGCTATGTATCCTTTTGTTTTAATCTTATTTATTTTTATTATTGATTTCTCTGATTAGTACAGAATTTGTTTGTGTCATCTGTGAAAAAATCTATGAAAATCTGTGGTTAGTCTTAATGTTTAAAATGCCTTAGTCCGGTAATAACCATTGCCAACTTATTTTGAACACAATAGTCAATACTATCCTTATCTCGTATGCTACCACCGGGCTGTATAAAGGCTGTAATACCTGCTGTATGTGCAATTTTAACACAATCATCAAATGGGAAAAAAGCATCGCTAGCTAATGTTGCTTCATTTAAATCAAAATTAAACTGCTTTGCCTTTTCAATACTTTGGCGCAAAGAGTCTATACGGCTTGTTTGCCCACAACCTTTACCAATAAGTTGTTTATTTTTTACTAGTGCTATGCTATTACTTTTTAAATGTTTAGCAATAAGATTAGCAAAAATTAAATCTTCTTTTTCTTGGGTAGATGTTTCTCTACCTCCAACTTCTTTCCACTCAGTAAAATTACCTTCATCATTTTGTTGTGTTAAAATACCATTTAAAACCGATTTACTTTGCCTAGTTAATAATGAATTTTGTGTGGTGAGTTGTAAAAGAATTCGATTTTTTTTAGTTTTTAAAATTGCTAAAGCCTCATCACTAAAAGATGGTGCAATTAATACTTCAAAAAATATTTCATTGATAGCGTTAGCAGTATCTACATCAATAGTTTTATTGCATACTAGCACGCCCCCAAAGGCACTTTCTGGATCTCCCGCTAAAGCTTTTTCCCAAGCACTTAAAACAGAATTAGAAATAGCAACACCACAAACATTTGTATGCTTAATTATAGCAAACCAAATTTCGGGAGAGTGCTGTAAAGCCCCTCCACTGGAGGGGTTTGGGGAGGCTTCACTTATAATTTGCATAGCAGCATCAACATCCACCAAATTATTATAGGATAATTCTTTACCATTTAGTTGAGTAAATAACTCCTCTAAATTGCCATAGAAAACGCCTTGTTGGTGTGGGTTTTCTCCATAGCGTAATATGCTTTTATCTTTATTAAACGGATTAATAAATTGGGTTTTATTAAAGTAATTACTTATGGCCATATCATAACCTGTGCAAACATCAAAAGCTTTAATCGCAAACATTCGGCGCTGCTCCAATGTTGTTTCGCCATGTTGTGTTTCTAGTAGTTGCTCTACTATTCCGTAGTCTTTTTTTGCTGCAATTACCACAACATCTTTGTGGTTTTTTGCTGCACCACGTATCATGCTTGGTCCACCAATGTCTATTTTTTCAATAATTAATGTTTCGTCGTTTGTTGCAGCAACAGTTTCTTCAAAGGGGTACAAATCAACAATTACCAAATCTATTTCGGGAATATTATATTGTTGCATTTCGGCAATATGTTGGGCATCATCTCTTTTACCTAAAATACCTCCAAATACTGTTGGGTGTAATGTTTTAACTCTACCTCCTAAAATTGATGGGTAAGTTGTTAAGCTTTCTACAGGTACACAAGGCACCTGTAAATCTTCTATAAATTTTTGTGTACCACCGGTAGAATAGATTACTACATTGTGTTTATGCAAAAGTTTTATAATGTTTTCTAGTCCATCTTTATAAAAAACGGAAATTAAAGCAGACTTAATTTTTTTTGTCATTGAAAAAAGCAGTTAAAGGTCTAAAACATAAGCTCCATTATCTGGAACTGAATAATACTGCAAATTTAGCTTATCGCAATCTTCTTTCCATTGATCAATTTTCCACAAGCTGTTACTAGCGTCAAAAACTATTGTTTTACAGTTGAAAACACTTGCCAGTTGAGGTATGTGCAGTTTAGGATTTTTTGAAATTAGGATAATATCAACATTTATTTTGGTAGTTAAACTATCAAAAGCAACAGGCTCATCTATCAATACTATTTTTTAGTATTAAACTGATAAAAATTATTTTTTACAAAACAGTTGCTCAAACTATCTACTCGTTGGTTTAGTTGTAGTTTAATGCGCCCTGGTTTTAAATGGAAGTTTTGTAAAACACCATCAACTAATAAAATACTATCACCTATAAAGTTATAAGTATTACCACGTACAAAATCTATTGCTTGGTGTTGGGGCACATTATAAACAATTAACTTTTGCTGGTTTTTTATTTGCCAATTCATTAATGATTGTAACAAAACAAAACATAATAATGTAAGTAAAGAAAATTTTAAGTACTCTTTTTTCTTTTTTATTAACCAAATGCAACAGGTAACTACAACAGCATATAATAACAAAGTGGTTAAAATACTAGCAGGTAATTTATCCCAAACTGCAAATGGAAAATCATTTACAAATAAAATAATTTTATTCATTAACCAAACTAACCACTGTGTTAACTTACCAAGCCAATTGCCAACAAAGGGAATCCAACTTAAGGCAACCAAAGCGATTTCTACATATAAAATAAGGCTAGATAAGGGTACAGCAATGATGTTGGTTAGTAGAAATAAATTAGGAAATTGATGAAAATAATAAATACAAATAGGGAAAGTTAATAATTGTGCAGCTATGGAAATAGCCATTAATTTCCATACTTCATTAACGTATTTATTTTTTATATAGATGGCGTTATAAATTGGTTTTTGAAACACAATAATACCTATAACAGCTAAGTAGCTTAATTGAAAACCCACATCCCATACATAATAGGGATTGTAGCAAAGTAAAATAAATGCAGATGCTGCTAACGAATTAAAAATGGAGGCTTGTTTAAAAAAGTTTTTGCCAATGGCAATACAACTAAACATTACTGCGGAACGAAGTACCGATGCTGACGCACCTGTAAGTAACGAAAAAAGCCATAAACAGCTAAGTATTAAAACAACCTGTATAATTTTTGATTTTTTAATAAATGGAAGTTTGCCAAATAACCAAACCAACATTACATAAATTAACCCTAAGTGCATTCCGCTAATGGCAATAATATGAACCACACCAGTATTGCTGTAAGCTTGCACTAAATCTTTATCTAAATCGTTAGTATAGCCTATTAGTAAGGCTTCGGCAATTCCTAATTCATCTTTATTATCTCCAATATTTTTTTTAAGTATGTCAAGTATTTTTTCTCTTGCCGAAAAAATAAATTGTTTAAACCAAGATACTTGTCTTTCGTTAGTCTTTACCCAATCTTTTTCTTTTAAAAATATAGTATGAAAAAGTTGTTGAAAAGAAGCATATCGTTGGTAATTAAAACCACCAGGATTGCCCGAGTTTTTTATGGATTGTATATTTTTACTAATAATAATTTTATCGCCATACTTTAATAAGCCAGAAGCAGAATCTTTAGCAAAGTAGAGTAATATTTTACCCTGTGTTTTTATTAACGAATCATTTTTAACAATAGCCTCTACATAAGCATTGGCCTTATACGATTTATTTTTTTCTACAACTGGCTCATCTATTCGTACTAAAATAAAATCATTTGGCTTATAGGTATTACCATACCAATTTACATTTTTGCTATCATCATTTTTATGTGTGAGAAATAGCCCTAGCACTAGCATGGCTATAAAAAATAGTATACCTTCTATGGTTTGTAGTCTATATTTATTTTTTATAGAAATAAATGTAAACCCGATAACAAAAACTAAAACTAGTACTAAAAGAGTGGCAATTAAATAGAGTGCGATACCAATATACCATTGTATTAAAATGCCTACACAAAACGGAAGTAACAACCGTACAAACGGGGCTAGTTTCCAAATTGGGGCGGTATTAAACTTGGGCATACCCTAAGATAGTAATAAAGTATTTAATATCAGCCATTTACAAAAAATATTTTTGGCACTTCCTTTTTGTATTTATGGTAGATTTGCCCTATAATTTAGTTACTATTAATGGAACAAAAAACAGACACCTTCCTAAAATCAATCAAAGAAAGTATTGCTGGCAATATTTTTATATCTATAACATTGGGTAGTTATAATGGCATCATAGAAAACTTAAAAAATATCTATATAAAAAAAATAAGTATTAAGGGCCAAGAAAAATTAAGCTTTACCTACCACTATAAAACTAACGATATTGTAAAGAATTTTACTAGTGAAGAGGCTATTAGTGAAATTGAAAAATATATTAATACGGATTTTAAATTTGCTACTTTATTTACTACCGAGTATGATTTAGTAGTGCAACAACAAAAAAATACTTTTACACTAAAAAAAAATAGCCCTTCTAAAACATCTCTTCCATCACTTGAGCATAACAATAAAAAAAATCATCTTATCTCTACAAAAAATAAGACCTACTTAACTGAATTACGCATTACAGATGATAAGGGTAATGTATTTAAAGCCACTCAGGATAAATACAAACAAATAAATCACTACATAGAAATTTTAAGTTCGTTACTTAAAAACTTACCCCAAAAAGAGGTTTTAAATGTAGTGGATATGGGCAGTGGCAAAGGGTATTTAACGTTTGCCTTATACGATTATTTAACCAACGTATTAAATGTAAAAACAAACATAACTGGGGTTGAGTATAGAAAAGATATGGTTACCCTTTGTAACAGCATTTCAAAAAAAAGCAACTTTAGTAATTTATTTTTTGAAGAAGGCACTATTGAAAACTACACTACAACTACTATTGATGTTTTAATTGCCTTGCATGCTTGCGATACTGCAACCGATGATGCCATTGCAAAAGGCATAAAAGCTAATGCATATTTAATTGTGGTTGCGCCTTGTTGCCACAAACAAATACGAAAGGAAATAACATTAAACAAAAAACACAACGATGTTAGCTTTATAACGCAACACGGAATTTTTTTAGAACGCCAAGCCGAAATGGTAACCGATGCTATTAGAGCTTTAGTGCTTGAATATTTTGGGTACAAAACAAAAGTATTTGAATTTATTACCAATGCCCATACCCCAAAAAATATTATGATTGTTGGTGAAAAAATAAGTAACCACAAAAACAAAGATGCGTTACTAAAAATAAAAAATGCCAAAGAATTTTTTGGCATTAAAGAATATTATTTGGAAAAACTAGTTGAACTATAATTTACTTACTCAAATGCATGCTTCTCTCCTTATACAATTGTCTAAAATAGGGGTCTTTTAAATCTTTTATAAAACGAATGGCCTCGCCTGTACTTTTCATTTCGGGACCAAGCTCCTTATTTACACCAGGGAATTTATTGAAGGAGAAAACGGGCTCTTTTATAGCAAAGCCAGTTAGCTTTTTTTCGTATGTAAAATCTTTTACCATGGCTTCGCCAAGCATTACTTTAGTAGCAATATTTAAGTAAGGTATTTGGTATGCTTTAGCAATAAATGGTGTTGTACGGCTTGCTCTTGGGTTTGCTTCTATCACAAATACATTTCCATCTTTAATAGCAAATTGTATATTTATTAAGCCTTTAATATTTAAAGCTCTGGCAATTTTTTCTGCATAGTGCTCCATGGTGGTTACTACTAATGGCGTAAGATTAAATTGGGGCAACACTGCATTACTATCTCCACTATGTATACCCGCTGGCTCAATATGTTCCATTACACCCATTACATGAAAATCAGTACCATCAAATATTCCGTCAATTTCTGCCTCTTGGCATCTATCTAAAAAGTGATCAATTAATATTTTATTATTGGGTAAATGTTTTAATAAACTTAACACTCCTTTTTCTAACTCTTCGTCATTAATTACAATACGCATTCTTTGTCCGCCTAAAACATAACTAGGGCGAACTAAAACAGGGTAGCCAACTTCTTTGGCAACAGCAATTGCATCATCGGTTGTAAAGGCAGTTCCATAATTTGGGTAAGGTATGCCTAACTCTTTCAGCATATCGCTAAAGCGTCCTCTATCTTCGGCAATATCCATACTGTCGAAACTGGTACCAATTATTTTTATGCCTTTTTCATGTAGGCGCTTGGCTAGTTTTAATGCGGTTTGTCCGCCTAATTGTACAATTACCCCTTCTGGTTTTTCATGCTCTACAATTTCCCAAAGGTGCTCCCAAAATACAGGTTCAAAATAAAGTTTATCGGCCATATCAAAATCGGTACTCACCGTTTCTGGATTACAGTTTACCATTATGGCCTCGTAACCACACTCTTTAATAGCTAGCAAACCATGCACACAACAGTAATCAAACTCAATACCTTGGCCAATTCTATTTGGGCCACTACCTAAAACAATTACTTTCTTTTTTGCGGTTACTATAGATTCGTTGCTTACTAATTTATTTTCCTCTGCCTTTCTTTCAAAAGTAGAATAGAAATAGGGCGTTTTAGCTTCAAACTCTGCTGCACAAGTATCTACCATTTTAAATACTCTTGTTAGGCCCATTTTTTTTCTTCTTTCGTATAATTCATCATCTGTTCCGTCTTTCATTATACGGCAAATTTGCTCATCGCTAAAGCCCAAAAATTTTGCTTCAATTAATAACGCATCAGACAAAGTAGTTATATCATCGTATTTACTAATTTCTTTTTCGCAATCGCAAATTTTTGCAATTTGGTGTAAAAACCATTTATCTATACCTGTAGCTTTTGCAATGGTATTTACGCTAACCCCCAACATCAACGCATCTTTAATTCTAAAAACTCTATCCCACTTGGGTATTTTAATGTGCTCTAAAATTTCTTCGGCATGTAGCATACTTTTACCGTAATATCCTAACCCTACTGCTTCGTTTTCTAAACTCTGACAAGCTTTTTGTATAGCTTCGCAAAAACTTCTGCCAATAGCCATTACCTCTCCAACACTTTTCATTTGAAACCCTAAGGTATCATCTGCTCCTTTAAATTTATCAAAATTCCAACGGGGTATTTTTACAATTACATAATCCAAAGCAGGTTCAAAATAAGCGGAAGTGCTTTCGGTAATTTGATTTTTTAACTCATCTAAATTATATCCAATGGCTAGTTTAGCAGCAATTTTTGCAATAGGGTATCCAGTAGCTTTACTTGCTAATGCAGATGAGCGGCTTACTCTAGGGTTAATTTCTACTACAATTAATTCCTCGGTTTCTGGGTTTAAGGCAAACTGTACATTACAGCCTCCAGCAAAATTTCCTAATGCCCTCATCATGCGTATAGCGGTGTTACGCATTGCTTGAAACGCAGTGTCGCTAAGCGTCATAGCAGGCGCAACGGTTATACTATCGCCTGTATGTACACCCATGGGGTCAAAGTTTTCTACTGTACAAATAATAGCAACATTATCTGCATTATCCCTTAATAATTCTAATTCATATTCTTTCCAACCCAATACAGCTTTTTCAACCAATACTTCGTGTATGGGGCTTGCCGTAAGTGCATTGTTTAGTGCATTATCTAATTCTTCTTTTTTAAACACAATACTACCACCACTACCACCTAATGTAAAAGATGGACGAAGCACTAATGGAAAACCTATTTCTTGTGCAAATTCTTTTCCTTCTAAAAAACTATTAGCAATTTTTGCTGGGCATACCATAATACCCATTTCAATCATCCAAAGTCTAAATTTTTCTCTGTCCTCTGCTTTGTCAATTGCTTTTATATCAACACCAATTAATTGTACATTGTGTTTTTCCCAAATGCCCAATTCATCAACTTCTTTACATAAATTCAATGCGGTTTGTCCACCCATAGTTGGTAGCACAGCATCAATTTCATTTTCTTCTAAAATTTGCTCAATGCTTTCTGCTGTTAGGGGAAGTAGATAAACCCTGTCAGCCATCATAGGGTCTGTCATAATAGTAGCAGGGTTACTATTAATTAAAATAACTTTAATTCCCTCTTCCCTTAAACTACGAGCAGCTTGTGTACCGCTATAATCAAACTCACAGGCTTGCCCAATAACAATGGGGCCACTACCTATAATTAATACTGATGTTATGGAGTTATTTTTTGGCATAAGAAGTTTTGCCATTACCACTTAATGTGGTTGTTGTAGGCGGGCAAAATTAATGGCAAAAAAGGAGAACGCAAAACTGAAATTGACTATTTGTTTTTGTTTTGCAAAAAATACATAATACAAAACGAGGGAATAAAGTCGGTAAAAGGTAAAATTTCTTCAATACCATTTAAAATACCGCCAATTAAACCTTTAGTACCGCCAAAGGTTTTGTAAAAAATAAAGGCAGAAAGAGGGGCCCAAACAATATCGCCAAACTCACCAAGGGCAGGCAAGGCATAGGTGAAATACCCAACTGCATCCATTAAAATGCAAAAAAGTAAGTTGGGATTGAATCTAAAGTTTGATGTGTTCATTTTTTGATTACACGAATTAAAACTAATTACACGAATTCATTGCAGACAGAATTCGTGTAATTAGCGTAATTAGACTTAATTAGTGTTATGTAGTCTTAGGCTCTTCTTTTTTGCCAAATAAATCACTCATCGTTTTTTCAGCATCATCAAAATGCTCTTTAAAAGCTTCGCTACCTTTTGTTTTTAACTCTTCAAAGTAACCTTTGGCTTTATCCATCACTTTTTCGGCTTCGTCTTTTACTTTGTTAGCTTTGTCTTTTAAGTCATTTGCTAATTTGTCTTTTTCTTCTTGGCTCATGCTCATATACTTCATTGCGGCAATACCTGCAGCAGCGCCTAACAAAAAAGTTGCAATGTGTTTGTTATTTACACTCATTTTAATATTTTTTACTGTTTACTTAATATACTTTTGTATTCTTAATTAAAGATATGAATTTGTGCAAAGTAGTTGTTTTGGTTTTGTTAAATTTGATTAACCAAGGTATAAGTGCCCAAGTTTTTCCTGCAAAAAACTACCCCAAAAATTATTTTATATGGCCTGTAAAAGCCACTCCAGCATTAGCCGCAAACTTTGGGGAGCTACGCCCCAACCATTACCACATGGGGCTAGATTGTAAAACAGAAAAAAAGCAAAACTTACCTATAGTAGCTGCAGCCGATGGGTACATTGCAAAAGTAAAAATTGAGCCTTGGGGTTTTGGCAGAGCTATTTATATCAATCATGCCAATGGCACTACTACATTATACGCCCACTTAAATGCTTTTTATACCGATTTAGAAAATTATGTAAAAGACCAACAATACAAACAAAAAAGTTGGAGTGTTTTTTTAGATATTCCACCCCACCTGTTTGATGTAGCACAAGGTAGAGAAATTGCTAAAAGCGGAAACACAGGGGGTAGCCAAGGCCCACACCTTCATTTTGAAATAAGAGATACAAAAACAGATAAAGTTTTAAATCCGCTTTTATTTGGGTTGCCTATTGCAGATAATATAGCGCCAGATATTTTACGACTAGCCATTTACGATAGATGTTTAAGTACCTACGAACAAACACCAACGTTTATTGCTATAAAAAAAGTAAATGGTATTTATCAAGCTGCTTTTACCACTTTAAATACCGATAAAGTAAGCTTTGCAGTAACAGCTTATGATAGATATACGGGCAGCTCTAACAAAAATGGTATTTATGAAGCTATTTTATTAGATGATGAAAAACCAATTTTAGGTTTTCAATTAGATAGTATTAGTTACGATGAAACAAGAAACCTAAATGCACATATAGACCATAAAGTAAAAGCAAGCGGTGGACCTTTTCTACAACATTTATCAAAATTGCCAGGCTATGCTGAGGGTATATATAAAATGGTAAATGGCGATGGAGTTATTAATGTAGAAGATGACAGTGTACACCATATAAAAATATTAATTAAAGATGTAAATGGTAACACATCAACCCTAACAATTGATGTACAACGTAAATTAAATGGAGCACAAAAAATAATTGACACCATATATTATCAGCAAAAAAAATTATTTATTCCTGGGTATATGAATATTTTTGAAAGTACAAATTGCAAATTTTATTTGCCAGAAAATGCTTTATACGATAGTTTACGATTTAGATATTTAGAAATACAACCCAATACAGGCAATACTATTTATCAGTTGCACAGTGCAGTTGTACCAATACAAACGTATTACCCTGTTAGCATAAAAGCAACTTCACCCATGCCCAATAAAATGGTAATGCTAAGATTTTACAAAAATAAAGTTGATTATAAAAAAGCTGTTTTTGCTAATGGATGGTATACTGCAAAGTTTAGAGATTTTGGAAATTTTCAATTAATGCTAGATACCATTCCACCAACGATTACTGCACTAGGCGGATTTAAAGATGGTGTAAATTATAGTAAACAAACCGCTATAAAATTTGTTGTAGTTGATAACACAGAAGACGTTGAATTTACAGCAATGCTTGATGGTAATTGGCTAAGCTTTAGCAACGATAAAGGAAAAACATTTAATTATACGTTTGATGAAAAATGTGGTGTTGGAGAGCATGAGCTTAAGATTTTGGTGAAGGATATGGTTGGGAATTTGAGTGAGAAGATTTATAGATTTACAAGATAAGGCCTCTCTAATAATGGCGAAAATGAAGAAGAAAAGAACAAATAATATTTTTAACTAAAAGCCCCTTTAGGGGTTTGGGGTATGACACAATTAACAATAGGGCAAAAAGCCCCTGCATTTACAGGCAAAGACCAAAACGGGAAAACCATTTCCTTAAAAGATTATTTGGGTAAAAAAGTAGTGATCTATTTTTATCCGCAAGATGATACGCCAACTTGTACCGTACAAGCATGCAACTTAAGAGATAATTATGCCCTCTTAAAAAAAGAAGGATTTGCCATAATTGGTATAAGCCCCGATGCTGAAGTAAAACACAAAAAATTTGAAACAAAATATAATTTACCTTTTACTTTAATAGCAGATGATAAACTCAAAATAATAGAAAAGTACAATGTTTGGGGCGAAAAGAAATTATACGGAAGAGCCTATATGGGCTTACACCGTACCACATTTGTACTGGATCAAAAAGGAATAATTAAACATATTTTTTTAAAGCCCAAAAGCAAACAACATGCCGAGGAAATTATAGAAGCTTGGAAAAATTTACAGTAAATAATATTACTTTTTCTATTAAAGAAAATTCCTTTTTAGCCAGAATAGCTACATGGAAATTAAGCACCGATAATGTGGCCATAGTTTTTTGTAACACTATACATTTATACGGGGTAACTACTCAACAATTTTTAAAAAATACAAAATGGGTAAAGCATGAGCTTTGCCATATTAGGCAATACAAGCAACATGGCTTTACAGGTTTTGTACTAAAATATTTATGGGAAAGCATTAAAGTGGGGTATTACAAAAATAAGTTTGAGGTGGAGGCTAGGGAGGCAGAGGAACAATTATAATACCCATTCCACCTCTCCAAATCCAAACTCCCTTTCCATCACATCTTTACAATGCAACATACCTTTTTCATCTACATACTTTATAGTTGTTTCAAAAATAATAGTCCCTTTTTTTAGTTTTACTTCTTCATCTCTTTTAAATAAAAAAGTATTGTATTGCTGCACAATATTGGCTAGTTCGCCATTTTTGTAAGCCGTTATGTTGGCTAATAATTGTTGGTGTAATTGTTTGGCTAAATCAATAACCTCATATTCTTTTTTCGTAATTAATTGGAGAGATATGGGGTTTTTAAGTTCGGCCTCAAACGCTGTTTGGTTTATATTAATACCAATACCTACAACAGCCCATTTCCAGGTAGTGCCACTAAAAACGTTTTCTATTAAAATTCCCCCTGCCTTTCTGTCACACCAATAAATATCGTTTGGCCACTTAATGTTTACCTTTTCTTCAACATATTTTTGAAAAAAAGCCCTTGTAGTTAGGGCAACTAACATATTAAACTCAAAGGTATTAGCTAGTTTTAGGGTAGTCATTTCAAAAACTACACTTAAAAGTATATTTTTCTCTACTGCCGATTGCCACAGCTTACCTCTTTGCCCCTTGCCCATGGTTTGTAACTTGGCAAAATAAGCTGTGCCATCTTTAGCAAAACCTGCATTTATTTGTGCCATGGCATAGTTGTTGGTACTATCCACACTATCTAAAACATCAAAAAAAGGGTTGTTTAGCATAAACAAGAAAATAAGATAGTACTTTTGGCAAAATTTGGTTACAATACGTACTTATTTTGTACCAAGTATAACAAATATCAATATTAAAATTTAATTCGTTTAATAAAAAAAATACTAGCATTTGAATCACTTAAATTCCTTAACTACTCGTAAAAAAAACAGTGCAGTTAAATTAACAAGAAATAGCAAACTTTTTAAAACAATCATAAACGCCATTCAAGAAAAAAAGGGTGAAAACATTATTAGCCTCGATTTAAGAAAAATTGATGAGGCGGTTTCCGACTTTTTTATTATTTGCCAAGGCAATAGTACTACACAAATAAAGGCCATTGCAGATTTTATTGAGTTTGAGGTAAAAGAAAAATGTGACGAACCTGCGTACAAGCATGAGGGCCGACAAGCACAACAATGGATATTGATAGATTATGTAAATGTGGTAGTACATGTAATGCTACCCGATACACGTAAATTTTATCAGTTAGAGGAAATGTGGAGCGATGGAAGTGTGCTTGAACACAATGATTAATTTTTGCAACAATGCGTTTAAATTTTCGTTATAAGTATAGACAAAAGAAACAATAAAATAATGAGTCAGCAAAACCCAAATAAAAAATTTGACCCCAATAATATCCCTCCCGTTGGAGATGATAAAAAGAAGCCCAAGTTTAATGTATACTGGATATACGGATTAATTTTTGTAGCCATAATAGGGTACACTACATTTAAAGCAGCAAATACAGCTGGTATTAAAATTAATCAGCAATTTTTTACACAAATGCTTAAAAATGGCGATGTGTTGGCTAGTTTACCAGAAGATCCATCCAGCAGTGGTATTTTAGTTATAAAAAATAAAGCCATTGTACGAATATATTTGAGGAAAGATAGTTTAGCAAAAAGAGAGGGTTTCTATAAATCTATTTTAGATGCAAAAGCGTTAGATGTGTTGAAAAAAGCGGATAAGCCACAACTATATTTTGAAATTGCAAAAGCCGAAGCCTTTGAAGAGCAATTAAATGATTTTTACGATAAGCAAGAAGCTGATTTTTTTAAAGCAAACCCCGATAAAAAAATTAAGGCATCTTTTGGTGATGAAGGTGAAGGAATAAGCCAATTAATAAGTACCTTATTACCCATACTTTTAATAGGGCTTTTATTTTTCTTAATGATGCGTAAAGTTGGGCCTTCGGGTGGTGGCGGTCCAGGTGGTATTTTCAATATCGGAAAATCTAAAGCAACTTTGTTTGAAAAAGGCACAAAAGTAAATATAAACTTTAACGATGTAGCAGGGTTAGATGAAGCCAAGGTAGAGGTTATGGAAATTGTTGACTTCTTAAAAAATCCAAAAAAATATACTGCATTAGGTGGTAAAATACCTAAAGGAGCATTGCTTGTTGGCCCCCCAGGCACAGGTAAAACATTGTTAGCAAAAGCAGTTGCTGGCGAAGCACAAGTGCCGTTTTTTAGCCTTAGTGGAAGTGATTTTGTAGAAATGTTTGTAGGTGTTGGAGCAAGCCGTGTAAGAGATTTATTTAAGCAAGCTAGAGAAAAAGCACCGTGTATAATTTTTATAGATGAAATTGATGCCATAGGTAGAGCAAGAGGTAAGAATGCTATGATGAGTAACGATGAAAGAGAAAATACCTTAAATCAATTATTAGTAGAAATGGATGGCTTTGGCACCGATTTGGGCATTATAATTTTAGCCGCCACAAACAGGCCTGATGTATTAGATACTGCACTTTTACGCCCAGGCCGTTTTGATAGGCAAATAACCATTGATAAGCCAGATTTAGTAGGTAGAGAAGCCATTTTTAAAGTACATCTTGGGCCAATAAAAAAATCGGACAACTTAGATATTTTTAAACTAGCCGAGCAAACATCTGGTTTTGCAGGTGCCGATATTGCGAACGTATGTAATGAAGCGGCATTAATTGCAGCCCGAAAAAATAAAGAAGCTGTTGATATGCAAGATTTTCAAGATGCTATTGATAGAATAATTGGTGGGTTAGAAAAACGTAACAAAATCATCTCTCCAGAGGAAAAAGAAATAATTGCTTACCACGAGGCTGGCCATGCAATATGCGGCTGGTATTTAGAGCATGCTTACCCATTATTAAAAGTAACGGTTGTACCAAGAGGTAGTGCAGCTTTGGGCTATGCACAATACACACCTAAAGAACAATATTTGTATAATACCGATCAGTTAATGGATCAAATTTGTATGACGCTTGGTGGTAGAGCTAGCGAAGATATTTTCTTTGGGAAAATAAGTACAGGAGCTAGTAACGATTTACAACAAATAACTAAAATTGCTTACAGTATGATTACCGTTTATGGTATGAATGACAAAGTAGGTAATGTTAGTTTTTACGACCCTCAACAAGAAAATTATTTTACCAAACCTTATAGCGAAGAAACAGGTAAAATGATTGATGAAGAAGTACGAAAATTAATTGATAATGCATATACACTTACCAAAAACCTCTTGACCGATAAAAAAGGCGATGTTGAAAAACTAGCTAAGGAACTATTGAAAAAAGAAGTTTTATTTAAGAGTGATGTTGAAGCATTAATTGGTAAACGACCGTTTGAAGAAAAAAAGGTATTGGATATTAAAGAAGAGGTTGTAAAGCCAGAAGATGCTGTAAGCGAAACAGCAACCAATATATTACCAGATATAATTGAGCCGAATAACACCAATCAAATTTAATTGAACGAATGGCTACTACAGCTAAAGAAAATATTTTAAAACGAGTTAGGCAGGCACTGAGTAATCCAGTGCCTTTGCCTTTTCCTGGTAGTGAGGGAGCCTCTTCATTATTTGCACCACCAAATGAAGAACTTGAAGTATTATTTGCACAAGAGTTTACTAGCCTACAAGGCAAATTTGCCTTTTGTGAAAATGAACAAGATTTACACCAACAACTAAAACAGTTAATTACAGAAAAGCAGTGGACAAAAATTTATTGTAGCGAGGATAAATGGAACGATACCTACAGTAACACCATTAATTTAGAAAGCTGCGATGTGTCCATTACAGGCTGCGAAAGCCTAGTTGCAAGAACAGGTAGTATTGTGTTAAGTACTGCCAACCAAAGTGGCAGAACAGTAAGTGTGTATGCCCCTATACATATTTGTATTGCCTACACCCATCAGTTAATGTTTGATGTAAAAGACGCACTACTAGCTATTAAAGAAAAATATCAAGGTAAAATACCATCCCTAATAACTTTTGCCACTGGCCCAAGCCGCACTGCGGATATTGAGAAAACGTTAGTTACAGGCGTACATGGCCCTAAAGAAGTATATTGTTTTTTAGTAGAAGGATAATATAAAAATTGTATATTTGGTTAATGAGTTTTAATAAAACATATCGCATTGTACTTCGTAAAGAAACAGATGGCACTTATACCGCAATGGTACCTGCCTTAAACGGATGTGTTACTTGGGGTGAAAATATTGACCATGCATTAGAAATGGTAAAAGATGCTATTAAAGGATATATTGAAGTTTTACAAGAAGAAGGTGAACCCATACCTGATGATAATGAAACATTAGAATATTCATTGCAACTTACAGCGTAAGTATTTAGTAGATCATGAATCAAAGTCCGCAACACCTTATCAAACTTCTTGAAAGCAAGGGGTATTTGTTAAAAAGAGTAACTGGTAGTCATCATATCTTTTTCCATCCCATAGAAAGAAAAACAATTGTAGTTCCAGTACATGGCAAAAGAGATATTCCAAACGGCACCTTTCTTACTATATTAAAGCAAGCTGGCATTTCTAAAAACGAAATTTAAAATGAACAACTCAGTTACACACCTTTTTGTTTATGGCTCCTTACGAAGTGGTTTTCGTAATCAGGCTTATACCTATCTATCTAAATATTTTACATTAGTTGGGCAAGGCTATGTAAAAGGTAAATTATATGATACGGGGTCATACCCAGTTGCTGCAACAACTACCGATGAAAAATATTTAGTAGGAGAGCTTTATGCTATAAACAATATCAATGAATTTAATTGGGCCATAGAACAATTAGACGATTATGAAGGTTTAAATGTAGAGCCAGGTGAAACACCTATGTATAAAAGAGAAAAAGCTATTGTAACCTGTGAGCATCAAAAAATTGAAGCTTGGGTTTATTGGTATAATAAAGATGTAAGCAACCTACCCGAAATTGCTAGCGGCGATTTAATGGAGTATTTAAGTAGTAAAAAATAAGGTGGTTTGATGAATAAAAAAATCTATTTTCTTTCCGATTTTCATTTAGGTGCACCCAATGCACAAGCCAGTTTAATTAGAGAAAAAAAAATTATTAAATTTTTAGATGAAATTAAAGCAGATGCCGAGCAAATTTTTATTGTAGGCGATCTTTTCGATTTTTGGTACGAGTATAAAAAAGTAGTTCCAAAAGGCTATGTACGTATTTTAGGAAAATTGGCAGAGATAACAGATAGCGGTATACCCATTCATTTTTTTGTAGGCAATCATGATATGTGGATGAAAGATTATTTTAAAACTGAATTAAATATTACTGTTTATTTTGAGCCTCACTCTTTTACATTTAATAATAAAACATTTTTAATTGGTCATGGCGATGGCTTAGGGCCTGGTGACTATGGATATAAGTTTATAAAAAAAGTTTTTAGAAATAAAATAAGTCAGTTTTTCTTTGGTATTCTTCCTCCTTATATTGGCATGGGTATGGCAAATTTCTTTAGTCAAAAAAGCAGAGCCCAAACAGGACAAACAGATGAAACTTTTTTAGGCGAAGAAAAAGAATGGCTAATCATTTATTGTAAAGAAATTTTAAAAACAAGCCAGTACGATTATTTTATTTTTGGACACAGACATTTACCTATAAACTTTAACTTATCTGCAAGCAGCCTTTATGTAAATTTGGGCGACTGGATAAAGTATGATAGCTATGCTGTATTTGATGGCGAAAAGTTGGAGTTGAAGTATTGGGATAAATAAATGAAACAATTTTTTACGATATTATTTTCTTTGTGCCTTTGTGTCTTTGCGGTTATCCCTTTATGTTCTGCACAAAGCGATTCTTCTTTTACACTTATCAAAACAATTGAAGGTAATTTTTCATATTTAAACGTAGATAATTTAGATAATATTTACGTAGTTACCCAAACAAACCAGCTAAAAAAAATAAATGGTAACGGCGACTCTTTAGCTATTTTTAACGACGTTAAAAGGTTTGGAAACCCATCTTATATAGATGTTAGTAATCCATTAAAAGTACTGCTTTACTATAATAAATTTAGCACCACTATTGTATTAGATCGTTTTTTTAACGTTCGTAACACGATTAATTTTAGAAAGCAAAATATTTTTTTAGCAACTAGTATTGCCACTAGCTACGATAATAATATTTGGATTTTTGATGAGCAGAATTATATATTAAAAAAAGTAGATGAAAATGGCAAAACATTAGTAGAAAGTGTTGACTGGCGTACGTTTTTTGATACCGTACCCTCTCCTACAAAAATAATGGATAGAAATAATTTTGTGTATTTATATGATACGGCAAAAGGTTTTTATATTTTTGATTATTATGGAGCCTTTAAAACAAGACTACCATTTTTACATTGGCAATTTGTAGAAATAAGTGGCAATTATTTATACGGCTTTAATCAACATAAACTGTATAGTTATAATATAGTTACAACTGAGCAAAAGGAATATGCACTACCTAGCTTTATAACAGACTATCAATTTATAGAAGTTATGAATGGTAAACTTTATCTATTAAAAGAAAATGGTATAGAAATTTACCAGTTAAAGTAGTTGGGTTTACAGTTTATTTAAAATTTCTGCTAATTCCTTATCCCAATTTCCTGTTTTGCCATATTCAACTACCCTCCCTTTTTCTATTCCATCTTTCATAATAATAATAGTGGGTACATTTTTTATATTAAATGCTTCGGTAATACTAGCCAATGATTTTTTCTCTCTATTAACCCCAAAAAAACTAATGGTATTATCTGGCACTCCAGTTTTTTCTTGTAACGCAAAAAATTTGGGGAGTATATTTTGAGTATCCTCACACCAAGTGCCGCCAAATACTATAAACTGAACTTTGCCTTTATTGCGCTCAAATGCATTAACCGTTGCTGTATCTGGCTTATAGCCAACTTTTGCACTTCGCATCCAAGTAAATGTATGTTCGTTTTCAATTAAATATTTATTTACAATGCCTCTAAATATTTTTACCTCGGGGTGTTTAGCATCAGTAGTTACTTCATATTGTGCTTGTGCCATTGCACCAACGTTTGCGCCAACTAAAGCTAATAAAATAATTATTTTTTTCATATTGAAATTTTGAATACTAAATATCAGTAATCTTATTTGTATAAAAATATTTATTGTATTAATCAGTAGTTATAGGGTAATTGGCTGCTATTTTTTAAGTGCTAGGTTAAAGCGTTGCTTTTAATTCCAACAAAAAGCTTTTCAATTTTTTCAAATGTTCTATCATCTCAAACTTTTCGTCTACCTTTTTATTTTTCTTAATAAAATCTTTTGCGCCTTCTAGTGTATATTTCCGCTCTCGTAATAAGGTATAAATTAATTTTAAATTTTTAACATCCTCTGGTCTAAATAACCTATCCCCTTTACCATTTTTTTTTGGCTTAAGCACATCAAATTCATTTTCCCAAAAGCGTATAAGGCTTTGGTTAACTTTAAACATAGTAGCCACTTTACCAATGGTGTAATAACTTTTAGTAAACAACTCTTCATCTTCTGGCACATCAATTAAATCAACAGTGGCTTCCATATCTTTTATACTCATTCGCCCCCTGGTGCTTTTTGGTTTAGTTTCTTTGTATAAAATAATAGGCTTAGGATTAACCTTTTTAGGTATGGCTTTTTTTTCTTCTTTTTTTGGGGGTAAAGAAGGCTCTTCAAAAAAATCGAAAGCTATTTGCGAAAGTGCCATTCCATAAAATTAAACAAAAATAATTTCTTATTAAATCTTCTTCAAAATTAGTTCCTCATTGGAGGAGGAGGGTGTTTAGTCAAAACTTTTAGCACTACCCGTTGCAGCCATTTTTAACAGTCTATCATACTGCTCTGCATTTAAATCATTAAAGAAGAAGTAAACAGGATCAATAGGCTCTCCATTAATATGTACTTCGTAGTGGCAATGAGGTCCTGTACTAGCCCCTGTATTACCTACCCAACCTATTACTTCTCCACGTTTTACTTTTTGTCCAACGTTTGTTTTAATACGTACCATGTGCATGTACACTGTTTCGTATCCATAGCCATGATTGATGATTACATGATTACCAGCACCACCGCCAGCACCTGCTGTAGTTACCACACCATCGCCTGTGGCATAAATAGGTGTGCCTTGTGGGGCTGTAAAATCAAGACCATTATGCATTTTGGCTATACCATAAATAGGATGAATACGCATGCCAAAGCCACTAGCAATACGGGTAAGTTCTTTATTACTTAAAGGCTGTATTGCAGGTATACTTGCTAGTTTATTGCCTTGGTTTTTTATTAACTGCTCAATAGTGGCATAGCTTTGATATTGATAGGTGGCCCTTGCCGCTATATTATTCAATGTTTTAGCAATATCTTTTCCTAACTCATCATCATTCATTAAACTAATTTTTTCAAGCTCCTTTTTTTTCTCTATTGCTTTTGTTCGGGCACTATCACTAACAGGTGTAGCTTCAAAAATACTTCGGTACACTTCATTATCTCTTTTTTCTAAATCGGCCATTTGCTGTTGCAACGTTTTTACTTTGCCATTAAGTGTGGCATAATTGTCTTTCATTAATTCGTACTTTAAGGCACTTTCTTTGTCGGTGGCTTTTGGTACAAACTTGTTATATAACGAAATTATGATTAGACAACTAACCGCCAAGGCACTCAAAAAACCAAATATCCGCAACAGTTTTACCCGTAGTGGCGTTACTAGTTTTTCGTACCGTAGTGTATTGGTGTTATAGTAATATTTTATTTTTTTCATGCCCCAAACCCCTAAAGGGGCTTTTTTGTACCTTTGTAAAAGGATAGCAAATATAAACCCATAATACACAAAAAGCAACTCATATAAATAACGGCAATATGATGACTAGTAGCGAAATACGTAAAGCATTTTTAGATTTTTTTGAAAGTAAACAACACAAAATTGTGCCAAGTGCACCTGTAGTTATAAAAAACGACCCTACGCTTTTATTTACCAATGCTGGTATGAACCAGTTTAAAGATTACTTTTTAGGTAATAAACCTGCCCCCTTCCCTCGTATTGCCGATACACAAAAATGCTTACGAGTAAGCGGCAAACATAACGATTTGGAGGAAGTTGGTGTAGACACCTACCACCATACCTTATTTGAAATGTTGGGCAATTGGAGTTTTGGAGATTATTTTAAACAAGAAGCCATTGCATGGAGTTGGGAATTATTAACGGAGGTTTACAAACTTGATAAAGACAGATTATACGTTACCGTTTTTGAGGGCGACGAAAAAGAAGGCATACCCTCAAGTAAAATTGCATTGGCAGAATGGAAGAAAATTTTACCAGAAGACAGAATTGTTTACGGTAATAAAAAAGATAATTTTTGGGAGATGGGAGATACTGGCCCATGTGGACCTTGTAGCGAAATACATGTTGATTGTAGAACAGATGAAGAAAGAGCAAAAACACCCGGAAGAGATTTAGTAAACAACGACCACCCACAAGTAATAGAAATTTGGAACAATGTATTTATACAATATAATCGTAAAAAAGATGGAACCCTAGAGCCACTACCTGCCACACATGTAGATACAGGCATGGGTTTTGAACGATTAGTAAGAGTAATACAAGGCAAACAAAGTAATTATGATACGGATGTTTTTAGTGGCACAATTAGTAAAACAGCCCAAATTGTAAATAAAATGTATAAAGCCGATGATAGTAAAGAGTCGGTTGCCTTTAGAGTTTTAGCCGATCATATAAGAGCAATAAGTTTTACCATTGCCGATGGGCAATTGCCTAGCAACACAGGTGCTGGCTATGTTATCCGCCGTATTTTACGCCGTGCTGTTCGTTACTATTATTCATACTTAAATTATAAGCAACCCTTATTGCATCAATTACTTCCAATTATTGCTACACAGTTTCAGGATGTTTTTCCTGAATTAAAAGCACAAGAAAGTTTTGTTGCAAAAGTTATTAAAGAAGAAGAGGAAGCTTTTTTGAGAACGTTAGACAAAGGGTTAAAAAGAATTGAAGATGTTATTACGGCATCCCAATCATCAAAAATTATTGATGGCAGAAGTGCCTTTGAGTTAAATGATACCTTTGGTTTTCCTATTGACCTTACCAAACTTATTGCAGCAGAAAACAACTTAGCAGTTGATGAAGAAGGTTATGAAGCAGCAAGAAAAGAACAACAAGAAAGAGGAAGAACGGCCACTGCGTTAGAAACCGAAGATTGGATTAACGTAAACACTGTTGCCAAAACTACCTTTGTAGGCTATGATAGTTTAGAAACAAAAACAAAAATTGTTAAGTACAGAAAAGTTAGTGGTAAGGGAAAAGAACTGTATCAAATAGTTTTGGAAAACACTCCATTTTATGCCGAGAGCGGTGGACAGGTTGGGGATAGTGGAGAGTTGAAAATGGAAAGTGGAGAGTTGAAAGTGATTGATACAAAGAAAGAAAATGATTTAATTATTCATTTTGCAGAAACGATAACAACTGATTTAAATGGTGATGTAATTGCAACTGTTGATGCAGATAGAAGAAAAGAAATTACGGTACACCATAGCGTTACTCATTTAATGCAAGCAGCTTTACGCCAAGTATTAGGCAACCATGTAGCACAAAAAGGAAGTTTAAATAACGAGGATTATTTGCGTTTTGATTTTAGCCATTTTGCAAAAGTTACCGATGCCGAAATTGCAGCAGTAGAAAAAATAGTAAACGAAAAAATTAGAGAAAACATACCTGTTGTAATTAAAGAAATGAAAAAAGATGATGCAGTTGCATTAGGAGCAATGGCATTGTTTGGCGAAAAATATGGCGATACGGTAAGGGTGGTAATAATGGATTCAACGTATAGCATTGAATTGTGCGGTGGTACACATGTAGGCCACACTGGCCAATTAGGTATCTTTAAAATTACCAGCGAAAGTGCTATTGCTGCTGGTGTTCGTAGAATAGAGGCCGTTTGTGGTAAGGCTGCTGAAAAGTATGTCAATCAAAATTTTGAGGTAATCAATGAAATCGAGGGGCTATTAAAAAACCCAAAAGACATTGCAAAATCTATTGAAAATTTGCAAACCGAAAATGCATCGCTTAAAAAACATATTGAATCGTTAGAAGCAAGGCAATTAGTGGTGTTAAGAAATGAATTATTGCAAAAAGATGAAATAATTAACAATGTTACTTTCATTGGAGATATCGTAGAAGTGAGCAGTGCCGATAACCTTAAAAAGCTTTGCTTCGATTTAAAAACAAAATTAAACGATTACGTAGCAGTGCTTTGTTGCAATATAGATGGTAAACCTTTTGTAGCAGTTGGTATAAGCGATACCGTTGTTGCTGCAAAAAATTTAGACGCCAGTAAAATTATTAAAGAACACGTAGCCCCATTAATAAAAGGCGGTGGCGGCGGACAAAAAACCTTAGCTACTGCTGGTGGGCAAGAGGTTGGTGGATTGAAAGAGGTTATAGAGAAGGTGAAAAGTTTGTTATAATGCAGGAGATGATATCTTTTGAAAAGATGTCATCTCTTTCTTTAATCTCATTTTGTACAATGACTAAAATATTTAATTTTTTTGAAAAAATCTTTTACATACTTTTTCAATCGCCTGTATTTATAATTCAAATAAAAGAAAAGGAATTAGTAATAGTAAAAGGCAAGCTTAATTCATCTTTTATAAATGATTGTAAAGAGATAATTTCTATAGCTAATGTTGATAATGGTGTAATATTTGGAAAGCTTAATTATTTAGGAGATAAAACTATCAAAGGATCACTAAATATCTCAAAAGATGTTTTGCAACAAATAAGAAATGTGTGGTAGTGTAAATAAATCTATTAAAACAATATTCAATAAAATAATTCTTTTGTATTACTCTATGAAGTCTTTTTTTTTAACTTTTACGGCCAATATTTGTTTTTATTGCTGCTTCTCTCAATCCATCGATTCAATTATTACAAAAGAAAGTTTACAAAAAACTGTTTATGTTTTATCTCATGATAGTTTAGAAGGAAGGTTTACTGGAAAGCAAGGGCAATATAAAGCTGCAGATTATATTGCCAATTATTTCATGAGCAATGGCATTAAGCAAATTGAAGGTATTAACAATTATAGAGACACTTTTTACAGTTCACATAATTCAAAAAAACTACAAACACTAAATATCGTTGGTATACTTCCTGCCCTAAATAAAACAGACACCTGCGTTTTAATTTCCGCCCATTATGATCATATTGGCAAAGGATACACTGAAATAGGCTATGGTATTTCAAAGAAAGATAAAATTTTTAACGGAGCCAATGATAACGCTACTGGTGTGGCTTCTATGCTTGAGATTGCGAAATATTTTGCTATTACTCAAACCAATAAATACAATATAATTTTTGTTGCATTTGGTGCAGAAGAATTAGGGCTTTTAGGTTCTACCTATTTTGCAAAAAATGCAAATTTATCTCTTTTTAAAGCAGTTATAAATTTAGAAATGCTGGGTCGACCTATTAATCGTTCTAAGGCTATGATAACTAGTTTAAAAAATGATAAAATTGTGAATCAGCTAAATAAAAGTCTTATAAACCAAAAAAATAATAGCTTTCAATTTTTTGAAGATATATATCCAACAGAAAATTTAATAGATAGAAGCGATCATGCCTCTTTTATGTACAAAGTAGAAACTACTTTTACAATATGCGGTACATCGCCAAATGATAAATTTTACCATACTGTAAATGACGAATATGATACTATTGATTTTGAATATTTGTTAACTGCAACAAAAAATATTTTACTTGCCATTAAATCATTTGTCGAATAAATTGTTCCTTACCTAAACTATTCTACCTAAGATCCACTTTCCCTCCATTTACCTATCAACATCTCAACAAAATGTTAAAATCCAAAAATTATCTCCGAAATATTTCGTAATTCGATTTTTCTATATACTTTTGATGTACGAAATTATTAGTACATTAAAAACATAGTCATGAAAAAATTAGTAGTAGCCGCATTCACCCTTCTTTCACTTTCTGCCCTTGCTCAAGAAGATAAGCAAGTAATTATTGAAAAAAGAATAGATGGGCAAAACCCGTCAAAAAAGCAAAGGCAGGAAATTGTAATTCGTAGCAAAGGCGATAAAGACAAAAAAATTATCGTAGAAATTAATGGCGATAAAGTTAGTATTAACGGTAAACCGTTAATAGAATTTAAAGATGATGACATTACCATTAACAAAAGAAATATTACCATTTTTGATGGTAAAAACAAGATGATGTTTGAACCAAATGATATGGAAGTATTTTTTGATGGCCCTATGAAAGGTAGGTTACAAAGTGCAAGCGGTAGTAGTGCTTTTTTAGGAGTTACTACAGCAGTAATAAATGAAAATAAAAATGATACAAAACCTGATGGTGCTGCTATTACAAATGTAAATAATGGTAGTGCTGCAGAAAAAGCAGGTTTAAAAGTTGATGATATAATTACACAAATTGATAGCAAGATAATTAAATCTCCAATGGATTTAACTGAGGCAATAAGTAATAAAAAACCTAAAGACGAAGTAATTGTTTGGTACAAAAGAGACGGAAAAGTAAATACAACCAAAGCCACTTTAGGCGAAAGAAAAGGAGGCCCATTAACTACCTTTTCATTTAGTGGACCAAAAGGGGATCCAAGAAGTTTTTCAATGCCAAGGTTAGAAAACAAATCTATGGAATTAAATAGAGGAATGGAAGGACTAGAAGAATTAAAAGCATTAGAAGGTTTTGATATGAATGGGTTTGGGCAAATGGATAATTTTGACTTTGCCTTTGGTAATCGTAAAAAGATAGGCTTAAAAATTCAAGATGTTGAGGAAGGTACAGGGGTAAAAATTTTAAGCACAGATGAAGACTCTCCTGCCGAAAAAGCCGGTTTAAAAAAAGATGATATTATTACCGAAATAAATGGTAAAGCTGTAAACAATACAGACGAAGCAAGAGAATTATTAAAGCCTGAAGAAAACAAAAATAAGTATACCATTAAGGCGAAGCGTAATGGCACCCCAATGAGTTTTGAAGTAAAAATTCCTAAAAAATTAAAAACAGCCGATTTGTAAAATAGTAAAGCCAGGAATAAAAAAGCGTTACACAAAAAGTGTAACGCTTTTTTTGTAAATACTATTTCTTATACCAATTATAAATTAAAAACAATCCAATTATAGTATTGTCAGGTTGAGCCTGCCTTGTCGGCAGACAGGCTTGTCGAAACCGTTGCTACTATCAAACCGCCTTCGACAAGCTCAGGCTGACAGCTTTTCGAATTAACGAATTTGGCTTAAAGTATATTTATAATCGGTATTATTTATGTAGAATTTTTTTGTACAAATTTAACCCCTGCTGCTTATGTAAAATTAATAGAATTAAGCTACACGTTAAAACCACACAAGCTAACACAAACAACTGTCCACCATCTCCCTTAGATTCTATGCCTATTACTAAAGCATGAGATAGAATGGCACCTCCCATTAAACCCAATGATAAAAATGCACCAATAAATACGGTACTAGGCAATAGCAATAAAATACTTGCAACTAGTTCTATAACGCCAGTGCCTATTCGGCCCCAAGGCTCTACACCCAATTTGGTAAACAACTCTACCGACTCTGGGGCACCAGAAAATTTAAAGTATAAGGTTTGTAATAAAATAACGGCAGCTACTATTCGTAATGCCCAAGAAACAATAGTTTTAATATTCATAAAAAAATTTAAAGGTTATAAAATGATTAATGAAATATGGTTTGCCAATTTTTATCGGCGTTAGTTTTTAAATTATTTTCATCTTTGTTCCACTTCGTTAACGTGTTGTTTGTCCAAGAATGATAAAATAAATATAATTTATTATTTACAATTTTAAATGTGGCTGGGTCTATTTCTACTTTATCGCCATTGGCTCCCATGGCATAAGCACACCATCCACCATATTGAGGTTCATAAGCTTTATAATTTCTAATAAATAAATCTCGGTTTATAGCCGTTGAAAAGCGGTAAACCGCTCCTTCGGCTTTTGCAAAAAATTCAGGTTTCCCCTTTACAGCTTTATTTTGTGTAAAATAAGCTACGGGGTCGTATCCTTCAATGGCTAATCCGCTTTTGGCTAAATTAAACTGTTTTACCCTTGTAGCTTCTTGCGAAAAAGAAACACTGCTTATTAACATTGCTATTGCAATAACAAATCCAATTTTTTTCATACTAAATTTTTAATTACTTCTTTTTTTTAACTATTTTAAGAAGGTACAAGAAAACAGTAAAAATAGTTTTAACAACAAGATTAAGATTACTATAAAAAAATTTATACCCCCTGCCTTCTATATTTATACTATACTTAAGTAACCATAAATTTATACGCATTTTTATGATTAAATCATATTTAGTGTACTTTTTAACCCTTGTAAGCAAATAACCTAATAAACGCTTTTCCGTATCTTTACACCCATATCATGATCGAAAAATATCAAGTAGTAATAGGGTTAGAAGTACATGTACAGCTACAAACAAAAAGTAAATTATTTACAGGAGATAGTGCCGCTTTTGGTGCTGCCCCTAATACCAATATTAGTCCAATTGCATTGGCACATCCAGGCACATTGCCTATGATGAATAAAAAAGTAATTGAATATGCTGTAAAATTAGGCATTGCACTTAATTGCGATATTGAACAACACAATTATTTTGCCCGTAAAAATTATTTTTACCCCGATTTACCAAAAGGGTATCAAATAAGCCAACACACCACCCCTATTTGTAAAAATGGGTTTGTTAAAATAAAATTGGGCGAGGGAGAAAAAAATATTTTACTAAACCGCATTCATATTGAGGAAGATGCTGGTAAAAGCTTGCATGATGTGGATGAACATTTTACCTCTATTGATTTAAACAGGGCTGGTGTACCCTTGCTTGAAATGGTAACTGAGCCCTGCTTACACAGTAGCGATGAAGCCTTTGCCTATTTAACCGAAGTACGTAAAATTGTACGATGGCTAAATATATGCGATGGCAATATGGAAGAAGGAAGTATGCGTTGCGATGCAAATGTTTCTATTCGATTAAAAGGCGATACTACATTAGGCACAAGAGTAGAGGTTAAAAACTTAAATAGTATTCGTAATGTAAAACGAGCTATTGATGTAGAAGTGCTACGCTTAATTAATTTGGTAGAAAGCAATACACCAATTATTCAAGAAACAAGGAGTTATAATGCTGACGATAACAGCACTTTTAGCCTTCGTACAAAAGAAGAAGCCGATGATTACCGTTACTTTGCCGACCCCGATTTAACACCCTTTAGCATTACGGATAATTTTTTAACCGAAATAAAAAATGCATTACCCGAATTACCAGAGGCTTTAGAAAAAAAGTATACGACCGTTTTAAATTTATCTGCTTACGATGCTGCTACTATTTGCAGCGATAAAGATTTAGTAAACTATTTTGAAGAAATAATAAAACATAGCAGTAATACAAAAGCAGCTGCCAATTGGCTACTAGGGCCAATAAAGGCCTATTTAAACGATGCTCAACTTGAATTACATCAATTTAACATTTTACCAAAAACGATAGCCGATTTAATTTTGTTAATAGATGACGGAAAAGTAAACTTTAGTAATGCAAGTACTAAAATTTTTACGGCGTTGTTAGTTAATAAAGAAAAAACTCCCTTGCAACTAGCAACAGCATTAAATCTTATTCAAGAAAGTGATACAGACTCTATTGAGGCTTGGGTTAATGAAGCAATTGCAAAAATGCCCGAAAAGGTTATTGAATATAAAAGTGGAAAAAAAGGGTTGATAGGTTTATTTGCTGGCGAAGTAAAAAAATTAAGTAAGGGTAAGGCCGATATGCAATTAGTAAATAAGCTATTAACTGAAAAATTAAAGTAGAATCTCCGACAAAGGGAAAAAGAACACAAAGTAAATTTATATAACCACCATTTGTTCTCATCTTAGTGCCCTTTGTGCTTTTGTGGGAATAACTAAAAAATTAAATTATAATCTCCCACAAAGAGAAAAAGAACACAAATTAAATTTAAACAACCACCATTTGTTCTCATCTTAGTGCCCTTAATTACTTTGTGGGAGTAAATAAAAACAAAAATAAAAATGAAAAAAACACTTTCCATTCTATCCATTTCCTTCCTTTTATTTAGTTGTACCAACGAAGAGGTAAAAGGAAAATTTACCGTAAATGCTAACGTTAAAAATATACCCAATCAACAGGTGTATTTAGAAGAGTTATATTTTATCAATAAAGCAGCTACAATTGTAGATACTGCAGAGTTAAAAGAAGGCAAATTTTCTCTCTCTTCTATAGCGCCAGAGCAAGGCTTATACCGTGTTCGTTTTGAAAACGAAAAAGATACTTACTTTTTTATTAATGATAAGCCAGTAATAGCCTTTACTGTAGATGCTAAAGACACTACAATGAAATGGCCAACTTTTATTAGTCCGGCTAATGCTTTATTAAAACAGTTTGCTACTAAAATGGATGGCTACAATACTGCATTAAATGAGCAGGGCAATAAAGTAGAATTAAATAATAGCGGTAAGGTTACCGATAGTATTAAAAAAGCCGACAACGATAAATTTGAATTAACAAAAACCGAGTACAAAAACTTTATTGTAAACTATATTGATACCACTAGCAACCCTATAATGGCATTATTTGCATTACAGTATATCCAAAATGTTGACCCTAAGCAGTTAGAAAAGCCTGTGGCAAAATTAATTACTCGTTTTAAAGGCCATACCGGTATTGAAACTATAGTAGCACAGTTTAATGCGATGGTAGCAAAAAGTAACGCAGTAAAAGAAACAGCGCCAACTGGTAAACAAGCACCAGAAATTACAATGCCCGATACCGAAGGAAAATCATTTAGTTTAAGTAGTTTAAAAGGTAAATATGTTTTGGTAGATTTTTGGGCAAGTTGGTGTGGCCCATGCCGTGGCGAAAACCCTAACGTAGTAGCTGCTTACAATACTTTTAAAGATAAAAATTTTACAATACTTGGTGTATCGCTTGATAAAGATAAAGCGGCTTGGTTAAATGCTATAAAAACCGATAAGTTAACATGGAAGCATATTAGCGATTTACAACAATGGAGAAGTAGTGTAGTTGCTGACTATGGTATTGAAGGTATACCCTATAACGTTTTACTAAACCCCAATGGCGAAATTATTGCAAGCAACTTAAGAGGGGCACAATTACAAAGTAAGCTGGCAGAGTTGTTGAAGTAAAAAAAGTACACATAAAAAAATCCTCAACCTTTCGGTTGAGGATTTTTAGTATAATTAACTTAGTAGTTTATGGATTTAACGTGTACGTAAACACTTTAAAGTTTGCACTTGGCGTAACATTATCGCCACCTGTTAAATTAAAAATAAGTCTTTTTTGTGTTGTTACTCTACTAATTGTTACCCTAACCTTAACACCACTTGTAAATGCTGGAATAACAACAGGCGATGGAGTTACAATAGTATAGTCTGTACCTGCAATAGCTGTAGAAGCTGCATCAACTGCAAACGTAACATTTGTTGCAGTGCTCCTTTGTGGGCCTACCAATTGTATAAACATACTATCTGCTCTTGGTATTGTAATTGCCGCTGTTGCTATTGTTTTGGCAACAGGGTTAACTGGTGCAATAAAATTTGGGTTAGCAAATTCTACTAAATCTACACCACTATATGTAGTTTTTGTATTATCCTTTACACAACTTGTTAAAAAAATTGTTGTAATTGAGAAGATACTCACTACGTTAAAAATTCTATTCAATATTTTTTTCATCTTTATGTATTTGTTTGTTTTTAATAACCAGGGTTTCTAACTAAATTCGGATTTGTATCATGATCTGCTTGTAAAATACCTGCAATTAAATAATCGTATGCATTTGATCCAAATATTATGTTGCTTGGGTTTTTATTTACATCCTTTCCTGTTCTCAACAAATCAAATAATCTATGCCCTTCGTAAGCCAATTCAACACGTCTTTCCTTTGCAATTTCGTTTAATAAAGCAGCTCCTGTTGGTGCGCCAACACCTGAAGTTGGAAGAGCGGTTAATCCAGCTCTTGTTCTTGTTTGGTTTAAATCCGCTATAGCTAAAGGCTCTTTTGCTATTCCTTGGTTTGCTCTTGCCTCTGCCCTTGTTAATACAACTTCAGAAGTTCTTAAAAGCATAATATCATCTTGACCTAAGGTTCTTAACCCTGGCCATTTAGTGCTAAAATAGCATTGTTGACTTGATTTAACTTGTAGGTTTACCAATCTAGTAAAACGCTGGTCAGTTGAAACATTTGCTACAACTCCCATATCATTACGTAAAGATAATTGAGTAGTAACATCTGCATATCCTTGTATAGAAGGTGTAACTAATAAATTACGATAATAAATATACTGCAAACAATCAGTACCAGGATTACCCTCTCCTGTTTGATAACCAAGACCAAAAATTTGCTCTGGATGTGCATTACCCCAACTTGGTGCTGCTGCTGTATTATTAAAATAAGTTAAAGCTGGTGCTAAAGGTGTAGTATTTTGTAAAATAACTGAATCTGCCCATCTTTCGCTTTGAGCCCAATTGCCTCTATACAATTCCACTCTTGCAGCTAATGCTTGTGCTGCTACTCTACGTGGTCTATAATTGCTGCCCGTATTTAATAATAAACTATTAGCAAGGGTCAAATCTTGTATAATAAAATCATATACTTCACTCACTGTTTTTCTTGCAGGTAAAACAATGGCATTTGCAGCTATTACTGGAGTTGTTAAAATAGGAACGCCTAAATCAAAAACACCACCTCTACCCGAATTTAAATATAATGGAGCTCTTGCATAAGTGCGTACAAGATCGTGATATAATAATGCTCTTAAAAAATAAGCCTCCCCTTTCCATACTTGCTTTTCTAGTGCAGTTACACTTGGGTTGGCATCAATTGCACTCAAAACAACATTTGCTCTATTAATATTCGAATAAGCACCAGACCATATATTTACATGATTATTAGGTGTATTATTAGCTTGATTAATAAAGCGATTGGTATTATTAGTCGTTATTTCGCAATTATCTGCTAATAATTCTGGTATTACTACAAAATCTCTTCCGTAGTAGCCAGAGCCTTGCATTGAATTGTAAATAGAAATTAAGGTTGCTTGTAAACCCTCTCTTGTGTTTAAAGCAAACGTAAGATCAAGGCTATTTTTTGGGGCAGTTTCTAACTGCTTTTTACAAGAGGTTAAGTTTGCAATTGCAAACAAAACAATTGATAGTTTAAAAAAAGTATTTTTCATAATTTATAATAAATTAATTTTTTAAAAAGTTACATTAAGGCCTAAAGTGGATTGTCTTGCTTGAGGATAAGTTCCAAAATCGTTACCCTGTAATTCTGGATCGTATCCAGTATAATTGCTCCAGGTTGCTAAATTAAATCCGCTTATAAAAAAAGACGCATTACTTAATTTAAAACGGTCCAAAAGCTCTCTTGAAAAATTGTACGTAAGGGTAACTTCTTTTAACCTAGCAAAGTCTCCTCTTTCAAAAAACCTATCCGAAAATAAAAAGTTTGATGCTGCACTAGGCAATGTGCCACCTTGATAAGGCCTAGGAACTCTTGTAATATCTCCAGGTTTTTGCCATCTTTCCATTTGAGATTTTATTTGGTTACGATCAAATGTTGATCCAGCTCTTTGTACAAAAGAAGCATCTGAGTTTTGTATATAGTTACCACCTTGATAGATGAACTGAAATCTTAACTCAAATCCTTTGTACGTAATGGTATTTGTAATACCACCATTAAATGTTGGATCTAATGAAGCTTCCAAGTAATAACGATCTCTTGCAAGTGGTGTATAGGTAATATTGCCTAAGGTGTCATAATACATTGGTCTACCATCTGCTGGATTTACACCTGCATATTTTTGTGTGAAAATTGAATTTAATTGTTGCCCTACTTTATACAATGTTCCAATTTGAGTTTGACCAGGACCTAAATCCAATATTTTATTTTTGTTAAAGGCAAAGTTAAAATTAGTGGTCCATTGAAAATCTCTAGCAATAATATTGGTTGTTCTTAAGCCAATATCAATACCCTTAACCTCCGCTTTTCCTACATTTCTACCAATTGTTGTAAAACCATTGGTAGAAGGAATTGGAAGATTAATTAATAATTTACTTCTTTCTGATCTGTAAACATCAACCTCTAAAGCAACTCTTTTATTTAGCGTTGTAATATCTATACCTAGATTAGTGGTTGCGTTTTCTTCCCAACTCAAATCAGGATTTCCTAATTGTGCTGGTGTACCGCCAGGTAAATTTAAGTATTCACCACTTAAGCCAAATAAACTTCTATTCGTATAATTACCTAAGGCATCTTGACTTCCTGTAATGCCATAAGAGAATCTTAACTTAATATCATTTTTTGCACTGAAATTAGATCCAAAGAATTTTTCTTTTGATAACTTCCATGCAACTGATGCAGCAGGAAAAATTCCATATTGTTGGCCAGATCCAAAACGAGAAGAACCATCTCTACGAGCTGTAAAACTAACTATATATTTATCATCATACGCATAGCCTAGCTTTGCAAAAGTACTTGACAATTTAAAATCGCCAAACCCTTCGGTAACACCAGTTGGTATTGCAGTAGAACTTAATGTGGTAAACTGTGGTAATGCTAAACCTGTTCCACTACCAGAAAAAGAAGTATTTATATTTACTCTATACTCGTACCCCGCTAAACCGGTTACATTGTGTTTGCGGCCAAAGGTTTGGTTATAATTTAATACATGGTTAGTTTGAAAATCTCTTATTTGCCTAGAAAACTTAGCTACTGCGCCGTTTGTACCAGCACCAGAATAACGAGGGTCGTTAAACTGCTTTTCTTCAAAAGTATTATAGTTTGTACTAAAGGTGCTTCTAAAGTTGAAGTACTTATTAAATTTGTATAATAAATTTACATTACCAATTAAACTTTTAGTGTTGGCAAAATTAATATCGTAATCCGTATACGTTAAAAAATTATCAATACCGCCAAACCATGTTCCATTAGATGCGCTACGTAATACGCCGCTAGGTAAATAAGGAGTGTTTGTAGGGAAAGATAAAAAAGCATTACGAACAGGGTTACCAAACGAACCTCCGTTTAATACACCTTCTTGAGTACTAGTAGAAAGTGTTAAAGATGTTCCTACAGATAATTTATCATTTATTTTATTATCTAGGTTTATTCTAAAAGTACCTCTTTTATAATTAGATGCTATTACATGGCCTTCCATATTATCGTATCCGGCAGATATTAAAAAAGTTGTTTTTTCATTTCCGCCAGAAATTCCAAGATTATAGTTTTGCATAAACCCTTGTCTAAATGCTACATTTTGCCAATCGTTATTATTAATTGGATTTACAGATCCGTTACTTACTGTACCACCAGTAGCAGCTAAAAAATTTAATGTCTGTGCCGCAGTTGGTCCAAATCTGTTAACATTGGCTTCGTAACCTAATTGTACCGCTTCGGTAGCATTTAAAATATCTAATTTTTTAATTACATTGGTAAAGCCAAAAGAGGTTCCAAAAGTTACTTTTGATTTTCCTTGCTTTCCTTTTTTTGTTGTAATAATAACAACACCATTTGCAGCTTGTACACCATAAATAGAGGCAGTTGCTGGATCTTTAAGTACCTCAATAGATTCAATATCGTCAGGATTAATAGCATTTAGTAAACTTGATGATGCAGTGGCTTCAAAACCATTTCCATATCCAAGTCCTCCAGGGTTGGCATTAGAAACCTGAACCCCATCTATAATATACAATGGATTTACAGCACCGCCTGCACCTGCAGCAACAGATATTGCACCACGGACTTTTATGTTTACTGCCCCGCCTGGTACTCCATTAAAACTATTAATTTGTACACCTGCCATTTGTCCTTGCATAGCATTAACAAAAGAAGGTGTTGGCCTATCGGCAATATCTTTACCATTTACTTTGCTAATTGGTGCAGATACATCTCTTCTTTTTTTAGTTTCGTATCCTACTACTACAATCTCATCTAACCTACTATCTTTAGAAGTTAAAATTGGGTTCACCAATCCGTTTGGACTAATAGTTAGTGAAAGGGTTTCATAGTTTACATTACTAAAATTTAATGTACGCACATTTGATGGTACTTTTAAAGAGTAATTACCATCTTTGTCTGTTTGTGTACCATACTTACCATCTAACGAAGTAACCGATACGCCTTGTACGGCTACATTTTTATCGTTGGTTACTTTACCACTTATGGTACGCTCTTGTGCGGCTGCATTTAGTACAAAACACAAAATAACCGATAAGGTTAAAATCAATTTTCTCATTTTCTTAATAATTTTATAATACAAATATAGTAGCAATTATCACACATGTTAAATTAATGACAATTTTTTTATCGTTTTTGCTGCTTTTTAAAAACATATGTTTTTAAAGTTTTATATCAACAGTATTTTAGGTTATTTTTTAAAATTTGTCTGTTGCCGCTGGTTTTTTAAATGTAATTAATAACACAGGCAACAAAACCAAATTAGTTATAGTTGCCACCAGTAAAGTAAGCGATGTTAACCAACCTAAGGCTTTTGTACCACCAAAGCCACTTACACAAAATATTATGAACCCTGCAGTAAGCACTAATGAGGTGTAAACAATACTTAATCCGGTGTTTTTTATAGTGGCTTTTACCGTTTCTATTACATTGTTATTGTAGTGGCTTAACTCTTGTTTATAATTTACTAAAAAGCGTATAGTAATATCTATGGCTATGCCTAATGCAACACTAAAAACCAATACGGTACTAGGTTTTAGGGGTACGCCTACCCACCCCATTACACCAGCGGTTATTATTAAGGGTATAATATTAGGCAATAACGAACATACTAAAATACGTACCGATTTAAACAGGTATAACATACACATGGCTATTAATAAAAATGCCCAAAAAATACTTTCTTTTAGCCCATTTATAATAAACTGGCTTCCCTCTAAAAAAGTTATACTGGTACCCGTTAGTTGTACGTTATGCACTGTGGTATCAAATAATTCATTCGCTCTTTTTTCAATTCCGTTTAAAATAACGGGTAATTCCTTTGTACCTACATCTGCCATACTTACACTTATTCGTGTGTATTGCATAGTGCTATCTATAAAGGGTAAAAACATTTTTGTAACGGCATTATTTTTTACTGCCGTATCTTCTGCTTTTAATTGTTTGCGTATTTCTGCTAGGCCTTTACTTACAATAGCTTCGTTAGGAAAAGAATAAGCTAACGAATCGCCACCAGAAAATCCTTGATACAAAAATTTAAACCCTTCGGATAAGCTTAAGGGTTTGCTTAGCCCTTTTTGAGTAACTATGTATTGTGCTAAGGAATCAATTTTTTCAAAAACACCGGGCTTTCTCAATCCATTTGGCTTTTTAGAATCTATTACAATTTCTAAAGGCATTACACCATTAAAATTGTTTTCAAAAAATTTAAGATCGGTATAAATTTTATCGGTTTTTGGCAAATCATCTACAATGTAGGTTACCGATTTTAGTTTAAAAATTCCAACAATAGCAAATGCTAAAATTGCTGCTGTGGCTATATAAACAGTTTTTTTATGATTTAAAACCCAACCTTCTAATTTTAATAAAAAGGTTGTTATCCATTTATTCGTTAAATAGTTGGTTTGTGCTGCTTTTGGCGCAGGCAAATAACTAAGTACAGCCGGTAATAATATAAAAGAGATAAAAAATATGATCATTATACTTATACCTGCTACTAACCCAAACTCTTTTAAAATAGTACTTTTGGTTAAAGCAAATACGGCAAAGCCAATAGCTGCAGTAATATTACAAAAAAGGGTTACAACACCCATTTTGCTAACCATATCAATTAATGCATTTTTCTTTTTTACGGTAACATCTTCTATAGTGCTTTGTATATAATTGGTATGGTATTTATTTAAAAAGTAAATACAATTGGGTACGCCAATTACCACCACTAAAGAAGGTATTAATGCGGTAAGTAAGGAAATTTTATACCCAAATAAATGGGTAAGCCCAACACTCCACAACACACCAAAAATTACAACGGTTAACGATAATAACGTAGTGCTAAAGCTTCTAAAAAATAGTAATAAAATTAACGCACTCAATAAAAGAGAGCCAATTAAAAAGTACTTCATTTCGTTTTTAACTCTGTCGGCAATTTGTGTACGTATAAGGGGCAGGCCGCTTAAGTGAGTTTCTATTTTGGTAGATGTTTCAAATGCTTTAACCGCTGTATTAATTTCGGCAATAATTAAGGTACGCCTTGATGAATTTAGGGTGTCTTTATTTATACGCACCCCCATTAAATAAGCATTTGTTGAGGTATTATATAAAAGAGATGTATAAAACGGTAAACTTAAAAAATTGGCTTTAGCAACATCTAAATCGGCCTGTGATGCAATGGAGTCGGCAAATATTTTGTAGGTACTTAATTGTTCTGTTAATTCATCTTTTTGTAAATTAATAGCAGTTGGAATGCTTAGCACATCCTCTACATTGCTAATTTTTTTAAGGTTAGTTTGCAACGTTTGATAGGCTTTAAATGTATTTAACTCAAATAACTTATCCGTTTTTATACCAATTACCAGCAAATTACCATCGTCGCCAAATTTTTGTTTAAACGCTTGGTAAGCTACATATTTTGCATTATCGGTTGGTATAGCTTTAGAAAACTCATAACTCAATTTTACCTGACTAGCAAAATAGCCCATAATGCCAGTGCTAATTACCAATACAATTAATAATACTACTCTATTTTTTATAACCCAAGCTCCTAAACGTTGCCACATAGCCTAAATAAAATTAATAATGAAAAATTTTTGCAAAGAACGTTAATTTGTGTTGGATTCCCATAAACAAAGGGTACTACTAAGGCACAGAGAGCACAAAGATTTTTCTTAGTTGTATTTTTTGTGGGATAATAAAAATTAAACTCCCACTAAGGCACAGAGAGCACAAAGATTTTTCTTAGTTGTGTTTTTGAGTTTTTGTGAGATAATAAAAATAAAGCTCCCACTAAGGCACAGAGGGCAAAAAGGTATTTCTTTGTCGTCTTAGTGTTTTTGTGGGATAATACACTATGATACAGAAAACAAAAGCCATCATATTAAAAACGACCAAATACGGCGAAACGAGTTTGGTAGTTACCGCATTTACCGAACTTTTTGGTGTGCAAACCTATATGGTAAATGGCGTACGAAGTAGTAAACAAGCCAATGCAAAGTCAACGTATTTTCAGCCAGGTAGTATGTTAGAAATGGTTGTTTACCATAATGAGCAAAAGACAATGCAGCGTATTAAAGAATTTAAGTTTGCCTATTTATATACCCAAATTTTTAGCAATGTTATTAAAAATTGTATTGCACTTTTTGCTGTAGAACTACTAAATAAATGCCTGAAACAGCCTGAAACCAACACTAATTTGTACAATTTTTGTGAAGATGCTTTTCTACAACTAGATGTTAGCAGTAAAAAGGCAACAGCTAATTTTCCGTTGTTTTTTGCGTTACACATTCCACACTTTTTTGGATTTAGAATGATTGATAATTACGATGATAAAAACATCTTTTTTGACCTAAACGAAGGCGTTTTTTGCCCAGAACAGCCTATGCATCATAATTTTTTAAACAAAGATGATTCTTTCACCACCTCTCAATTGCTAAAAGCAATGCACCCTGCGGAGTTAGAGCATTTTAACTTAAATAAAGACACCAGGCGGCTTTTATTACACAAATACGAAACGTATTACGGTTATCATATTCAAGATTTTGGACAGCTAAAAACACTGATGGTTTTGGGTGAGGTGTTATAAAACCCTCTTACTCTCACCTAAATTCTCTTCAATCAACACAATACCTGGCTGCTTACCTTTTTCAAAACTACCCAGCTCTTCTTTCATTTGCAAAGCGGCAGCACCATTACTGGTAGCCCATTGTAGTAAAGTTTGTAATTCAATTTTAGGATAATACTGTTGTATTGTTTTAATTTCTTCCAGTATATTTAATTGTGTATTACTAGCAAGGCTATCTGTACCTAATACAATAGTGCAGTTATTTTCAACTAATAAATCTACTGGCGGCAAAGCGTTTTCAATGTAGAGGTTGGCGTTGGGGCAAAGGCAATAGACAATAGGCAATGGGCAATGGGCAATTTGGAAATTCAAATCTTCTTCACTTGTAAATGTGTTGTGTACCAAAATGATACGTTGATTATTGGTAAAGTATGGCAACCATGTTTGAAGACTAGTTTTACCGCTTGGTACAAATGATGAAATCTCTATCCCAAAATTTTTATACAATTCTAAAAAATTACCTGTTTTGTTTTTGTATAATTTATTTTCTTCCTCACTTTCTTGATTATGAATACTTATTAAATTATTGTTAGGCAAGATGTTTAGTAACTCAAACAGTTTTTTGGAAACAGAATACGGAGCATGAGGAACAGTTGAAAATTGAAGGTTGAAAATTGAAAATTGATGGGCAATTTTTTTTATTTCCTCAAGCCTTTTTTCTGCACCTGCATCCACAAAGCCACTTACTTCTATAAAATTATGCCAGTGCATTTTACTGTGTTGTTTTATGGGTATGGTATCTGCTGTGTTGCAAATGTCGCCAACAGCCACAATGCCGGTTTTATATAGTTCATTTTCGGCACTTTGCATGGCAGCTAATTTTTCTTCATTACTAGCCGCTCTATTGCTCATTACGTGGTGTACAAAATTTACTAACCCAGTTTTTTGTGGTATGGTGTTTTTTAAGTGGCTAAGCTCTAAATGGCAATGGCAATTTATAAAGCCTGGGCTTAAAATTCCTTTAAAATATTGTACATCATCTCCGGCATCTTCACTAGTTACAGTATCAATAATTTCGCCTTTGGCAGATATTATTAATACAGTGCCGGTAGGTAAAAAATTATACCCATCAAATAATTGTGTTGCCGAAAATTTTTTATTGCTCATTCCTTTGCGTATTTGTGCCTTTGCGGTATTTCGTTACCTTTGCACTACAAATGTATTTAATGCAGCGCTTTTTACTTTCTCTTTTTTATTAGCTAGGCTAATAAGCACAGCAACTGTCTCCGTTGCCCAATAAAGGTATGCAGAACAATAGAGTGACACAACGATGCTGCTCAAGGATTAATAAGTTGATCTCCAAAAAAAATAAATTAAAATGTTAGATAAGTTAGATGCTATTAAAGCAAGATTTGATGAGCTAGGTGTAGCCCTCACCAACCCCGAAATTGTAAGCGATAATAAAAAATTTGGTGCATTAAGCAAAGAGTATCGTAATGTAGAAAAAGTGGTATTGGCACGTAACGAATACCTTAAAACCCTTGATGATATTGCGTTTAACAAAGAGGTATTAAACGACAATGATGAAGAAATGAGGGAATTAGCAAAAACCGAATTACCTGCGTTAGAAGAAAAGAAAACACAACAAGAGGCTGGTTTACGTAATATGCTTATTCCAAAAGACCCTTACGACGAAAAAAATGCAATACTAGAAATACGTGCTGGTACCGGTGGAGATGAAGCCAGTTTATTTGCAGGAAATTTATTGAGAATGTACCTGAAGTATTGTGAAAAAAAGGGTTGGAAAACAACCATATTAAGCGAAAGTGAAGGAACGGTTGGTGGTTATAAAGAGGTACAGGTAGAAGTTACTGGTGATGATGTATACGGTACACTTAAATTTGAAAGTGGTGTACATAGAGTACAACGAGTGCCAGATACAGAAGCTAGTGGAAGAGTACATACAAGTGCAGCTACTGTTGCTGTAATGCCAGAGGCCGAGGAAGTAGATTTTGAATTAAAAGAAAGTGATGTAAAAATGGAAACGGCACGTAGTGGTGGTGCAGGTGGGCAAAATGTAAATAAAGTAGAAACAAAAGTATTTTTAACTCATATTCCTACTGGGCTTGTGGTAATGTGCCAAACAGATAGAAGCCAGCTTGGTAACCGATTACGAGCAATGGAAATGCTTCGTACAAAATTATACGAAGCCGAGGTACAAAAGGCCGAAGCGGCTATTGCACATATTCGTAAAAGCTTAGTAAGTACAGGCGATAGAAGCGCTAAAATACGTACCTACAACTATCCGCAAGGTAGGGTAACCGACCATCGCATTGGTTTTACAAGCTATAATTTAGAGGCAGTTTTATATGGCGATGTACAAGATTTTATTGATGCCTTACAATTTGCAGAAAACACCGAAAAATTAGTAACACAAGGAAATTAAAAATAAATAACTAAAAATTAAAAATTATGAACAGTACAGGAACAATTGAAACGAATAAAGGAATATTTACGTTTGAACTTTATGACGATGCTACACCCATAGCCGCAGATAATTTTAAAAAATTAATTGGGCAGGGTTTTTACAATGGACTTAGTTTTCATAGAGTAATACCCAACTTTATGGTACAGGCGGGTTGCCCCAATGGTACAGGTACAGGTGGACCTGGTTACACTATTAAATGCGAAACTAATGCCGAAAATCAATACCACGATAGAGGTGTTTTAAGTATGGCACACCGTGGTAAGGATACAGGTGGCAGTCAGTTTTTTATTTGCCACAATAGGCAAGGTACCCAACATTTAGATGGTGTACATACCTGCTTTGGTAAAGTAACTGGTGGTTTAGAGTTTTTGGATGATATACAAGGAGGTGATGCAATTGTAAAGATTAGTTTAGATGCTTAAGGATAAATTTATTCAATACTAATTATCATTTGATAGCATTAATGATGTTTTGTATATCCATCCTTTTGAAAAGGTTTTGTAAATAAGGGTTGCCTAAGTTTGTTAAATTATTACTTTTCTTTTGTACCATACAACCTTTAAAAGAAACTTACTATCTTTCAACTGTTAAAAAATTATAACTACAACTAAAACTTTTAAAAAATGTTAGACAATTTATTCAACATGGTTAAGGACTTAGCTGGTGATGCAGTAGTAAACAATCCAGACGTTCCTAATACACATAACACCGAAGTAATAGCAGAAGCAACTAAAACCGTTGCAGGTGGTTTACAAAATATGGTTGCAGGTGGTGGCTTGCAAAATATTTTATCGTTGTTTGGAGAAGGTGGTCAACAAAGTAACGGCAAAGGCTTAATGGGCAACCCAATAGTAAGTATGATGGTTGGCCATTTTGCAAACAAATTAATGAGCAAATTTGGTTTAGCTGGTGGGCAGGCTAGTAACGTAGCAGCTCAGTTAATACCAAATGTACTTAGTGGTTTAATTAATAAAACTAATGACCCTAATAACAGCAACTTTACGTTAGACGGTTTATTGAATTCACTTACAGGTGGCCAAAGCCAACAAGTAGCTGAACAACAACAACAAAGTGGAGATAGTGGCTTTAGCTTTCAAAACCTTATAGGACAATTTACAGGTGGTGGCCAGCAAGGTGGTGGCGGTGGAATTATGGATATTGTATCTAAATTAGCTGGTGGTGCTACCAATGCACAACAACAAGCCACTACTGGTGGTGGAATTATGGATATGATTAAAGGGTTTATGAAGTAAGCGATTTGTTCATACAATTTTAAAAGCACCTTTAGTTGAGGTGCTTTTTTTATGGAACTAATTACTGAAAACAACCTCAATAAACTAATTAAACCTTTGTGAGAGATCTTAGTCAAATCCACTCTTTCACAATACAAATTTGTAATTTACGTTTATTAAAAAATTAACGAATGAAGTGCTTAAAATTAATACCTATCCTATTCGCCTTTAGCATTTTTGGCTGCGAAAAAAACAATACGGAAAATCCTGCTCCCATTGAGACTATGTATTTTCCATCCAATACAGATCCAGTTTGGGCAACAAAATCAATGAGTAGCCTAGGCTGGAATCAAGCTGCTGTGCAACCTTTAAAAGATTATCTTTCTCAAAAAAACTCTAAATCGTTTATGATTATTGTAAACGGAAGAATTGTACTAGAGGAATATTTTAACGGTCATACCCCTACTGCTACTTGGCAATGGAATAGTGCTGGTAAAACTTTGGTAACAACCACAACTGGTATTGCACAGCAAGAGGGTTTACTAAACATAAGCAACAAAGCTTCTGAATACTTAGGTGCAGGTTGGACAAACACTCCACTAGCAAAAGAGAATTTAATTACAGTAAGAAACTTGTTAACCATGACATCGGGCCTAAACGACTCAAGTAATTTAGTTATAAGAAACAATCTTACGTATATGGCAGATGCTGGTACAAGATGGGCTTACGCCAATGTATTTCAAAAACTAATGGATATTGTAGGCACAGCTAGTGGTCAAAGTTTTGAAAACTATTTCAATACAAAAATTAAAAATAAGTTGGGCATGGATGGGTTTTGGAACAACGGGTTAATTTTTAAAATATACCACAGTAATACCCGTAGTATGGCAAGGTTTGGGCTAATGGCCTTAAATAAAGGCAATTGGAATGGCGAACAAATTATTAATCAAACCTATTTTAACGAAAGTATTAGCACCGCTCAAAATATTAACCCCTCCTATGGTTATTTATGGTGGCTAAATGGCAAAAGCAGTTTTATGGTACCGGGGGCTCAAACCGTGTTCCCAGGTTTATTAGTGCCTAGCGCCCCAGCCGATATGTACGCTGCCATGGGGGCAGAGGATAACCGTATTTATGTAGTACCAAGCAAGAATATGGTAGTGATAAGAATGGGTGAAGCTTCAGATCCTTCAAATCCCACTTTTGCAATTTCTGGATTTGATAATGCACTTTGGCAAAAAATAAATGCAGTAATCAATTAAAATAGACTTTTCTGTATACTTTATATTTTTATAGGTAGACCCTACTAATATCAATAGGTTCTATTTAAATGCCCTGTTTGTTAAACCCTTCTTAAAGCCATAATGTCGTTAAACTCCTTGGCTCAATTTTTGTCTTAGTATCAATAAGTTCTTTTTTACGTTGAATAGGTATCAAAAAAGGTATATTATAAAAAGCTTAACATTTAGCTGCAAACCTTTGGCACTCATTTTGCGAATATATAAGTATAACAACAATAATTTAAGAATTTCTCATAAGCAGTTAGTTTTGGTAAACGACCCCTGTTTCTACAGGGGTTTATTTTTTTAAGTTAACTCAAGTACCTTTGTCCTCAATTATATATTTTGGCAGAACAAACCTCAGATAGAAAATCTTTTTTTAAACGTATACAAAGTGGTAAAGAAGGCACTTCAAAAGAAGAAATGACTTTTTTTGACCACATTGAAGAATTGCGTTGGCATATTGTACGTAGCGTACTTGTGTGGGCCTCAGCAGCTATTTCCATATTTATTTTTCGGGGTTTTATTTTCGATGATGTTATTTTAGCTCCAACCAAAAGCAACTTTGTTAGTTACCAGGCTTTATGCCGATTTGGCAAATGGTTACATTTAGGCGATTCATTTTGTATGCCGCCTGTAGTTATTGATTTTCAGTATAATACCGTAACAGGTCCTTTTTCATCTGCACTATCTATTGCAATGATTGGTGGACTTATTGTTGCATTTCCTTTTATTTTTTGGGAATTATGGCGTTTTATTAAGCCAGCACTTTCGCCAAAAGAAATTAAATATGCCAGAGGTAGTATTTTTTGGGTATCGCTTTGTTTTTTTAGTGGTGCAGCCTTTGCCTACTATTTATTAGCGCCTTTTACCTTTAATTTTTTGGCTACGTTTACCATAGGCACTAGCCAGTCTATTAAATACATGCCTTCTATTAATGATTATGTAGAAACCTTAACCAACCTTACATTAGGTTGTGCCTTAGCATTTCAATTACCTATATTAGCTTTTGTTTTAGCAAAAATTGGTTTAATAACTGGATCGTTACTTCGTAAATATTTTAAGTTTGCCTTTGTAATTATTTTAGTTGTAGCAGCAATTATTACCCCATCTCCCGATTGGACAAGTCAGTTTTTAGTAGCCATTCCGCTTTTAATATTGTATTGGATAAGTATAATATTAGCCAGCCGTGTAGAAAAGCAAAAAGCTAAAGCGGAAAAAGAGTGGAGCTAACTTCAATTAAAAATTGAGAATTAAGAATTAAGAATGCATTAAATTTGTAGAGCAATTTTATTCCTAATTGATAATTTTTAATTCCTAATTACCATGTTTGCTTTTAATTTAAAACTCCCCATTGCCATAGGTTGCGATCATGCAGGATTTGATTGCAAAGAAGATTTAATATCTTTTTTAGAAGGAGAAAATGTTGCCTATAAAGATTTTGGATGCTTTACAAAAGACAGTGTAGATTATCCTGATTTTGCACACCCTGTTGCAAGTGCAGTTGAAAAAGGCGAAGCAGCTTTTGGCATATTACTATGTGGCAGTGCCAATGGTGTTGCCATTACAGCTAACAAGCACCAAGGTGTACGAGCAGCCCTTTGTTGGGAGCAAGAAATTGCAGAGCTTGCCCGTAAACACAACGATGCTAACGTTATTTGCATACCAGCCCGTTTTGTACGTGATGGCGATGCCGAAAAAATGTTAGATATTTTTATGAATACCGCATTTGAAGGTGGTAGGCATGAGGGAAGAGTGAAGAAGATAAGTTGTTAAAACTTACCACTCATATAAAATGAACCCATCGATTTCTTTAATTTTTTTATTTTCATTTTTCAAACTATTTAAATGAATAAATTTACGTTGTTAGTTATAGGTTTATTTTTAACCATAACCACATTTGCACAAACTTCTGATGCATCAAAATACGCCTCCATTATTAGTGCTAGTAATTTAAAAAAACACTTAACCATTATTGCAGGCGACGAAATGGAAGGTAGAGAAACCGGTACTGAAGGGCAACGTAAAGCTGCTGCCTACATCGAAAGCCATTATGCAACTATTGGCTTAACACAAGTAGCTGCTTTAAAAGGCTACCAACAATTTTACCCGTTATATAAAGACAGTTTAATAAGTAACAGCCTAAAATTAGGCGACTATACGGCAACGTATGGTACCGATTTTATTAGCCCTGTAAATACCAACGAAAACAAAAAATTTAAAGGAAAAAAAATAGTATTTATTGGTTACGGTATTGAAAGTGCTAACTATAGCGATTATACCAATGTAAATGTAAAAGGCAAAGTGGTTGTTTTCTTTTTAGGCGAACCAAAAAAAGATGGCAACTTTATTGTAAATGGTGCAAAAAATACGAGTGAATGGACGTTCCCTGGCTTAAGCAAAAAATTAGCACTAGCCGCTAGCAAAGGGGCAGTAGGGGCATTAGTTATCAATCCAAATCAAGAAACATTTACCAAAAATAGTATAAGCAGTAGTAGTAAAACGAATGTATACTTTCCAAGAGGTACATCTGGCAAAACAATTAATTATGCCCTACTAACACATGCCATGGCTAAAAATATTATTGGCGATAGTTTTGATTTTGCAAGTTACTTAGCTAGTGCAAAAGCTAGTGAAACACTTAAAATAAATGGATTTGAAAAAAAATTGAAAACTTCTTTAGCCATACAAAAATATCGTACAACCATAAACGCTAGTAATGTGGTAGGCTTAGTTGAGGGTAGCGATAAAAAAGATGAATACATTTTTGTAACCGGTCATTACGATCATTTAGGAAAACGAGATGGTAAAATTTTTTACGGAGCTGATGATGATGGAAGCGGTACTGTTGCTGTAATGATGATGGCCGAAGCATTTGCCAAAGCAAAAGCTGAGGGTAATGGACCAAGAAGAACAATGGTATTTATGACGGTAAGTGGCGAAGAAAAAGGACTTTGGGGTAGCGAATACTACAGTGACCATCCTTTTTTTCCTATTGAAAAAACCAGTGTTGATTTAAATATAGATATGATTGGCCGTATAGATACCGAACGTAATATGGCTGATACCATGAGTTATGTTTATGTTGTTGGGCATGATAAAATTAGTAGTGAATTACCTATAATTAATGAGGCCGAAAATAACAAATACACCAAGCTTACCTTAGATTATAAGTTTGATGATCCCAACGACCGTAATCGTATTTATTTTAGAAGCGATCATTATAATTTTGCCCGTAAAGGCATACCTGTATTGTTTTTTTACGATGGAATGTTAAAAGCCGATTATCATAAAACAACAGATACGGTAGATAAAATTACCTGGGATTTATTTGAAAAAAGAGCCCAAATGATTTTTTACACAGCCTGGGCAATGGCTAATAGAGATGCCATGTTAATAAGAGATAAACCACTACCAACAGCAACAAGATAAACCTAGTACACTTACATACTAAATAAAAAAAATGAATAAATTATTATTAATAGCCACTTTCTTTTTAGGGTCTCAAGTTTTTATTTCTTGCTCAAAAAATGAAGCTTCTAAAACAAAAGAAGAATTATTAATGATGGGTGGGTGGCGTTTAGATAGCAAACAAACAAGGATTTCTACTTCGGCTACTTGGACGGATATTACATCAAGCATACTAGCTTGTAAAAAAGATGATATTACTTCGTATTCAAATCCATCAGGTTATACCATAACAGAAGGTGCAAGTAAATGCAATGCCGCTAATCCGGATTTAGTTGCAACAGGCAGTTGGGCATTGGTAAACAATAAAGAAGATTTAAAAATTACAATTGGCGCAAGTTCTATAACGTACAATTTATTTTTAGTTACCGAAAATGCTTTAACAATTGATGAAACAGATGCATCGGGAATAGTAGTTACCTACAACAGATATTTGTATGTACATTAAAATTATTGATGATAACATAAAAAAAGGGCTGTATAAAACGGCCCTTTTTTTATTAGTTATTTCAAGGTGTTTTATTACCTAAAAAACGGTTAACTTATAATGATACATTTAAATATTTAAAACATTAGCGTTTAATAATTTTAATTGTCTTCAATTCAACAGAGGTTTTAACTTTCATCATATAAGTGCCTGTAGGCAAAGATTCCAGCTGATCAAACAGTACAATATTACTACCTTTTTGTAGCGAAATATTTTTTTGATTTACAATTCTTCCAGCCAAGTCTATTAATTGCACATTTGCTAACAAATTATTTTCGCTGTACACTTTTATATTAATAGATTGGGTGAATGGATTAGGGACTACTTCAACTATAAATCCTTTACTAGTCATTTCTAACTTTACAATTGCACTGTATTTAAAACTACCATTTTTGTCAATCATTTTTAACCTGTAATAAAAAAGTTGACTACTAATGGAAGAAACATCATCGGTAAAAAAGTAAGATCTGTTTATTGTACTATTTCCAAAAGAAGTTACATTTCCTACTTTACTAAAAGTAATCGCATCGGTACTTCTCTCAATTTCAAATAAAATACTTCCCTGCTCGGCGCTAGTTGACCATTGCAATAGGTTTGTGGTATTATTATTTGTACCACTAAAAGAAACCAAACTTACCTGCAAAGGCACTAATCTAGAATTCGTATGAAGATAAAATCCACTAAAACCAGCTACATCAAATGTTACTTCCCATCTACTTAAAGTAGCATTCCATATAATATTTGCATCTACCGGATTAATAAGTGTTGCGGTACCTGGATAATTACCGGGCAAAGTGCCAATACCATGGTATTGAGTAATTAAAAGATTGGCTTTGCCTGCCGCATCTCCACTACCCGTTGGTAAAGCAGGTAAAACGCCTCTTGCAGCATTATAATTATCCATATCTGCTTGGGTATAATAAAGGGTAATAGTAGCTGTTGCAGTTGCTGGAGAATTCAATGGCTCTATATCATAATGGCGTTGTGCGTAAGGGAATCCATTATAGGTTTGAACTGTAGCATCTATTTTTACACAGCTATTTATTAACCCCGTTACAGGAGAAGCTCCCGAAGGAAGAATAGTATTTATAACTCTACAACTTGATGATTCGGCATACGAGGAACCTGTATTTGCCACAAAAGCATTCTGACAAACAGTAGCCCCTCCAGAGGTAGCAGCAAGTGTAGCAGAAATTGCATTAACAGTTATAGTTCCTGTTTGAACTAATGCACCGCAACCTCCAACTAAAGTTATAGTATATGTAAATGGCGAGCCAACTGTTGTAGTTGGTTTACCAGAAATAGTGACTACGTTAGCAGCCCAGCTACCGGTAACACCTGCAGGTAGGCCTGTAATGGTAGCACCAGTTGCTTGAGTTGTATTATATGAAATGGGTGTAATAGCGCCTGAAAGACAAATTGTTTGTGCGTTTGTGCCTACAGCAGAAGTTAGTGAAATTGTATTGCTTGGCGTAGGTAAACTTGCACATGCTACAACAGCATTTACAGTGGCGGGTGAGGTAAGAAATGGAGTGTAAACAAAATCATTGACTGAATATACAAGACCACCTGGAGGTGATGTACCACGTAAAGTGGTTTCTTTTAGTAACCCAGAACCTGTACCTCCAGGGTTTGTAGTATACGTAGGCCCACTTGCTGCACCCCAATAATTATTGGTGAGATTATATAAAAAGTTAAATCATCTCCCGTCCCAAACAAACCATTGGGCGCAATACCTGCAATGTGTGTTACGCCGAAACTTCCTGGAGTTAAATTGTAAAAATTATTATTATTGATGAGTTTTGTATCAACTGAGTTTTGCCAACCAGCTATTTCAATTGCTAACCCATTAAACGAAGTTGATACATCATTATTGGTAACAGACACTACCCTTACGTTGCTTTGTAAAATGGTGATACCCCCAATACCCACCTTATTACTAGTATTGGCATTGGTAACTCTATTATTATTGATATTAGTGGTAGTGGGAAAATAAAAATTTGGTCCAGATGCAGAAGAAGAAAACCCAATTTGAATACCAGCATCTACTGTATTATCTACCCTGTTACCAGAAATAGTTCCATTTACAAAACCATCGCATAAAACACCTGCCCATCGGGTGTTTGTAATGGTGTTATTTGATACGGTAAAAGAATAAGGATTACTTAACCAAATGGCTGAAACAGGACCTGGTGTAAGACAATTGCCATAACCATTATAAAAACCTATGTTTTCAAAAAAATTGCCCGAAATAACCCATCCAGTTCTATTATAGTCCTCCAAACCGTCTGTTTTAATCCCATGCCCACGAGTGTTGGAGATGCGATTATTTCTTATGTTAACATTTTGAGACGGCAGATAGCTGCAACAATTTGAATTCCAAAAACCATTAACCCTTATGCTATCCAGATGCAAGCCCTGAATGGTGATATTGCTTCCTCCCCTAAGATTAACACCAAAACCTACAAGCCGAACCGATGAATTACAATAACTTCCTGTTGATGAGGTAATGATGATATTGGTTTTTGTATTAATATCTAAGTACAAATTAAAATCTTGGCCAGTTCCTGAGATTAAACAATTAGTAGAAGTTGTTTCAAAAGCATTTCGGTAAACGCCATCTGTTATATAAATAACATCCCCACTTACCGCAGCATTTATGGCTGCTTGTATTGTGGTGTAAGTACCGCCTACTGTATTATATACCACACAATTTACAACTACCTGTGTAGGCGCTGTACCACCCTGATTGTTTACCCAACGGGCATTTCCAGAGCATACCAAAGAAGTTGAAAACAACAGTAATAAAAAAGTATATAATTTGATCATAACAATATGTTTAATTTAAATTTTGGTGATTTTTGTAAAATTTATTTCAATCGATAAATATATTTGTTTATTGCATAGAATAGAATTTTTGTTCAACAAATAATTATTAAATATTTTGTTCTCAACAAAGATCATTCTTCATCTCTTAATTGTAGTTATCAGAACAAAAAGATTTACATCCAAATAAATAATGATAACTAATTTTGAGACAGAAAATATTCTGGCAAAAACAGATGCCACTTTTGTAATTTATAGTTGATTTGATGAAAGGAATTTACTAAATTGTTCTTATTGCAAAATATTTTTACAATGAACATCTAGTAGTACGAAAAATTAAATTTCATCTAAGCTACCAAACATAAATGAATGAAATAAATTATAAGTTCATTTTCAAACGCTACAAATTACCACCCCAATATCCATGCAAATATTAATGGTGCTACAATTGTAGCATCACTTTCTACAATAAATTTTGGTGTTGCAATATCTAATTTACCCCATGTAATTTTTTCGTTGGGTACAGCGCCACTGTAGCTTCCGTAACTGGTTGTACTATCGCTTACTTGGCAAAAGTAGCTCCAAAAAGGTACATCATGCCACTCTAAATCTTGATACATCATGGGCACAACACAAATGGGAAAATCGCCAGCAATACCCCCACCAATTTGAAAAAAGCCCACGCCTTTTCCACCACTATTATTTCTATACCAATCGGCTAACCACACCATGTATTCAATACCACTTTTCATAGTAGTGGCTTTCATTTCGTTTTTAATAATGTAGCTAGCAAAAATATTTCCCATGGTACTATCTTCCCAACCTGGCACTACAATAGGAATATTTTTTTGTGCTGCTGCTAACATCCAACTATTTTTTGGATCAATTTCGTAGTACTGCTCTAGCACGCCACTTAACAGCATTTTATACATATACTCATGCGGAAAATAACGCTCCCCTTTTACATCAGCATCTTTCCAAATTTTTACAATATGTTGTTGTAATCTTCTAAAGGCTTCTTCTTCGGGTATACAAGTATCTGTAACTCGGTTATAATGGTTTTCTAGTAAATCCCATTCATCTTGCGGACTTAAATCTCTATAATTAGGTACTCTTTTATAATGGCTATGCGCCACCAAATTCATAATATCTTCCTCTAAATTTGCACCAGTACAACTTATAATAGATACTTTATCTTGCCTAATCATTTCGGCAAGGCTTAAGCCCAATTCTGCCGTACTCATAGCACCAGCAAGCGTTATCATCATTTTGCCCCCTTCATCTAAATGTGTTACATATCCTTTTGCAGCATCCATTAATGCAGCTGCATTAAAATGCCTGTAATGATGTTCTATAAAGTTAGAAACTGGTCCGTTTGCCATAATTATTAAATTTAGGCAGCAAAGATAATTTTTTTACAAAGAAAACTAACGGCCAAATAATTTAAGTAACATTTTAATTATCCATATGCTTAAAAAAGCTACTGCTATCCAAAACATATAGGGCTTTTCATATTTAAACCACTTTACCCAGTAAATACATTTTTCCCAAAAACTCATGTTAGTATTATATACCGGATAGCCTTTAGCAATGGTGATTGTATTGTTTTTGGGAGTGTCTACATCAACTGCACTATCTGCATTTGGGCTAACTAACTTTACACCTACTGCCTTACCATCTTTAAAAACCGTAACAGGTATTTTTTTTGTAGCTGTATCGTTTTGGGCAAATAAAAAAACCACCATACTTAATAATGCAATAGTTATAGCTAACTTCATTTTAATTTTGTTTTAGTTACTAAAAAATTTTGAACCACTAATAGCACTAATCTTCACTAATAAAATTCGTGTCAATTTGCGTAATTCGTGGTAAACTAAAATTCACGGAGTGAATAAAAATAATTGTGTTTATTTTATGTAAAGTTGTAAAACATTTATGTGTTTTGCAATACCCTGCTAAAGGTATTTATTATGAATTACTTGGCTCATGCATATTTATCGTTTAACAACGCCGATATTTTAGTTGGTAATATGATAAGTGATTATGTAAAGGGCAAAAAACAATACGATTATCCTACACAAATTTTAAACGGAATAAAACTACACCGTGCCATTGATGAGTTTACAGATACTCATTTTATTACAAAAGAAATTAAAAGAATTTATAGTCCACAATACAGATTATACGCTGGTGCATTTGTTGATGTTACCTACGATTATTTTTTAGCCAACGATAAAAACCAATTTGCAACAACTACCGATTTAGAACTTTTTTGTACTAAAACCTATACCATTTTAGAAAATAACATAGCCTATTTGCCGCCAAAGTTTTTAACACTATTGCCCTATATGAAGCAGCAAAATTGGTTATTTAATTATCAATTTGATTGGGGTATGCAAAAAAGCTTTAACGGCTTAGTTAAACGATCGGCCTATTTAACCGAAAGTACTATAGCGTTTGAGTTATTTTGTGCTAATAAACAACTGATTGAACAACAGTACGCTCTTTTTATTACCGATGTAAAACAATTTGCACAAAACAAATTATACCAATTGTTAAACGCTTAATTTTGATAAAATTTAATAAAAGCATTTTTATGAAGCCACTCTTGTTAACCTTAACAACACTACTTTTTTGTGTTACCCTACAAGCACAAACCAAGCTACCTGCAGTAGACAAATCACCAATGGATATGAGTTACTACCCTGTTGGATACCCCGTACAAAAAATGCAAGGTAAAGTAACCGAACCTTTGGTAGCCAGAGTAATTTATAGCCGCCCACAAAAAAATGGCAGAGTAGTTTTTGGTGAATTAGTAGAGTATGGCAGAGTTTGGCGATTAGGAGCAAATGAAGCCACTGAAATTGAGTTTTTTCAAAATGTAAAAGTTGGTACCACTAAACTAAAAAAGGGTAAATACTCTATGTACTGTGTGCCTTATACCGATAAATGGACCGTAATTATTAATAAAGATCTAGATGTTTGGGGTTCATTTACATACGATGTTAAAAAAGATGCAGCCCGTATTGAAGTGCCTATTCAAAAAAATACAGAACTAGTTGAAAATTTTACCATGGTTTTTGAAAAATCAACTACTGGCTTAAATTTAATAATTGCTTGGGATGCAATAAAAGTAATTATGCCCTTTAGCGTTCAATAAATTATCATTTACCATTAATACATTCACTTCGTTCTTTTTTTAATATTAATAAAATGTGTGGCATTGCCGGGATACTTTCAAAAAAAAATATAGCGTTTAGTCATTTAAAAAAAATGACTGACGCACTTGCCCACCGTGGCCCAAATGGTGAGGGGCATTGGGCAAATGAATACCACACCGTGTTATTAGGTCATAGGCGTCTTTCTATAATTGATTTAAGCGATAAAGGCAATCAGCCAATGCATTACTTGGGGAGATATACCATTATACACAATGGCGAAATTTATAATTATGTAGAGATAAGAGAGTTTTTAATTACTAAAGGATATCATTTTTCCTCAAAAACCGATACCGAAATAATTGCAGCCGCTTTTGATTTTTGGGGTAAACGATGCTTACAACATTTTGATGGTATGTTTGCCTTTGCAATTTGGGATAATAAAGAGCAACAGCTTTTTTGCGCAAGAGATCGCTTTGGCGAAAAACCATTTTATTATTATGAAGATGAGGAACATTTTGTTTTTGCTAGTGAAATGAAAGCCTTGTGGGCAATTGGTATTGAAAAAGAAGTGAGCAAAAAAATGATGCTTAATTATTTAACCTTAGGCCAAGTACAAAACCCAAGCGATAAAGAAACTACCTACTACGAAAATATTTATACTTTAGCTCCTGCACATTATTTACTTTTTGAATTACTGCCTTTTAAATATAAACTTAACCAATACTGGAAACTAAATAAAGAGAGTAAAATAGATAGCACCGTAGAAGATGCTATTGAAAAAATAGATTTTTTATTAGGCTCATCTATTCAAAAAAAATTAAGAAGCGATGTGGCTATTGGTACAAGCCTAAGCGGGGGTTTAGACAGCTCAACTATTGTGGCATACTTAGCTAGTAAAAAAATTAACTTAACTACTTTTTCTGCCACGTTCCCTTCTTTTGAAAAAGATGAATCACCTTTTATACAAAAAATAACGAGTAAGTTTCAGTTACAAAATTTTACTGTAACCCCTACGGCAGATGATTTAATAAACGATTTTGAAAAATTATGCTACCATCAAGAGGAGCCTTTTAATTCATCTAGCATTTTTGCACAATACAAAGTATTTGAATTGGCCAAACAACATAATGTACCTGTTTTGTTAGATGGGCAAGGTGCCGATGAAATTTTTGCTGGGTATACAAAATACATACATTGGTTTTTACAAGAAATAATAAGCAGGCATAAATTAGGCGAAAATTTAAACCAACTAAAACAACTCCAAAAAAATAATCAACCCTTTACTTGGGGTATAAAAAATCATTTGGCTGCATTTTTACCTGCACAGGCTGCATTATTATTAGAGCGAAAAGATTATAAAAAAACAGTTCAACATCCTTATGTTCATCCAGATTTTTTAGCGCATTTAAAAGGTCATCAATGGGATGGAATACACCGGCCAATTGTAACTAAGCTAAACGATATGTTACATTTTAACATAACCGAAATGGGCTTGGAGGAGTTGTTACGTTTTGCAGATAGAAATAGTATGGCACATGGTGTAGAGGTTCGATTACCCTTTTTATCGCATGAGTTGGTAGAGTTTGTTTTTTCATTACCATCTACCTTAAAAATTAAAGAAGGCTTTACTAAATGGATATTACGTAAACTAGTAGAAAATAAATTACCTCCCGAAATTACTTGGCGAAAAGATAAAGTAGGCTTTGAGCCCCCACAAAAAAATTGGATGCAAACAAAACGTTTTGAAGATTTTAGTATGGCTGCAAAACAAAAATTAGTTGACGAAAAAGTATTATCCCAAAAAGTACTAGACAAAAAAATGGATGCTAGTGATGCACATGCATCCAATAATTTTGACTGGCGTTATATAACTGCTGCACAATTTTTATAAACAAAGCTCTACCTCTTTTGCTTTTACAGCATGCATAGCTACTGTTACAACTTTGCCCTTACCTAACTCAACCCTTAAACAACCATAAGTAGTTTTAAAAAATAAATCCTCTCTTCCATCCTCTTGCTTTTCTGTACGAATGGGTTTACCCAATTTAAGTTTAGCTATTGCCGCTGATTTTGCTACCCCTAAAACAGCTACAGATAATTTACCTTTAAATTTTTCTCTAAACTCTACATAATCTTTGCCTGTATAAAAAAAGAAACTATTATTTAAAAAAAACACACCACCTCCACAGTTAAAATCGCTACCCTCTTCGGTATCGCCAGTGCTACAAGGCAAAGCGGCTTTTACCTCATCTTGACTTGCGGTAAGCTTTAGCTTATTAATAGTACCTAGTTTTAAATTAACCATAATATTATCGCAGTTTTGAGAAAAGCCATACACAAAAGCAAAACTAAAAATGGATAATGCTATAATTTTTTTCATATTTATTAATTTTTAGTAAAAGTAAGGGTAAAACAAGATTATAAAATACCCTAGGGAAGGTATTTTTAAAATTAAAAGCCGCACCTTTGCACAAATAAAAACAAATGAAAAAAGCTACAAAATATATACATGCAGGTGCAACACCCGACCCAAGCACAGGTGCTATTATGATACCAATTTACCAAACAAGCACCTATGTACAAGAAGCACCAGCACAACATAAGGGATATGAGTATGCCCGTAGCCAAAACCCTACTCGTAAAGCATTGGAAGATGCTTATGCCGAAATAGAAAATGCAAATTTTGGTTTAGCTTTTGGTAGCGGGGTAGCCGCAACAGATGCTATTATAAAATTATTACAACCTGGTGATGAAGTTGTTTGTGCCGAAGATATGTATGGCGGTAGCTATAGAATATTTACAAAAGTATTTGCCCGTTTTGGTATAATTTTTACCATGGTAGATACTACAAATGCAAATAATGTAGAAAGCGCCATTAGCGAAAAAACTAAAATGGTTTGGTTAGAAACGCCTACCAACCCATTGATGAATATTACAGATATTGAAGCCATTGCAAAAATTACTAAACCAAAAAATATTTTATTGGTAGTAGATAATACATTTGCTAGCCCTGCTTTACAAAACCCTTTAGATTTAGGTGCCGATATAGTAATGCACAGTGCTACAAAATATTTAGGTGGACATAGCGACGTAATCCAAGGCGCTATTATGTTAAATGACCAAAAGCTTAGAGACGAATTATATTTTATACAAAAAAGTTGTGGCGCTGTTCCTGGCCCAATGGATTGTTTTTTAGTTTTACGTGGCATTAAAACATTAGGAATAAGAATAAAAGCACATTGCGAAAACGGCGAAAAAATTGCTCATTGGTTACGCAACAATACTAAAGTAGCTAAAGTATATTGGCCAGGTTTTGAAGATCATCCTAATTATGCTATTGCAAAAAAACAAATGCATGGCTTTGGCGGTATGATAAGTTTTGAGTTAAAAGATGATAGCCCAGAAAACACAAAAAGAGTTTTATCTAGCACACATTTATTTTCATTAGCGGAAAGCCTTGGCGGTGTAGAAAGTTTAATTAACCACCCTGCAAGTATGACGCATGCTAGCATACCTAAAGAAGAACGTTTAAAAAATGGATTGAAAGATTGCCTTATACGCTTAAGTGTTGGTATTGAAGATGCTGATGATTTAATTGAAGACTTAAATAAAGCGATTGGATAGGTGAACACAAAAGAACTAAAAATATTTCTTAACAAAAAGGTTGACCAATACAATCAACCTTTTTTTATTGCAGCCGATCCTATATCAATTCCACATAAATTTATACAACAACAAGATATTGAAATAGCAGGTTTTTTTGCAGCCATATTAGCTTGGGGCAATCGTAAAAGCATACTTAACAGTTGCAATACGTTAATGCAACTTATGGATAATCAGCCTTATCAATTTTGTATACATCACTCGGAAAAAGATTTACAAAAGTTGCTAAAATTTGTTCATCGTACTTTTAATGCAACCGATTTATTATATTGTATAGCATTTTTTAAGCAGCATTTTACACAACACTCTTCATTAGAAATTGCTTTTACCCAATGGATGAGTAAAAAAGATGAAACGGTTGAAAATGCGTTATTAGGTTTTCATCATTATTTTTTTTCGCTACCTGATTTTCCAGAACGGACTAGAAAGCATATTGCATCTCCACAAAAAAAATCGGCTTGCAAGCGTTTAAACATGTACTTACGTTGGATGGTAAGAGATAATAAAACTGGTGTTGATTTTGGTTTATGGAAACAAATAAAATCTTCTCAATTAATTATACCTATTGATGTGCATGTAAGCCGTGTAGCAAAAAAATTGAGCATTTTAAATAGAACACAAAACGATTGGCAAGCCGCCACCGAACTAACCACTTACTTAAAAATATTAGATGCTAAAGACCCTGTAAAATATGATTTTGCTTTGTTTGGGTTGGGGGTAATGGAAAAGTTTTAAATGTCAGGTAACTACGAAATATCTTTTAAACTAAAAGAAATTGGCATACCAAAAAGCAATAAAGCTTTATTAAAATAAATGTTGACCAGGCACTTATTTAACAATTTGCCCAAAAACTTTTTGTAGCAAAGCGGTATTTCTTGCTTGTGCTTTAGTACGTATCTCCCTTTCTTTTTCCTCAATTTTATTAAACATCATTTTTGTAACTAAGCCGCTCATTAAATTTCCTAAATCTAAATTAAGTTTATCGCCCAATAGTAATTTTGCAGGGGCTACCAAATCATTCCATTGCTTTGCTAATTTATACTCATTTAAGGCGTTATTCATTTCGGGGGCAATTGCCTTACGTAAGGTATCGCCAATTTTATTCCGCAAATAATCTGTACAAGCCGTACCTCCGTTTTTAACAATGCCAAAAGCATCGCCAATATCCATTCGCTTTATTCCTTGTAAAAAAATAGGTACACTTTTTTCTACCGTTTTTTCCGCAGCTGTTGCCAATGTTGTAGTAAAACGATTTACCTCTTTACCCAAACCCAATGTTTCTAATACGCCAATTACTTTATCAACATCTTTAGGTAAAATAGATTGCATTAAAGCCTCTTTACTAAAAGCCCCATTTTTGCCTAGTAAATTACCCCCATATTGTGTACCAAAGCTTAATAACTCTTTAATAGCTGCTGTTGCATCTTGTGCTGTAAATAAATTTTTTAGGGTGCTGCAACTATTAATAGCAAAAAAAGATATAACGATTAATACGCCGGTAATTTTTTTCATTTTATAAAATATTAAAAGTTAAGTAGCTTTAGTAATGGAAAATAATGCTGTTATATTGTATGAGATGCAGACTAACCTTGAAAAGTTGTTTGATGTAAATATAAATGTACATCAGCAAAACTCAATAGAGGAACTAATTAATTATTTAAGTATTGAAATAAATAGTTTAATTAATAACAATTTTGAAAAACTAGTATCTATATTATACAGGATGGATGTGAGTGAGCAAAAAATAAAACAGCTTTTGGAAAAAAACGATACAGAAAATGCAGGAATAGTAATTGCTCGGCTTGTAGTTGAACGAGAACAACAAAGAATAAAAACAAAAAAAGATTTTCTACAAAATCCAAACACAAATTGTACCGAAGAAAAATGGTAAACTTACTTAAACATTAAATCCTTCACTTTTTCTTTATCTTCTTTTTCGTTTTTTAAATCGAACATAGTGCCAAACACATGATCCCACAACGTGCTACTTACCCCAAAGGCTTTATGGTCGTGTTTATAATGATGTAAGTGATGATTGCGCCACAACCCTTTCATCCATTTAAAGGGTGGGTTCCAAGCATGTATGGCATAATGCATGGTTCCATAAATTAAATACCCTAAAATAAATCCAGGAAAAAAAGCAAAAATATTTTTACCCAATACCAACCAAAATAAAAAGAATAAAGTAGATGAAATAATTAAACTTGGTGCAGCTGGCATAAATAATCTTTCCTTATCTCTTGGGTATTCATGATGGTTACCATGTAATACGTAATTTATTCTTTTACCCCTATCGGTATGTGCTACATAATGAAATACAAAACGGTGCATTAAATATTCAAATAAACTCCAAAAAAACATTCCGCCTAAAAAAAGCAAAAAAATATTTAAGCCGCTAAAGCCTATATAATTAAAGGCATAAATAGGCAATAAAATAATTATAGGTAAATACAATCCCCAAATAACTAAAGGATGAGTTTTGGTAAGGTATTCTAAATAATTATTTTTAAATAACTGGGCCTGCCCTTTGTTATAAATTTTATCGAATTCCATAGTACAAATTTACAAAATATTTTTATTACGTTGTACAACAAATTTATATATATACCATTCAGCAATTAAAAGATTAAGGGTCCAGCCAAGCCAAGCAATTAGGCGATATCTATCCATTGGCGGTATATCTGTAAAATTGGCAAAAAACACTTTCCAGCAACGTAGCGTAATTGCACTTAGGGTCAAAGCAAAACTCCGTATCATATAAATACGGTGTGCCTTAAACCGTTTTTTTACAGCTTCATACAATGCCCTAGCGGTAAAATATATCCACAAAACTGCTAATAACACAAACCCTACCTGGCTACCTAGCCCTCCATTGGCATAAAAGCTCATTAGCAAACTTGCTGGCCCAGTAACCAGTAAAATATTAACAATATAAACGTACCCTAAACCTCTATGCAGTTTTGGGTAACCCTTTAAAATTGATTTATTAAATTGAGAAAAACCAGCTAACAAAGCTAAAATACTAGTAAAAACATGTACAAAAAAGGCAATTCGCCACTCTGTAATATGAATAAAACCTTGCTTTAATTGCAAAAAACCTACATCGTTTTTAATAGGTATGTATATAAACATAATACGCAACATTAAAAAAGAAAAAAAGGCTAAAAGCACTATTGCTACTATTGAAATTATGTTTTTGTAAGCCATTAAATTAGTTGTATTTTACAAATAAATAAACATTTAGTATATGAAAAAAAATTGCTTAATAGGTTTAGTTATTGTTAGCATAATAGCCTGTAATTCAAACAATAAAAGTACAGAAGAAAAAAGTGAAACAAAAATTGAAACGCCAACGGTAGCACAAACAATTGTTAATTCGCCTTTATTAGGCTCGTATGTTGGCCCATTTGGCGACAATAAAATTACACTTTTAATTACAAAAGTTATTGGCGATACGGTTGAAGGCAGAAGTGTGGTTGGGGGAAACGATAGGCCTTTTAGCGGTTTAGCTACTTTAGCAAACGGTATTTATACCATAAATGCTAAAGAGCCTGGAGATAATAAGTACGATGGTACATTTGCAATAAGCTTTGATGAAAAAAATGCAAACGCAATAAAGGGAAACTGGAAACCTTATAAAGAAGGAGACCATGGCGGACCAAAAGATTTTTCATTAACTCGTAATACGTTTAAGTATTTGGTAGATGTTGGGCAATACCCACAAGCCAGTAAAAGATTATTAAAAGAAGCTGATGTAGTTAATTATTTAAAAGAAGATTTAGAAATAATGCGAAACGAAATTTTTGCAAGGCATGGCTATTGTTTTAAAAAGAAACATTTAAGAGAACAATTTGAAGATAAAGATTGGTACATACCCAACTCGGTTGATATTAAAAATGATTTAACCGAAATAGAAAAAAAGAATATTGCGTTGATAAAAAAGTATGAAAAATATGCAGAAGAGTATGGTAATGATTTTGGGAGATAGAATTTAACCACAAAGACGCATAGAAAAAATTAGCAAAATAAAAAAATGGAGTTTAAACTATTAGCTGCTTACGATAATTATGTTTTAGCCAATATGGCTTTAGGATTACTACAAGAAAATAATATAGAGTGCCATTTAAAAGATGAGCATATTGTTACCATAGACCCTTTACTAAACCCTGCAGTGGGTGGTATTAAATTAATGGTTGCCATTAATGAGTTTGAAAAAGCATCCACCATAGTTAGAGAAGCAGAAAACAACTATTTAAAAGAGTATACCTGTAATTTTTGTCATACTAATAATTTAATTGTAGAGGAAAAAGTAGATGCCCCAACAACGTTTTGGGGAGTGTTAAAAAATAAAATTTTATATGGCCAATCAACTTTATACAGTAAAAAATATCGCTGCCAAAATTGTAAAAGCCTTTTAAACGATTTACCCATTCAACAAGAAAATTAAAGTGCTATGGATACCGTTATAACTTTTTTTTCCTCTCTCGAAAAACATCCTTTACTAAGGTTTAGTTTTTTAATTGGCGGTATGCTTATTTTTTGGATTATTGAAGGGGCAATTCCTTTTTTACCCATGCGGTATAAAAAAAATAAAGTTAACCATGCCGCAGTAAACATTGGTTTTACATTAATTCATTTAATCATACACACTTTTTTAGCTTATATAATTATTTTACTAAGCGATTGGTGCAAGGCCACTAATTTTGGCATTATTTATTGGATAAACGCTGGCGCCATTACAACAATCGTAATTAGTATTTTGGCATTAGATTTTTTTGGTGGTTGGCTGGTGCATATTACCGAGCATAAAATTCCTTTTCTTTGGCATTTTCATGTTATACACCATGCCGATAATAATGTAGATGTTACCAGTGGTTTACGCCACCACCCAGGCGAAAGTATTGTACGTGGGCTTTTCTTTTTTATGGGCATATTGGTAAGCGGTGCACCCATGTATGCAGTAATGATGTTTCAAACCTTAATTATTTTGGCTACGGCCTTTACACATGCAAATATTAATTTACCAAAAAAGTTGGATAATTTTTTAAGTTACTTTTTAGTATCTCCAGGTATGCACAAAGTTCATCATCATTTCAAACAACCTTTTACCGATAGTAATTATGGAGCCATTTTTAGTATTTGGGATAGATTGTTAGGTACATTTATGAAGTTAGATAAAAAAGATATTATTTACGGTTTAGATAGATATTACCCAAATGAAAAAGACGAAAATATGAAGGACTTAATGTTATATCCGTTTAAAAAATCAAAGAAATAAAAAATGAAAAAATTAAGTTTCATTACTGCCCTTTTATTTTTTTCGTCTGCTATTTTTGCCCAGTCAAAAACTGTTTACAATGCATTTAAAGCAGGGCTTAGCCTTAGAGAAACGCCTAGTGCAAAAGCAGCTGTAATTATTAAAATACCTTATGGCGAAAAGTTAACCTTAATAAACCCCTTTAACGATACCGTACAAGCAGTAAATGAAGGATTAATTGGCTATTGGAATTTAGTAGAGTATAAAGGGAAAAAAGGGTATGTAGTAGGCGTGTATTTATTAGCTATAGCCCCTCCAAAAGTTACTGTAAAAACAATGAGTGATTATTTTAAACAACTTTCGACACCTGCTGGCTCTGCTGTAACTGTAAAAATGGGCGCACAAGGAAATGAAATGTATAGCACCTATAAAAAACAATTGTTTAAAAATGGCTTTGAAATACATGAAGCTGGTTTTTATGAATCTGGTTACAACACTTATTTTTTACCAGAATTAACCATGCAAGAAGGGTTTATTATTGCCCGTTTAATTCCTGAGTTTAAAGATGCATTCACATCTACCGATAATTTTCCCACAGAAAATAAAAAAACAAAAGTTAAGCACCAAGGATATGATTCTGAGAAAGAAATTATTATTCAAAAAAATAATAGCAACTCATGGTCAGAAAAAATTATAGTAAACTACGAAGATGGAGCTTTGTATACCTTTGAATTATTTATTTTAAATGGGCAGCTAGTCATTAGTTTTGGTGGTGGAGTGTAATATTTAATTCGTGTAATTCCTAAAAATTTGTGTAATAATCAAATGAAAAAAATAGCATTTATACCTGCCCGTTATGCAGCTACTCGTTTTCCGGCAAAGCTTATGCAACTATTGGGTAACAAAACTGTAATTAGGCATACGTTCGATAATACGGTTAACACTGGACTATTTGACGAAGTGGTAGTAGTAACCGACAGCGAAATTATTTACAACGAAATTGTAAGTAATGGGGGTAAAGCCAAAATGAGTATTAAACAACATGAAAGCGGCAGCGATAGAATTGCAGAAGCCATTACCGATATGGATGTAGATATTGTAGTGAATGTACAAGGCGACGAACCTTTTGTACAAAAAGAACCATTACAAAAATTATTACATGTTTTTGAAGATGATAACGTTCAAGTAGCTTCTTTAATGCAAATACTTACCGAGGAAAAATACATTGCCGACCCTAATTATGTAAAAGTAGCGGTTGATAAAAACATGAACTCTTTACTATTTAGCCGTAGCCCAATTCCTTACCACAGAGATAAAATGGTTTCCCCCATTTATTACGAACATATTGGCGTTTATGCTTTTCGTAAGCAAGCGTTGTTAAATTTTAGTAACTGGCAAATGACCCCTTTAGAAGCTGCCGAAAAAATTGAGTGCCTTCGCTACTTAGAAAATGGTGTTCCATTAAAAATGGTTATTACTGAATATATGGGTGTGGAGATTGATACGCCTGAGGATTTGGAAAGGGCGAAGAGATTACTTTGATTGATTTAACCACAGATTACCTAGATTATTTTTCACAGATTTAAAAGATTTTTTAAGATTATTATGGATATTAATGATTTGACATACAAAATTATTGGTTATGCATATAAAACTCATTCAGCCCTGGGACCAGGTTTATTAGAAAGTTCATACAAACAAGTCCTTTATTATTTAATGGCTAAAGATGGTTTGTTTGTAGAAAAAGAGAAAGGGTTGCCACTAGTTTTTGAAGATGTTAAATTAGACATTGGCTATAGGCTAGATTTATTTGTTGAGAAAAACGTAATCGTAGAAATAAAAGCTGTAGAATCGTTGACCGATGTACATATTGCCCAAATTTTAACCTACATGAAACTTACAGAAACTAAAGTAGGTTTGCTTATCAACTTTAACGTTGCCGATTTAAAAAAAGGTATTAAAAGAATGATATTATAACCATAGATAGTTTAGATTATTCTCACAGATAATCACAGATAAAAACATTTTATCAATTATATCAAAATCCTTTTATCTGTGAAAAATAATCTAGGTAATCTGTGGTTAAAAAATAAAAAATTATCTTCGTAAAAATCTTCCCATGCAGTTTAGAAATTTTAAAATGGTTGGCTATGTAGTTTATGGCCGTGGTAGTTTTAATCAGTTAAATGAAATAATAAAACCACATCGTAAAATCAATGCTCCAATGGTTTTTTTAGTAGATCATTATTTTGAAGGTAAACCCCTTGCCAATAGAATTCCTTTGCAAGGCAACGACAAATTAATTTTTGTAGATGTTACTTACGAGCCTAAAACAACGTATGTAGATAAATTAGCCAACGATTTAAAAGAAGAGTTTGGCACCGTAAGTGGTGTAATTGGTATTGGCGGTGGTAGTGCTATGGATTTAGCAAAAGCCGTTTCATTAATGATGAATAATGAAGGAAGTAGTGCCGATTATCAAGGCTGGGATTTGGTAAAAAAACCAGGCGTTTATAAAGTGGGTATTCCTACCTTAAGTGGTACAGGCGCCGAGGTTAGCCGTACAACAGTGCTTACTGGGCCAACAAAAAAATTAGGTATGAATAGCGATTTTACACCCTTTGATCAAATTGTGCTTGACCCAGAGTTAACGAAAGATGCACCAGCCAATCAACGTTTTTACACGGGTATGGATTGTTATATTCATTGCATTGAAAGCCTTACCGGTACGTACTTAAATGAGTTTAGTAAAAGCTATGGCGAAAAAGCTTTGGAGCTATGCCGAGAGGTTTTTATAAATAAAACAACTTGGGATGAAGAGTGTGATGATAAATTAATGATGGCCAGTTATGCTGGCGGTATGAGTATTGCCTATAGCCAAGTTGGGGTAGCCCATGCAGTAAGTTATGGCCTTAGTTATTTATTGGGTACAAAACATGGTATTGGAAATTGTATTGTAATGAATCATTTAGAGGAATACTACCCCGATGGAGTAAAAGAATTTAAATTGATGGTAGAAAAAAATAACATTGAAATACCCAAAGGCATTTGTGCTAATTTAAGTGACGATGACTTTAATAAAATGATGGATGTATCAATGGGTATGAAACCACTTTGGGAAAATGCGTTGGGAAAAGATTGGGAGAAGATAATGACTAGGGAGAAGTTGAGAGGGATTTACGAGAAATTGTAAAGTTGATTATGAAAAAAACTTTATTGCTAATTCTACTTATTTGTTTAGTAAGCAACACATTTGCACAACAAGAATATAAGAAAAATGGTGCTTATATTCAGTTTTTAGGCAATGGATTATTGCTTTCCATAAATTACGAAAGGCAGTTATTTAAAAAACCATTACTTGCTATTAATGCTGGTCTTGGCATTTATGGGTCATCGCCCACAAATGTTACAATTCCAATAGGGTTAAAGTATTTATTAAGAACTAAAAATGAAAATAATTTTGTACAATTTGGTATAGGAACTACTTATACTAATGATGACGAAGTTGTCTTGTATACATCTTTACCAAAATACAATCAAGGCCAACTTCCTAAGCCAACAAATTGGAATTTTTTATACAGCATTGGGTACAGAAGTGTCTCAAAAAACAATTGGCTATTTACTACTGATGCAATGCTATTTTTCAACAATATTCATAATGGTTTACCGTATATTGGTATAAGTGTTGGCAAAGTTTTTTAGCAAACTGTTTACCCAACCTTCACCAACCTCTCCACTGCCCTCTCCAACGTTTCTTCTTTTTTACTAAAACAAAAACGAAGTGTTTTATTATCTATTTCATTTTTGTAAAAGGCCGATGTAGGTATGGTAGCTACGCCATACTCCTTTGTTAAACGAATGGCAAAATCTTTTTCGCTTTCGTTGCTAATATTAGTATAGCTATATAGCTGAAAGTAACTTCCAAAAGATGGAATGGGTGTAAATTTTGTTTGTTTCATCAAATCAAAGAAGTAATCTCTTTTTTGTTGCAAAAAATTTCCTAGTTGTAAGTAGTTTTCTTTTTGTTGTAAAAATTCGGCCAAAGCAACTTGTATAGGGCTATTACACGTAAAGCAATTAAACTGATGAACTTTTCTAAACTCTTTCATTAAATTTTCTGGGGCTATGCAATAACCCATTTTCCAACCGGTACAGTGGTAAACTTTTCCAAACGAAAAACATACAAAAGCTCTTTCCAATAAATCGGGGTATTTTAAAATACTTTCGTGTTGTTTACCATCAAATATTAAATGCTCATACACTTCATCGCTAATAATAAAAATACCAGTATTGCTTACAATATTTTGTAGTTGTATAATATCAGCAGCACTAATCACACTACCTGTTGGGTTATGTGGGCTGTTAATTATTATAGCTTTTGTTTTGTTCGTAATTTTTTGTTTTACTACTTCCCAATCTATAGCATACGTTGGGTGTGTTAGCGATATTAAAACAGACACACCACCATTAAGCTCAATAGTAGGTATATAACAATCGTAAGCTGGTTCAAAAACAATCACTTCATCGCCAGGTTGTATAATGGTTGTTAAGGCTGTATACAACGCATATGTACCGCCAGGTGTAATGGTAATATCGGTTTCGGCATTTATTTTTGTTGTATAAAGATCTTGTACTTTTTCGGCTAGGCGTTGGCGCAATAAAGGCAAGCCGTTCATGTGTACATACTGATTATTCCCCTTTTGCATAGCCTCATTTACCAAATTGGTTAACTCGCTACTCATTTCATAATCGGGGAAGCCCTGTCCAAGGTTTATTGCATTATGCTGCACAGCCAATGTACTCATTACTGTAAAAATAGTAGTGCCAACATTGGGTAGTTTACTTTGTATAGTAGGTTGCATTTTTATTCGGTCATTTCAACCATAGGAGAAATCTAAAAAGATAGTACACTCAAAAAACAGATTTTTCCTATCGTAAAAATGAAAAGTTTTGTTTATGTGGTAACTTAATTTAAAACACTAGCAAAAAATTATAAAAATTTATCGCCTTTATTACGTTTTACTTCTGCAACATATTCTTTTATTTCTTGCTCTTTATCTTTTTTACAAATTAGTAATACATCTTTTGTATCAACCACCACATAGTCATTTAACCCTTGCAATAAAATTAATTTTTTATTGCTAGCATGTACTAAATTATTAGTAGCATCAATAATCATTACGTTATCACCAACAACAGCATTTCCAAAATAGTCTTTTTCTAAATTTTGGTAAGCGCTTGCCCAAGTGCCCAAATCGCTCCAGCCAAAGCTTGATGGCATGATGTAGACATTATCAGCTTTTTCCATAATGCCATAATCAATTGAAATATTTACACATAAAGGATAAATTCGTTCAATAGCTTCTTTTTCAGCATCGGTATTAAAATTATTTAATTCGGCATCAAACACTTCATGTATTTCGGGCAGTAATTTTTCAAAGGCTTTAGTAATATTTTTTACTTGCCAAACAAAAATACCTGCATTCCATAAAAAATCTCCGCTAGCAATAAACGCTTTAGCTATTTCAAGTGTAGGTTTTTCGGTAAATGTTTTTACTTTATAAATATTTTCGCTTACGGCTAATTGTTCGTACTGTATGTAGCCATAGCCTGTATTAGGGTGTGTGGGTTTTATACCTAACGTTAATAAACCTTTTATGTGAGCTGTAAACTTAAGTGCTTCATTACATATTTTAATAAAAGCATCGTCATCGGTAATTAAATGATCGGAGGGGGCACAAATTAAATTAGCATTAGCATTTAGTAATTGTAATTTATACGAAACATAGGCAATGCAAGGGGCTGTATTTTTACGAGAGGGCTCACAAAGAATATTTGCTTTATTAAGCTCGGGTAATTGCTCTGCAACAATATCTGCATACTCTTCAAACGTTACTACATAAATATTTTCTTTGGGAATAAATTTTGCAAATCTATCGTAGGTAGATTGTATCAACGTTCTACCAATATTTAAAATATCTAAAAACTGTTTAGGATAATCTGCTCTGCTCATTGGCCAAAAGCGGCTTCCAATACCTCCAGCCATTATGGCAACATAATTATTTTTATTCATTCGTTCTTTATTAAATTATTCCCTCTCCAATTAAATCATGTAAATGTATTATACCAAAATATTTACCATCATCTTCCACAACTAATTGGGTAATATTTTGTTGCTGCAATAATTGCATAGCTTCGGTAGCTAAGCTGGTTTCCGCAATTTTTTGGGGATTAGCTGTCATTATATTTTCAGCTGTAAGATTGGTAAAATCGTTTTCTCTTTCTAACATTCTACGTAAATCTCCATCGGTAATTATTCCAAGTACTTTGTTATCGTTACTTACTACTACAGTTGTACCTAGCCTTTTCTTCGTCATTTCTACAATTACTTCTTTAATAGTTGCAGTTGGCAATACAGCGGGTTTTTCGTTTTTGTTAGCTAAATCAGCCACTCGTAAATATAATTTTTTACCTAATATTCCACCAGGATGGTATTTTGCAAAATCAATACTTTTAAATCCTTTCATTTCCATTAAACATACAGCCAATGCATCACCCATAACCATTTGTGCAGTAGTGCTGCTCGTTGGTGCAAGGTTGTTTGGGCAAGCCTCTTGTTGCACGGTTGTATTTAAAACAATAGTACTATTTAGGGCTAAAAAACTTTGTAAATTGCCCACCATTCCAATTAATGTATTGCCAAAATTATTAATTAACGGTACTAATACTTTAATTTCTGGACTATCGCCACTTTTACTAATAACTAATACAATATCGTTAGGTTGTATCATTCCCAAATCGCCGTGTATAGCATCTGCGGCATGCATAAAAATACTTGCCGTACCCGTACTATTAAGTGTAGCCACAATTTTTTGAGCAACAATGGCACTTTTGCCAATACCACTAACAATAAGCCTACCCGTAGTTTTACCAATTAATTCAACGGCATTTATAAAATCATCATTTATAAATGTGGTCATTTCTGCAATTGAATTAGCCTCTATTTCTATAGTACGCTGTGCAATTGTTTTAAGTAACGATTTATCCATATGGCTAGGTTCTAACTCCAAATTTATTCTGGGCAAAAATACTTTGTTTATCCCTCATTATTATAAAAATAAACTTGGCATCTCCCTTTTTTTTCTTATCTTATAGCTTAAAGTGTATTTGTTATAATTGCAGTATACAAATAGTTAGTACTTTTTTTTTGCAAAGATATTCAACTAACTTCACTGCCCTTTTAACATTATTAAAAATTAACTGAACTAGTAAAAGGTGTAGATGAATTATTATGGCTACTAAAAAACCGGCAACAAAAAAAGCATCCCCTCTGCCTAAACCTGCATTGGTAAACTATAATTTAAATCAAAAACTACAAGAGCATTTTGGGTTTGACGGATTTAAATACCCTCAAGAGGAAATTATTACTAGCCTATTAAGCGGTAAAGATACTTTTGTAATTATGCCTACAGGCGGCGGTAAAAGCCTCTGTTATCAATTACCTGCATTAATTTTAGAGGGTGTTGCCATTGTTGTATCTCCACTTATTGCATTAATGAAAAACCAAGTTGATTTGGTGAGAGGCTATAGCGATAAAGACGATGTAGCACATTTTTTAAATAGCACCTTAAATAAAGGGCAACAAAAAATAGTAAAGGATGATTTGGTAAGTGGTAAAACAAAAATGCTTTATGTAGCCCCAGAAACCTTAACTAAAGAAGAAAATATTGAGTTTTTTAAAACATTAACAATTTCTTTTTTTGCGGTAGACGAAGCCCATTGTATTAGCGAATGGGGGCATGATTTTAGACCAGAATATCGCCGCTTACGAGAAATGATGGATATGATTAATGAGGCCGTACCTGTAATTGCACTTACTGCTACTGCTACACCAAAAGTACAGAGTGATATTTTAAAAAATTTAGGCTTACGTACAGCTAATATTTTTATCAGTAGCTTTAACCGGCCTAATTTATACTACGAAATTCAACCTAAAATAAATAAAGACCAAACCGATAAAAGTATTGTTCGGTTTATTCAACTTCATAAAAATAAAAGCGGTATTATTTATACCTTAAATAGAAAAACTACCGAAGAGTTAGCGCAAATGCTAATGGCAAATGGTATTAAAGCTGTAGCGTATCATGCCGGGTTAGATGCTAAACTTAGAGCCCAACGGCAGGATGAATTTTTAAATGAAGATGTAGATGTAATTGTTGCTACTATTGCATTTGGGATGGGTATTGATAAGCCAGATGTTCGTTTTGTTATACATTATAACATCCCAAAATCTATCGAAAATTATTATCAAGAAACTGGCCGTGGTGGTAGAGATGGAATGGAAGGGAAATGTATTTTATATTACTCTCATAAAGATGTTGCTAAGCTAGAGCATTTAATGAGAGATAAACCACTTACCGAAAGAGAAATAGGGGCACAACTTATAAACGAAACCGTTAGTTATGCCGAAAGTAGTGTGTGCCGACGCACAACATTACTTCATTATTTTGGAGAAAAATATGATGATAAAAATAGTTGTGGCCATTGCGATAATTGTTTAAATCCCAAAGAAAAAGTAGAAGCAAAAGACGAAACTTTAATTGTACTAAAAACTATTAAAGGAGTAAAAGAAGGTTTTACCATTGACCATGTTACGAATGTAATAATGGGCAAAGCAAATACAGCGGTAAAAATGTATAGGCACGATGAGTTGGATATGTTTGCACAAGGCAATGATAAAGAGCCTCATTTTTGGAACAGCCTTATACGCCAAATGTTGTTAAGCGGTTTAATTGAAAAAGATATTGTAGAATATGGCTTATTAAAGTTTACAAAACTGGGCGATGCCTTTTTAAAAAAACCAACCTCTTTTAAAATAGTTTTAAATAATTTATTTGAAGATGCAAATGCTGATGACGAAGAAAGCGAAACTGCTGATGCTACCACAGGCGGTGCCGATGAACGCTTGATGGAATTATTAAAAGAGTTACGCAAAAAAGTAGCCAAAGAAAAAAGCCTTCCACCCTTTGTAATATTTTTAGAGAGTAGTTTAGAAGACATGGCAACTATGTACCCCACAACTATTGCTGAACTAGAAAAAATAAGTGGGGTAAGCAAAGGGAAGGCATTACGTTATGGTAAACCTTTTATAGAGCTAATTACAAAATATGTTGAAGAGAATGATATTGTGCGGCCTGATGATTTTGTAATGAAAACAGTTGCGAATAGAAACAACAATAAAATTTTTATTATACAAAATGTAGATAAAAAAATACCCCTAGAAACTATTGCTAAAACAAGAGATTTAGCTATTAATGAACTATTAGAAGAAATGGAAACAATAGTTGCTAGCGGCACAAAGCTAAGTTTAGACTATGCCATTAACGAAATGGTAGATGAATACGACCAAGAAGAAATACTAGAATATTTTAAAAATTGTGAAACAAGCAGTTTACAAGTTGCCCAAGAAGAGCTAGTAGATAGTGGTTATAATTGGGAGCAATTAAAACTTATGCGTATTAAGTTTTTATCCGTTTATGGTAATTAAATAAGTTTTTTAGGGTAATTATTGAATATTTTGGGGTAATCCCCTTATTTTTGCAACCCAATTAAATAGCACGTAAGTAATTATTTACCGTTTAATAGGAATGGTGCGGTAGCTCAGTTGGTAGAGCAATGGACTGAAAATCCATGTGTCGCCGGTTCAAACCCGGCCCACACCACAAAAACCTCGATAGAAATATTGAGGTTTTTTAATTTATGAATCATTCCATTTACATATTATACTCCGATACCGCTGATAAATATTATGTAGGCGAAACGGAGGATGTACTACAAAGACTAATACTTCATAATTCAGGTACATTTAGTGGTAGTAGCACTAAAATAGCTTCCGACTGGAAAATTTTAGCCACTTTTTTACTTAAAAATAGAATCGAGGCAAGGATTGTTGAAAAATATATAAAACAAATGAAATCAAGAAAATTTACCGAAAGTTTGATTACCAATCTTGATTTTTTCTTGAACTTTAAAGAGTTAGTTTTTCAAAAGTTTAATATTATCATCTCAAAACAATAAAAATTCATGTGTCGCCGCCCCGAACGTTCGGGGCAAACCCGGCCCTTCCGAAGGTTCGGAACGAAGGTTCGGAACCACAAAAACCTCGATAGAAATATTGAGGTTTTTGCTTTTTTATTAACTTTATCCCCCTTATTTTTTAATTGTTATTTAACCTTGATAACCCACCCTTTTAACGTACCTTTGCACCTCAAAAAAACAAGGTAGTGTATTTAACTATATTGGTTATCAATACTTTACCGCAATTTTATTACAATGAATATCAGGAACATCGCTATTATTGCCCACGTAGATCATGGAAAAACAACCTTGGTAGATAAGATTTTGCATAGCACTAACATTTTTAGAGATAACCAAGAAACGGGTGATTTAATAATGGATAACAATGATTTAGAGAGAGAAAGAGGAATTACTATTTTTAGTAAAAATGTATCCGTTACCTACAAAGACGTTAAAATTAATGTAATTGATACTCCAGGACATAGTGATTTTGGTGGCGAGGTAGAACGTGTACTTAAAATGGCCGATGGTGTATTACTATTGGTAGATGCTTTTGAAGGACCAATGCCTCAAACCCGTTTTGTTTTACAAAAAGCTTTACAATTAGGTTTAAAACCAATTGTTGTTATAAATAAGGTAGATAAAGAAAATTGCCGACCAGATGAAGTACATGATGCCGTTTTTGAACTTTTCTTTAACCTTGATGCTACTGAAGAGCAATTAGATTTTCCTACCATTTACGGTAGCAGTAAACAAGGTTGGATGAACACATCTATAACACCTACTGACAATATTTTACCGTTGATGGATGCAATTTTAGAGTTTGTACCCGAGCCAAAAATAAACGAAGGCGCTACTCAAATGCAAATTACATCATTAGATTATTCTGCTTTTTTAGGCAGAATAGCTATTGGAAAAGTAGCCCGTGGAAGCATTAAAGAAGGGCAAAATATTGTAATGATACAAGCCGATGGTAAACAAGTAAAAAGCAAAGTTAGAGAACTGTATACATTTGAAGCATTAGGTAAAAAGAAAGCTACCGAAGTTTTTGCAGGAGATATTTGTGCAGTTGTAGGCTTAGAAAGTTTTAACATTGGCGATACAATTTGCGATGTTGAAACGCCAGAAGCGTTACCTGTAATTAGTGTTGATGAGCCTACGATGAGTATGATGTTTAGCATTAATAACTCTCCGTTTTTTGGTAGAGAAGGTAAGTTTGTTACCAGCCGCCATTTAAGAGATAGATTAATGAAAGAGACAGAAAAAAACTTAGCCCTAAGAGTAGAAGATACAGATGGTGCCGATAGTTTTTTAGTATTTGGTAGAGGTATTTTACACTTAGGCATTTTAATAGAAACTATGCGTAGAGAAGGGTTTGAATTAACCGTTGGTAACCCTCAGGTATTAGTTAAAGAAATTGACGGTAAAAAATGTGAGCCTTATGAAAATTTAGTGGTAGATGTACCAGCCGAATTTAGCGGTAAAGTAATTGATTTAGTTACCCAACGTAAAGGCGAAATGACTATTATGGAAAGCAAAGGAGAGATGCAACATCTTGAATTTGAAATACCTTCTAGAGGATTAATTGGTTTACGTAGTACCATGCTAACAGGCACTGCTGGCGAGGCTGTTATGGCACATCGTTTACTTGAATATAGACCATGGAAAGGTGTAATACCTGGCCGTAATAATGGCGTATTACTATCTAAAAATACTGAAAAAACAACAGGCTACTCAATTGATAAATTACAAGATAGAGGACGATTTTTTGTTGATCCAGGAGATGAGGTTTATGCAGGTCAAATAATTGCCGAGCATATTAAGCCAGGCGATTTAAATGTAAACGCAACAGAACCTAAAAAATTAACTAACCATAGAGCAAGTGGCAGCGATGATGCTAGTAAAGCGGCTCCAAAAATATTAATGACTTTAGAGGAGTGTATGGAATATATTCAGCAAGATGAATGTATAGAAGTAACGCCAAAAAGTATTCGTATGCGTAAAGTAATTTTAGACGAAAACGAACGTAATAGGGTATCTAAAAATATGAAGGCCGAGGCAGTTTAAACCTTTTATATAAGTATAGAAAAGAGCTAACAAAAATGTTAGCTCTTTTTATTTTCAATCTTTTTCAACAAACTAGCTGCACTCCGTTCGTTAATGACTTTTAGTTGGTCGTGGTATTTCATGGCTTCTTCTTTATTACCTAATTCATTGTTCATTAAACCTATGTAATAAAGGTTTACATCTACCACAGAAATTGCTAATCTACTTTTAAAATAATCTAAACATTCTTGAAGTTTTTTTACCTTATAATAGGAGTAAGAAATTTCTCTATACCCAGTTTTAAAATTATTATTTATATCTAATGCCTTTTTTAAATACACAATAGCACTATCGTATTTTTCTAGGGCATTATAACCCCAGCCAATATTATAACAAACCTCTGTAGTAGTATCTGCCTTATATAATGTAAGTTTTTTAAAATAAAATAAAGCACTATCAGCTTTGCCAATTACATTTTTATATAAAATGCCTAAGCCGTTATAAGCAATGGTATTATTTTTCTTTAATTTAACTGCGGTTTTTAAACAGGTAAGTGCATCGGTCTGGTTTTGCAACCGTACAAAAATTAACCCTGCTTGTGTAAAGGCGTTAACATGCTTGGGGTTTAATGTAATGGCTTTATTAAAAAAGGGCAATGCTTCTTTAAGTTTTTCTTGATTTACCAACAGCATTCCTTCTTTATAATTTTCATCTGCTGTTTTGGGTTGTGCAAAAACAGTGGCAGTAATACAATTAATAAAAACAAATAGTTTAACCAACTTATTCATACTGCAAAAATAATGGTACAAACTTTAAAAAAATCTTAAAAATTAAAACCAATAGATAACTAGATAGTTTAGTAATTTTACACAATGAAAAAGGCAAGATTAATCATTTATATAATTACTTTCTTTATACTAATTAGTTCCCCTACAACTTTTGCCCAATGTAGTGTTTGCACAAAAAGTGCTCAGCAACTTGGCGAAAAACCAGCCAAAGCCTTAAACAATGCAATTGTTTACCTAATGCTTACTCCATTTGCAGTGGCAGGTGTTATTGGGTATAGGTGGTGGAAGAATAATAAATCATAACTTAATCTAACTACTTAATAATTATCAAATTGGAGCCAAAAAGTAAAATTACAGGAGGAGATACTACGTATCTTTTTACAACAAAAGTGCTTGGCAAATATGATGTAAAGTATTTTAAATGTAATGCTACAGGATTTATACAAACAGAGGAGCCATATTGGTTAAACGAGGCTTATGCCTCTGCCATTACAGCATTGGATATAGGCTTATTATTTAGAAACAATAAATTGAGTACAGCCGTTGAAAAAATTATTGGCGAAAACTTAAATGTAGAAGGTGATTTTATTGACTACGCTGGCGGGTATGGTGTATTTACTAGATTAATGAGAGATAAGGGATATAATTTTTATCATACAGATAAATTTTGTGAAAATATTTTTACAAAGTTTTTTGATGTAAAAGATACGCCTATAAAAAAATTTGAGGCCGCTACAGCGTTTGAGCTTTTTGAACATTTAGCTAACCCTTTAGAGGAAATAAAAGAAATATTAACCTTAACAGACACGATAATTTTTTCAACCGAAATTGTACCAAACAACCCCATTAAATCTCCAGAAGATTGGTGGTATTTTGCACCAGAAACTGGCCAGCATATTGCTTTTTACACAGTGCCTGCACTTGAATATATAGCCCAAACACTTAATTTAAATTTATATACTAATAAGGCAAACTTGCACATTTTAAGTGCTAAAAAACTTAATCCAACTCTTTTTAAAAACATAAAAAATCCTTTTGGGAAAGTAAAAATTGTATATAAAAAATCGGATGCCTATTTTAAAAATCATAAAAATAATTCGTTAAAAAAACTTGAATTTTTTATTGTAAAGAATTTTGAAACGATTAAACAACTTTTTTTAGGATCGGCTGTAGAGAAAAGAAAATCATTAATAGAGGAGGATGTAAAACATATAAAACAAGAAATTAATAAAAATAAAGATTAACAAATTACTTACCTTGTTCAATAGCATCTATAGCTATTTTAAATTTATCTAATACATTCTGCCAACTATAATTTTGTGCTACATAGTTAAACCCGTTTTTTGCTTTTATTAAATTTTCGTTTTCGATTTTTAAAAGCCCTAGTAAAATAGTATTAAATTCAGTATAATTTTCAAAACACCACCCTCCGTTACTTTTAAGTATATGGTTTTTTAAAACTTCGGATTTACCATTTGCTAGTACTGGTATTTTATAAGCAAAGCTTTCTAATAAAACAAGCGATAAGCTTTCAAATTCGGACGGAATAGCCAATGCCAAAGCCCCTTGCAGTAAGTTAATTTTAGTTTCATCCGTTACATAACCAGTATATTCAATTTGCTTATGCTTAACTGTTGGCATATTTATTTTACCAACTAATATCAACTTAAGTGTAAGCATATTTTCTTCAATGCATTTAATAAAATATTCAATAAGTGTGTCGCAGCCTTTTCCGTAATCAACCCTTCCAATATAAACTAGGTAAGGTTGGTATATTCCATGTTGCTTTGGTACTAATGGTTTGGTATTCTTTTCATCAGGCAAATCAACCCCTACTGCAACAATTTGTTTATGTACGGTTAAGTTTGAAAACAATTTTTCGGCAAATAATTGTTCCGCTTTTGTATTAAAAAAAATCCATTTTGCAGCTGCCATAGTGTTTTTATACCCTGGAAAATAAGATACTGCCTCATCATGTAATGTGGGTATTAAAATACTTTTAGGTGCAACTTGTAAAATACCGAGTGCAGTAGGGTAATAAATGGTTGTAAAAAAAATAAACGCCTCGTAGTTATTTTTATTTTCGTTTAAATACTCAATCAATAATGGTGTGGATGGCCCTTGTGCCGTTAACCATTCAAGGTGATCATTTTGTTCATCATTTTTTAAGGAAGAAAATAAACTTAACATCCATTTGGGGTAATTAAATTTTTTAAACAGTTTTTGAATTAGTAATTTATTGGTAATTTTTTTTTGGAAAAACCTTAATTTTTTTGGGTTTCGTATGCCATTTCCAAAACGTAAAATAGTTACATCGCCTTCTGTAGCTAAACCCTCGGGCATTACAGGGAGCCATGTTTTATAATCAATTGCACAACTCGTAAGTACAGTAACAGCATAAAATTTAGCTAGTTGCTCGGCTATCATTTTTGCATGCACCTCGGCACCACCATTAACTTGCTTGCCATAGCGCTGTATTACAATTGCAATTTTTTTATTTTTAGTATACAAGCCTTAAAGTTTATTATAAATTTGCAGGTATTGTTTGGCAGCTACATCCCAATTAAAAAAGTTTGCTCGTTCAATTACCTCTTTAGCTTTATTCATACTATAAAAATCCTGTAACGATTGCTGCAATATTTGCTGCATATGTACCGGTTCAAAATTTTCAAAATAATAAGCTGCGTTGCCTCCAATTTCGGGCAAACTAGTTTTAGTTGATAGTAGTATTGGTTTGCCAAAATGCATGGCTTCTACCACGGGTAAGCCAAAACCCTCTGCTAACGATGGAAATATAAAGGCATCGCAATTACTCATGTACCATTGTTTATCATTTTCAGAAACAGCTCCTGTAAAAATTAATCTATTAAATACATTTAATTTTTTTGCCTCTTCAATTATTAAGTTGTAATAACTTTCGTTTTGTATAATACCAGAAATAATGAGGTGCTTATCGTTATTTACTAAAAGCGCAGGTAATACATGAAAATTTTTTTTATTGGTAATGGTGCCAATGGTATATAAAAAGTTTTGAGGCAATACTCCGGCAGGTTTTAAAATATTTTCAAGAGTTTTAATATTACATCCATTATAAATTACCTCTATCTTTTTATTATTTAAAGATAAATTATTACAAATATCTTGTTTCGTAAATTCAGAAATTGCTACAATACTATCGGCTCTATCAATTTTTTTTTGTAAATTTTTTAACTCTTTTTTTATTTTTTGTGTGGTTTTGTTTTCCTCATGTAAAAAATTTAAGTCGTGTACGGTTAGTACAATTTTAATTTTTCTGTTAAAAGGAAAATAAGCTGAGGATTGATAGGTAGAATGCCAAATATCAAAATTTTTTGTTGAGGGCAAACAAAATTTATGTAACGAGTGCTGAGCAATGTAGTTTGCCTCTGTACCAAAATTAGTTTGTTGTTCTTTTCGTACAAAAAAAGTAAGTTGTTCGTTTAGTGCATTTTCTTTTAGTGCAAGCCCTAGTTGATGGCAAAAATGAAATAGCCCTGTGTGTGGGTATTTCATTCGTTCTGCATCAAAAATTATTTTTTTCATTTGTACACTAAGCAATTTAATAAAGAGGGAAATTTATTTATACTGTTTTACAAATTGATACAAATTAAAAGTTAAGGGCTGTTCCTCTATTTTTTCTACTAACTGATTCTTACTAACGTCTCTCATACGTTTGTGTTGAATTAATTGATAAACTTTTTCGGTAAGCAACCATTTACGTTTTGTAGTATTTGTTTTTCCGCCTTCAAGTATGGTGTTAATAGAATTCTCTAACTGATCAATTCCTTTTTTTTCTGTGGCAATACTTTTAATAATAGGTATTGGGTAAGCGGCTTGGTGTGTTATAAAGGAAAGGTTTTTTATAAACATATCTGCACCAGGTCTATCGCCTTTATTAACAACAAAAATAGTTGCAATTTCCATTAGGCCGGCTTTCATAACCTGCACTTCATCGCCAGCCTCTGGTACTAATACTACAACAGTAACATCTGCCAAGCCTGCAATTTCTAATTCTGTTTGTCCCACTCCTACTGTTTCTATTATTATATAATCAAATAACGAGGCTTTTAACAAATCGCTTATTTCAATAATTTTAGGATTTAGCCCCCCTAGGGTACCCCTACTTGCCAAGGATCGTATATACACATTTGGATGATTATACCATTCACACATTCTTACTCTATCGCCTAGTAAAGCGCCTAAGTTAAATGGGGAGGAAGGATCTACACACAGTACGCCAACTTTTTTATTTTGTTTAACTAATAACTCAATCAAAGCATCTACAATAGTGCTTTTACCTGCACCTGGTGGACCTGTTATTCCTATAATTGGCACGGTAGATGTAGGTAGATTTTCTAACATTTCCTCGTACCCCAACACTTCGTTTTCAACCAAGCTTATGGCTCTAGCTAATGCTTTAAAATCGCCTGTTTTTATTTTATCGATATAACCTTGCCACATTTTTACCAAACTAGTTTATGTTTAAAAAACGTTTATACAATTTTATAATTTTTAAAATCAAATAATCGTATGCTTGTTATTTTTTCAAAATAATATAAAAGCCTATCTATCAAACTAAATCTTTTTTTTGTAATATCAATTTTTACATCCCAGTTTTTTGTATCTACTCTTTTCTGCATTACGTTAGGGTGCGTTTCTTTAAACAATTGTAATGAGTCGTAATCGGTGTATGTAAATATATCTTCTGTTTTTAAATAATTTCTCCACCCATCCGTTTCTTCATTCCAATATTTGCTTACATGCTTTTGCTTTTGTGTCATTTGTGCAGGGCTTTTTACCCATCCATAATGATACACATACGCATCAATTGGTTTTACATTTATTTTATTTTGTCCAATTCTAAAACCTTGGGCATCTTTAAACGAAGTAATTTTTTTATTATTTTTTATTATACGTACTTCTTTATTATACCATCGCCTACTATCACCTATATAATCAAATGTGCCATAAAAATGTAAATAATTAAAAAGTAATCCATCTACATTATTGGTGTTTGCATATTGTTTGCATGCTTGTAAAATAGTAGGCAAATATTTTTCGTGTACCACTTCATCGGCTTGTATATAAAAAGCCCAGGTAGCATTTGGATTAATAAGTTCAAAAGCCTTGTTTGTTTCATCTGCCAATACAGCCCCACCTAATCGAAGGTTGTTATTCCAAACCGAATGATGAATTTTTATTTTTGGATCATTAATATCTTTTATTAGCTGTACCGTATCGTCTTCGCTATCTCCACATAAAACAATCATTTCATCTACAATGGGTAAAATGGAGGTTATAGCTTCTACAATTGGATAATCATTAATTAAGGCATTTTTTATTATTGTAAACCCAGAGATTATTACATGATCATTCGTATCCATTCTTGTGTAGTTAATAATATTAATACTATTGAAGTAAAAGTACACTATTTTAGTAATTATAAAATGCCCAACTAAAATTTCAATAAATAATATTAATTTAACTGTATTTTTAATATTGATGGTTACTTTTTACGTTATTAAATTCAATTAAAAATGAAAACTATTTGTTTTGATTTTGGAAACTCCCGTTTAAAAGCTGCCGTTTTTAATAACGCCGAATTTGTTGAGGAAATTATTTTACCAAATGATGAATTATTTACCATTGAACGTATCATCACCATTCATCAACCTCAAAAAACAATTTTATCTTCTGTAATTAGTCACAACCTTGCCATAGAAAACTTTTTAGAGGAGCATAGCAGGTTTCATAAATTATCACATCTTACCAAAGCAAATTTTACAAGCCCGGTTGGTAAGCCCGAAACTATTGGTGCCGATAGGTTGGCATTAGCCGCCGCCGCCGTTCACTTTTTTCCTAACAAAAATAATTTAGTAATTGGTTTAGGCACCTGTATTACCTACAATTTTATTAATCAATACCATCAATTTATTGGGGGTAGTATATCCCCTGGCATGGATATGCGGTTTAAAGCTATGCAAGTTTTTACCGCAAAATTGCCTGAAGTAAAGGCCGAATGGAATTTTCCGCTAATTGGTTACGATACTAAAACTAATATGCAAAGTGGTGTACTTGCAGGCATATCCTTTGAAATTCAAGGATTTATAGATGCATATGCCGAAAAATACAGCAACTTTAACGTGGTTTTAACCGGCGGATATTGCAGCTATTTTGCTACTCGACTTAAAAACAAGATATTTGCCGACTATAATTTTTTATTCAAAGGCTTATATGCACTCAGCGAAACTAACAATGGCTAAATATTTACTTGTACTTTTAGTGGCATTTTTAATGCAACTTACCCTTACCGCTCAAGAAAACTCCCCTTACTCCCGTTACGGCATAGGCGATATATCTCCAAATCATAATATCTTAACACGTGGTATGGGTGGAATTTCTGCAGGAATTGCAGATAATTTTAGTGTAAACTTTACAAACCCTGCATCTTTTTCTAACTTAGGGTTAACTACGTATGATATAGGAAGCGATATTGATATACGCACCTTAAAAACTAAAAACCCTGCCAATAAATTTTCGGCAACCAATACGTTTATTTCTTATTTAGCTATGGGCTTTCCTATTACTTCAGAAAAAATGAGGAAAAAAGATATGTCTTGGGGCTTATCGTTTGGGTTAAAACCCATCAGTAATATAAATTACAAAATAGAAAAAAATGAACGTTTAACTAATATAGACAGCTTAAAAACTATTTTTGAAGGTACTGGAGGTATTAATCAATTTTATGTTGGTACTGGTTTAAGAATTAAAAAAGTAAGTTTTGGGTTAACTACAGGCTATATGTTTGGTAGTAAAAATTACAGTACAAAATTAGATTTTATTAACGATACCGTTACGTACTATCGCTCAAACTCATCTAACAATACAAGGCTTGGTGCCTTATTTTTAAACGCTGGAGTACAATACACCACCGAAATTAAAAAAGGTACATTACGCCTTGGGGCATATGCCAACTTAAAACAAAATATAAATGCTAAGCAAGATATTTTAAGAGAAACATACACATTAGATGGAAATGGTACCACATTTCAATTAGATAGTGTGTTTGAACAAAAAGAAGTGTCTGGTAAACTTGAGTTACCTGGAACAATTGGTGTTGGTTTTACCTACACCAACACAAACTGGCTTGTGGGTGCAGACTTGGAGCTAACCAATTGGGAAAAGTATAGATTTTATGGCGCAAAAGATGCTTTACAAAATAGTTTTACACTTAGAGTTGGGGCTCAATACTATCCAGCAAAAGTTGGTACTCCATCAAAAAAATATTTTAGTTTTGTTAAATACCGTGCTGGTTTTTATTACGGACCAGATTATGTAAAACTATCAACCAACAGAAAAGAATTTGGATTTACTGCAGGTGCAGGCTTCCCCTTAACATCCTTACAACGCTTAAGTTATAACTCGTTTGATTTTGTAGTGCTAAATACCGGTTTAGAAGTTGCCAATAGAGGAAATGCTTCGGCTAATTTAAGAGAAAACATAATGCGTATAAGCGTTGGTGTTACTATGAATTCGCTTTGGTTTAGAAAACGTAAGTATGATTAAAAAAAGGAATAATACAAGCTTTATATTTTCATGGCATCATTCCTGTGTCACAATCCTTTTATCGGCATTACTACTTATTGGCTTATACAGTTGCGAAAACAACGAAGGCGATATTAAAAATATTACCAGCAAAAGCCTTGCAATAGAAGAAGCTACAAACGTAAACGTAAATTATACTACAAGCGGAAAAGCCAAAGCACAACTTAAGGCACCCTTAATGCTACGAGTGCAAGACACGGTATCGTTTGTAGAGTTTCCTAAACAATTACATGTAGACTTTTATAATGAACAAGGCGTTATTGAAAGCATTTTAGATGCCAAGTACGGCAAATACAACGAAACCCAAAGCAAAGTTTTATTAAAAGATAGTGTACGGTTTATTGGTCTTAAAAATGGAGATACCCTTTATACGAATGAATTATTTTGGGATAGAAATAGGCCAACTTATCAATTTTATACCGATAAGCCCACTGTTATAAAAACTAAGAAAGAAATTATAAATAGTATTGGATTTGAAGTAAATCAAAATTTTACCGACAAATGGTTTAAAAATACCACCAATAGTTATTTTAGGGTACCTACCAGTAGTTTCCCTGCCTATTAATTTTATACAAACGTTACTTTTTTTCAAAAAAATACTCCCATTTATTTTCGTACATTTATATTCTTTTTAATCTTAATTTTTAACTAAAATGCAATATCGCCGTCTCGGAAAATCTGGCTTACAAGTAAGTGTGCTTAGCTTTGGAAGCTGGGTAAGTTTTAGCAAACAAATAAATGATAAAGTTGCCGATGAATTAATGGGCATTGCCTACGATAAAGGCATTAACTTTTTTGATAATGCCGAAGTATATGCCCTAGGCGAAAGTGAAAAAATGATGGGCAGGGTATTAAAAAAGAAAAAATGGGATCGTACATCATACACCGTTAGTAGTAAAGTATTTTGGGGTTGGCGTGGAAAAGAAAATAAGCCTAACCAATTAGGGCTTAGTAGAAAGCATGTAATAGAAGCCTGTAACGAAGCTTTACAACGCCTAGGAGTTGATTATTTGGATATGTATTTTTGCCACCGACCCGATAAAAACACTCCAATAGAAGAAACGGTCTGGGCTATGAATCATTTAATACAACAAGGCAAAGTATTGTATTGGGGTACAAGTGAGTGGAGCGGTGTAGAAATTATGGAAGCTCATCGCATTGCAGAAAAATTTAGATTAATTGGCCCTACCATGGAGCAGCCGCAATACAATATGTTTGAAAGAGAAAAGCTTGATAAAGAATATTTAGATATTTTTAGAACGGTGGGTATGGGCACCACCATTTGGAGCCCCTTAGCAAGTGGTTTATTAAGCGGTAAATATAATGATGGTATACCCAAGGGTAGTCGTTTTGCTTTAGAAGGTTTTGATTGGTTAAAAGAAAGATGGGTAATGGACGATAAGGTTAAAAAAGTTAAAAAATTAACTGAGTTAGCAGCTAAACTTGGCGAAACTACTGCTGCCCTTAGCATTGCATGGTGTATTAAAAACCCAAATGTAAGTACAGCAATTTTAGGCGCTACAAAAAAAACACAATTACTAGCTAATTTAAAAGCTATTGAGGTGGTAGAAAAACTAACGCCAGAGGTGATGGAAAAAATTGAAAAGATTATGAGTAATAAACCAGTATTACCCGATTTTTAATTGCCTTAATTACATGAAAGAAATAATTTTATACGGAATACCGAATTGCGATACAACAAAAAAAGCATTTCAGCTTTTAAAAAAAGAAAAGGCAGATTTTACTTTCCATGATTATAAAGTAAAAGGAGTTACAAAAGAAAAGCTACAAGAGTGGATTCATAAAATTGGTGTAGAAACAATTTTTAATAAACGTAGCACTACTTGGAAAGAACTTGACGAAGTGGAAAAAAAGAAAGCCGAAAGTATATTGGGTGCTGTAGAAATAATGATTAAACACAACAGTATTATTAAGCGACCAATTATTGAAAATAAAAACAACATAATTGTTGGCTACAACGAAAAAGAAATTTTAAACTTATTAAAAAAATAAACATATGAAACGTAACGCAACCGCCGTTTGGAACGGCACCGGAAAAGAAGGTACTGGCCATTTAACCACACAAAGCACCACACTTAACCAAACACAATATAACTTTACAAGCCGCTTTGCAGATGGTGTAGGTACAAATCCTGAGGAGTTAGTGGCGGCAGCACATGCTGGCTGTTTTGCCATGAAATTAAGTTTTGTTTTAAATGCAGCAGGTTTTACAGCCAGTAATATTGATGTTAATTGTACTATTACTTTGGATAGTGGCACTATAACAAATTCGCATTTAATAGTTACAGCTGCAGTGCCCGAAATAAGCAACGAAAAATTTGCTGAATGTATGGAAGATGTAAAAGCAAACTGTCTTATATCTAAATTATTGAATACAGATAAAACATACGAAGTAACTTTAAGTAACTAAAAAATAAACGATGTCATTTAACAACAAAACTGTTTTAATTACTGGTGCATCCAGAGGTATTGGTAAGGCTATTGGTTTAAAATTAGCAGCCGAAGGTGCAAACATTGTAATTGCTAGTAAAAGTATAGAAGAAAATCCCAAACTTGGGGGCACCATTTTTAGTGCTGCTGCCGAAATGGAAGCTGCTGGCGGAAAAGCGTTGGCTGTACAATGCGATATTCGTTTCGAAGATCAAATAGATAATGTAGTAAAACAAGCCGTTGAAAAATTTGGTGGTATAGACATATTAATCAATAATGCATCTGCCATTAATCTTTTACCAACGGAGCAAACAGAACCTAAACGTTTTGATTTAATGTATGATATTAATGTACGTGGTACATTTATGATGAGCAGAGCTTGTATTCCGTATTTAAAAAAAGGAACAAATGCACATATTCTAAATTTATCTCCGCCAATAAACATGGATTTAAAATGGTTTCAAAAACATTTAGCCTATACCATTAGCAAATATAATATGAGTATGATTGCTTTGGGTTTATCTGCAGAGTTAAAGCAATACAACATTGCTGCAAATGCTCTTTGGCCTAAAACAACCATTGCTACTGCTGCTGTAAATAATTTATTAGGGGGCGAAATGTTAATGAAAATGAGCCGCACGGTAGATATTATTGCGGATGCTGCCTATTATATTTTAAGTAAGCCTAGTACACAATGTACAGGCAATACCTTTATTGATGAAGATGTATTAGCCGCAGAAGGCATTACAGATTTAGGTAAATATTCGGTAGTGCCTGGGGCAACATTGTATAATGATTTATTTGTTTAACTTATTTTTTAAAAAAATATACCTATTTAAATTGCCAACTTAGTATAAGTTGGCAATTTTTTTTGTTAAGTTTTTAAGGTTGGTGCAACATTTTTATAAATGGCATTACTTTAATACAATGTTAAAACAATGTGTATTGTGATAAGTGGTTAAGCATTCGCAAACACTTCGTTTAATTTTGTAATAGCCAAAAAAGTATAGCCATGAATTTTTTTAAATTAACTGCCCTAATGGGCTTAATGCTAGTGTATTCTCTAGGAAATGGACAACAAAAAGAAGTACGCAAACTAAACCCAAAAAGAATTAATGTTCCCATTAAAATTGATGGTTTATTAGACGAAGCAATCTGGAAAAATGCTCCTGTAGCGGATAAATTTACTATGCTACGCCCTGCTCCATTTATTGCTGAAAGTGTAGAAAATGCAACCTTTATTTATTTTTTGTATGATAATGAGGGGCTTTATGTGGGCGGAAATTTAAAAGAAAAATTTAAAGATAGTATTGCCTCCGAATTAATAGGTAGAGATGGTTTTGGTAATAATGACTTTTTAGGTGTAGTGCTTGATACGTATAATGATAAGTTAAACGGGTTTGAATATTTTGTAACGCCACTTGGTGAGCAAATGGATGCAAAAGTAGCCCCCAATAATAATGGTAATAATGAGGATTTTAGCTGGAATGCAGTTTGGGAAAGTGCGGCTAAAATAAATAATGATGGATGGACGTTTGAAATGTTTATTCCATATTCCGCCATCCGGTTTGGAAAAAAGAAAATACAAGATTGGGGGTTAAATATTGTACGACGCCGTCAAAAAAGTGGCCAGCAATCTTTTTGGCAAAGTATAGACCCTAATGCAAATGGTTTTTTAACACAAGAAGGAATGATGCTTGGGTTAGAAGATGTAAAGCCTCCATTGCGTTTACAATTTTCGCCATACTTTTCTGTTTATCAAAATCATGATGGAAAAGCTAAAGATGGTAAAATAAATAAAACTAGCTTAAATGGAGGAATGGATATTAAATACGGAATTAACCAAGCCTTTACGTTAGACATGACGCTAATACCCGACTTTGGACAAGTACAAACCGATAACAGAATTTTAAACCTATCTGCCTTTGAACAACGATTTACCGAAAACAGACCTTTTTTTATTGAAGGCTTAGAGTTATTTAATAAAGGAAACTTATTTTACCCAAGACGAATTGGAAAAATAGGCAATAAGCCTTCAAACTATTATTCCGTTAACAACCAATTAAATGGTAACGAAATAATTACAGAAAATCCTGAGCAAATAAAACTCTTAAATGCAACAAAAATTAGTGGTCGTACACAAAAAGGCTTAGGCATTGGAATATTAAACTCCATAACACAACAACAACAAGCCACTATTATTGATACACTAACTAAGCAAACACGAAAACTTGAAACAGAGCCTTTAACGAATTATAATATTATTGTTTTAGACCAAACCTTAAAAAATAATAGCAGCATATCATTAGTAAATACTAATGTTTTAAGATCGGGTAATCAAAATGATGCTAACGTAACTAGTGCGTTATTTGATTTTAACGATAAAAAAAATAAATGGAATATAGGTGGAAACGTAAGTATTAGCAACATCTTGCACTCAAAAGAAAAACCTACAACAGGTTATGCCCATTCTGTTTACTTTGGAAAAACAAGTGGCCGTTTTAATTTTAATATTTGGCAAGATTTAACTAATGCAAAATATGACAAAAGCGATTTAGGTTTTTTTACAAATAATAACGAAATGGTTCAAGGAGCTTGGGCTGGATATAATTGGATAAAACCAAAAGGCTGGTATAATCAAATGCGAATAAATACCAATTTATGGTATAGCAGACTAGTCACTGCTTTAGATCCTTTAAAAAGAAAAGAGTTTATGTTTCAGGGCATGGGAGTAAATATTAATTTTAATGCTCAAACCAAAAAATTATGGTCGATAGGTATAAATATGAATGGAGGGCCAAGCGGAAATGATTTTTATGAACCTAGGAATGAAGGTTATTTTGTAAAAACATCTCGTCGTATTGGTTTAAATGCTTGGTGGGAAAGTAATTCAGCAAAGAAATTATCGTGGGGTGGTAATATATTTGGAGGTAGTGGAAATATATTTAACCGCAAAACTACAGAGCTTGGTTTATTTGGAAAAGTAAGATTTAGTAGTAAATTTTCGATTGATAATTCTTTAAGCTTAAATAATACCAATAACTCTAATGGATATGCTGCTAGTAATTCTAATGGCATTTACTTTTCTAGACGGCAATTACGTTCAATAGAAAATGTATTAAGCTCTAAATATAATTTTACCAATAGAATGGGTTTAACCCTTAGAGCTAGGCATTACTGGAGTAAGGTTGATCCAAAACAATTTTATAGTTTAGATGGTAATGGAAATTTAAATACCCCTACTGTTCCATTCACAGGAAACGTAAACCAAAATTATAATTTCTTTAGTATTGATCTAGTGTATACTTGGCAATTTGCACAAGGCAGTTTTATAAATATTGTTTACAAACAAATTGCGGATGACTATACATTTGGCAGGCCGGTTGAAAATAATTATGGCAAAAACATTAGCAATACGTTAAGTACGCCACAATTTAATAGCTTATCGTTACGGATAATTTATTTTATAGATTACTTTACTACAAAAAATAAACTAAAGCGAAAAAATAAAGTATAAAAAAATGGGCTTGAATTTCTTCAAGCCCATTTTTATTATTTCTAAGAGTTATTTTATCATTTGCTTCGGCACTTGTTTCTCTAATAAGTGTTTATAAATAAATTGTGTTTTTAAATTTTGAAAATGTAATCCTTTATTACCTCCCCAACCGTGCCTACCAGTTGGGTAAACCATAAATTCAAAATCTTTTTTAGCCTCTTGTAATTTTGCAATTAGCTGTAAGCTATTTTGTAGGTGTACATTTTCATCAATTTCCCCATGTACAATTTGTAAAAAGCCTTTGTACTGATTTACATAGTTCATTACATTACCTGTTTTATAACCCTCTGCATTATTGGTTAGGGTACCCATAAATTTTTCGGTGTAATGGCTATCATATAAACTCCAATCTGTTACACTACCACCAGCCATGCCATGTGTAAATACATCGCTATATTTTGTTAGGGCTAAGCAACTCATATAACCTCCATAGCTAAAACCAGTAATACAAATCTTTTTTGCATCGGCACTGCCATTTGCTACCAACCATTTTACCATGGTTGCATAATCCTTCAACTCCCAATCGCCTAAATTATGGTACATATAATTTACACCTTCTTTACCAAAATGGCCACTAGCTCTATGATCCATGGCTACTTGTATTAACCCTTCTTTAGCATACCATTGTTGGTTGCCACCAAGTGTAAAACCTTCGTTTACTGTGCCAGCATTTGGTCCGCCATAAATACTAATTAAAACAGGATATTTTTTACCTGCTTCCATTGTTAGTGGCCAAGTAATTTTCATGGGCAAATCGTACAACCCATCATCACTTTTTACTCTAATAATTTCGGTTTTTGCTACGTTGTAATTATCATACTCAGCACCTTTAGCATCTCCTAGTTCTTTTATAATTTTTCCACTATTATTTACTAACGTCATTTTATTAGGGGTAGATGAATTGCCGTAGGTGGTAATAAAGTATTCGCTGTTTGGAGATGCATTGATAAAATTATGATTAAAATTTCCGAAAGTTAATCGTTGTAATTTTTTCCCATTTAAATTAACTTTATAGTAATCTCTTGTAGCGGAATTTTCTTTACTACGTGCAGTAAAATAAACTATACTATTTTTTTCATCTACATAATTTACATCTGTTATAGTAAACTTGCCTTCGGTTATGGCATTAATTCTTTTTCCATCCATCCCATGATAGTATATATGCTTCCAACCGGTAGCATCACTTAATAAAATAATACCTTTTCCATTTTTTAAAAACTGTATTCTATCATTATCATCTAAATCAATCCATGTTTTTTGCGTTTCGGTATAAAATTCTTTCTTAGCACCTGTTGTTGGGTTTACTTCGTATACAATTAAATTATTTTGCAAACGATTAATCCATTGTACCAATAACGTATTTCCATCTGGTTTCCAGTAAGGCATACCAAAATATTGATCATCTTTTTGGTTAAAATCTGCCCAAGTTGTAGTTCCACCATCTGGCGAAACCATACCTACTTTTACCTCGGGGTTTTTATCACCAACTTTTGGGTAGCGTAGACTTTCCATTTTGCCATGTTGCCCATCTGCATTGGTTATAGTAAATAATGGAACTTCTGTATCATCGCTACGGAAGTAAGCAATATTTTTACTATTAGGGCTCCACCAAAAACTTTTATATTGACTTGGTCTGCCTAAAATTTCTTCAAAATAAACCCAACTAGCATAACCGTTTAAAATTAGTTCGCTACCATCCGTTGTAAGTTTTGTTTCTTTTTTTGTGGTAAGATTTACGGTGTATAAATTATTATTTTTTGTATACGCCACATAATTACCGTCGGGGCTAAGGGTGGGGTTTACTTCTTTGTCTTTATCGTTTGTTAATTGTTCATCGCCAATACCTTTACGAACATATAAATCATTTTGCTTTGTAATTATCTCTGGCTTCATTACTACAGTTCCTTTATTCACCACAGGGTTTGTATAGTCTATTTCTTTCCCAGTTTTACAATCCAGTAAAAAGCTTTTGCCTTCTCTACGTATTACCACATGGCTTTCATCTACCCAAGGGCCGGCGCTTGGTAAGGCTTGTGTAATGCCTTTAAAATTTGCTTTAAAATACTGTTCGTCTGTTAACTCTTTTTTTTGGGCCTGAGAAACAAGGGATAAAATTGTAAGTGCACTCAATGCAATTCCCTTTTTTACAATAGCTATCATATGCAATTTTTTAATTGAATTTACAAGATAGTTTTTTTAGTGTAAAAATCGAAAGAGAAATGATGGATGGAAAAAAATAATTTATTCTTGCAAAAGCTCACTATAAAAAATAATGTTTGTATTTTCTAGTACATTGGCAATCTTGTTATTAAGCTAAAAATATAAAGGTTTTTTTAATTATAGAATATAATCCATAGCTCTATGCCTAAATAACCAAAAAATAACATCAAAAAATTAAACTATTTGCTGTAAATAATGTTGTTTTCACAGCACATATATTCTACTTAAAAATATAAAAATGGCTTTAGTTGATTTCTATAAAAAAATAACAGTATTGAGCATTTTCAGTCTTAGTATTTTAACTGCAACAGCACAAAATAATGGTCGTTTATCTGGTGTTGTGGTAGATAAGCTAACACAAAAAATATTAGCCAACGTAAGTGTAAGCATAGAAGGTATTGCCAAAGGAGCTATTGCAGATACAAATGGTATTTTTAGAATTACAGGCATTCCCTTAAAAACGTATAATATAATTTTTTCGCTGGTGGGCTATAAAAAGCAAACACTTTTTAATGTTGTTATAAATGCAGGTAACGAAAATAATTTTAATATAGAGTTAGAACAAACTGGCGATGCATTAACTGAGGTAGTTGTAAAAACAAATAAACGTACTGCAAGGGCAGCTACTTTAGAAACTCCATTAAGTGTACAACGCTTAACCACCGAAGAAATTAAAAGTAACCCCGGTGGAAATTTTGATATAAGTAAAGTAATACAAAGCTTACCTGGTGTGGGTGGAGGTGCAGGCGGGGGTGGTTTTAGAAACGATATTATAATACGTGGAGGTGCACCATCGGAAAATGTTTTTTATTTAGATGGTATAGAGGTGCCTGTTATTAATCACTTTCAAACACAAGGAAGCGCAGGAGGGCCGCAAGGTATATTGAATGTATCTTTTATTGAAGATGTAAAATTATCTAGCTCTGCTTTTGATGCTAGGTACGACAACGCATTGAGTTCAGTTTTTCAATTTAAACAAAAAACGGGCAACAGAAATAAATTGCAAGGCAATGTACGTTTAAGTGCTACAGAGTTATCTGGTACGCTTGAAGGGCCACTTTCTAAAGATAAAAAAACAACTTTTTTAGCTTCGATAAGACGTAGCTATTTACAATTGTTGTTTACTGCAATTGATTTACCCATACGACCTAGCTACTGGGATTTTCAAACAAAAATTACTCGTCAAATTGATAAAAAAACAACCTTGTCGTTTATTGGCATTGGCGCAATTGATGACTTTAGGTTTGCAGCAATAAAAAAAGCAACCCCTGAAAAATTGTATATTTTAAATAGCAATGCCTTTATTAAACAATGGACGTATACTGCAGGTTTATCGTTAAAAAGGTTAGTAAAAAATGGTTTTGTAAATATTGCCTTAAGTAGAAATACTTTTGATAACGACATAAATCAATATGAAGATAATACCACACAAATAGAAGCACAAAAAACACTAACCTATACGAGTAGAGAAACAGAAAATAAATTGCGTTTTGATGTAAATAAAAATATAAACGATTGGAAAATTGCCTACGGTACCGTAGCACAAGTATCGGAATACGATACAAAAACTTTTGCTGTACTTCGTAGAGAGTTAAGAGATGGTTCAGGTAATATTATACAAAATGCTATTACTGTAAATTTTACTAGTCCGCTAAACAGCTTTTTACGCTATGGTGCCTTTGTACAAGTAAGCAAACGATTTTTTAATAGCCGCCTAGGTGTTAGTGCAGGCCTACGTAGCGATATGAATACGTTTACCACTACAGGTAATAATGGTTTAAAAACATTAAGCCCACGTATATCTGCAAGTTATATTTTAGCCGATAAATGGACGGCCAATGCCTCTATAGGGCGATATTTTAAAATAGCACCTTACACTATTTTAGGCTTTGCCGATAATGCTAATAATTTAGTAAATAAAAATAGTTTATACCAACGTAGCGATCATTATGTGGCAGGCGTAGAGTATTTACCAAACGATGGTTTACGTTTTACAGCTGAGGGGTTTTATAAAGATTATGCTAATGTGCCGGTATCTATTAGTAAAGGCATTTCGCTGGCTAACCTTGGTGGCGATTTTAATGTGTTAGGTAACGAAGCTGTAGTAACCAATGGAAAAGGTAGAGCTTATGGCTTTGAATTTTTTGCACAAAAAAAATTAACAAATAAATTTTTTGGCATACTTTCTTATACATTTTATAGAAGTGAATATGCAGGACTAGATAATAAACTTATAGCAAGTGCTTGGGATAATAGGCATTTATTAACCGTAACATGGGGGTATAAATTTCCACGAAATATAGAGCTTGGTTTAAAGTTTCGCTACCAAGGTGGTGCTCCTTATTCTCCGTTTGATGATGTTGCATCGCAAGCAAATTACCTATCCCTTGGGCAAGGCGTTGTAGACTATGCCAGACTAAATACACAGCGCCTTGGCGGATTTAATAGTGGTGATGTGCGTATAGATAAAAAATGGAATTTTAAAAAAATGACTATTGATTTATTTTTGGATGTTACCAACTGGTACATTGCTAAAAACCCTGCCATACCAACGTATACATTTAGAAGAAATGCAAACAACACAGCTTTTTTAACAACCGATGGTTTGCCTATTAATATAAATGGCAGCAACGCAATACCAACCTTATTAAGTAATGATGACCCACAGGTAACACCAACGCTTGGGTTTATTATAGAGTTTTAAAGATTATTCTACATTCTCTGGCCTCATCATCGGAAAAAACAAAACATCTTGTATGCTGTGTTGATTGGTTAACAGCATTGCAATTCTATCTATACCAAAGCCAATACCACTGGTTGGTGGCATACCATATTCTAAGGCACGTAAAAAATCATGGTCAATAAACATAGCTTCATCATCACCACGTTCCATTAGTTTTACCTGTTCCTCAAAACGCTCCCGCTGCTCAATAGGGTCGTTAAGCTCACTGTAGGCATTGGCAATTTCTTTACCATTACACATTAGCTCAAAACGCTCTACGAGCCCAGCTTTGCTGCGGTGTTTTTTAGTTAGTGGACTCATTTCTACTGGGTAATCGGTAATAAACGTAGGCTGTATATAATTGCCTTCGCATTTGCTTCCAAAAATTTCGTCAATTAATTTTCCTTTACCCCATTTTTCGTCTGCATGTATTTTTAATTCCTTGCAGACCTTACGTATGCCCTCTTCATCCATTTGGCTAATATCAAACCCTGTAAATTCTTTAATGCTATCGTACATGGTTATACGCTTGTAAGGCGCTTTAAAATCTATTTCTTTATCGCCTACTATTACTTTGGAAACTCCGTTGGTTGCAATGGCTGCCTTTTCTAACATTTGCTCAGTGGTGTCCATCATCCACTCATAATCTTTATAGGCTGCATAAAATTCTAGTACGGTAAACTCTGGGTTATGGGTTCTGTCCATTCCTTCGTTTCTAAAATTTCGGCTAAACTCATACACAAAATCAAAGCCGCCTACAATTAATCTTTTTAAATACAACTCATTAGCAATACGCATATACATAGGCACATCCAACGCATTATGGTGTGTGCTAAACGGCCTTGCGGCTGCACCCCCAGGTATACTCTGTAATACAGGCGTATCAACCTCTAACGCTCCACGTTCGTTTAAAAACTCACGTATTGCATTTACCATTTTACTACGCTTTATAAAGGTTTCTTTTACACTTGGGTTTACAATTAAATCGGCATAGCGTTGGCGGTACCTAAATTCAGGATCCGTTACTTCGTCAAAAGCTTCTCCATCTTTTTCTTTAACTATAGGTAAAGGGCGTAGTGCTTTTGTAAGAATGGTAAACTCCTTTGCATGAATAGATGTTTCGCCCGTTTTAGTGGTAAACACATATCCTTTTATACCAATAATATCGCCAATATCAATTAATTTTTTCCAAACAGTTTGGTACATTGTTTTATCCTCGTCTGGGCAAATATCATCTTGCTTAATATAAAATTGAATTTTGCCCACTGCATCTTGTAACACAGCAAAGTTTGCTTTGCCCATGTCTCTAACACCCATTACTCTTCCAGCAATGCATACATCGGCAAAGTCAGCCTTATTTTCATCGCCTTTATAATTTTCTTTTATATAAGTAGAGGTTGTGTTTACTGGATACAGTGCTGCAGGATATGCATCAATACCTAATTTTTTAAGTTCGTCTAATTTTTCTCTTCTAATTATTTCTTGCTCAGATAAATGCTGTGTACTCATAAAATCTATTAATTATTAAGTTAGTAACTCCCCAACAATGGCTTTTTTGGTTAGCAAAGATACTTTTTGCAACCCAATGTTCAATAACTTAGTCTTAGTAGTAGAGTTTGGCAAGAAACTTGTTTACCTTTAAAACAAATAACTAAAATGAAAAAAATATTTATACTACTTTTTATAGTGGCTTTATTCAGCGGCTGTGATGTATTAAAAAATTTACCTCAAACTACTGGTATTGGTGGTATTACCGAAGGTGAAGCTGGGCAAGGTATTAAAGAGGCGTTAAGCCAGGGATTGGCTGGTGCAGTATTAAAACTAAATAAAGAAGATGGTTTTTTTAAAGATGCGTTATACAAAATTTTATTGCCGCCAGATGCTAAAAAAATTGAAAACACCTTACGTGATTTAGGATTTAACAAAATGGTTGATAAAGCTATTTTGCAAATAAACCGAGGTGCAGAGGATGCGGCAGGCTTTGCTAAACCAATTTTTGTTGATGCCATAAAAAATATGACGTTACAAGATGCCATAGGACTAGTAAAAAATGGTGACACAAGTGCAACGCATTTTTTTAGAGAAAAAACTACCGAAAAACTGATAGCCGCTTTTTTACCTGTTATAAAATCTTCGTTAGATAAAGTAGAAGCAACAAAATATTATAGCGATGTGGTAAACAAATACAACAACTTTCCTACTACATTTAAAAAAATAAACCCCGATTTACCAAACTTTGTAACACAAAAAGCGGTAAGTGCTTTATTTGATTTAGTAGCCAAGGAAGAACTAAATATAAGAAACAATTTAGCTGCAAGAACAACTGATATATTGAAAAAAGTTTTTGGGCAAAAGTGGTAGCTAAACCGTTGTGGCAAGTAAAATTTGCCAAGCATCATTAATTTTATTTTCATTCAGCAATTGTGCAGCATACTTATGTAGTTCAACTTCCATATCGTCTGGATTAATTGAATAGTATTGAATTATACTTCTTAGTTTATCATCTTCAAAAGCAGCATCTACAAAAGGCATTTGATTTATATTGGCTAATTGTCCTAAATTATTGCCGCTAAGTATTTTGCTATTTTTTATAGATTCTGGCAACGCATCTACCCCAATACCCAATTGTGTATTTGGTTTTTCAACTTTAAATAAATTGCTTTCATCAACCTTACAATACCAATCGCCACCAAGCCTTGCCACTAAATTTAATTTTGTTTGATCAATTTTATTATCTGCGTTTAAAATGCTATCATCAATGTGCATTACTAATACCTCTGCAATTACTAAATTACCAGCACCACCCTGGGTACCTAAAGGTTTTACTTCAATTACTTTACATTCTAATTTTATTTTACTTTCTTTTACCATGGGTGGTTTTACTTGCGTAGATGCCTCCATTGTAAAGCCTGCTTTTTCAAACTCGTTTGTACCCTTTGCAAACTCACAACTAGCTAAAGAGGTTTGCTGCACCATTGCATAGTCAACAATATTAATAACCACTTCTGGCACTTCTAAAACATTTTGTAAAGTGTGTTTAGTGGTATTATCTCGTACTCTTCGGGCCGGCGAAAAAATTACAATTGGAGGATTGCTGCTAAACAAATTAAAAAAACTAAATGGGCTTAAATTAATATTTCCCTGTGCATCAATTGTAGAGGCAAAGCATATTGGCCTTGGTGCAATAGCATGCTGCAAATAATTTTGAGCATCCATTGGCTTTAAATCAGATAATTTTAAAATCATAGTTGTAACCGCTAAGGCGCAAAGCCGCCAAGTTTAAAAATTATTTACAAATCGTTTGATGCCATCTTTGATTAAAGGAACATGAAAATTAACCAGAAAACCTAATTTTTTTTGTGATAGTTTTAAATAAGAAATTATTTGAGCAATATAAACGGGGTGCATTATATCTGCACATTTAATTTCTATCACTATTTCATTTTCTACTAATATATCAATAGCATAATACTTACCAGTATCATACCCTTTATAAAACAGTTTAACCTGTACTTGATACTGAGCCAAAATACCTCTTAATTCCAACTCCTTTAATAAGGCATATTAATATGCTGATTCCAACAAACCTGGTCCTAATTCTTTATGCACATGAAAACAAGCATCTACAATTTGCTTAGCTAAATCATTTAATTTCTCATTATTCATTTTTTTCGTCTTTGCGGTTAAAGCTTCTTTAAATCCAATATTGAAAAATCACTTTCATCTTTTACGATTGTATTGCTTAATTTACCCAACCCATCAATTTCCATTTCTACCACATCTCCATCCTGTAACCACTGCTCTTGATAAGTAGGATCATTTAATTTACCTGTGCCATTTAATTCTAAAAAGCACCCAGTACCAACTGTTCCACTTCCGATTACATCACCAGCAAATACATTTGTGCCATAACTGGCTCGTTCAATAATTTCGGCAAACGTCCAATCCATTTCGGCTACATTACCTTGGCTAACTTGTATGCCATTTACCCAACATTTCATGGTTAAATTCCATGCTTTACCAGTATGGTTTGGTTTGCAAGGCACTTCAAATTGTTCTAATTCATCTAAGGTTACCAGCATGGGTCCAATTACCGTACTAAAATCTTTTCCCTTTGCAGGCCCAAGGTTTAAAAGCATTTCCTCCATTTGCAATGTTCTTGCACTAATATCGTTCATTATCATTAAGCCACCAATGTATTCATCTGCTTCGGCAGCTTTTATATTTCGTCCGCTTTTACAAACTACAATGGCAGCCTCTAATTCAAAATCTAATTTTTTAAAATGATCGGGCATACAAACAATATTACCTGGGCCTTGTATGCTATTATGATTAGTAAAATAAAAAATGGGGTATTGGTCAAACTCTGTAATCATATCTACTTTACGATTACGCCTAGCTGCAGCAACGTGTTGCCTAAAAGCATACCCATCTCTACAACTAGTAGGAAAAGGCACTGGCGCCATTACCTCTGCTTCGTTATAATTAATAGTGGCTGCTCTCTTCCCTAACATTCCTTCTTTAATTTGCTTTTCGGCCGATATAGCTATAGGCATATAATCATCCCAAAAATTTAAAAACATGGCCATGGTATTAGGCAATTCGCTATTAACCGTATCGGTATCATACAAAACATCATTTACTAAAAATGCTAATTGTGGATGATGGTCTTTTAAGTAGGTTACTAATTTCATATTGGTAATTGTTAAAAATTATTTTATCAAAGGTAACAATGTGCAAATTGATAGAATAAAAAAACCTCCGCAAAATGCAGAGGTTTACAATATATAGTGTTGGGTTAGTTATTCAACATTAACGGCATCACTAACATTAGCAATTCTTCGTTTTCATCTTGCTCCGTTGGTTTTATTATTCCTGCTTTTGTAGGTGTGCTTAGTTCCATATTTATTTCGGCAGTATCTGCTCCATTAAGCATTTCAATTAAAAATTTTGCATTAAAGGCAATTTGTAAGTCTTCTCCATCGTATTGGCATTTCATTCGCTCGTTTCCTTCAAAGCTAAAGTCAACATCTTGCGCTGCCAATTGCAATTCGCTACCGGTAATGTTTAAGGCTACTTGATTGGTGCTTTTATTACTAAACACACTTACTCGGCGTAATGCATTTTGAAAATCATTTTTATTCACCGTCATTTTATACGGATTATCAACAGGTATTACCACTTTATAATCGGGGAACCTAGCATCAATTAACCTACACACTAACTCTGTACCGCCATGCTTTACAAATAAGTGGTTGCTATTATAGCTAACCGTTAATTCATCTTCATTATCCGGTAAGCTGCTTTTTAGTAGGCTCAATGGTTTTTTGGGTACAATAAAGCTATCTTTTTGTGGACAGCTTACATCAGTTCTTGTATAACGTACAAGCCTATGTGCATCTGTAGCTACAAAAGTTATACCTTTTTTATCTAACTCAAAAAATACACCTGTCATAGCTGGGCGTAAATCATCGTTACTTACTGCAAAAATAGCTTTGTTTATAGCTGTTACTAATGCAGTGCTAGTCATGGTAAAAGCATTAGCATCGTCAGCTGTAGGTTCTTTAGGGAAATTATCTGGGTTTTCGCCCATTACTTTATACTTACCATTATCGCTAGTAAGCTCTACACCAAAATTTTTATCAATGGTAAACGTTAAGGGTTGCTCTGGAATATTTTTTAATGAGTCCATCAAAATTTTTGCAGGTATACACACTTTACCGCTATCTTTTGCTTCAATATCTAAATGCACTTTCATCACCGTTTCTAAATCGGTAGCTACAACAGTTAGTTTGTTTTTTTCTATTTCAAACAAAAAATCTTCTAAAATAGGTAGTACTGTATTAGCATTTATAACGCCACTTATTTGTTGCAATTGTTTTAGCAAGGCCGATGAGGAAACTATAAACTTCATAAATTATATCTTTATTTGAGCAAATATAAAAGTAAGTAGGCTAAAACCACAGCCTATTTTTTAACAATTTTACCCAAACCTCATGTAAATTGCTTTTATACGCAAAAAAAGTTGATTAAAATATGTTAGCTAAACTGTTTGACAGGGGCAAAAAAGCATGAGGTAGTTGCGATAATGAGCAGGTTTACGGCTAAATTTTACATTGCATTAAAACGACTATGCCCTATGCCAAGCAACTTTGTATCCGCTTTATTGGTGCTTTAGATTAAGCGAAGTATACAAATTGCTTTGCATTTTTTATATTTACATAGAATGTTAAACCTTTTTACAAAAAAAATAGCTACAAAAATTTTAAGCAATTTTATCTTTTGCTTAATCCTTCTTACATTTTACTTCTTACCAGTTACTATAAATGCACAAAACACTCAAACTATTACATACACAACAAAAAATGGTCTTCCTTCAAATTCGTTGTATAGAAGTGTAATTGATAAAAGAGGCTTTTTATGGATAGCAACAGAAACCGGCTTAGCAAGGTTTGATGGAAAAAATTTTAGACCCTACAGCACTGTTGACGGACTAACAGACAATGAAATAACTGATTTATTTTTAGATAGTACGGGCACAATTTGGGCAATACCTTTTAGACGTAGCCCATGTTATTACAACCAAATACAGGATAAGTTTATAAATGAAAATACCAATCCCGAGCTAAAGAAAATTGAACTAAACGCTACAATGAGGCCTTATGTTTTAGAATTTGGCGGTGTAATGTTTTGCAATAAGGAAAGAGATTTTTTTATTTACAAAAATAACAAAACAGTTAAATTATCAAACTTGCTTTTGTTAAAAAGTATAATGCCAACAGGTGTTATAGAATACCAACAAGATAAGTTTGTATTCATTTCGGAAGACACAGTAAGGCGTGTTCAAAATAATAAAATTGATTTTGTAGCAGCATTAAATCGAACTATTTTATCGAGTGAGGTAGTAAAAAACAAAATTTACTTAGCAACACTTAATTCTATTTTAGAATATAGTGTTACCCAAAATGGTGAATTTAACTTTATTAAAGAAAAAAAATTCCCTTTTGAAATAAGGATTTTTTGCAACACAACTAAGCAATTTGCAGTAACCTCTGTAAATGGCACTACCTATATTTTAGATAAAACAACACTTGATTTGGTAGAAATTGTAAGTGCTATTGATGGGGTTCCCATAAGAAATGTTTTAGAAGATAAAGATGAAAATATTTGGTTATCTACCCTAGATAAAGGGTTAATTAAAGTACAAAAAAAAAGAATCTCGGTTTACGATAACCCCTCTTTAAAACAAAATTTTAATGCCATACTAAAAAATAAAAATTTAATTGTTGGCAACAATAAAGGGGAAATTTTTAGTTACGATGGCCTGTACATTAAAAAAATATTATTAACAAAAAGTAATACTATAGATGCTTGGATACGTAAAATGATTACGACTAAATATGGTATTTATGTAGCTGCCCAGTCCACATCACTTTTGTTAGATGAAAAAACACTTGCTATAAAAAATGAGTTAAAGCTAAATACGGGGTATAATAAATCTACAAAATTTGCATTTGCACTAAGCGATACAATTTTACTACTTGGTGGCCATGCTTATGCATTTAAATATAATCTTAAAAGTCGCCAAACCATTGATAGTGTTTCCAAGAGGGTAGTAAGCCTTGGCACCGATAAATTAGGCAATATTTACATTGGCAGTAATGATGGTTTATTTTTATGGAAAGATAAAAAAGCAGAACCCCTTACTACCCAACAAAGTGCTTTATCTTATAAGGTAAATACAATTGCCACTACACCAGAAAACTTAGTATGGATTGGGCTTGGCGCCGATTCTTTAGTTGTACTATATAAAAATAAATTAATTGCAACTATCCCACTTGGTGGTATTTTGCCTGGCAATATTTGTAAAGTTTTATACAGCAATAAAATAGGTGAAATATGGCTAGGTACAAATAAAGGAATAAATAGAATTAATTACTCCTTTACAAATAATACGTTAACCTATTCAAGTACTTATTTTGGCACTGCCGATGGATTGGCGGGGGAACAAGTAAATGATGTAACTATTGAGGATAGCATTATATATATAGCAACAAATGAAGGTGTAAATTTTATGCCTACTAACTTACGTTTACCAATTACTGATATTCCAACATTTATTACTAAAGTAGAAATAGCTGATATACCTGTAGAGTTAAAAAGCGAATACGATTTGACGTACAATCAAAACAATTTTAATATTGAATTCTCGGGGGTTGATTTAACTGGTTTTATTCCTCAATTTGAGTTTAGTTTAAACGATGGGGCTTGGCAAGCTGCCGAAAAAATTTATTTAAAAAGATTAAGCGCTGGTACGTATACAATAAGAATACGGGCTATAAGACGAGATGGGCTTCCAAGTAAATTAGAAGCATCTGCGGTGTTTAAAATTGCAAACATATTTTGGAAAAGTGGCACATTTTGGACATTTTTTGCTTTGGGAACTTTTGGTATAATTCTTTACTTGCAGCACCGCCGTAATAAACGTAAACAAAAAATTGCTTTAGATAAAATTACCACCGAAAAAAGATTGACAGAGCTTGAAATGCAAGCCCTAAAAGCACAAATTAATCCTCACTTTGTGTTTAATTGCCTAAACAGCATTAAAGGATTTATTTATGATAAAGATTATTTACAAGCAGATAAATATTTAGACAAATTTTCGGAATTAATGCGTAGCACTATCGATAACTCCGATGCTTCAATAATTTCTTTGAAAAATGAAATACTTTATTTAGACAATTATTTACAATTAGAAAAATTACGTTTTGATGAAAAGTTTGATTATACCATAAATGCCGATAAAAGCATTGAAACTGAAAGTGTTTTTGTTCCAGCAATGCTTTTACAACCCTATGTAGAAAATGCTATACGACATGGTATGCGGTTTTTAGAAAACAAAAAAGGTACCATAACTATCTCTGCAAAAATAGAAGGTGAAAAACTAATTTGTAGTATTGACGACAATGGAATAGGCAGAGAAAAAGCAAGTGAACTTAAAAGTAAACGGCATATTGAATATCAAAGCAAGGGAATGAATATATCAAAAAGGAGAGCTGAATTATATGGAATTGAGCAAGAAATAATTGATAAAAAAGTAGATTATTCGATTGCCGACGGAACAACTATAATTGTAAAAATACCTTTAACGTTAAAGCCATGATGACCTCGATAATAATTGACGACGAACCAAAAAATATTAAGCTACTTCAACATATGCTTGACATGCATTGCCCTGCTGTAAAGGTTTTAGCCACAGAAACTGATGCAAAAAACGGCTTATTATTAATTGATGAACTACAGCCACAGCTAGTATTTTTAGATATAGAAATGCCCCACTTAAACGGTTTTGATTTATTAAAACAATTAGAGCCTATTTTTTTTGAAGTAATTTTTGTTACTGCTTATAGCCATTATGCTGTTGAAGCTTTTGAGCATCATGCAACAGGCTATGTTACCAAGCCTATTAATTCTGAAAAATTAATTGCAGCTGTTGATACTGCCGAGAAAAGAGTTGCCGAAAAAAGCATCAATAAAAATTTATTTACTCTTTTAGAACATAATTCAAAACAAGCTGCACCCAATAAAATTCCATTATCCACAACCAATGGGCTACTATTTGTAAAAATTTCCGATATTATGTATTGCGAAAGCAGTGGTAACTACACTCATTTTTATTTGGTTGATGGTAAAAAAATTGTGGTTAGTCGCCAATTGGGCGAATACGAACGGCTATTACCCGAAGCCGACTTTATACGCATTCATGATAAATACATCATTCATCTTACCTATATAAAAGAATACATTAAAGGTAGCGGAGGTGATGTTATTTTAGAAAACGGCAAAGAAATACCCGTAGCCACAAGGCGTAAAGAGGAGTTTATGGCAAGGTTTGAAAAATGGATTAAGCGAAAAACATAATTTTGTTACGCTTATACAATCCTATTTAGCGCTTATACAATACAGCGGTTTCTATAAAAAGTTTCTTTCAATCTTTAGGTTGCAAAAAACTTTTGTATGAAGAAACTAAAACTACTGCTGCTTTCGCTTTTTTTAATAAGCAGCGCAGCCATTTGCCAGGTTAGCCAAATAAAAATTGTGAGCTTTCAGGTAAAAAACACGTTGCCTAGTAAAATAGATGAATGGTCGACCATACCAGCGGCAATAATACTAACAGCACAAAAATCGCCAACCGTACAATTAAAAGAGCCTAAACTAGTTATTCAAATTAGAAGTGGTGGTGCTATTGTTTGCGGCAATAATCAATCCTCGGCACAGCCTATGAGTGCATTTGATGTAAAAACATTTACAACAAATGATATTATAAGTATGCTTGGAAATTGTGCAACGTTAAAAGAAGGTACGTATCAAATTTGTGCTCAATTTTTTAATTTAGATAGAATTGCTATTAGCAACGAAGTGTGTAAAGAGTTTAAAGTTGAAAGCCCAAAACTACAAGAGTATGGGCCACCAACTTTAATAACACCAGATGATGGTAAAACATTTACAGAGGCAGAACTTAGTCGTCCGTTAAATTTTAGATGGACTCCGCTTGTACCAAAACCGCAACAACCCATAACCTATCGTTTAAAAGTTTGGCAATTAATGCAGGGGCAAAATGGTGCTGCGGCAATGCGTACCAACCCTCCTATTGTAACAAAAGATGTAGATAATATTACCCAAGCTGTTGTTAATGCAATATATACTGGCCCATGTAGGCCGCCCTATTTATGCGATTATGTTTGGCAAGTACAAGCGTTGAATAGAGAAGGAAAACCAGTTGGCAATAACGAAGGTAAAAGTGATGTTTTTAAATTTGGAAAACAAGAAGGTGGTAGTTCAAAACCTCCAACCTTAGTTTTTCCAGAAAATAATAAAGCTTTTCCATTAACAGAAGCAAAAAAGCCTATAACATTTAGATGGACACCACTTGTGCCAAAGCCGCAAGAACCCGTTACTTATCGTTTAAAAGTATGGCAATTAATGCAAGGGCAAAATAGTACTCAGGCAATGAGGACAAATAAACCTATTGTAACTAAAGATGTAGCTGATATTACCGAAGCTAATATTAGTGGAATTTATACAGGCCCTTGCAGACCCCCATATTTATGCGATTACGTTTGGCAAGTACAAGCGTTGAATAGAGAAGGAAAACCTATAGGTGAAAATGAAGGTAAAAGCGAAGCATGGAGTTTTAAAATTTTAGATGATAACATTAATACAAAAATTGATAGCGTTAGCATTGGTTGTTGTATTAATGGTAAACAAAACATCTATTTAAAAATTAGGAACTTACATTTAACCAATGTTGCACAAGTAACCGCTATTAAATATAGGGTAAATGGAACTGGACCGCTTACCACTTTATCGCCTACAGCGCCTGGCTTACCTTTTACTATTGCAGCAAATAGTACACAGGCATTTACGGGCTCTATAAATTGTGTAGATAGTATGAAAACAATAAAATTTATTGTTGATGCTGTTTGGCCTACCGACCCCGATAATATTAATACTGAAACAGCTTGGGATACCTTAAAAAACTGTGTATGTAAACTTTGCGATGAGTTTAAGTTAGATGCCCCTAAGCCAACAAATATTACCATTGTAAATAACACCATCAATTTTAATCAACCATTAGGTATTAGTATTACCCCTGCAAAAACTGTAAAAAGTATAAAAGCAGAGTTGGTATATTTTGAAATGACTCCTGAAAATGATCTATGTATTCCTTGTAATAAAGATGCTGCAACGTATGGGCATTTTACAAATGGTACAAATAGTTTACAGTGGGGTAATCCAATTCCAAAAGACATAAACATAAGTATAACTACACCACAATTAACCCCTTGTTGTAGTGCTGTATTTAAATGGTGTATTCGATACAAAATTGAATTTACCGACTGCACTACTTGTAACAAATTAGTTTGCTACGAAAAGAAAAAAGAGGGTTGTGAAAAACAAGGAGAAATAAAAAAATAAAACCTAACTGTAAAACTAACAGAGATGAAAAAAATTATTATATTAATAGTACTTTTAGCAACTTGCTCAGTACGTATAAATGCACAAATAAGTACAGCTTGCTGCCCCGAGTTTGAAATAAAGTTTAAAAGAGATAAAGATTGTTTAAGAAATGGACCATGCGGATCTGCAAATGGCGAAAGCAACTTTACCGCAAGTATGTGCAAGTTTAGTACGAATACTTTTTTAGTAACTCCAAATTTACCCGGCTACTCGTATGCTTGGTCTATTACTGGAGGCACATTTACACCATCTGGTTTAACTACAGCAACCACTAACCCAGTAACTATTACTTGGGGCGGTGGAGGAAGTGCTACTATACTAGTTACCATTACAAGTGCCGATGGTAAGTGCGTTAAAACAATTAAGGAAACTATTTGCTTAAGAGATGCGCCAAAAGCCTCGTTTACCTTTTCGCCTAACAATGCATGTGCTGGTACATTAATTAATTTTAATAATACATCTGTAGGCGGTGCTGCGGTATCTTGGGATTTTGGGGATGGTACTTTTGCTGGTGATATTAATAACCCAACACATATTTATGCACCAGTAATGGTAACCACCACGTATTATGTAACCATTACTGTTTATAGCGATACGGCAGACTGTAGGCCTGGTACACAGAATCCGGCTGGGGATATTGGTAAGCCTTGTTGTGGTTGCATATCTACCTATACCTTACCTGTTACCGTTATAGCAGGTAATCCATTAACTATAGTACCTAAAGATTGTATTAACCAATGTTTGTGCCCAGGGGATACTGCAGAATATTGTGCCTCAAAAATTTGTGCTCCATACAATTGGACAGTAACGGGTGGTACAATAATTTCGGGTGCAGGTACTTCTTGCATAAAAGTACAATGGGGTAACACTTATCCTACATCTATACAATTAGTACAGCCTGGTTGCGGTAATCCTTGCAACGATACATCAAGATTAAATGTACCTGTTTTAGTTAGTGGAATACCTATTATGCCAAATAATAATACCGTTTGTGCAAATAGCGTACAAACGTACTCGTTACCATCTATGCCCGGGGCTTTTTATAACTGGAGTGTTGTTGGTGGTATTATTGTTGGACCAAATGTAAATACACCCTCTATAGTTGTAAACTGGGGACCAAGTGGTGCAGGGCAAGTAAATTGTACCTACAATAATCCGCTAAAGCCTGGTTGTGATGGTAGCACAACGTTAAATGTGACTAAAAAACCTGTTTTAAAAATAAATGGGCCAGCTCAAACTTGTGAGGGTTGTGGCATAACCTTATTTACAGGAGGTGGGCCAGTTGTTACTTGGACTGGGCCAGCAGGTGTTACATTTTCACCCGTTGTTGGCACTGCAACCTTAGTAAATTTTCCTGTAACAGGTGTTTTATCTACCTATACTATTACTGCAACCTCAACTGCATATTGTAACTCACCGCAAACACATACCGTTGTAGTAGCTCCAAGGCCAGTGTTAACAATAGCGCCTTTAACTATACAAACTTGCCCCAATACTCCAGTTAAATTTGTAGCAACTTCAACAGTAGCTAGCGGAAACATTAATTGGGTATTACCTCCTGGTGCAAGTATGATGGCTAATACTGGGCCGCAATTAGATACTGCTGTAATTCAATTTACCACATTACCTGCTACAGTAACTGCCGAACAACTTTGTGCATTTGATTTACTTTGCTCAAAAGGCACTGTAAGTGCAACCGTAACTAAACCCCCTGTACCCATTATTGTACCAGCTGGTAATCCATGTATCGATCAAACAGTAACGTATACACTAAGTAATGCAGTGCCTGGTGTTGTTTATACATGGGCAATTTCTAGTACATTAGGTACTATAACTTCAGGCCAAGGCACATCAAGTGTTCAAATACTATGGCATGGCGGCTCACCAAACACGGCCTCACTTACTGTAAGCAATTGCAGTGGTACATCTTTGCCACTAAGTATTACTGTTACATTGCCCCTTTTCCCTACTATTTCGGTAAGTGGTACTTGTATTAAAACAGGCATGAGCTTAACTTCATCTACTACTGGCCCTTGGTTATGGACAGGTCCGGGTATTGTAAGTGGGCAAGGAACTGCAACCATAAACATTAATCAACCTGGTACATATACGGTTACTATTAACGCTGGCGCATTAGGTAGTTGTGCTCAAACAAAATCAATTACCATACCACCTAATCCATATTGGGTAAAAATTATTCCACCGTGTAGTGTGGCTTCTTGTAATCCTAATTCATTAAGTGTATTATTAACTGTTGCTACTAATATTGGTGCTCCTACTGGTTGCCAATGGTGGTTTGATCCTGTAGGGGTTCCTCCTCCTTACATTATATCTACATCATGCGGTAATTTTACTGCCACAGCATTGGGTTCGTATTATTTAATAATGACAGATGCTAATGGCTGCAAAGACACCTCTAACATAATAAGAATACCACAAGACATAAATATTTGTTGTACCACACCAGCTTGTAGTGCTTTAAGTGGTATTAATTTTAATTTTAATTATAGTGGTTGCCAACCTACCGCTTTTACAGGTACTCCTTTAGTATTACCAAGTGGCTGGACGATAGGCACACTAAACCCAACCATTTGTTATGGCGATGGTACAAGCGATAATTTTGTAAGCTTAAATACCACACATCAATACGCAGTAGCCGGATCGTACACCGCTTGTGTGGTACAAAAAGTAGTAAAAACTAGTAGTAACGATACTTGTTGTATTACAACTTGTAAACAAGTGATTGTGCCAGTTGTTACAAATATTTTTGCGTCTTATGATTGCAACACAGGTAAGTTAACCATACAAGATAATTCTACTTTTTACCCTAGCCCTGCTGGTGCTGTAATAACTTGGTCGTATACCGGTGCTTATACCGGAAGTTTTGTAAATGTGGCCAATCAAACACAAATTATTACACCAGCAGCATCGGGTAATTATACAATAACGCTTACGGTTACACTAAACGGATGTACCTCTACAGCTACATTCCCCATTACAATTGTAATGCCTAATTGTACTATTACAGCAAGTCCAAATCCAAGTTGCGATGGGGTTCCAGTAAGCTTTTCTACAACAGCTGGATTAATATTACACAATTGGCAGTTTGGAGATGGTAAATTTTCCTATGCCCCAGCGCCACAACATACCTATGCAGGCCCTGGTACATACACTGTAGTTTTAACAGCTAGTACACCAGATGGTTGTTTGGTAACTTGTTCTAAAACTGTAGTTATTCAACCTAAACCTATTGTTACATTAACGCCAAAAAATTCTACTGTTTGCCCTAACACACCCGTTATACTTACAGCCACAATGAATTTGAACGGCAATACCATGTGCACATCGTACAACTTACAATGGTATAATAATGGTGTAGCTTATGGTGCACCAATACCAGTAAGTTCTTTCCCTGCAAGCTTATCGGTAAGTAATTATGGCAATTATTATGCTGTTTTAACAGGAAGTAATTCAGGATGTAATTGTGTGGTAACAACGGATACGGCTACTGTAAAATGGTTCCCTAAACCAATTGCTAAAATAAAAGGCAAGTCCGCTATTTGTTTAGTTGCTGGTGTTGGATCAGTTAATCTTTCTAATAGTGTTAGCACCTATGTAACCTACAATTGGTCGTCTAACAATCCTGCTAACATTACATTTAGTGCTAATGGTGCAGGGGCATCTTCCACTACAGCAACAATAACTGTGGCAGGTAATTTTCAAGTATTTTTAGAAGTAATAGATATAAATAATTGCAAGGCTTATGATACACTTTGCATTTATTCAACCAATAGCCCAACAGCATTTATTAATCCTCCTGCAGGAACATTATGTGCAGGCAATCCGTATTCACTAACAGCTACACCTACACCGCTTACGGCGCCACCTGCTGGGTATAATTATTTATGGAACAATACGGCATCAACGCAAACCATTAATGCATCTGCCGCAGGTGTTTACTATGCTTTTGTTACCGATTTAAATACAGGTTGTAGCGCAATGACAAACCCTATTGTAATAAATGAAGGGCCTAACTTAAGTTTGTTCCCAAGCTGTTGCGATACTATTTGTAGTGATGCGCCTATTAATATTTCGGTTCCACTACCGTTAGCACCAGGCGAAAATATATGTACCAAGTACAGTATAGTTTGGTTAGATAATAATGTGCCTATTAGTCCACAACCCATCCCTTGTAATATTTTAAATACCGCTACACTTGTTCCGTTATTAGGTATGCATAATATTTCAATAGCCGTTACATTAAATGGCTGTACCGATACAAGTAATGTGTTTAGCTTATATATTAAAGATTGCGGTTGCGATTGTAAGGAAAGCCATTGGGGAAAAATTACGTTGAAAGAAGGTGATGTAAAAGAAAACGATAAAGATATAGACCCTAAAGATGCAAATACTAAAGCAGCAAAAAACAAATCAACTAATATAGTTATTGATGGTAAACCTTTAGAGTGCAAACAAACCTATATACTAAATTGTAACAAACCGTATACTATTAATGCCAATTACATTTGTAAGGATACTACTTGCCCTAGCAAAGTAACTTATGTATTAACTCCACCCTCTGGGCCAGTTATTACAGGCAATGCCCCTTTAACCTTTACACCTAACCAAAGCGGTACTTATACCTTAATGTTATATGGGTGGTGCAATGGTGTAATATGCGATAGCTGCTTAATTACTTTTAAAGTAGAGTGTAAAGAGCCGCCTTGCGATTGTAAAGGAAGTAAGTGGGGCGATAGAACAGTTACTATAGGTAATATTACACAGCCATATGTTTGTTACAAACTGTATGAAAAAATAAAATGCCAAAAACCTATTAGTGTAAATGCTAACTATATATGTGCCGACCCTAAATGTAATGGTGCTGTAACCTATAGTTTATTTCACCCAAGCATGGGCACATCTACAGGTAACCTACCGCTAAATTTTACACCTACACAAAATGGAATTTATTCAATAACCATTTTTGGCTGGTGTGGAGGAGTAAAGTGTGATAGCTGTTCAATAAGAATTGAAGTGGTTGGTTGCGATAGTTTACCTTGCTGCCCTTACGAAATAAAAGTAAAACCAGAGAAACCAACGTATGTTTTAAACCCAACTGCTACAATAGTTACAAACAACTTTGTACTAAGTGGAATACCAGCATCAGCAAACATTACCGAGGTACGGGCAAATGTAGTTAGCTATACTATTGATGATAATTTTAAAGGCGATTGTATAAAGTGTGTAAACCTTCCATTCACTTGGGCAAGTACATCTACCGCTACAAACATTGCAACGGCTCCACCAAAAATAACCATGTATGGTGGTACAACTGTTCCTTCGTTTAATGGCAGTGGTGCAGGCGCTTACCAAAACCCAAGAGAAATTATTTGGAATAACGGCAGCAACTTAAACAGCCCCAATATTACAAACATTGGTATGAGCTTTATATTGCCGCCAACACCTAATATTGATTGCTGTGAGTTGAAAGGAAAAATTTGTGTTAAGTTTATTTTTAGAGATGATAAGTGTAATGAGTGTGAGGTAATTGGGTGTTTTGAATTTGTAATTAAGAAGAAGTAAAAATTATACAAAGAGAATAGTTATACAACCAACCCCAGAGGATAAACCCTCTTGGGTTGGTTATTAAAAACTAAAAGTTGTAAACCAAATAAACCAACAACAATGAAGCAACCAATTATCTGCTTATTCTTACTAACCAGCTTGGGCTTATCGGCCCAAGATAAAAAGCCCAAAGTATCTGTTAGCGGCAACATGGGTGTTACCTACGAGGGTTATGGGCTTAACCGAAACCCAACGGGGTGGACGGGTTACAGCCAACGTAAACCTTGGAACCAAGTACGCTTTACGTTTCAACCAACCATTACTACACCAAAGTTTAGTTTGCCCTTTAACTTTAATTTTAATACTACGCCTACCAACTTTATTGGGCCGTATGCAGGTATTGGTAAGCAAAGTTTTGGGCAGTATATAACTAACCCAAGTAACAATTTTGCAGTAAACCCAAAATATAAATGGGCCGAGTTACAATTAGGTACACAATATTTAAACTATAGCAATTTAAGTACGGGTGATGTGGGTGTGTTTGGTGCAGGTTTTGATTTAAGGCCAGATGTATGGCGACTTAAATTTTTTACAGGCGTATCTCAACAAGGTGTAAATTTTTTTAGCGGTGGCGCTAACGGTAGCTACAAACGCAAAAATTGGATGGCACAGCTAGGTATGGAAAAAGAAGATAGTTATGCCTTGTTATTTAATTTTGCTAAGGGTAAAGATGATAAAAATAGTATTCCTCTACCACCACCCGGTAGTGTATTACCACAAGAGGGTTTTACGATGAGTGTAGTAGGTAAAGTAAATATAAAAGGTGGTTGGTACTTTTCTACAGAGGGTGCACAATCTGTTTATACAAAAGATTTGTTTTTACCAACCAGTCCTACAGCTGTTGCCATGAAACCTTTTTTAGATGGTAACACGTCTACCGTAAAAGATTTTGCTGCAGAAGGCATGATTGGTAGAAAAAGTAAAAATTTTGATATGGGTGTTAAAGTAAAATATATAGGTGCTGGTTTTCAAACAGTAGGTTACCCTTTTATGCAGCCCGATAGAATGGACTATTTATTAAACACTCGTTTTAATGCCTTTAAAAATAAAACAAATGTTACTGCAAGTATAGGGCAACGAGTAAACAATGTTAGCAACACTGCATTAAAAGCAAAACAATTTATAGGCAACCTAAATTGGTTTAGTCAAATAAACGATAACTGGAGTGTAAATATTAATTACAATAATTTTGGTTTTCAAAGTAATAGTGGCATAAACCCTTTTGGTATAAAAAATGTAAGTAACGATTTTGGTATAGCACCAACCTATACGTGGAGCAATACAAAAATGGTTCACCTTTTAAGTCTTAGTTATAATTATAGTAAATATGATGAAAGAGATGTAATTACTGGTTTAACAACATCTAACAACACCCATACCGCCTTGCTTACCTACGTACCTAGTTTTTTAACTAAAGATTTAACACCCGATTTTAGTGTAATGTATTTTATAAATAAGCTACCTGGCTTTAAAACAACCTTAGCTACCCTTAGCACTGGGCTTGCCTTACCAGCAATGAAAAAGAAATTGCAGTTAAGAGGGCAACTACAATATACGTTTAGCAAAAACAATACTTTTACGGCTAATAATAATTTTATTGCTAGTTGTACTATTGATGCTAAGCTTAATAAAAAAACAACCTGGACAAATTTTTTAAGCACTAATTATTTTAAACATGGTAACGAATTAGGCTTACCTTTTGTTGGTGCTAACTATTTAGAAAGTAATTTTAGAACAGGATTGATGTATAGGTTTGGAAAATAAATTTAAATTTCCCGCTGAATACGCAAAATTCGCTGATTAGTGATTTTTTTAGTATTGGCACTCAAAATAAAAAATTATGAAAAAGATATTTTACATTTTATCAATATTATTTTTTGCACAACATAGTATTGCCCAAGTAAACACCAATTTGGTTTTAAGCCCTAATCCTCCAGCATCGTTAATACAATGGAGTGTAAGCAGAGAAACGTTAACCTTTATTGTTTTCCCCTCTGCCCAAGGCATAAGAGGAGAGTACAAAATAAAAACCGAAATTAAATTAAGCGATGGTACTGTTATAGGCAAAACAGATTTAAACAAAAGTAAAACCTACACTTTAAGCTCTGCCACAACAATTTTTAATGCAGCTGATGTAGTGCCTTTAGAAAGTATGATTTTTACAGGCAAGTACAAAAACAGTTTAGAAAAAACAGGAAAGCTACCAGCAGACAATTATGAAATTTGTGTGCAGTTGGTTCGTCCGCCAGATTTTGCACCCTTTTCCGAAATTAAATGCAAAAGCTTTTATTTAGCAGCAACCCAATTGCCTATTTTAATGAAGCCTTATAACGAGGAGGTATTAGATTACGACATTGCTAAAACAACTATTATTTTTAGATGGACGCCAGTTGTGCCTACACCAAAAGCATTAGTTACCTACAAAATTTTAGTGTTTGAGGTTTTAGAAAATCAAAATCCTGTACAAGCAGTACGTAGCAATTTTCCTATTTTAACAGAAGAGGTTAGGGGTGTAACCCAATATATTTGGCAGCCACGTGGAATTGTAGATTTAAGTGATAATAATGCCAACGACTCTGCTATGCAACAACGAAAAGGATGGGACGGAACAATTAAAGGTGGAAGTAAAAAATATGTGTGGATAATACAATCGTTCGATTACCTAGGGCAACCCCTTGGCGATGGAAATATAAATGCAGATGGAGTTAGTGAACCTGTGGCGTTTTTTGTAAGACAAAAAGTAAAAGCTATTAAAATTAAGGATACTGATAAGCAATAATTTTTTTAAATAGTATACAAAGGCTTACTTTAATTAGTATGCCTTTTCTATTTTTGTACCAATGCAAAAAAAGTATCTCACTAAAGAACAAGCCCTACAAAAATTGAAACATTACTGTGGTTATCAAGAAAGATGCCACAGCGAAGTAGTAAACAAATTATACGATTTAGGTGTTTACAAAAACGAACATGATGAAATACTATCTACCCTAATTCAAGAAAATTATTTAAATGAAGAACGTTTTGCTATACAATTTGCAGGCGGAAAATTTAGAGTAAAACACTGGGGCAAAATAAAAATTAAATACGAACTTAAAAGCAAACAAATAAGTGAGTATTGTATTAAAAAAGCACTTGCCACTATAACCACAGCTGATTATTTACAAACTGCACAAAAGCTTTTTGATGCAAAGCGTAATTTACTTAAAAGTGAAAAAAATATCTTCACAAAAAAAAGAAAGCTGCAAGATTATTTAATGCAAAAAGGCTACGAAATAAGTGTAATAAAAGAATTGATGGATTAATAAGTTTTACAAAACAAATACTCCGCTTACTTTCCAAAAACTTTTTTAAGTAAAGAGGTTACTTGTGCAGCTGGGTCCTTTCTTATTTTTTGCTCCTCTTGCCCAATGGTTAAAAAAATACCCGTTAAAGCCCTTTCAGTAACAAAAGCCGCTAAATCAGTATTTACAGGTGTTTTGCTAAACGATACTTTATTGTATGTAGTAAAAACATCTTTCCAATAACTAGTAGCATTTACTTTAGCCAAGGAGGTTTCAATTATTGGTCGCATTTTTTCGGTAAGTGTTGCAGTAGTGGTTGTTTTTAAATAGTCAGTAGCGGCAAAATCTCCACCCTTTAAAATTTTTAATCCATCGGTAACCGTCATTTGTTTTATAGCGCTAATAAAAACAGTTGCTATTCCACCAGCAGCATCTTCAGCAGCTCTGTTCATAGATAGTATGGCTTTATCTGCTACAGATCCCATACCTAATTTACGTAATGTACTCTCTGCTTTTTTAGCTTCGTCGGGCATTAAAATTTTTAAAGCAGCATTTGTAAAAAATGCATCTGGCTTATTCAATTTTTTTGATGTATTATCTGCCCCAATAGAAAGTGCTTCTTTTAAGCCATTAATTATTTCATCGTTACTTAGGCTAGTTGTACCTTTTTGTTTTAAAATATTAGCTATTGAGCCGCTACTATCTTTTGATGTTGCTTTTTTTATTTTATCAAACAAGCCTTGTGCATTTGTAACACTATATAAAGTAACAGCAAGTAATATAAGTATGCTTTTTTTCATTCGTATTTTTTATACCTGCAAAATTAAGTAGGTATTTGTTAAGGTTGGTTTAAATAAAAAAGCCGCTGAATAAAACAGCGGCTAAATAATATTAGGCTATAAAAATTAAAACTCTGCACTTTTAGGGTACCTCGGAAAAGGTATTACATCTCTAATATTACCCATGCCCGTTACAAATTGTACTAAACGCTCAAACCCAAGGCCAAAGCCAGCATGAGGGCAAGCTCCAAAGCGTCTTGTATCTAAATACCACCACAATTCTTCGGTAGGTATATTCATTTCGGCCATACGTTTTTCTAATTTATCTAATCGCTCTTCTCGTTGGCTACCACCTACCATTTCGCCAATACCAGGTGCTAAAATATCCATGGCTGCTACCGTTTGTCGGCCTTCGGCACAGTTATCATCTTGCCTCATATAAAACGCTTTTATGGCAGCAGGATAGTTGGTTAAAATAACAGGTTTTTTAAAATGTTTTTCTACCAAATAACGTTCATGCTCACTTTGTAAATCTATTCCCCAACCATCGCCCTCAATTAAATATTGAAACTTCTTTTTCTTATTGTGATTACTCTCTCTTAAAATAGTAATGGCTTCGGTGTACGTCAATCTTTCAAAATCATTATTAACTACCAATTCTAATTTTTCTATTAAGCCCATTTCGCTACGCTTATCTTGCGGTAAGGCTTTTTCTTCCTCTGCCAAGCGCTGTGCTAAAAACTCAATATCTTCTTTATTATTTTCTAACGCATATTTAATTATATAGCGAATAAATTCTTCGGCAAGGTTAGCATTATCCTCTAAGTCGTAAAAAGCCATTTCGGGTTCTATCATCCAAAACTCCGCCAAATGCCTTGTGGTATTGCTATTTTCGGCTCTAAACGTTGGACCAAATGTATAAATATCACTTAATGCCATAGCGGCTAGTTCACCTTCTAATTGCCCACTAACAGTAAGGTTTGTACTATGTCCAAAAAAATCTTCTTTAAAGTTTATTGTGCCATCTTCATTTCTAGGAGCAGTACCATCAACCGGTAGTGTAGTTACCCTAAATGTTTCGCCAGCACCTTCGGCATCGCTTGCAGTAATAATAGGTGTATGCAAATAAACAAAACCTTTATCGTTAAAAAATTTATGCACAGCAAACGCTAGGGTATGTCGTACTCTAAATACACTACCAAATGTATTTGTTCTAAAACGTAAATGTGCTTTTTCTCTTAAAAACTCAAGGCTGTGTTTTTTAGGTTGTAGCGGAAATTTTTCGGCATCGCTATCACCCAATATTTCAATGGTAGTTGCCTTTAATTCTACCTTTTGCCCCTTGCCTAAGCTGGCAATAATTTGCCCTGTTGCTTTTATGCAAGCTCCTGTGGTTAGTCGCTTTAATACCTCATCGCTAAACTTGCCCAACTCCGCCATTACTTGTATGTTATTATTGGTGCTTCCATCGTTAAGGGCTATAAATTGATTGTTTCTAAACGTACGTACCCAGCCCATTACGGTGGCGGTATAATCAACTTTATCGCTATTTAAAATTGATGCTATTTTTTCTCTTTTGTTAAACATAAATACAAATTATTGGCTGCAAAGATAAGGTTACAAGGTAGATGTATAGCCATTTTAGCCGCAAATCGTTTTAAAACAAATTTTATAAAATAAATTTGTAAAAGATAAAATATTCTTGTTTTTGCAAAAAACTACTTACTTTTGAGCTAGAAAAGGTTGATAAGTTTATCCATTCATTTTTATCGGCCAGTATTATTCTAATCAAAACATTTTCCCTTCCGATTTAATCGGAAACCATTTTCAGACAAATAGATAGGATTTTTTGAAGAACACATTTTTCAATTTTATATGTACGATATTTTACAACTGAACGACTTACTCGTTCCTGAATTGCTTGATATTGCCGAGCAATTAGCCATTTCCAACGCAAAAAAACTTAACAAACAAGATTTGATATATAAAATCTTGGATAAACAAGCTATTATGACCGCAGCACAAAAACCCGAAGACGAAAAGCCAAAACAACGCAAACGCATTGTTAAAACCACTACTGCAAACAGTAGCGAAGAGGCCGAAGTAGTGCAAGAAGCTCCTGTAAAGAAAGAGACCACAGCTACCCCAAAAACTAAAAAAGTAGACGTAGAAAAAAAGCCCATAAAAAAAGCTAAAGTAGAGGCAGAAATACCAGAAGAAGATTTGCAACCCTTAACAAGTGAACAAACTACTTTACCTCCTATGTTTGCAAAACTTTTGCAAGAGGAAGATGAAGTGCAGCAACCAGAGGTGCAAATGCCGGAAGAAACTACACCAACAAGTACGCCACGCCAAATTCCACAACGTAGAGACCAACCAAGTTTTAATGTAGAATTTGATGGTATTATTTTAGGCGAAGGTGTTTTGGAAATGATGCCAGATGGTTATGGTTTTTTACGCAGTAGCGATTATAACTATTTAAGTAGTCCAGATGATATTTATGTATCTCCCTCTCAAATAAAATTATTTGGCTTAAAAACAGGCGATACCGTTTACGGAAGTGTTCGCCCACCAAAGGAAGGTGAAAAATATTTTGCTTTATTAAAGGTAGATACCATCAATGGCAAAAAGCCAGATGAGGTAAGAGATAGAGTTCCTTTCGATTATTTAACACCACTTTTCCCTTTTGAAAAATTAAACCTTTGTACAAGTAGTAGTAATTATAGTACACGTATAATGGATTTATTTACACCAATTGGTAAGGGGCAACGTGGCTTAATTGTAGCCCAGCCAAAAACGGGTAAAACCATGTTGTTAAAAGAGTTGGCCAATGCAATTGCAGAAAACCATCCGGAGTGTTATTTAATGATTGTGTTGGTAGATGAACGCCCAGAGGAGGTTACCGATATGGAACGTAGCGTAAAGGCCGAAGTTATTGCCAGCACATTTGATGAGCCTGCCGAAAAGCATGTAAAGGTTAGTACCATTGCCTTACAAAAAGCAAAACGTTTAGTAGAATGTGGGCATGATGTTGTTATTTTATTAGACAGTATTACTCGTTTGGCAAGAGCACATAACACCGTTGCACCAAGTAGCGGTAAAGTTTTAAGTGGTGGTGTTGAGGCAAATGCGATGCAAAAACCAAAACAATTTTTTGGTGCTGCCCGTAAAATAGAAAATGGTGGATCGCTTACTATTATTGCAACTGCATTAGTTGATACCGGTAGTAAAATGGACGAGGTAATTTTTGAAGAATTTAAAGGAACAGGTAATATGGAGTTGCAGTTAGAGCGCAAGTTGAGCAACCGTCGTATTTATCCTGCAATTGATATTGTTGGTAGTAGCACTCGTAGAGATGATTTGTTGTTAGATAAAGACACTTTTCAACGAATGTGGGTATTGCGTAAACACATGGCCGATATGAACCCAGAAGAAGCTATAAATACTTTACTTAAAAACATGAAAGGAACGAAAGACAATGCAGAGTTTTTAACGAGTATGAATGGGTAAGGTTAATTAAAAATGAAAAATTAAAAATGAAGAATGAAGAATTAGGCCGTTGAGTTTTTTAACGGCTTTTTTGTATTTTGGAGTTCATCAAAATTTATCTACTGATCTTCATTGGCGTAGCATCTATCTGTGTTCGCCAGATAGAAAGACTATTGTACTGTAATTATTAATTCAACTTTACAGACATTTTTATGTTTTATCTTAGCAAAAATGTATCAGCGTAACCTGCCTTTGCCGGCAGGAGAAAAACCAATGGCAATACAAAAAATAACCATACAGCAATTTTTACAACTCTCTACACAACATCCTGTGTTAGATGTACGTAGCCCAGGTGAATACACTCATGCACATATACCCAATGCTATTAATGTTCCTTTATTTACAAACGACGAAAGAAAAATTGTAGGCACCGCTTACAAACAACAAAGCAGGGAGATTGCTATAAAACTTGGATTAGATTTTTTTGGTGTAAAGATGAAGGGGGTTGTGGAGGAAGTGGAGACAATAATAAGTAATAGGCAATTGGCAATAAACAATAAACAAAAGCAGTTAAGTAATAAACAACCATTGCCCATTGATCATTGCCTATTGTTGCACTGTTGGCGTGGTGGCATGCGTAGTGCAGCCGTAGCATGGCTTTTAGATATGTATGGCTTTAAAGTGTACACTCTTATTGGTGGCTACAAAGCGTATAGAAATTGGGTGCTACAACAATTTGAGTTACCCTATACTTTTACCATTATTGGTGGTTTTACCGGCAGCGGCAAAACTGAAGTTTTACATCAACTTAAAAAAGAAAACAAACCCACAATTGATTTAGAGGCGTTGGCTAATCATAAAGGTTCGGCATTTGGTAGTATGGGCACTCAGCCTAGTCAGGAAATGTTTGAGAATGTGTTGGGCAAAAGTTTGTACGATGTAAGATGTGCGATGGACGATGGACGATGGACAAAGGACAAAGGACAAAGGACGATGGACTATGGACGATGGACGATGGACGATGGAAATTTAGCTTCAACTAACAATCAAACTCAAACGCCTTGCATTTATATTGAAGATGAAAGCCAACGCATTGGGAACCTTCAAATACCTAGCACTATTTGGCTACAAATGCGAAAAAGTACTATCCTTTTTTTAGAAATTCCATTTGAGGAGCGGCTAGATTTTATTACAGCTGAATATGGAAAATTAAGTAAAGAGGCTTTAGTAAATGCAATCATTCGTATACAAAAACGCCTTGGCGGATTAGAAACTAAAAATGCTATCCATCATCTTTTAGAAAACAATGTAAAAGAAAGTTTTAGAATTTTATTAACCTATTACGATAAATGGTATTTAAAAGGATTAAATAACAGAGAAAATTTATCTGCTTTTTTAAATAAAATACCCTGCAAAAGCGTTGATAGTATACTTAATAGTAAAAATATATTAGCATGCAGTACTACAAACGCTTAGGTATTCTTTTTTGTTTGCTTTTTCCCTTACAATTAGTTGCTCAAGATATTACTGGGCTATGGAAAGGTGTACTATATAATGATACTACCCAAAAAACACTACGCTACGAAATTGCCATTAGCCAAAAAGGAAAAAAACTATATGGTTACAGTTATACTTTTTTTATTTACGAAGACAAAGTTTATCAAGGCTTAAAAAAAGTAAAAATTAAAAAGGTAGACGATAAAATTATTATTGAAGATGATGGATTAATTGCACATAACTACCCTATTCCACCAAATAAAAATGTACGTCAATTAAATGTACTTACCCTACGTATAGAAGATAGTGTACTGCGACTAACAGGACCCTTTTCTACAAATAGAACAAAAGAGTTTCATAGTTTAACAGGTAGTGTAGAGGTAAAAAGAAGAAATGATTATTACAAACAATCGGCCTTAATACCACATTTAGAAGAATTAGGATTAGCTAAAAATTTATCGTTTATACAAGAAGAGGAAAAATTAGTTGCTTTAGTAGCGGTACAAAATACAAAAATTGATAAAACTAAAAAGGAGGTTACTGCTGTAACTATTGAAACGACAATAACCTCTAAAACTTCACCCAATGTAGAGCTTAGCCCAATTGATGTAAGTACTCCAATTACGGCTATGGATAAAGCTGCGGTAGAAATTGCTAAAAATGAAACAAAAAAATCAACTGCTGCACCAACAATTAACAACAAACAACCAATAGCCATTAGTACTCCTTCCATTAAAAGTACTCTTTTACCTGCGGCAGATGTGTTAAATAGAAAAATTGAAACCATACAATCGGTTTATTATAAAAGTGATAGTTTAGAAATTACACTGTATGACAATGGCGAAGTAGATGGCGATACCGTTAGTGTACTTATGAATGGCACTATTATTATGCCCAATGTAGGATTAAGTACCAATGCGGTGCGTAAAAAAATAAGCACGGCAAACACTGGCGATAGTATTCAATTAATAATGTATGCCGAAACATTAGGAAGTCTTCCACCTAATACGGGTTTACTAATTGTGTACGATGGCACAGAGCGTTACGAAATACGCTTTAGTGGAGATATGCAAAAAAGTAGTGCGATAGTTTTTAGGAGAAAACAATAGCCACAGACTTGCCTATTGATAACAATAGATTACACTAATTAGCACAAATTTTTATTGCTATCTTTACCTATGAATGAAATTAAACTTACCCAATTCTCTCATGGCGCAGGTTGTGGGTGCAAAATAGCACCGCAAGTATTAGAGCAAATTTTACAAAGCAATATTAGCTTTCCTAACGATAAAAAATTATTAGTTGGTAATAGTAGTAAAGATGATGCTGCTGTTTACGATTTAGGCAATGGTACCGCATTAATTAGCACAACCGATTTTTTTATGCCCATAGTTGATGATGCTACCGACTTTGGAAAAATTGCTAGTGCCAATGCCATTAGCGATGTGTATGCCATGGGTGGTAAGCCTTTATTAGCTGTTGCCATTTTAGGTTGGCCTGTAGAAAAATTACCTGTGGAGTTAGCACAAAAAGTTTTAGAAGGAGCAAGAGAAATTTGTTTACAAGCTGGTATTCCTTTGGCAGGTGGGCATAGTATTGATAGTACTGAACCTATTTTTGGACTAGCCGTTACTGGTATTGTAGATATAAAAAACTTAAAGCAAAATAATACAGCCACCGAAGGCGACTATCTTTTTTTAACCAAGCCTATTGGTGTAGGCATTTTAGCTACAGCCCAAAAAAGAGGATTATTAAGTGCCGAATTATTACAACTATTAACCACACAATTAACAGCCTTAAATAGTATTGGGGAGCAATTAGGAAAATTAACTAGTGTAACCGCAATAACTGATGTTACTGGGTTTGGCTTGCTTGGGCATTTAATTGAAATGGCAGAAGGAAGTAATTTAAGTGCAGAAATTTATTACAGTAAGCTACCCATACTTGATGGCGCAACAGATTTTTTAAAGCAACGGATAGTACCCGATGCTACCTACCGCAATTGGAATAGTTATAGCACAAAAGTAAGTTTTGATAAAGGTGTAAATGTACTAGAAGCCTTTAATTTATTACCCGATCCACAAACCAATGGAGGGTTGTTAATTGCGGTAAAAGATGATGCGATTGAAGAAGTGAAAAATTTGTTTATTGAAAATGGATTAGAACATTTTGTTGAACCTGTTGGAAGGTTTATAGCTAAAGAAGAAAAAGTTGTTTTAGTAAGACAATAACCCATCAATCTTCTCCGCCAACTTTCTATCTTTATCTGTAATAGTATTACCAGCATCATGGGTACTTAGCCAAATTTCTACTTTATTATAAACGTTGGTCCATAAGGGATGATGATCCATTTTTTCGGCTTCTATTGCCACCCTTGTCATAAAGGCAATCGCTTCGGAAAAATTTTTAAATTCAATTTTTTTGTACAAGGTATTATTTTCTTCTTTCCACATAGTTAAAAAATTAAGTGTTGTTTGTTTTTAAATATTAGTTCAATATTAGTTTAGAAAATTCTTTATTTACTTTTTTGTCTTTCTTCTTTCCAATAATAAAATATTTATAGTGTAATTTTCTGCATAATAAGTTCCCCCTTTAGGGGGCGGAGGGGGTTTAAAGTATTAGATGTTGCTTGTTTTTAATTTTTTCATTGGTGAGTTCATTTATCAATTGTACGCCAGCTAACGTTTTTATTGCTTGTATTAGTATTTTTAAATCTTCTGCCTGCACAACATCTCCTTTTATCAACCATAAAAAATCTAAGTGCTTAAACTCTGGCAATAAATATTCACCATCAAATTGGTTGTTATATAAATAGTGGGTTAAAGAGGTTGATGGAACTTGATACTCGTAAATAGCAAAAAAATATTTTCGTTGCTTTTTTTTAAGTTGAATTTCTATATCGTTATTTACTCTAAAGTTAAAACCTAGTAATTGATTTAGTTGCCAACTAAATTGATAATCTTTAATAGGCGCTACAATACCTAAAAGTATGGCATCTTCAAAAAACTCTTGAGCTAATGTTTCGTTATCAATTTTAAGTTTCATACCCCTAGCCCCTAAAGGGGACTATAATAAAATTAAGTCCACAATTTATGTCTTATTAAAAAACAATATCAAACCACAACTCTTTATCTCCTCTTTTTACTTTTACTTTACTTGCTTCGCCTTTTTTAAACTTACCTAATGCACCCATATAGCCTTGTACATCTGTAATTTTAATAGTACCTAATTGCTCTACCACATCGCCTGCTTGTATGCCCACTTTTTGTGCAATTTTTCCATCGCTAACACCATCTACTCTTACGCCACTACCACTAAAGGTATAATCGGGCATTATGCCAAGTGTTACTTTAAAGCTACTTTTTGCACTAGTTGCTGCTTCTCTAGTTTTTGTAAACGTTAGTTTTTCTTTTTTATTTGTGGCTACTACAATCTCATAAATGTAGTTTACCACTTTTAATTGGCCTGTGTAATTTATTTTATCTGCATCATCGCTTGGTTTATGATAATCGCTATGTACACCGGTAAAGAAAAATAATACAGGAATATCTTTTCTATAAAAACTAGTATGATCGCTTGGTCCGGTACCACTGCTATCAAACTTTATGGCAAAATAGTTATCTTTTGCATTAAGCATTTCGCCCCAAGTTGGGGATGTGCCGTAGCCGCCAATATTTAATCCACGGGTACTATCGTTTAGCCTTCCTACCATATCTAAATTAATCATGTAATTTGCGGTAGATAAATTTATGGTTGAATGTTCGGTAAAGTATTTACTTCCATACAAACCCAGCTCCTCGCCGCTAAAGGCTATAAATAAATAATTGTATTTTTTTAGGTTTGCTGCTTTTATTAATTTACTCACCTCTATCATCGCTGAAGTACCACTAGCATTATCATCTGCTCCATTATGTATAGCTGGCGTAGAGCCAGTAAATAATGAGTTATGATCTTCGCCAAAACCAAGATGATCGTAATGTGCTCCAATAATTATGGTGTTAACTGCACCGTTATCAATATACCCAATTACATTATGGCCAGTTCTAACTTTATTTCCAATGTCTATTTTAATTTTTATATCGTGTGTTACCGTTTCATCTTTAAAAAATTTATTGGCTATATCTTTTTGCACATAAACCACCGGTATGGTTGTAGTTTCTGTTTTTGCTTTAGCTTCAAATTTAAAATCGTCGTTAATGGTGCTTGTGTTGTAAACAATTAAACCAGTTGCGCCTTTTTCGGTTGCGCTACTAATTTTTGTTTTTAGGGCATCTTGTATATCAAAATGCGGATTGTTTTTATTTTCTTCTAACACTTCACTTAAATTCCAAAAATGTATCGTTCCTCTTTCTGGTAATGCAATGGCTGTAGCGGCTTCTACACTTTTATTTGGCGAAAACACAAATGGAAAATAATCTTTATCTAATTGTAAATCGTTACCATCAATAATTAAATGCGTTGGTTTATTTACTTCTTTTCCTTCGTTTACCTCAAAGGCTTGTAAATAGGTGTTATTATCTCCTTTAGCCGTTAACCCAGCTTTAGTAAATTCACTGCTAATATATTCATACGCTAATTTTTCGCCATTGGTTCCTGTACGTCGCCCTTCTAACTTATCATCGGCTAAAAAGCTAACATGTTTTTGTAGATTAGTAAACAGAACTTTATCTTTCTTTTTTAATTTTTGTGCTACTGTAGTTTGTGCTAACAATACTAATAAAATGGTAATTCGTATCATATGTATAAAATAAATTTAAAGTGCAAAGTTACCAATGCTTAGGGCTACTAATGCCAAATTAATGTAAAATTTGTTTCGCAATGTATAACCCTAGTTTCTTAATTCGTAAAAAACAACCACAAACAACCATTATTTTTGCGTATTGGCAAAACAGTTAAATATAGCATTGGTTGGTAACCCTAATAGTGGTAAAAGTTCGTTATTTAATGAGTTAACGGGTTTAAATCAAAAAGTTGGAAATTTTCCGGGAGTTACTGTAGATAAAAAAACAGGGGTTTGCAAAATTAACCAAGACCTTACTGTAAATTTTATTGATTTGCCGGGCACCTATAGCCTTTACCCAAAACGTAGCGATGAGTGGGTGGCGTATAAAGTTTTACTAAATCAAGATAAAGATGTAAAACCCGATATGGTTTTATTGGTAGCAGATGCCAGTAATTTAAAACGTAACCTTTTATTTTGCTCTCAAATTATTGATTTAAAAATACCCGTTGTTGTTGCTTTAACTATGATGGATTTAGCAAAACAAAAAGGTACACAAATAGATATTGCTGGGCTTGAAAGAGAGTTGGGTGTTTCTATTGTGCCGGTAAATCCTCGTAAAAATAAGGGCATACTTCAGCTTAAAAAAGCTATAGAAGTAGCCGAACAAAATTTACACCTTGTACCCTATAAAGATTTTATTAATAGCCAAACATTGGCTGGTGAGTCCATTGCAGCTATACAAAACTATTTACCCAATTTAAGTAAATACACGGCTATTCATTATTTAATAAATCACGAAAATTTTTTATTAGATAAAAATACACAGGATGCTATTGAGCAAATTGAAATAGATACAAAATTTAATCCTACAAAAACACAAGCAGAAGAAATAATGCAACGGTATAGCCGCATTAAACATATAATGCAGCAAACCGTAGTAGAAAGCGATCCTTTACAAAAAGCATTGTTTACCCAAAAATTAGATGCTATTTTGCTCCATCGTACTTGGGGATATTTAATTTTATTAGCCGTGCTTTTTATTTTATTTCAAAGTGTATTTTTTTTAGCACAGTTTCCAATGGATTGGATTGATGGTGGTTTTAGTAAAATGAGCCTTTGGCTTACCACTGTTTTGCCAGCTGGATGGTTTACCGATTTATTTATTAATGGAATTTTAGCAGGGCTAAGTGGCATACTTGTTTTTGTACCACAAATAATGATTTTATTTGGCCTAATAACCATTTTAGAAGATACTGGCTACATGGCAAGAATAAGTTTTTTAAGTGATAAACTTATGCGTAAAGTTGGTCTTAATGGTAAAAGTGTTATGCCCATGATAAGTGGTTATGCTTGTGCTGTACCTGCTATTATGAGTGCAAGAAATATTGAAAATAAAAAAGAACGACTGCTTACTATTTTAATAACGCCATTAATGAGTTGTAGTGCTAGGCTCCCCGTTTACACTATTTTAATTGCCTTGGTTATTCCATCAAAATTTTATTTGGGGTTTATTAGTTTACAAGGCATGGTAATGATGTTGTTGTATTTATTTAGCACATTTATTGCCCTATTTGTTTCGTATATTTTAAAGTGGTTTATTAAAAGTACCGAACGTAGTTATTTTATTTTGGAATTACCTATGTACCGTAACCCTCGTTGGAAAAATGCTTTACAAACTATGATTGAAAAAGCGAAGATATTTGTGTTTGATGCCGGTAAAGTAATTATGATAATAAGTATACTACTCTGGGGTTTAAGTACCTATGGCCCAAAAAATAAAATGGCTGCTGTAACTACAACTTACGATGCATTAGTTAGCCAAAACCCTACCCAAGCAGCTGTGTTTAATAAACAACGTAACACCGCATTATTAGAAAATTCATACGCTGGTATTTTAGGTAAAACCATTGAGCCTGCAATAAAACCTTTGGGGTACGATTGGAAGATTGGTATTGCCCTTGTAACCTCCTTTGCAGCCAGAGAAGTTTTTGTAGGCACAATGGCAACTTTATACAGCGTTGGCGAAGAGGCTAATGATAATACCTTAAAACAAAAAATGGCTGCTGCTTTAAAAAGCGATGGCACTAAAGTATATAGCCTTGCCACAGGCTTATCGTTAATGATATTTTATATGCTTGCTATGCAATGTATGAGCACACTTGCCATTGTAAAACGAGAAACTAAAACTTGGAAATGGCCTATTTTTCAATTGGTCTATATGACGGGGTTGGCGTATTTGTTGAGTTGGGTGGTTTATAATTTATTTAAGTAATGTAAAACCGCAGAGACGGAGAGGCGCCGAGTTTATTTTATACTTTCTTTGCTACTTTGCGTCTCTGCGGTAAAACTAAATTACCAATCCACCGCAGAGACGGAGAGGCGCCGAGTTTATTTTATACTTTCTTTGCTACTTTTCGTCTCTGCTATAAAACTAAATTACCAATCCACCGCAGAGACGGAGAGGCGCCGAGTTTATTTTATACTTTCTCTGCTACTTTGCGTCTCTGCGGTAAAACTAAATTACCAATCCACCGCATAGACGAAGAGGCGCCGAGTTTTTTACTTTCTCTGCGACTTTGCGCCTCTGCGGTAAAACTAATTTACCAATCCACCGAATAGGCAATTTTGTTTCTTACCTGTGGATAAATTTTTCGGTATAATTCATTCAACACCTCTTCTTTTGTAGGTTGATTAAAATTTTGAGTATTTATTAAATTCCAATCGTTGCCGCTTAACGCTCTATTGTCGCCAGTGTACGTTGCTGTTTCTTGTTGCCACCTATACTCATCGTTATAACTACCACTTGTAATATATTTTCGTGTAGTAGTTTCAGTTATATTTACATCCATTTGGCCCCTTGCAATAAACGATTGTTGATTGGTATAGATTGTTGCATATACTGTTTTATAAATTATTCTACCTGCAGTATCTCTGCCATTTTCTATTTGTTTACTTACATTACGTTGGCTAGTATAGGTTTGAGGCCTAGGAATATCTAAATTTCTTAAGGTTAAGTTAACCACCCAATCTGGCTTTACATTATCTCTTCTTGCTTCCCACTCGGTGTAAAACTTTGCTGGGTAGCGGCTACTATTTTGCCCACCCAATTCTCTTACTAAGTTTTGCTGAAAATATTCGTTACTATAATTATAACCAGTATTACCCCAGCCTGTGTTAAAGAAAAACGAATTGTCTTGTACAGGGTTTATTAGCACATTTATGGTTGCAGCGTCAAACGCTTCTTGCATTTTTGTTTTTGCATTGTTATAATTTGATACATATTTATCTGCTTTTTTAAAATAGGTATATGCTTTTTTAATTTCATCTCTATTTTGGTTTTGCATTAAAAGTAATGCAGTGTTATAATACTCTTCTGCGGCTGTTTGTTTAGTAGTATAACTATTATTTTGATAATTAGTAGCTGTTACTACATTACTTACTGCAGATGAATTTATAACAGCATCGTAAATTTTTTGTAACGCTGCATATTCATCTAACATTTTATCCCAACGACTAAGTTCTTTATAAGTACTATATTTAGCTATTTTATTTACATGTAGTTTTGTTACGTTATCAAATACAATAGGCAACGCTTTCAATGCATCGGCATCATTTGGGCTTTTATTTAATTTTTTTATAATGTCAAACAACGTTTTGTCTTCGTTTGCTCTTTGCAAATAATCTTTACTGGTTTTACAACTTGTAAAAACTAAGGCTACTAATAAAATGTGTAAAATGTGTTTCATAATTTGTTTCCTCCTTATAGGGTATAAATCAATAGCAATACCAAATTGTAAGTTGTAGTTGGTATTATGAATTATTTAACAGTAGTTACTTTCCCCAATGGTTCCATAGCACTGTCGATATTTTTTTTGCTAATTGCCAAGCTTCGTTATCATCCGTCCATCTTACATCCTTATTATTTTTTGTAAAAATTGAAAATATATACGGCTGTTTACCCTCTACTAATAATACCTCACTTCTACTGGCATCTACACAACCATTTTTACTGGCAACAAAAATATTGGGTGGCATGCTAGCAATAGCTTGCTCATCCCAAAAATTTCTACCTAGCAAACGCAACATTCGTTTACTCAAACTATCACTTACCACTTTTCCCGTATAAATTTTTTCCATAAGCATAGCCATTTCGTACAGGGTGGTTTGGCCCCAACCAAATTGTTTTTTATACTCCTCTCTACCAGGTGTACGGCTATTTACTTTTGTATTTGTTAACCCAAGGCTATCCATTAATGTGTTTATACGTAACCCAGTACCACTTAATTTTTGTAACCATAAACTTGCTGTATTATCGCTAGTGGTAAGCATTAGCATAATAACTTTTGCCATTTCAATTTTTGTACTGTCTTTTAAATTAGTAACTACATCATATTCACTATACGCTAACGAATCTCTATAAACCAGCTCTTGGTGATAGGTAAACTCTCCTTTATATATTTTATCTATAATACCAACAAGTATCGGCATTTTTACAATACTTGCAGTAGGAAAAATAGTATCTGCATTAATAGCAACTTGTCTATTTGTTTTTAAATTTTTAATATACACCCCAACTGTGCCATTATATCCATTAAGTAATTCTTGTACTTTTTTATACAATAGCTTATCTGTTTTTTGGGCATACACTATATTGGTAGAAAGAAGTAATAGAGCAATTAGGTTAAGTATCCATTTCATAAAAATAAAATTGTGTGCTAAAGTAACAATTAGGTACAAATTACGATGTTTTAGGTGTCCATCTATCATTAAAATTTTCCATTTATCCTTTTGCAAAAATATTTTCAAAAAATTTTATACACTTAATTAATTGATTTACATTTATTTAACTATTATTGACCACCCACTACTATAAAAAATATGGTATTATGTGTTGCATAGTACTAAAATAGTATTATCTTTGTGTAGCAATTGAGAGAAACCGGTTTTTTACAGTTGCAAAAAGTATAGCCATGATTTAAAAAATTATTTCGAAAAAATTTCATCTCGGCGTTTCTGCAGAAACAAAATTGATGAGGTAAAAAAGTAAAGCCATGAACATTGATAACACAGCCAGCCAAATGCGGAAAGGAGTTTTGGAGTTTTGCATTCTATCCATAATAAAGCAGGGAGAAGCCTACCCTTCGGATATTATTGATAAAATGAAGGCCGCCAACCTTAATATTTTTGAGGGAACACTTTATCCGCTTTTGACAAGGCTTAAAAACGCAGAATTGCTAACCTACCGTTGGGTAGAAAGCAACAGTGGTCCGCCACGTAAATATTTTTTGTTAACCGATAAAGGTGCTGAGTTTTATAAAGAATTAGAAGCTACTTGGTTTGAACTAGCCAATGCAGTAAAAGCCCTTACCGATTTAGAGCAACAACATTCATTTAACAACAACCCTGATACTAATCAGGATAACAACTTCAACAACGCTTAATAAAAAAAGTATAGCCATGATTTTTATTACGCTCAACTTAACTAACGAAACAAAAATTTAAAAGCCATGAAACAAGTAATAAATATAAACTTCCAAGGTAGAGTAGTACCTATTGAAGTTACCGCTTTTGAGTTACTTAAAAATTATACCGAAAGCTTAAACAAACACTTTGCTAATGAAGAAGGCAAAGACGAAATTATTAATGATATAGAAAGCCGTATTGGCGAGCTTTTTCAAGAAAGAATTAAAAACGGAGCTATTTGCATTACCGATGATGATGTAAATGCAATAATTAAAAGTATGGGTAGGCCAGAGGAGTTTGCTGAAATGGATGACACTTCTTCTAGCTCATCTTCAAACAGCAGCTCAACACAAGATCAAACTAACAGTTCATCTTCTTCAACATTTGCTAACCAACAAACGGGTACCCGTAGATTGTACAGAGATGAAGAAAATAAAATACTAGGTGGTGTATGTGCTGGTATTGGTAATTACTTTGGTATTGACGCTTGGATACCTCGTATAATTTTGATTATTACAGGTATTGGATTTATTGCTTACTTAATTTTGTGGGCTTTTTTACCAAGCAGTACTAATAAAGTTATTGGTGGTGTACGTAAAAAATTATACCGAGATAGTGATGATAAAATTATTGCTGGTGTATGTAGTGGTATTGGTAATTATTTTGGTATAAATGCTTGGATACCTAGAGTATTATTTTTACTGCCTTTAATAACCTATTTATTGGGTAGAGGCCAATGGGGAAGCTTTTTTGATATTGGCGATTTAATACGAAATGCGCTTAGCCCAGGTTCGTTAATTATATATATTATTCTTTGGTTAGTAATACCCGAAGCTAATACCACAGCCGAAAAGCTAGAAATGAAAGGCGAAAAAGTAGATATAGATTCTATTAAAAATTCGGTAATGGAAGAAATGAAAGGCGTACAAGGCCGTGCCGAAAAATTTGGTAAAGAAGCTGCTGCATTTGCAAACTCATCTGCACAAAAAATAAGTTCGGAAGTAAGCGGTATAGCAAAAAGAAATAGAAGTGGTTTGGGAGATGTAATTGCAATGCTATTCAAAATTTTTGCTTACGTTATCATCGGTATAGTAGGTATAACCTTAATCAGTTTATTATTTGCAGCCGCAGTTGGATCAATAGGTTTATTGCCTTTAAAAGATTTTTTAGTAAGAGATGGATGGCAGAATGTGTTGGCTTGGGGTACACTTATCTTTTTTATAGTATTGCCTTTAATTGGCGCAATAACGTGGATTATTAGACGCATAGCAAAAACCAGAGCTAATAGTAAAATAATACGCTGGGGCTTTGGTGCAGCATGGACACTTGGGTGGATTTGCTTTTTTGCTTTCCTTAGTATTATCGTAAAAGATTTTAGAGCACAAAACAGAATAGAAGAAGATGTTTTTTTAACTAATCCTAAAGTAGAGCAATTAGAAATTAGTAGCACATCGGCAGACTCGAAATATTATGGTAAAAAATGGTTTAAAATTGAGCCGTATAATTTATTAAACGACGACAGTGTTTTAGCCCCTAATGTTCAAGTACGCATAAAAAGAGCAGAAAACGATAGTTTTAAAGTAACCATAAGTAAAGTATCAAACGGTATAAACAGTGTACAAGCAAGGGAATTGGCACAAAAAATAAACATCAACCTAACACAAAAAGATAGCTTGTTAATTTCTGATAAAGGGTTTGTTATTAATAAAACCGATAAGTTTAGAAACCAATATGTAGTGTTAACGGTATATGTACCGGTAGGTAAAAAAATTAAGGTAAACAAAAACTTTGGTTGGGGAAATAGGGTGGAATTTGACGGGCCATTTATTAAAGATGATAACCAAGAGTTTTTTTGGAACAACGACTACGATGGTTATGAGCATAATTGGGATTATGGCAAAACTTATTTAATGAAAGCAGATGGGTTATATACCTTAGACGGTATACCTGCAGATGAATCTAAAAGCAAAGACACAAAAGTAAAAATTGGACCAGGATCTATTAACGTAAAAGATGGTAATACCGAGGTAAATATAAACAGCAGTGGAATAACTATTAATGATGAAGAGGGAGATAATTATAGATACAATAACAGCTCTAGTACAACATCTTCTAACACTCAGGATTCTATTACCAGAAAAATTGACATTGAAAAAGCTAAGGTAAAAGATTCGTTATTAAAAATTAAAGAGAGAAACAATAAGCTAAATCAAGATGTTGATAAGCAATTAGAAAAATTAAGCGGCGGAGATTTATTGCCCAATTTACCCTTGCTTGTTCCCATGATAAATTTTTTATAACGTTCGCTAAAAACAATATAAAATAGTTTCAATAGTTAAGTTGAAGTTGAAACCAACACAGTGCTGCCTTTTTGGGCGGCACTTTTTTTATAGGCGTCAAGACGGTTACAAACCGTCAGACGCCTATAAAACATTAATCCCTTAAATTTGCATACTCAAAAACTTATCATCAAATTAATAAAATGCAAAACACCCCCTTTACACACAAACACATTGCACTTGGTGCTAAAATGGCCGAATTTGCTGGTTACAATATGCCAATTTCCTACACAGGTATCAACGATGAGCATGCTGCAGTGCGTAACAATGCAGGCGTATTTGATGTAAGCCATATGGGAGAGTTTATTTTAAAGGGCGAAAACGCTTTAGACTTAATACAACGAGTAACAAGTAATGATGCAACTAAATTAAAAAATGGTGATGCACAATATAGTTGCTTACCCAATAAAGATGGTGGTATTGTAGATGATTTATTGGTGTATTGCATAAAAGAAAACAACACCTATATGCTAGTAGTAAATGCTAGCAATATAGAAAAAGATTGGAATTGGATTAGCAGCTTTAATGATAAAGGTGTTGAGATGCATAACATTAGTGATAAAACTTGTTTGCTTGCTATACAAGGCCCCAATGCAACAAAAATTTTGCAAAGCCTTACCGAAATGGATATAATGAATTTAAAATACTATACGTTTACTAAAGGCAAATTTGCTGGTGTAGAAAATGTTTTAGTAAGTGCTACAGGTTATACTGGTAGCGGTGGTGTAGAAATTTATTTTGAAGATGAAAACGATAATGCAAATATAATTTGGGATGCAATTTTTGAAGCTGGTAAAGCAAGTGGCTTAAAAGCAATTGGCTTAGGTGCAAGAGATACGCTTAGATTAGAAATGGGTTTTTGCCTTTATGGAAATGATATAAATGACACTACAAGCCCTTTAGAAGCTGGGTTAGGTTGGATAACAAAATTTACCAAAGCCTTTACCAACAGTTCCTATTTTGAAAAACAAAAAGCCGAAGGTCTTACTAAAAAATTAGTAGGTTTTGAAATGATAGACAAAGGTATTGCAAGGCATGATTATGAAATTAAAGATGCAAGCGGAAATGCCATTGGAGTTGTAACCTCTGGTACACAAGCCCCTAGCTTAAATAAAGCAATTGGCATGGGCTATGTAACCAAAGCTAATGCAGCTATTGATACCGAAATTTTTATAGCCGTAAGAGATAGATTGTTAAAAGCTAAAGTGGTAAAAGTGCCGTTTGTATAATGTGCACCATTCACCTAACTACATTTATTGCTGCACCAATTGAACGTGTTTTTGATTTAAGTAGAAGTATAAGCCTACATAAAATATCTACAGCACATACCAATGAGGAGGCCATTGGTGGTATTACAAGTGGCTTAATAAATAAAAACGAAACCGTTACGTGGAGGGCAAAACATCTTTTTAAAACTAGATATTTTACTACCCTTATTTCAGAAATGCAATCACCAACTTTTTTTATTGATGAAATGCAAAAAGGCGATTTTAAAAGCCTAAAACATGAGCATCATTTTAAAAAAATAGATAACGGCACTATAATGATTGACATTCTTAGTTTTGAAAGCCCTTATGGTATAATTGGAAAATGGTTTAATAAAATATACCTAAAAAATTACTTACAAAAATTTATTGTACAACGCAATGTAGTAATAAAAGAATATGCCGAAACCCAAAAGTGGAAGGCAATATTAAGTTAATAGTTACCAACCAATAACCACACTCAACCAACCAATAAAGAAACACCCACTTAGTTTTTTATTGCATTTAGTTTAGCTGTATAAAGCTAAGTATGCAAATAAAAAATCTTACCACAAGAAAAAATATTTTTTTATTTATTGCGCTAACCTTGTTTATTACAACAAACGTTACAGCACAAAATGTTGCCATAAATACAGATGGTAGTACAGCAAATGCTAGTGCTATTTTAGATGCAAAATCTACCAATAAAGGAATTTTAATACCCCGTTTGACCAGCGTACAAAAACTAGCCATTACAACACCAGCAATAGGTTTATTAGTTTTTCAAACAGATGCTGATAGTGTGGGGTTTCATTATTTTGATGGAACAAGTTGGCTGTATTTATTAAACCACTTAACCGATAGCCTTAATTGGAAAACAATAGGCAATAACATTACTGGCAATAAATTTATTGGTACTTTAAATGATAGTGCACTAAAATTTAAGATTAATAATATTCCATCAGGCTTTATAGATTCTATTTCTCTTAGCACTGCAATTGGGTACAAATCTTTACCTATCCAAAACCCCGGACAGCTTGGTAACACAGCTTTTGGTTATAAAACATTATTACCAAATACTAGCGGATTTTATAATGTGGCAGTTGGCTTAAATGTGTTAAGAGAAAATATAAGCGGTTATCAAAACACAGGTATTGGCGAATCGGCATTGCGTTTAAACACCACTGGATTTGGCAATGTAGCTATTGGTAGCCAAGCTCTTTACAGAAACAAAAACGCTTTTTACACTGTAGCAATTGGCCGCAATGCAATGCTTAACGATACAGCTGGGCAAAGCTCAGTAGCCATTGGCGACAACGCATTAGCATCATCCCAAAACAGTACAGATAATGTAGCTATTGGTGCCTATGCATTAAATGAAGATACCAGTGGCGTTTACAATACAGGTATAGGTACAAGTGCTTTGCGTAGTAATAAAAACGGTATTAGAAATGTTGCGTTAGGAAATGCCTCAGCTTATTCAAATACAACAGGTAGCAATAATATTGCTATTGGTAACGAAGCCATGTTTTACAACAAAACCACTAGTTTTAACATTGCCATTGGCAGTTTTGCCTTATTTAATAATAAAAAAAATACGAGTATAGGAAATAATGTTGCCATTGGTACAAATACATTAATTGCCGATTCATCAGGCTCACACAATTCTGCGGTGGGAAGTTTTGCCATGGGTGCAACATCTGCCGCAGGCGATTATAATATTGCATTTGGCTACAATACCCTTGCATTTAATAAAGGAAACGAAAATGTTGCATTAGGTACACAAGCTTTGTACTCTCATCGTAACGGAAATTACAATGTAGTTGTAGGTACCAATGCTGCCTACTTAGATACGGTAGGCACCGCAAATACAGTTGTGGGGCACACGGCTTTGTTCAGTAATAGAAATGGTGTTTTTAACTCTGCCTTAGGATTCGAAACTATGATTACAAATAATGGCGGTTATAGCAATAATGCGTTTGGTGCAAGGGGATTAAGAGATAATGTGGATGGGCATGATAACGCAGCAAGTGGCAATGCGGCGTTGCAAAATAATACTTTTGGAAATTTTAATACCGGCTTAGGCAACCTTGCTTTACTAGAAAATAGAACCGGAAATAACAATACTGCTGTAGGCTATAATGCAGGTGCAAATGCTGGACAAAACCCTAGCAATTTTTCAACCTTTGGTAATGGTGCAGGTAAAGTTGGCGGTAACAGCAACACCATTGAAATTGGAAACACCAGTGTGTTTTATATTGGTGGGCAAGTGGGTTGGAGTGCTTTTAGCGATGAACGAATTAAAGAACATATTAATTACAATAACGTACCAGGCTTAGCCTTTATAAAAAAATTACAACCTGCTACTTACTTCTTTAATATTCATAAGCAAAACAAATTATTAGGCATAGCAGATACTCTTAATTGGGAAGGAAAATATGATATAGAAAAAATACAACAAACTGGTTTTATAGCGCAGCAAGTAGTACAAGCTGCCAAAGAGTTGAATTATAATTTTAGCGGAGTGCAGGCTCCCATAAACAGCAAAGGCTTGTACAGCCTTCAATACAGCAGCTTTGTTGTGCCTATGGTAAAAGCTATTAAAGAAGAAGATGAACGAATAGAAAAATTAGAAAAAGAAATAGAAGTCTTAAAACAACAAGTAAATATTTTATTAAAAAAACAAAATGAAAAATAATACTTCAAATCGAAGAGAAGCTTTAATGCAATTATTTGCTGCAGGGGTTGGCTTTAGCTCTCTATTATCATCTTGTAACACTACTAAAAATACAAATGAAATAACGAGTACAACAAGTAAAATACTTTCGCCTTTTTTAGTATTGTCAACGCCGCCTGTGCAACCAGGCCCTAGCGGAATAGATATAAAAGTATTAGTAAAAAGTACTCAAACTAACAATCAGTTTTCTTGTGTAGAATTTGCAGTAGCTCCTAAAAAAATGGGGCCAGCACCACACTATCATAAATCCTTAGATGAATTAATGTATGTGGTAGAAGGCACAGGATCGGTATTGGTAGAAGATACACTTTACGAAATATCTGAAGGTGGTTGGCACTTACGCCCAAGAGGAATTGAGCATACATTTTTTAACGCTACCGATAAACCTTTTAGAGCAATAGATATGTATTTTAATCAAAATTTTGAAGATTATTTAGAAGAAATATTTCATACCATCACGCCGGAGATGCGAAAGAATAATAAGGAACAAGTAGATAAAAGAATGGTTGAATTACGTTCTCAATTTGGCTTGGTGGGCTTCCCAGAAAAACGAAAAGCAATTATTGATAAATATGGATTAATAGCGTAAAAGTTTATGAACAATTAATAAATTTAAAATGAAAAAAACAGTTTTAGCACTTACATTATTATTTACAAGCTTATTTACAACTGCACAAAGCCCTGTGGGCAAATGGAAAGTAACATCACACATTAGTAGTTTTGGTGGAGAAACCTTTGATAGCCAAAAAGCTTTACTAAAGCAACGGCCCTGTGCTGCAAAAGTGTTTTACGAAATAAATGCCGATGCTACTTACAGGTTAAATGCAGCAAGTAGCGGTTGCGATGAACGGTACATAAAAATTCAAGAAAAGTTGTGGAGTAAAACAAACTGGCAATTAAAAGGAAATGTTTTAACACTATCAACCCAAAAAGATTTTTCAGTTGGGCAGTCTTATAAAATTACTATTAGCGGAAATAAAATGACATGGATTGGTACAGAGGGGCAAGGTACAATTGTATACCAAAAATTATAATGAAGCAGCACAATTTGTATATATTTAATAAATGAAAAATATCTTTTTAATTTTATTGTTTTGTGCAAACACCGCTATTGCTCAACAATTTAATTTTAAAGTATTTAATACCTACAACGGACTTAGCAACAACAACATTACTTGCTTACAAAAAGATAAAAATAATTTTATTTGGGTTGGCACTCAAAATGGACTTAACCGGTTTGATGGAAATGCCTTTGATGTTTTTTACAATAATCCAACCGATACTAACACCATTGGGAATAACTATATACAGAGTGTTTTTATTAGTAGTACAAATAAATTATGGGTTGGTACAGCATCTGGCTTAAGCACGTATAATTCGACTACACAACAGTTTTATAATTATGCCCCCGATACATTGGTAATGCCAAAAATTGGGCAAACGTTTCCCTGCATAAACGAAGATGCTAATAAAAATATTTGGGTAGGCAGTTGGTACGATTTATTAATTTTTAACCATACCACCCAAAAATTTAAAAGTAGCGGCTGGGCAAATTATGTTGCAAAAATAAGGCCTGCTAATGGCAATCATAGAAGAGTAGTGGTGCTTAGTATTGTTGCAAAAAACGATACTGCTTTTTGGGTACAAACAACCTATGGTTTGTTTAGTGTGAATACAATTTCGTTACAATTTAATTACCATCCCTATCAAAACATTAGCGATTATTATGGAAGTAGTATTAGCTATGTAGATGAAAATAAAAACTTATGGATAAGCACTTACGATAAAGGAATACTGTTTTATAATACCCATACAAACACTTGGAAAAACTATACCATACCACCACATTTCTTAAAACGAACTGAGTGGAATAATGCCAACGGTATTAAATCTTATAACGCCGATACACTAATTGTTTGCTCAAATAAATATTTGTTATTATTTGATAGAAAAAGGGAAATGTTTGTCACCCTTGTTTCCTCAAATTTGCCAAAAAACAACTCTTTAACACAGCAAATTCAATTTGAAAACATTATAAAGGATGACAATTTATTTTGGTTACTAAGTGGTAATGGCTTGGTGCGTTTAACAAATAAAAAAAATGATTTTACATTTAACGAAGTAAGCAAGCTAAATTTTGTAAACAAATTATTTTATAGTACAAGTACAAACAATTTTGTAATTGGAGACTTTTACACTACCTCTATTTTTTATAACCCATCAACTAAAAAATCAAAACGAGTTAATACAAACCCAGCTGCAATAGAAAATGGCGTTAGAGCCTATACCGAAATAAATAAAGATACAGCCTACTTATGTACCGATCAAAATTGGTATCAAATAAATCCTACAACACTCGACTGTAAAGAGTTACAGCTGCCGCCAAAAAATTTTAAAGATAATCCTAATACCATACGAAATATAGTTGTAGATAATAATAAAAACTTGTGGATACGTTTTAGAGCTCAAGGAATTTATAAGTATAATCCAACTAACAACAAAGGTGAATATGCAAAATTTATCTTTCCAGAACAAAGTAAAGAATATGCCGCTTTATATTTTGATAGTTTAAGCAATACTATTTTTACAGCCGTACCTAACGAAGGGATTTATATGTATTCGATTACAAAAAATACCACACAAAAATATTTACTAAATATTCCGCCATCGCAAAGGGGCGCAAATATTAATTGTATTACAGGCAATAATGAAGGATTGGTTTTTTTTGCAGATGTTTATAATGGATTGTTTGTGTTTAACTCATCTACTCATCAATTTAAACGGTATACCGTTTATGAAGGATTGCCATCTAATAATATCAATTGGCTAACCATAGATGCTACTGGATATTTATGGATAGCTACAAATAATGGGATAAGTTGTTTTAACTATAACGCTCAGCAATTTTCAAATTATGGACAACAGCAAGGTGATTTTGGTTATACCGATTTTTTAACAAGTGATTATAAAGGAAATATTTATCGGCCTTATCAAAAAGGATATTATAGTTGGAATGCTACTACCCTTTTACAACCCAAATTTTTAGGAAAAATATATTTACGCCATTGTACTTTAAACGATAAAAATATTGCTATAGATTCTATTTATAATTTTACATCAACTCAAAATAATATAAGTTTTCAATTTGGCTATTTAGTAGAAAATAATGATGACGATGTAAGGTTTGAGTATAATTTAAACGGCGGTAATTGGCTATCTATAAACAACAGTAATAAATTATCTTTTTCAAACTTATCGCCAAATAAATATGTATTGCAGGTAAAAGAAAAATCAACTGCTAATAATGTATTTACCATCTATTTTATTATTCATCCGCCGTTTTATAAAAAATGGTGGTTTATAACATTGGCTATTCTTCTTGCAATAAGTGTATTTTATTTTTTACTAAAAAACAGAATAAAATCAATAAAAAAACAAGCAACTCTAAAGCAGCAAATTGCCGAAACAGAAATGATGGCACTAAGAGCACAAATGAATCCACATTTTATTTTTAATGCCATTAGCAGTATCGATAATTTTATTTTAGATAACGATGCCACTAATGCAAGTAATTATTTAAACAAATTTGCTAAACTTATTCGTAATATTTTAGATAATAGTAAAAATGATGTAGTGCCGTTTTGGAAAGATTGGGAAACACTAAGTTTATATTTACAATTAGAACAATTGCGTAGCAACGATTCTTTTACTTACACATTACATGCAGATGAAAAATTATTAAATGGTCATTATAAAATACCCCCATTAATCATTCAGCCATATATTGAAAACGCAATACATCATGGATTAAAACCATTACAAAATAAAAAAGGGGAGCTTACAATTGCTGCAACAATTAATAACAATACTTTACAATACACTATTACCGATAATGGTATTGGTAGAAAAAAGGCCGCCGAAAATAGAATGGTAAAATCTCAACATCAATCTTACGGCATGCAACTTACACAACAACGAATAGATTTATTTAATAACCAACAAGAAAACAACGTAACTATACAAGATATTGAAAATGGAAATAATACAGGTACAATAGTCACTGTTTTTTTAAAAGTATAAACACCAACAATGATACAAGCTATTTTAATTGATGATGAAAAAAATAACAGAGCAGCTTTACGTAAAAAAATTGAAGCGCATTGCCCAACAATAACAATAGTAGCAGAATGTACAAATGGTGTTGAAGGTATTGCTGCTATTGCACAATATAATCCTAAAGTAATTTTTTTAGATATAGAAATGCCAATAATGAACGGCTTTACTATGTTAGAAAATTTACCACAAAAAGAATTTGAGATAATTTTTACAACAGCATATAATCAATACGCCATTAATGCCATACGCTTTGGTGCCTTTGATTACTTAGTAAAACCTGTAGATGTTGCGGAGCTTGTTGCTGTTGTAAGTCGTTTACAGCTTAAACATCAACAACACACCGCAGAAAGGCTTTCTATTTTATCTACACAATTGCAAAAAAAAGAAAATAATAAAGCACAAAAAATAGCCGTAGCCACTCATCAAGGATTAGAAATTATTCCTACAGATTCTATATTGTATTTAGAAGCAATTGGTAATTATACACAAATACATTTTGTAAATGATAAACCACTAACTGCATCTAAAACATTAAAAGAGTTTGAAGATTTATTGCAAAACATTGGCTTTTTTAGAATACATAATGCCTCACTTATAAACTTAAATTTTGTAAAAAAATATATTAAAGGTGATGGTGGTCAAATACAACTTACTAGTAATATAGTACTAGATGTTGCAAGGCGAAGAAAAGAAGAGTTGCTGCAGTTACTTGCGAATATCGCTACAAAAGTTTAACCCAAAAGTGGAAGGCAATATTAAGTTAGCCTTATCTTTGTAGCATGAGCAAAGTGCTACTTACTACACTTAATGCAAAATATATTCATCTTAATTTAGCTATTCGCATTTTATACGATTTAAATGCAGCGGAAGGCAATTTGTTTTGGAAAGAGTTTACTATTAAAGAAGATACCCATACCATTGCTGAGTATTGTAGCCAGTATGATGTGGTTTGCTTTAGCTGTTACATTTGGAATATTACACCAACTATACTTGCTGCAGAAAAAATAAAAGCATTAAACCCAAACTGTAAAATATTACTTGGCGGCCCAGAGGTTAGTTACGATTGGCACGATAAGATTGCGTTGGATTGTGTAGATTATATTATTACTGGCGAAGGCGAAATTCCGTTTGCACAGTTTTTAAAAAATTACCCCAATGTAAGTCTTGTCCCTAATTTAGTACGTAAACAAAACGAAGAAATACTATACCACCAACAACCCGTTGATTTTGATGTAAAAAACCTAGGCAACCGTAACCCTTATCAGTACGATGATACAGCAGAATTAACGAATAAAGTTTGTTATATAGAAACAAGCCGTGGCTGCCCTTACAAATGTGAGTTTTGTTTGGCAAGTTTAGATAATAAAGTTCGCTATCTACCTATTGATACCATAAAACATAATTTGTTGTACTTAATGCAACATGGTAAGGTTATTAAATTTTTAGATAGAACCTTTAATATTAAAAAGGATTTTACCATAGATATTTTTCAATTTATTTTGGATAATCATAGGCCCGAAAATGTTTTTCAATTTGAAATTACGGCCGATATTGTACACCCAGATATCATAAAATTTATTGATGAAAAAGTGCCTAAGGGGTTATTTCGTTTTGAAATTGGCATACAAACTGTAAATCAAAAAAGTAATTTAGAAGTTGGGCGTAAGCAAAATTTTGAAAAAACTAGTGGCATCATAAAGCAATTAAATAACAAAATAGAAATGCATTTAGATTTAATTGTAGGCCTCCCTTTAGAATATTGGGATGATTTAAAATATAGTTTCGAAAGCGTATTTAAACTCTTTCCTCCAGAGTTGCAATTAGGATTTTTAAAGTTTTTAAAAGGCACACCAGTACGTGATAAGCATGAGCAGTATGGGTATGAGTTTGATATAAACCCACCTTACCAAATAATAAAAAGTAATTTTTTAAGTGCTGACGAATTACACCATGTTACCCTTTTAGAAAATGCACTAGAAATTTATTGGAATAAAAAAAGAGCAGAACATACCTTAAAGTATATTACAGCCAATTACAGCATTTTCGATTTTTTGTTAGGGTTAGGTATGCAATTTGATGCAACCTACAAATCGCAACATTACACGTTAAACAATATTTACACAACGCTAACTAAGTATGTTGCTGAACATTTTGCTGAGGATATTATTTTACAACAATTAATAGCTATTGATTTTTCGCTACAACACAAAGTAAAACCAAGCTCACTTTTTTATTCAGAGATTTCTAAAGATGAAAAATTTAACATTATCACTGCATTAAAACTCAATCATCATAAATACAGATATACAGCTCTTGCAGTTGATTTTGATTGGGAAATATTTGTACAAACGCAAGCCATACAGCCCTTAAAAAGTATTTTATTGTTTGAATATAATGGAACACAGCTTCCTAGGTTAATTAATTATAAGATTACAGAAAATATTATTGCTGAAACAGCTTAATAAAATTTTAAAAAATTTTTTTATGTCATTTCAACGATAGGAGAAATCCATTTCAACAATCAATAAAATATTTTTAGATTTCTCCTATCGTTGAAATGACAAGCCGTTTAGACCTTGATTAAACAAAACTCTTTATTTTTGTCCAATGCAAACTAACAAACCCTCTTTACATACTTGCTTTTCGCCAGCACTTTTACATTTATACGATTTAAGCAATGCTGTTGTTGTAATTATTGATGTATTTAGAGCCACAAGTACCATTGCTGCTGCATTACACAACGGTGCAAAATGTATAATACCGGTAGATGAAGTTGCCAAAGCTATAGAAATAAGTAAACAAATTGATGGTATTGCAGCCGGTGAAAGAGATGGAAAATTAGCAGAAGGCTTACAACATGGCAATTCGCCTTTAGAGTACAGTAAAGATTTTATAAAAGGTAAAACCTTAGTGTTAACTACAACCAATGGTACCAAACTTTTACAAATGGCTTTAGATAATAAGGCCAATACTATTATTACAGGCTCTTTCCCTAACCTATCTGCTGTTTGTGCTTTTTTAATTAATGAAAATAAAAATGTAGTGCTTGGTTGTGCCGGTTGGAAGGATAGATTTAATTTAGAAGATACCTTATTTGCTGGTGCGGTTATTGCAAAAATTGCAGCAAACTTTACCATACATTGCGATAGTAGCCTTACTGCAGAATTATTGTACAATCAACATAAAGATAATTTAATTGATTTTGCACCAACCCTTACCCACTACCACCGCTTAGTAGAACGCTTTGGCTTAATAGAAGATATTAAATTTTGTTTAACGCCCGATGGTGCAAATGTTTTGCCTTTGTACGAGGATGGAAAGTTAATTGCAAACTAAATTATTAAAAAAAGAGCGTAACAACACTTTTAACATTTTTAAATACAACTATTAATGGTTTATTTTGTAGGGTAATTTCTCCACAAACTTCCCATCTCCTCTCCAAATACCAAATGTTTTACGTTACCTTTGCAAATTGCCTTTTTCCGAACGGCTATTCGTACGTTTAAGCAAAACAATCTTAAAAACCTTACATCTAAAATCGCAGATACTTTGGCTTTATCGCATTTAATAAAATATGTGTACAACAACGGTTCCGATGAGGTTATACGCCGTGGAAAAAAAATTCATTCAAGTGGTTTTGTAGAGCTGGTAGAGCATGATCAATTAATGAACAGTGTTGTATTTAGAGTAAAAGATGATAGCTATGCTACGTTTTACAAAGTGTATATTCAAAAATACACCGATTCTAGAATAATGACCCTCCGTTGCGCTTGCCCTTACAACCTTAGCGATATTTGTAGACACGAAGCCGGTGCTTTATTGCGTTTGCAAGAAATGATAGATAAAAATATGTTGGGTAATACTAACATACAATACAACCAACGCCATACGGTTGCTAAAATGAAGATGATAGAGTTAAAAATGATTAAGCTATTATCATCCCCAGGTATATATACCGAAGCCGAAAATATTTTACGCCAAGCAAAAGCTACAATTTTAAAAACAAAAGATGAACGAGTAGAGGCAGAGTTAGAATTTAATGGTGAAACTTTTCCGCTGGTAATTCAAAAAAATGATGAACGAAATTTTGATACCTCTTGTAAATGTCACGAAGCCGAACACCCGTTGTGTGAGCATAAGGTAATGTTATTTTTACAATTGTTAAACGCTTATGGGCCTACTTATTTTGACAGTATTCGTAATTGGGATAAGGAAAAAAATAAGTTATTACAAATATATGGCTACTCCTTAACAGATGATTTAAAAGGAAAATTTGAATTTATTTATAAAGAAGGTAAGCCCTTTTTAAAAGTGTTAGATACTAGTATAAAAAGGGTGGTAACTACTTCCGTTGCTAGACCCGAGCGAGAAATGATTTTTAAAACAAATTTACCAGAGCAGGAACAACAGGAGGAGGTAGCGGTTGCAGAAAAAAAACTAGGCGTTGTTTTTAATTTTAGTAACGCACAATTTCCAAATTTTAGTGTAGATATTGTTGCTGGCGAACCCAACGACAGTAGAGAAAAATTTATTGGAAAAGTAGAAAAATTAGACCTTACAAAATTTGTATCAACCGATGTTTTTGATGAGGATGATAAACAGCTTTTACAACAAGTACGTAAATTTCAAACGGCTGATGTAAATAAATATTTAGATAGAAACTCTCCCTTTAGTGGCATTTGGGAAAATATAATTACTACCGATACAGATGAGCTACCAGAGGAAACAAAGTTTTTAATTGCAGAATATCTTCATCCAAAACTTAAAAAAACATTTGAGGAACAGGCAAGTAATCACTTTATTTTTTATCTCCCCAAAAAAAAGGTTTTTAAAACAGAGCATTTAAAGGAGATAGAAGTTAGCGACAAGCATATTTCTCCAATATTTAAAGTAGAGGCTAAAAACAATCATTTTGAAATTGTATGTATGGTAAAAGTGGGTAATACTACTATACCTTTTAGCGATAATGAGTGCGAAAGCAGTTTATTATTTTTATACGATAAAATTTTATACACTTGGCAAAAGCTAGAAGATATACAACAAGCCGAAAAGTTTTTAAAAGAAGGTAATATTAAATTAAGCAAGGCAAATTGGGCAGAAAAAATGCAAAAAATTATTTTGCCCTTAGTTAAAGATTATCAAGTAGAGTTTGATAAAAGTTTAGTTAAAGAAATAAAAGATACCGAGCCAGACATTAAGGTTTTATTGCAAGAAAAAGGAGATTACTTATTATTTCAACCCATATATAGTTACAAAGGTTTTGAAACCAAAGCCAATGATAAAGACACCATTACTTTACCCGATGGAGATAAAATTTTAATCATTCATCGTAATAAAGAAGTGGAAGAAAATTTTATAAAAAAATTAGAAGCGCTTCACTCCTCATTTGTATATGATGATGATAAAGCTAGTCTTATATTAAAAGGTGCCGATGTATTAAAAAACAACTGGTTTTTTTTATTTGTAGATGCTATGAAGGATATGAAAACCCCTGTGTATGGGTTTGAGGCATTGAAAAATTTTAAATTTAATATGGCTAAGCCCAGCACACATATACATGTAAGTAGTGGGCTAGATTGGTTTGATGCAAAAGTTGAAATTGAATTTGGAGAGCAACGAGTAGGAATAGACGATATTAAAAAAGCATTGCTTAATAAACAATCGTTTGTACAATTAGGCGATGGTACATTAGGTATTTTACCAGATGAATGGCTAAAACGCTATTCGCTTTTATTTAAAGTAGGCGATGGCCGTAGCAATCAATTACGCCTATCAAAATATCACATGAGTGTGATAGATGATTTGTATGAAAATAGAGATGAGACTGAACTTAGTTTTGAGTTAGATGAAAAATTTGAACGCCTTAGAGAGTTTAAAAATATACCAGAAATTGCAGCACCCGAAACCTTACAACCTATTCTTAGGCCCTACCAAACATCGGGCTATCAATGGCTAAGTTATTTAAATGATGTAGGCTGGGGTGGCATTTTAGCCGACGATATGGGTTTAGGTAAAACCATACAGGCCCTTACTATGTTGCATTACTATAAAAGTAGTACTGGCGGTTTAAAAGCCATTGTTGTTTGCCCAACCACACTTATTTACAACTGGAAAAACGAGGTAGAAAAATTTACACCATCGCTTACCTGGCATATACACCATGGTAGTATGCGTAGCCGCAACCCCGAGGATTTACAAAAAAACAATATCATTATTACCACCTACGGCACACTGCGTAGCGATATACAAGTATTGCTAAAAATTAATTTTGATTATATTATTTTAGATGAAAGCCAAGCTATAAAAAATCCATCTAGCAAAGTAACCAAAGCAGCCTGTTTAATGAATGCAAAAAATAGGTTGTGTATGAGCGGTACGCCGTTACAAAATAATACGTTTGATATTTTTGCACAAATGAATTTTTTAAACCCAGGCCTATTAGGTAATATGGAGTTTTTTAGAAATGAATTTGCCACACCTATTGATAAATTTGGAGAGCAAGATCAAAAAGAGCATTTACGTAAATTATTATATCCTTTTATTTTACGCCGTACCAAAGAGCAAGTAGCAAAAGACTTACCCGAAAAAACAGAAACCATTTTATTTTGCGAAATGGAAAAAGAGCAACGTAAAATTTACGATGCATACAGAAACAGTTATAGAGATAAAATTTTAGGTGTTATTGATGAGCAAGGCATTCAAAAAAGCCAGTTAACTATTTTGCAGGGCTTAATGAAGCTTAGGCAAATTTGCGATAGCCCAGCCATATTAAATGAAGAAGAAAAATATCCGAATGAATCTATTAAGTTAGATGAGTTAACTAGAGAAATTACTGAAAATATTGGCGATCATAAAGCCTTAATATTTTCGCAATTTTTAGGTATGTTGGCTTTAATTAAACAAAAGCTAATTGAGCATAATATTCCGTTTGAATATTTTGATGGAAGTACAAGTGCGCCAGACAGAGAAAAAGCTATACAAAATTTTCAAAACAATGACGAGTGTAGAGTGTTTTTAATTTCGTTAAAAGCTGGCGGTGTAGGTTTAAATTTAACTGCCGCTGATTATGTTTATATAGTTGACCCTTGGTGGAACCCCGCTGTGGAGCAACAAGCCATTGACCGTACACACCGTATAGGGCAAACAAAAAATATTTTTGCCTACCGTATGATTTGTATTGACACTATTGAAGATAAAATTTTACAATTACAAGAGCGTAAAAAAGCACTAGCAAAAGAATTAATTGCCGATGATAGTAGCTTTGTAAAAGCATTAAGCAAGGCTGATGTAGAGTATTTGTTTAGTTAGGGTTTTACGAGCTAATAAAATCTTTCAATCGTTTAAACTCTCGGTTGTTGTTAGATTGAAATAAAAATTTGAATGCACTTGCAATTTCTTTAATTGCCATTAACAATACATTTTCGGTTGTTTTAGATTTTAACATAGTATTGAATTTAAATAGAACTACAAAAATAATTTTTCTCTTAACGCTTGTCAAGAGGGGTTTTGCTGATTTTTGAGTTAAGTAAATCCCGATAGGTAATAAGTTACTTTACCATGTGCATTTGCCAATTTTTGTGAAATCTACGATGCTTCTTATAATACTTAATAGGATAAATATCAGCTTTTTGAAAAAGCTTAGCTACTATTTTTTTAATTAAGTTAATCATAAAACGTAAATTTTTTGCCAAATTGGCTATAAAAAATAGGTTAGTTAAATGTAAACGTATCAATGCAAAACTTATTGTGTACACAGTTGCACTAGGCGTAACCACCTATAAATTCAATAAAATTTCTTTACAATCTACTTATTCGGCAATGGCATAGTGTAAATATTATGATCAATTTGTACATTCGTACAATAATTATATGTCTGCACTTTCTATAACTACCATACAAACCAATTTAAGTTGGGAAGATAAAGCTGCTAATTTGTATGCCCTTGAGCAAAAAATTAATAGTATACAAGCCCCTACCGAAATTGTAGTGCTACCCGAAATGTTTACCACAGGCTTTAGTATGCAACCCAGCCAATTGGCCGAAACGATGGAGGGTGAAGCCATTAATTGGATGAAAAGAGTAAGTGCCCAAAATAAAATTATTTTAACGGGTAGTATAATAATTGAGGAAGAGGGAAAGTATTATAACCGTTTAATTTGGATGTTGCCCAACGGTGAATATGGCTATTACGATAAACGTCATTTATTTGCTTTTGGGCAAGAAGATAAATTTTATACCGCAGGCAACAAGCGTTTAATAGCACAAGTAAAAGGGTTTAAAATTAATTTACAAGTTTGTTACGATTTGCGTTTCCCTGTGTGGGCTAGGCAATCTCCCCTCTCCTCTAGGAGAGGGGTTGGGGGTGAGGTTGAGTACGATGTACTAATCTACGTTGCCAATTGGCCCGAAAAACGTAGCCATGCATGGAAAACGTTGCTTTGTGCAAGAGCAATAGAAAACCAGTGTTACGTAATTGGTGTAAACCGTGTTGGTACCGATGGTAATAATATTTACCACAGTGGCAATAGTTTAGTAATAGATCCTTTAGGGCAAGTGCTTTATCATATGCCCGATGAAGAGGATGTAAACACTGTTACACTCTCAAAAGATTATTTAATTGAAGTAAGAGAAAAGTTTCCGTTTTGGAAAGATGGGGATGGGTTTAGTTTGGGGTAAAAATTTTACAAATTAATCTTTTTTTCAAAATATGATAATATAGTTGTAGAAACTGCTAGACCATAAAATAATGAAGACCATAACAAAACATCTTCATCAAATATTTTTATTGCAGAAAATAGAATTAGTAAAGAGAATAATCCAAATAAAATTAAAAAGCCTCTTATACTCACCAAAAAATTTATAACTAACCCTGAATTATTCAAAAATGTAAGAATAAAATAAGTTACTAAAGTTGCAGCCAAAAGTATGGGAAGGTAATAAATTAATAATCCCCAGATATAATCACTTCCATTATTTAGCCCTAAGCATGCAAGCATTATAAGCCAGCATATTATTACACCAATAAATGAAGAGAATATAGCTCTCAATAAATACATAAACTAAATTTATTTATTGCCAATTGCTAATTGCCTATTGTTTTTTATCATCTCCATTACCACTACCATTTTTTTATCAACCCCTTTTAGCAAGGCATCGTAGCTTGTAGGCACAACCACATCAGGTATTACGCCCGAGCCAGTTTTAGGTACATGATTATATTGTACTAATTTAAACAAGGGTAAGCGTACTCGTAGCCCCGTATTAGGCAATTTAATATCGGGTATTAAAATGCCGCTGTTGCCATGCCAGCCACCACCCGTTTCTTCGCCTAGTAATGTAATACCTTGTTGGCCTTTAATAGCATTACAAAATAAAGAAGATGCTGAAAATGTTTGCCCATTGGTAAGCACATATAAATTTCCATTAAAATGATTATGCGTTTTAGGTTTATATAATTTACGCTCCCAATGCCCAAAATGAAAATTTCCATCGCTCCCTTTTTTACTAAAAAAGAAAAGGCCTATATTGTTAAATAGTTTTCCCTTTACATATTTAGTATATGGCTTTAACGACCTAGCCACTGCATAGGCTGTATCTGCTATTTTAAACGATTTTTTTGATACATATTTGGTCAATAAGGTTGAGGCATTTATTTTTCCTCCGCCATTGCTTCTAATATCTAACACCACATTTTTAATATGTTCTTTACGGATGTATCTAAACGTTTGCCTAAAAAATTTACGCAACCTTCCGTTACTAAACGTATTTAAGGTAAGTATTGCGGTACTATTAGTAGTATCAACCGCTAAAGATCGGGCTGTTAAAAACCGTTGTTGTTTTGGTATTTTTTTTGGTTTGGTAAGTTGTGTTATGGTAGCTTTTTTTGTGGTGTCTTTTATAAGTTCAAAAACAGGTAGCCGTAGTTGCTTTAATTGCCCAGTACTATCTATATATTCTACATCATAATTTCTGCGTAAGCCATAAATATTACGGTGATAATAAGGAAAGTTTCCACTAAGCCTAATGTAGTTTATGTTGTTTGCATAACCATCTTCGCTTAAATAATTAAACATATCGGCAATAAGGGCAGATGCTTTTTTACCATTAATAGCAGTTACAATTGTACCTCTTTTAAAAATGCTGTCCTTGCGGTTAAGGTTTGCGGTTACCGCTAATGTATCGTTCCAAACTTTAAAAAATAAAGGAAAACTGGGTAAGCGTTTATCTGCTACCCATTTATTGTACTCTTTACTCATTAAAAAACTGGTGTGCCCACAATGTATATTACTTAATAGGGGTGCTAAAATTTTCCAACCGTATTGGTGCTCTGTCATACTATCTTTAATGGTTCCATAGTATTTATCAAAATAATAATCCATACTATCTTTAGTAGTATACCAATATAAAGCAGGATGATTTTGTTGTAAAATGTTCCTTAATAAAGTATAATCTTTTTGTAATTGTTGTTTAGGGTAATTTTTATTGGGGTTGTAGTTTTGGGTAACCTTACAAGAGGAAAAAAAAATAATTGCACAACAAATAAATAAAATGGTACGCCATCTAAATTGAACGACGTATAATTGCATATTGCCAAAAAAATTAATCATGTATTTTATTTCAAATGATTCCACCCTTGTGCAACCAACTCATGTTTATTGCCACCTCTTGTTATAATATTTTTTCCCTCACTAGGTTCGGTTATGTACCCAATAACACTTAACCCATTGTTTTCATTTATTTTTTCGTAATCGGCTTGGCTTACGGTAAATAGCAGTTCGTAATCTTCACCGCCACTTAATGCACAGGCAGTAGGGTCTAACTCTAGCTTGTAGGCAAAGTCTTTCATATCTTCATTAAAAGGTATTTTTTCTTCGTGTAGTACACAGCCCACATTGCTTTGTTTGCAAATATGCAACAACTCACTACTGAGCCCATCGCTAATATCCATCATGCTTGTAGGCATAATGTTATGCTCTGCAAAATAGTCAACTACATCTTTACGGGCTTCGGGTTTTAGCATACGGCCTACAATGTACGTTTGATTTTCAAGATCGGGTTGTGCACCTGTTTGTTCAAAAATCTTTCTTTCTCTTTCCAAAATAGTTAAGCCTAAAAACGCTGCACCCAAATCGCCGCTTACACAAATTAAATCGTTTGGTTTTGCACCATCTCTTTTTACAAATTTATTTTGTGCTACCTCACCAATAGCTGTAACGCTTATTACAAAACCCCGTTGAGATGTTGTGGTGTCTCCACCTACTAAATCCACATTATATTTTTCGCAAGCAGCATATACACCCTCATAAAATTCATCTAAAGCCTCTACACTAAATTTATTACTGATAGCAATGCTTAACACAATTTGTGTAGGCGTAGCATTCATGGCATAAATATCGCTAATGTTTACCACTACACTTTTATAGCCTAGGTGTTTTAGCGGTGTGTAGCTTAAATCAAAATGAATGCCTTCTACCAATAAATCGGTACTAATAACAGTTTGCATACCCCCATGGTCTATTACTGCCGCATCGTCCCCAATAGATAAAATGGTTGACGACTGTTTTGTTTCGTTGTTTTTAGTAAGATGGTCTATTAAACCAAACTCTCCAAGAGAGGCTATTTCTGTTCTACTCATTTTTTATGTATGTTGTTTTATCTACTACTGTTTTGTTGTACGATGTTAGATGTACAATGTACGACTGCTTGTATTAAAATCGTAGATCTAACATCGTATATCGTACATTTTTTTATTTTCTTGACGAAACAATTGAAGCAACAATAATTTTTAGCAGGGTCTCGCCTTCAATATATAATTCTGCTATTTTTTCTTTTTTGCTTGGATTAAATTCAACTAACAACTCTAAAAAGAATAATGATTCATCTAATTCCTCTTCTACTATTTTAAGTTTATTAATAAAATCAGCATTCGATTTAGCTCTTCTAGATGCTCTATAATTTGCACCAACAGAACTACTACTTCTAATAATTTGTGATTTATATGGCTTATTAACTTCGCTATAAGGTAGTTCTAATGCCAGTTTAGCTATATTAATTGCAAACTGTTTAGTTCGGATTTTCATTTCTTCTGCTGTCATAAAAACCAGTTTGATTATTTTAAAGACGTACATCTAACATCGTACATCGTATATTTTTTTGTAAAGATAGCATTGCTTTTTTGTAGATTTGAAAATGGAAAGAAAACAATTTTTAAAAACAGCTTTACTAGTTAACGCAGCAATTATAGCTAAGCCTTTATTGGCAATGGCAAAAGGGTTTGTAACAGCCGATTTTCCATTATCAAACAATAATGTTACGTACTATAAAAAAGCAGATGCCCCTTACAATTTATTACGTAAAGGATTTAATAAACGAATAGAAAAATTTCCGCAAATTATTGCATTGTGTAGCACTACAGAAGGTGTTGCACAAGCCGTAAAATATGCAGTTGCAAATAAACTACCAATTGCTATAAAAAGTGGTGGCCATTGTATGGAAGGTTTTAGTAGCAACAATGGGGGTATGGTAATTAATCTTTCTTTATTAAACAAGGTGGAATGGGTAGAAGATTTTGTGGTGAAGGTTGGACCAGGCTGCACCCTAGCTAACTTATATAATAACATTTTACCTAAGCAAAAAATATTACCGGGCGGTAGTTGTGCTGGTGTTGGTATTGGTGGTTTAGTAACGGGTGGTGGTTATGGTTTAATGAGCCGCTTGTTTGGATTGACTTGTGATAGTTTACAAGAAGTAACCATGATAGATGGCAAGGGTAATAGCGTAAATAGTAAAGATAACCCCGAGCTATTGTGGGCCTGCAAAGGTGGTGGTAGTGGCAACTTTGGTATTGTAACCGAATTAAAATTTAAGCTACATACTGCACCCAAAACTATGCAAAGCATTCGCTTTAAAACAAAAAATGCAACTGCACAAAAAGCAACCCAAATTTTTAAAACCTGGTTTGAAGAAAGTAAATTATTGCCTAATCATTGTTTTAGCGCTTGCCTGTTAAATGGTAAAACGGTGTATATTTTATTAACCAACACCAGTAAAACAACAGCTGCAGTACAACGTTTTATTAATACCCTTTCGGCTGTAAGCCAAACAACCAGCAAAACTCCTGCACAGCCTTTGGCCACTGCATTAAAAACGTATTATGGTAGGCAAGCCCCAATGAATTTTAAAAATGCTTCTGCAGGTTTGTACAAAAGCTTTGATGAAATTGAGCCTTTTATTGAAGAGGTGCTACAAAAAGTTATTAATACACCGGGAATGATTTACCAAGTAAATACGGTTGGTGGCGCTGTACAAAATGCCGAGTTTGAAAAAACAAGCTGTTTTGCACATAGAAGTTATTTTTATTTTAGTGAGTTACAAGCCTATTGGGAAACGCCTACACAAGGCAATAAATTAATGACTAGGTTTCAAGAAGTACAACAACAATTTACCGAAAACAACATTACTGCACAATACAGAAACTACCCCGATGTAAATTTTAAAAATAGTTTACAATTGTATTATGGTACTAATTTAGAGCGATTAAAAGCTGTAAAGAAAATGTATGATCCAAATAATGTAATTCAGCATGAGCAAAGTATTTAAGGAAATACTGATGAAGTTGATTTGTCAACTATTTTCAATCTGCGTTCTTTCTTTTTTGATTAGTCCCTAAAAAAACCGTAATTCGTATTTAATTAATAATCAGCTATTGCAACTATCTATCATCATAGTAAATTATAATGTAAAATACTTTTTAGAACAATGTTTACAATCGGTTTTGTTAGCTACTAAAAATTGCACAGCAGAAATTTTTGTTGTTGATAATAATTCCACTGATGGTAGCAAGCAATTTTTAGAGCCCCTTTTTAAAGAAGTACATTTTATATGGTTACCTAAAAATTTGGGCTTTGCTAAAGCAAATAATATTGCTTTAGCTAAAACAAGTGGAGACTATATTCTATTTTTAAACCCCGATACCATTGTTGCTGAAGATAGTTTTGAAAAAACAATTGCTTTTTTACAAAACAATACCAACATTGGTGCACTAGGTGTAAAAATGATTGATGGAAGTGGGCAGTTTTTAAAAGAAAGCAAAAGAGCTTTTCCGTCGCCAAGTATATCTTTATTCAAAATTTTAGGCTTAGCTAAGCTTTTTCCAACATCAAAACTATTTGCAAAATATCATTTGGGTAATTTATCTGCAAATGAAAATAATGAAGTGGATGTTTTAGCAGGAGCCTTTATGTTAATTCCCAAAAAAGTATTAGAAGTAGTTGGCAGCTTTGACGAAGCTTTTTTTATGTATGGAGAAGATGTTGATTTAAGTTATCGGATTCAAAAAGCAGGATATAAAAATTATTATTTTGCCGAAACTACTATTCTTCATTTTAAAGGAGAGAGTACAAAAAAAGGTAGTTTAAATTACGTACGCTTATTTTATAAAGCAATGAATTTGTTTGTGCACAAGCACTACAAAGGAGGCCATGCGGCAGTGTTTACTTTTTTAATTAATATTGGTATTTGGTTTAGGGCTTCCTTAGCAGCGCTTACAAGTTTTTTTAAAGTGGATAAAAAAACATTTATTAAAGACAAGGCTAATTTTATTCTTTCCGACGAAACAAATTATACCAAAGTAGTAGAAATATTAAGTGTACATAACGAAAGTGTGATGGGTAGAGTAAATATTTTTGACAATGATAAAAAAAATACCATAAACGATATTAGTACAATTCAATCCTACTTAAAAAAAGATACGGCAGTTATTTTTTGTCAAAATCATTTATCGGTTTCAAAAATTATTCAATTGGTGCAGCAGTTCCCTGTAGGCATTGTTAAACGGTTTCATTTAGCAAATACAAAAAGTATTGTAAGCAGCCATAGTAAAGATGGTAGAGGAGATAGTATTGGATTATAAAATCTTTTGCAAATCAAATTCATGTTGATTTATAAAAAGAAAGCGTTCTTTTTTCTCCAATAATTTTGCTAAATATTCTTGCTCGGTTTGGCCGGGAGTTGGCACAAGTACTGCTTTTTTTTCTAGTACTTCTAAATCCATAATGGTGCTATAACCGCTTCTGCTAATAATTAAGGAAGATTGTAGCATTACCCTATTTAATTCGTCCGCTGCTAAAAAGTTATAGATTACTACGTTTGGTTGTGAGCAATTAAGTATAGACTTATGTTGAGGCAACCCTCTAACCAAAACAATTTTTTTAGTGGTATTTTTTAGTTGAGCTAAAATAATATTTTCAAAAATGGTTCGTTGTGGCTCTGGTCCGCTTAAAACAATAGCTGCGTCATAAATAATAGGCATTTCCTTACGTGTAAACCTAGTTAATGGGTTTATATACTTTACCGGAATGGTTGGTTTTATTTTTGGATGAGATAAATCACCTGCTAAATTATTTTCCTCTTCATAATCGGGCACCCAACATTCGGTAAATTTATTTATAAACTTGTAGTGTAATTTTTGTAATTGCCTTTCTATCAAACTAAAATTTGCCTTTATGGTAAGTTGGTGGGTAAGGTAAATTGATTTTATTTTTTTTGAGTATAGCCCAGGTCTGTTATCCGAAATAATTAATTCAATATGGTATTGCTCAATTATTTGCTGCAACCATATCTTTTCCTTTTTTATACAACGGGCAATTTTGGGCAATTGAGTAATTAATTTTACCCATAGGCCTACTTTAGTTTTACTGTAGGTAATATTATACCCATCTATAGGTAAAAAAGTAAGTAGTGGAAATTCATTTTTAAGCAATACTTCTGTAGACTTACTTGCAGCAATTAGTACGGTATAATTTAAATTAATGAGCTCTTTAATAACAGGAATACATCGGGTAGCATGGCCTAGCCCCCAGTCTAGCGGAGCTACTAAAACGCAGCTTTTGTTGCCTTTTATGTTAAAATTTTCTGGTAATTTCAAAACAATACAATAATTGTGTGTGAAAATAGTTTAATTTAGTAACTGAAAAAATTATGAAGCAATTAATTAAACTAACCTTACTTGTTTTTGTTATTAGTGTTATAGCTACTGGCTGCTCATCATCTAAAAAAAGCCAATGTGGTTGCCCTAATAAACAAGGTATGATAGGGTATTAATTTAAAACGTTTATGAACCGACAATCTAATAGAGATTTATTGGTTTTATTTAATCAAACGATAATGTCGCCACAAGCTATTGAGCAAGAGGTGGAATTATTGAATACCCTTTTGAGTAAAGTAGAACGGCTTGAAAACTTAGTTGCTGCCCACGAAATAATAAATGTAAATAAATACCGTGTTATAAATAAGTCGTTAACACTACGCACTTATTTTAGAGAGCGAAAAGATAAGCCCTTTGTATTTTTAAGTTGTAAAAATTAGTTTCGCTTATTTTAGTTTTTCCAACGCACTTTTCAACATTCCCAACATTTCATCAATTTCTTCTTTTTTGCAAGTGCCCACACTTAGCCTATACCAACTACTACTTCGGCTAGCGCCAAAAGCATAAAAAGGCACAATCGCTATTTTAGCCTCGTTTAAAATATAACTCGTAACATCGCTTTGGGCTTCTAAAACAGTGCCATTCGGCATTTTTTTACCCACCATATTTATTTGTATGGTTAAATAAATTGCGGCTTGTGGAGTTATGGCATCCACATCAAACCCTTGTACTTTTAATTGTTGAAAGCCTACATAAATCCGCTGTAAACGTTCTTCAATTTCGGCTTTAAAAGTAGTAAAGTAGTTATCTATATGTTGAGTTTGTGTAAGATAATTTGCTGTTGCTTTTTGCTCTGCCATTGGGGCCCAAGCACCAACATGGCTGTTAATTGCCTTCATTTTATTTATAACATTAGCAGGGCCCATTGCCCAACCCACTCGTACCCCTGTAGCGGCAAACGCTTTGCTTATACCATCAATAAAAATGGTATACTCTTTCATTTTAGGGTTAATGCTAACAGGATTGTAATGCTCGGTATCGCCAAAAGTAAGTGTCCAATAAATTTGGTCAAACATTACATACAGCTTCTTTTCATAATCACCTCTACCTTCGTTTTCGGTAATAACTAAATTGCAAATAGCGGTTAACTCTTCTTTTGTAAACGTTGTGCCTGTGGGGTTTAAAGGGCTGCACAAAGCTAGTAAAGATGCACCTTTTATATGTTCTGCAATTTCAATAGCAGTGGGCATAAAGTTATTTTCAAGCTTACTTTCTATAACAACATGCTCTGCCTCGGTAAAATGTACATAGTGGTTATTATTCCAACTAGGTACTGCATAAATAATTTTATCTGCTTTATCTACTACAGCTCTAAATGCACTATAAATTAATGGACGACCACCTGCAGCAATTAAAATTTCGTTGGTGTCATAATGTATATTCTCTCTATCTAAAATAAAACTAGAAACGGCCTGGCGCAATTCTAAACTTCCTTCTGCTGGAGGATAGGTAGTAAAACCTTCTTTAAAAGATTGTATTATTTCGTTCTCAAAAATCTGTGGTATTCGAAAAATAGAAGAGTCAAAATCACCAATTGTAAAATTATAAATTTTATTCCCTTGCTTAATTTTTTCTTTAATTTCTGCCCCTAATTTTACAATTTCGCTTCCAATTAAGGTTTCTGCTAATTGGCTTAATTTGCTTGAACTCATAAGTAGTTATTATGGAGCAAAAGTAGGTGTTTTTTTTCAGCAGTAAAGGATAGGTATTAGAACAGATTTAACCGCTAATTTTATTTTTCTTACTCAAAAAATACGTAACTCAAAAACAAATAAAACCATTTTTATTTATCCATTATCACTTACTGCCTTCAAATTTTAGTATTACAGAATTTATGCAATATCTTAATCCTGTTGGCGGGGGGCCATCTTCAAATACATGCCCTAAATGGCCTTTGCATTTACCACAAACTACTTCTGTACGCTTCATACCATGTGTATTATCTGGCAAATAAATAATGCTTCCTTTTGTTATAGGTTCAAAAAAACTTGGCCACCCACAACTACTTTCAAATTTACCATTACTTTTAAACAATGGATTACTACAAGCAATACATAAGTAAGTTCCTATCTCTTTATGCTCATTATATTTTCCGGTAAACGCTCTCTCCGTTCCTTTATTTCGAGATATTTCGTAAACTTCTTCAGGCAATATTTTTTTCCACTCTTGGTCTGTTTTGGGCAAATTGGTCGTATCTACCGCTATACTTTTTTCTTCCATACTTGTTTTATTTATAGATTTTTTTGGGCTACAAGCCACAAATAGTGTTGCAAAAATAAAAAGATATTTATACATAGTATTTAAACAATAATTTAGATGTAAAGTTATTTACGTAATTATAGATTTCAATAGTTTTTAAATATTTGGTTAAATTGTTAAACAAATTATAAAATCCAATTTGTATTTTTGCTATCTTCACAACGTTAGTAGTATATAGATATATATGTTTAATTTAATTCTTTTTGGACCTCCTGGCAGCGGAAAAGGCACACAAAGCGAAAAGCTAATTGCAAAGTATGGGCTTAAACATTTAAGCACAGGCGATTTACTACGCACTGAAATAACTGCAAAAACCCCACTAGGCTTAGAAGCTAAAAACTTTATGGATAAAGGGCAATTAGTGCCTGATGAAGTAGTAATTGGCATGATAAGTTCTGCATTGGATGCTAACCCAACTGCAACCGGTTTTTTGTTTGATGGTTTTCCTAGAACGAGTGCACAAGCACAAGCTTTAGATAATTTATTAGAACTAAAAGAAGCTAGTATAAATGTAATGTTAGCCTTAGATGTTAGCGAAGAGGAATTAGTGAAGCGCTTATTAAAACGTGGCGAAACAAGTGGCAGAAGTGATGATACCAATGAGCATGTTATTAGAGCAAGGATTACAGAGTACCACAATAAAACAGCTATTGTTGCAGAGTATTATAGGCAGTTTGATAAAGTAGTTTTGATAAAAGGTGAGGGATCGGTTGATGATATTTTTGCCGCACTTAGTAAAGAAATAGATGAACGAAATAAAGAATAAATAACTTTACATCCTGCCCCAAAAGCAGGATTTTTTTATGCAATACTTAGCCAATCAAAAAATTATTTTAGAAAACAATAACGTACAGTTAGTACCCCTTACACTTGAGCATACAAAGGAGTGTATTAACTACGCTTTAACCGAACCAACTATTTGGCAGTACAGTATGGTAAACCCGGGCGGTAGTGCCTCGGCCATGGAAAAATACATTGCTTTTGCAATAAATGAAAGAACAGAAACTAAAGGCTATCCGTTTATAGTTATAGATAAAACTACCAAACATCTGGCTGGCTGCACTCGTTTTTACGATATTGATTTTAAGAACAAAGCCGCTTCAATTGGCTATACTTGGTACGCTAAAAAATTTCAACGTACTGGCTTAAACCGCCATTGCAAGCTACTACTGCTTACCCATGCTTTTGAAGTATGGAATTTAGAAAGAGTAGAATTTAGGGCCGATATTAATAATACAGCTTCTATAAATGCTATGAAAAATATTGGATGTATTGAAGAAGGAGTTTTACGTAGCCATGCTGCAATAGAAAATGGCAGACGTACATCCATTATTTTAAGCATACTAAAAGATGAATGGTTTGGCGGTGTTAAAGAAAATTTAGTAAAGAAGATTTATTGAGCATTCCCTTTGTAGCTTTGCCAAAACGTTTTTTGCATATGAATAAATTGGGTAACTACATTACCGGTAATTGGATTAATGGTGATGGTGATGGGCAACTTTTATATAACGCTGTAACCGGCGAACCTATTTTTAGCGCCACTACAAAAGGCTTAGATTTTAAAGCCATGTTAGATTATGGCAGAACGGTTGGTAACCCTGCGTTACGCAAAATGACTTTTCATGCAAGAGGAAATATGCTAAAAGCATTGGCCTTGCATTTACAAAAACATTTACCTACGTTTTACGAAATAAGTTATAAAACAGGTGCCACAAAAGCAGATAGCTGGGTAGATATTGAAGGAGGTATAGGTAACTTATTTGCAAACGCATCTTTACGAAGAAAATTTCCTGACGATGTAATTTGTATTGATGGGGAAAGCCATAACCTTAGTAAGAATAATACCTTTATGGGCACACATATCTTAAGCCCAAAAGAAGGTGTAGCAGTACATATAAACGCCTTTAATTTTCCGGTATGGGGTATGTTAGAAAAAATTGCAGTTAATTTATTGGCTGGTATGCCTGCTATTGTAAAGCCTGCAAGCGTAACCAGTTATTTAACAGAGGCCGTAGTTAAAGAAATTATAGCCAGTAATATTTTACCCAAAGGTGCGCTACAATTAATTTGTGGTAGTGCTGGCGATTTGTTGAACCATGTTACCAGTCAAGATGTAGTAACGTTTACGGGTAGTGCAACCACGGGGTTATTATTAAAATCTAACAAAAACATTTTAGAAAATAACACACCTTTTACCGTAGAGGCGGATAGTTTAAATTGTATAGTATTGGCAGATGATGTAACACCAGCTATGCCAGAGTGGGATATTTTTATAAAAGAAATACGAAAAGAAATGACCCTTAAAGCTGGGCAACGTTGCACCGGTATTAGACGAATTTTTGTGCCGCAAAATAAAATTGAAGATGTACAAATAGCCTTAGGCAAAGCATTGAGCCAAACTGTAATTGGTAATCCATTAAACTCAACAGTAAGAATGGGTAGCCTTGCAGGCGAAACACAACGTAACGAAGTAAAAGAACAAGTACAAAAACTATTAGCATCTTCACAACTAATTTATGGTAGTTTAGATAGTGTAGAGGTTATAGATGCAGATTCTATAAAAGGGGCGTTCATGAGTCCTATTTTACTATTGAATGATAACCCGTTTAATAGTTTTGAGCCTCATAATATTGAAGCCTTTGGCCCAGTTAGTACATTAATGCCGTACACAACTATAGATGATGCTATTGCCCTAAGCAAGTTAGGTAAGGGTAGTTTAGTAAGTACTATTGTAACAGCCAATGCAAAAATTGCAAGGCAGTATGTTATAGGTGCTGCTACACATCATGGTAGAATTTTAATTTTAAATAACGAATGTGCAAAAGAAAGCACTGGGCATGGTAGCCCTTTACCCTTACTTACACATGGTGGCCCAGGCAGGGCAGGTGGCGGAGAGGAAATGGGAGGTATACGTGGTGTTAAGCATTATTTACAACGCACTGCAATACAAGGAAGCCCCACAACTCTAACAGAAGTTACACAAGTATATCAACCTAATGCAAAAGGAAAAGATGGAGGTAAACATCCGTTTAAAAAATATTTTGAAGAGCTTGAAATTGGTGAGCAGATTATTACCGAAAAAAGAATCATCACAAGCGAAGACATAGATAAATTTGCAGAGCTAAGCGGCGATAAATTTTATGCCCATTTAAAAGAAACCAATTTTGACGGCACTATGTTTACCCATCAAGTGGCGCACGGGTATTTTATTATGAGTATTGCTGCTGGTTTATTTGTAGATAGTTTCGAAAAAAATCCGGTACTCTTAAATTATGGAATAGATGAATTGCGTTTTACAAAACCTGTTTACCCCGGTGCAGAAGTTTACATTCGTTTTACTTGTAAAGAAAAATTACCCAATGATAAACGCATTGTAGAAAATCCTGAAGATTTTAAACGTGGCGACGATATTGAAAAAGGAATTGTAAAATGGCTAGTAGAATTTTTGGATGAAACCAATGAAATTACTGGTGTAGCAACAATATTAACCATGGTTGCAAAAAAATACATATAATTTATTATGTAAATACAAAACTAGCTACTATCTTTAAACCAACAACCTTATCTTCCAATACTAATTGTACAAACTTGCCGTGTATTTAACAATCCCTACTGTATAATATATTTTTTATTAAAATAGATACAATGTATAATTCATCTCTAGCAAAGGCTGGCATCCTTATGGTTATTTTAACAACCCTGGCTGTTTTCAGTTGGGAGTTTTACCTAAGAAAAAAAGGGTTTGAAACAACGTTTAATGATGACCCCGCCTTATGGACCAATCAACGAGACAAGGTTTATGAACCGGCAGATAAATCAACTGTTTTCATAGGCTCATCTCGTATAAAATTTGATTTGGATATTGCTACCTGGAAAAATATTACAGGCGATAACCCTGTACAATTAGCCTGTGTTGGAAGCACACCTGTTCCGGTGCTTGAAAATTTAGCAAATGACGCTAAGTTTAAAGGCAGGTTAATTGTTGATGTTACTGAGGGTTTATTTTTTTCCACCTCTCCTCAAAATGCATCTAGGCCAACTGAAAATATGAAATATTATAAAGAACGTACGCCTGCACAACAAGCTAGTTTTTATATAAATGCTTTGCTGGAATCTAATTTTGTTTTTTTAGATAAACCGTGGCTTTCCTTAAATGCCTGTTTAGGTGGCCTTCCATTAAATGATAGAAAGGGTGTATATAATTTTCATGGTTTTCCATCTGATTTTGGTAGAGTAAAATTTAATCGTCAGGAATATATGACTGATAAATTTTCATCAGACACCATTTTGCAAAATAAAGTAAAAGCCATTTGGGCAAGTTTTATAAAAATGAGTAAAGAGCCTCCAGCAAGTGGCACTAAGCTAGATTCTATTTTGAATATCGTAAAAAATGCTGCTGATAAAATAACTGCAAGGGGCGGACAGGTATTGTTTGTGCGTACTCCTTCAAGCGGCCCTTACTATCATATGGGCGAGAGCAAGGCTTTTGCTAGAGAAAGATATTGGGATCGCATCTTATCAATTACAAAACTACCGGGAATACATTTTGCAGATTACCCAGCAATTTCAAATTTTACTTGTCCGGAGTTTTCGCATTTAAGCCAAACAGATGCAACTGTATTTACCAAAGAATTTATACGAATATTAAATCAGGAAAAAGGATGGTCTTTTCCTAAACTACCGGCACCTATAAAATAATTTTAACCATTAACTAACTGTATTATGGTATTTAACTCTTTAACCTTTGTTGTCTTTTTTATTGTTATGCTCATTTTGCATAATCTACCTTTTAGTTGGAAAGTAAAAAAGATGAATCTCTTATTAGCCAGTTATATTTTTTATGCTGCCTGGAACCCACCCTTTATACTTCTTTTATGGTTAGCAACTGTTGTAGATTATTTTGTGGGTAGGGCACTTTATAATCAGGAGAATAAAAACAAAAGAAAACTATTGCTGGTGATAAGCCTTATTGGCAATCTGGGTATGCTTATCTTTTTTAAATACGGCACGTTTTTACTGGAAAATTTCACAACTCTTGTAAATACCATGGGCATGGATTTTCATCCTGCAAAACCAAATATTATTTTACCTGCTGGTATTTCGTTCTATACGTTTACAACACTTTGCTATACCATTGATATGTATAAAAAGAAAAGTGAGCCAGTTAAATCCCTGTTAGATTTTTCTCTTTTTGTAACCTTTTTTCCTCACTTGGTTGCCGGGCCAATTGTTCGTCCGCCACAATTGGTGCCTCAGTTTGAAACGCCTCGTAAGGCATCGCAACAACAATTAATGCAGGGCTTATTATTGATAAGTCTTGGTCTATTTATGAAAGTAGTTTTGGCCGATAGCATGTTGGCGCAATCTGCTAATGATGTATTTAATTCAAAGGCAATTTTACAAACACTAGATGCTTGGACAGGTGTTCTTGCTTTTTCGGGTCAAATATTTTTTGACTTTGCCGGTTACTCAACCTGTGCAGTTGGGGTAGCGTTGTGTTTAGGTTTTGTGTTGCCACATAATTTTTTATATCCTTATGCGGCCATTGGTTTTTCTGATTTTTGGCGAAGATGGCATATTACGTTATCAGCCTGGCTAAGAGATTATTTATATATTCCGTTAGGCGGAAACCGTAACGGAAAATTTAGAACCTATATAAATTTAATGATAACCATGTTACTGGGTGGCCTTTGGCATGGCGCAAACTGGACCTTTGTGGTTTGGGGAGCATTACACGGTGCTTATTTGTGGGGCGAAAAAATTATACAGGACTTTCGGGCAAAAACAAAAACAGCTGCTTTGTCAGCCATACCCTCTGGCGAGCTGGGAGTGCTTGGTACAATTCCTAAAGAATTTAAGGATAAAACATTTCGCAATTTTATATATGCGATGATTACCTTTTTCTTCATCAATGTAACTTGGGTATTTTTTAGGGCACCCGATTTTACTTCAGCTTGGCATTTGTTAACTTCTATGTTTTCTGCTGTACCAAAGGCCGAGGCACTGCTTACTACATTAAGCATACTAAAAGTTTGCGTAATTGTAGTGTTGATGGTTGCCTTTCACTGGATGATGAGGAATACAAGAGTATTAATCGTTGCAGAAAAAATGCCTTGGTGGCTGTTGGGCATAATATGGTCGGTTTTAATACTATTACTTATTTGGAGCCAAGAAAGCAGTAGCTCATTTATTTATTTTCAGTTTTAAAATAAGGGGTAATTGCCACTGCAGTTTAAATTGTAAAAAGAAAAGGGTTGTATTTATACAACCCTTTTTAATATCTACCTATTAATAAGTTGGTTTCTTTTTGTAGATAGTACAAACTTTCTATAGTGCATTTTTTAGGTTATAAATAATATTCAGTATTCATTATTTTTCTTTTTTTATTGGTAGAAAGATAATTTTTAAACAGTGTTCCAATTACGTTAAAGCCTAAATTTGTAGTCTAAATAGTTTACAATGGATCAAGCGTATGTAAAATCAGAAACTCATCAAGGCATTACAACAATCGAATTTTTTCATCCGCAAAGTAATAGCTTGCCAGGTAAAATTTTAGAAGAGCTAGCCAAAGAAATTCATTTTGCTGGTACCCATAACGAAACCAATGTTATTATTTTAAAAAGCGCTGGCGACAAAACATTTTGTAGCGGTGCCAGTTTTGATGAATTAATGGCTATAAAAACCGAAGCTGAAGGGTTACAGTTTTTTAGTGGTTTTGCCCATGTAATAAACGCCATGCGTAAATGCCCTAAACTAATTATTGGTCGTATACAAGGTAAATGTGTTGGTGGAGGTGTAGGCCTTGCTGCTTCGGTTGATTATGCCATTGCAACGGATAAGGCCGATGTTAAGTTGAGTGAACTAGCAGTAGGTATTGGTCCATTTGTTGTAGGCCCTGCGGTAGAGCGTAAAATTGGTACTGCCGCTTTTAGTGCTTTAGCAATTGATGCTACCATGTGGCGTAATAGCGATTGGGCCAAGCGTAAAGGGTTGTTTAGCGAGGTGCATGAAAGTATAGAAAATATGGATGAAGCTATTTTTAAATTATCTAACACCTTAGCCCACTCATCTCCCCAGGCAATGGCCGAAATGAAAAAAATATTTTGGAAAGGAACAGAAAATTGGGATGAATTATTGATAGAAAGAGCAAAAATTAGCGGTACGTTGGTATTAAGTGAGTTTACTAAAAAAGCGATAGAAAAATTTAAGAAAAAATAGGCGATATTTACCTATACCAATACAAATAATACATTATGAACTTTGAAATACTGCTAGCTGATTTAACAAACCCTACGTTATTATTTTTTGTATTAGGCGTTATTGCGTTTTTGGTAAAAAGTGATTTAGAGATACCGGAGCAAAGCGTAAAGTTTATTTCTTTATATCTGTTGTTTTCTATTGGCTTTAAAGGTGGAGTAGAGTTACACCACAGCGGACTTAATAAAGAAATTTTATATTCGATGCTGTTCGGTTTATCAATTGCTGCAATTATTCCTTTGTACACATTTTTTATTTTAAAGCAAAAGTTATCGGTTGCTGATGCAGGTGCCGTAGCTGCAAGCTATGGTAGTGTAAGTGCTGTTACTTTTGTAGCAGCAGGCAGTTTTTTAGAAGCACAATCGGTAACCTTTGGTGGTCATATGGTAGCGGTAATGGCTTTAATGGAAGCCCCTGCAATTATAGTAGGCGTATTGCTGATTAATAGGTTTTCTCAAGGGCAAGCAGATGGCTCTTTTAAAGATATTGTAAAACACAGCCTTACCAATGGGAGCGTTTTAATGATTATAGGTAGCTTAATTATTGGTTTAATTGCAGATGAAAAACAGGCAGAAGGCATTAAGCCATTTACCACAGATATTTTTAAAGGATTTTTAGCCATTTTTTTATTAAAAATGGGCAAACTAACTGCTAAAAGATTTTCAGCCTTCAAAAAATTTGGTTGGTTTGCTACAGTTTTTGCTATTTTAATTCCGTTGATTAATGGTTGTTTAGTAGCTTACTTAAGTGGTTTTGTAACTGCAGATGTTGGTAATAGATTTATGTTTGCAATTTTAGCTGCAAGTGCTAGCTATATAGCAGTACCTGCTGCTATGCAAATTATAGTACCCAATGCCGACCCAGGTTTATACTTACCTATGGCATTGGGGGTTACATTTCCGGTAAATATAACAATAGGGATGCCTATATATTATTACTTAGTAAGTTAAATACTTTTCGGCATTATACTTTTATTCATTTTTTTTAATTAATATTAATATATGTTTAAAAATATTCAAAAAGACTTTCCGGCCGCAATAGTAGTTTTTTTAGTAGCCTTGCCACTATGTTTGGGTGTAGCACAAGCAAGCAACCCTGCCGGATTAGATGTTGTAAGGCCTTTGTCTGGATTGATTGCAGGTATTATTGGTGGTATAGTAATTGGTGCTATTAGCGGTGCAAGCTTAAGCGTAAGTGGCCCGGCAGCAGGCTTAACTGCAGTGGTGGCTAGTAGTATAACCACCTTGGGTACTTTTGAGTTGTTTTTATGTGCTACTATAATTGCAGGTGTACTACAATTAATAATGGGTGTGGTAAAACTTGGAGTAGTAGGTGCATATATTCCTAATACAGTAATTAAAGGATTGTTAGCAGCAATTGGTATTATTTTAATTTTAAAACAGGCGCCTAAGTTGGTAGGTTGGGATAAAGACCCCGAAGGAGACGAATCCTTTATACAAATAGATGGTGAAAATACATTTTCTGAATTAATTGAATCCTTAAACCATATATCGCCGGTAGCTTTTTTAATTGGCGCTACAGGCTTAATTGTTTTGACCATTTATGAATTACCTAAATTAAAAAAGATAAAACTTTTGCAATTTATTCCTGCTCCATTGATAGTGGTTATCATAGGCGTTTTAATAAATGGCTATTTTGCTGCACAACAAAATGCTTTTGCATTAGATAAAGAACATTTGGTTCAGCTTGATCACTTAAAAAACCCTTCGGATATATTTGGCATATTACCTAAGCCTAATTTGAGTGGGTTGTTAAACTACAAAGTTTGGCTCGTTGGTATTACGGTAGCCTTGGTAGCTAGTTTAGAAACCCTATTAGGTGTAGAAGCGGTAGATAAAATTGATCCTGAAAAAAGAAATACGCCTACCAATAAAGAATTGATTGCTCAAGGTAGCGGTAATATTGTTTCAGGATTTTTGGGAGGGTTACCGTTAACTTCTGTAATTGTAAGAAGCAGCGCTAATGTTAATAGTGGTGCAAAATCAAAATTATCAACTATTATTCATGGGTGTTTATTGCTTATATCCTTGCTTTTTTTAGCACCAGTAATAAATAAAATCCCAAATTCTGCATTAGCGGCCATCTTAATATTCACGGGTTATAAGCTGGCAAAAATTTCTTTATTTAAAGAAATGTATCAAAAAGGATGGAATCAACTTGTGCCCTTTGTAGTAACGATTACTGCAATATTATTTACAGACTTATTGAAAGGGGTAATAATAGGTATTATTGTAGGATTATTTTTTGTAATAAGAAGTAATTATAGAACGGCTATTACGGTAATAAACGATGGCAGTAATTATTTAATAAAACTAAAAAAAGAAGTTTCGTTTTTAAATAAATTACAAATAAAACAAGCGCTTGAAAAAATACCTGATAATAGCTATTTACTAATAGAAACTACAAATGCCAACTTTATAGATTTAGATGTACAAGAAGAATTAAAAGAATTTGTAGACACGGCTGCCAACAGAAATATTCGCATTGAAATAAAATCAGCATACAATAGAAATTATTTGTTTAATTCAAAAAAAGCTTAAAATGAAAAGTTACGAACGTTTACTACTTGAAAATAAAGGTTGGGCTAGTGAAGTTATAAGAGATGACCCTGAATTTTTTGAAAGACTAGCTCATGTACAAACACCTGAATTTTTATGGATTGGGTGTAGTGATAGCCGTGTTCCTCCTAATGAAATTACCGGCACTAGGCCCGGAGAAATATTTATACATCGTAACATTGCCAATATGGTAGTGCATACCGATTTAAATTTATTGGCTGTATTAGAATATGCGGTTAATCATTTAAAAGTAAAACACATTATAGTATGTGGGCATTATAATTGCGGAGGTGTAAAGGCTGCAATGACGCAACATAATTTTGGTATTATTAATAAATGGATAAGAAATATTAAAGACGTATATAGAATACACAGACAAGAAATAGATGCTTTGCCTAATGAAGAAGAAAGAACAAATAGACTTGTAGAATTTAATGTAATTGAACAAGTTAATAACCTGGCTAAAACAAGCATTGTACAAAAAACTTGGAAAACTGATCAGCGACCATATTTGCACGGCTGGGTGTATGGCTTAACTGATGGCATAATAAAACCCATTTGCGAAATGGGGCCAGATAGCCACTTAGACCCTTTATATCTATTTGATGATTTATAAAAATGTGCTTTGCTAAGTGTATGCTTACTATTTATTATCATTCTTCTTACCACAATTTTTGTATATTTTTAAAAGGATAGGGTAAGTAAGTACATTAAGATAATATAGATAGAAATTTTTTTTATTAGTAGGCTATAAAATAAATACACCTATTGCTATTGAAGTTGGCTATTTTAATCAAACTTTACAACAAGGAAGGCGTATAAATAACCAAACCATAATGCAACGAAATAATGGTTTGGTGTTGAGTTCTATTTTAAATCTTTAGCGGCTTCGTTATCAACAAAGTGTTCGTTTAGTTTAACAGGATTACTTTTTTTATTTATTTTCATTTGAATAATATCTACTAATAACGAAAAGGCCATTGCAAAGTACACATAGCCTTTTGGTACATGCACATCAAACCCTTCAATAAGTAACGTAAAGCCAATTAACAGTAAAAAACTTAAGGCTAACACTTTAAATGCAGGGTGCTTGTTTACAAAATTGCTGATTGGTGCAGCGGCAAACAACATTATTATTACGGTAACAATTACGGCTACATACATCACCCATACTTCTTCTACCAAACCTACAGCTGTAATTATTGAGTCAACCGAAAAAACTAAATCTAATAATAATATTTGAGTAAGTACAGAAGCAAAAGTTGCTGTTTTTAATTTTTTTTCTCCATCTTCATCCTGTCCTTCCATTTTATGATAAATTTCTTTGGTGCTTTTGTATAACAAAAACAAACCTCCTAAAATTAATATCAAATCTTTACCGCTGATTTCATTATTAAAAATGGTAAATAATGTTGCATCTAGTTTCATTATAAACGAAATAGCAGCCAATAGACCTAACCGCATTACCATGGCTAAACCTATCCCTAAGTTTCTTGCTTTTCTTTGCTGTTCTGGCGGTAATTTGCCTGCTAGTATAGTTATAAAAATTATATTATCTATACCCAATACAACTTCTAAAGCAATTAGGGTAAGCAGGGAAACTATGATTTGATAATCCATTTTATTTTTTTATGCTTAAGAAAAAGAATGAAATAAGTGTTACTTTTTTAAGAGCCCCCAATTATTAATATTGCCACAACTGCCCAGCACTCCACAAAAGCCCTTGTTCTGTTTTATTAAATTTTACTACAACTTCCGATAATTTAATACGAGTTTCTAATGCTTTAGTTTCTCTACTATTAATTAAAAACAAACTGCTTTCGCCGTTAAAAAAACGTAACTCCTCTCCTTTTTGTAATCGGTAATAGTTATCGTAATTACGTATTAATAAATTTACCTGCGTTTTATAATTTACTAATTGGTTATAATAGTTTTTTACTTTGTTTATAATATCAATTTGTTTTTGACTTTGTTGCAATTGTGTTTCGCTAATTTTTAGTTTAGCCAATTTATATTCACCTCGGCCTTGGCTTAATCGTAAAGGCATACTAAAGCCTACACCAAAGCGATAATTATTATCGAACAATGTTTTGGTAGCAGTACTTGCAATATTGTAGCCTTTGCCTAATTGATTATATTTTAAATCAAGCTTAGGTAATAATTCTTGAAATTTTAAGCTTTTATCTACAGCCAATCCATTTAATTTAAACGTGTAGAGTTGTAAATCTGGATGATTTTTTTTTGCATCGTCTAACAACGTTTGTAATTCAGGAAAAATTATAGCGTCATATAATTCTTCCACTTTTTTATCGGGCAATACATCTTGAGGTAATTCGTACGTAACTGCGTTTTCTTTCCATAAAAAAGTATTAAGCTGTATGGTTTCATTTAGTATCAGTAGCAATGCTTCATTTTGTAAATACTCAAAATTTTGTAGCTGAGCAATGGCTTCTGTGGTATCAATAGCTGGTCGTTCGCCAATTTTTACGGCTGTTTTTACTAGCTCTGTTCTTTTTTTATTTACTGCTATTACTTCATTATAGGTATTGTAAATAAAAAAGGCTTGTGCCCATCTCCAGTATTGTTCAGATGCTTCTAACATCAAATCATTCAACATACTCCTTTGTTGTTGTACAGATGCGCCTTGCATTATTTTGGCTTGTTTTAATGCAGCCCTACGTTTATCTATTACTAAGTTTTTTGCTAAGGGCAAATTAATGCCCACAAAACTTGTTTTACCTAATGTTTGTTGATTGTCTACTCTGTTGCCTGCTAGGTACTCAATACCGGTGGATACTTCAATACCATACCAAGTGGGTATGCGTAGTTGTGCTTGATTGCCTTGATAGTAATTTATACCATCAAAAGTTTTATTACCACCATCAATTTCTGCAAGAGGATCAAAACCACCTTTTGCAACCAATAAAGATGCATCTGCCTTTTGTACAACAATGGTTGCTTGTTTTGCTACTGGGTGATATTGTTTTACAATTTGCAAAAAACTTTTTAAGGATAGCGTTTTTAAACTATCCTGTGCAGTTGCAAATGACATAAAAAATAGTGTCAATAGTATTAAACTACTTTTTTTCATTTTTTTCTCCTTGTTTATAGTCAGGTTTATAATAATCTGGAGGAAAGCCATTAATATTTCGCCACAACTCATACCACACTGATACGTTTTTTAATAAGGCTATTCCTTGAGTACCTGCACCAATTTTTAATTGAACGGGCCAACGTTTTTTATAACTCATATCTTCTCTTACCAATACTCTAAACTTACCATTAGGGCTAACCGAATTTTCAATAGCAACTATTTCACCGCTAAAGGTTCCGTAGCTTGCATTTGGCCAGCCGCTAAAAACAATGGCAGGAAATCCATCAAAAATAAAGCGTACTTTTTGATTCATATTTACCAAAGGCAAATCCATAGGTTCTATAAAAAGTTCAACAGCATAGTCAACTTTAGTAGGTACAATTTCTACAAGTAGTTCACCATCTTTAATAATTTCGCCAATACCTGCTTTTTTTGCTTTTGTAATTTGTCCTGCTTGCGGTGCAGTTATATAATACATGCCGCTACGAATATTATAATTGCTGTATTGGTTTTGTAGCTTGGCTACATCTCCCTGTCCGCCTGCAATTTGGCTTAACGATTGAAACTGATCGCCCTGTGCTTTTGAAACCTTTTCAACATAATCTTGGTTAATAGCATCCATTTCTATTCTTGCAATAGTAAGCTCTTGCCTTGTACTTCCAATTTTATTTTCGGCACTTATTTTTTTTGCTAACGCATTTTGAAAAGCTTGATTGCGTTGCTCCAATTGTGTTTGTGATACTAAACCACTATCAAACATAATACGCTGCCGCTTAAATTGTAATGATGAAATAGCATAATCGTTATTGGCCGCAATATTATCCACACTATCGCTCTGCAATTTTAATTTTAATTGCATTATTTTATTTTCTAGTTGGGCTTGTTTTAATAATCGGTTACTGCCTAGTGCACCAATTTGTGTTTCTGTAGCATTTACTTTGCTTTTATAATACTCAACACTTAATTGTTTTGCACCCAATTGTTCGCTAGTACGGTTTATTAAATTAGGATCTAAGTAATCATCTTTTACTTCGCTAATTTGTAAAATAGTATCGCCACCTTTTACCATATCACCTTCTTTAACATACCACTTTACAATTTTGCCCGGTATAATACTGTTTAATTCTTGTGGCCGTTGCTCTTGCCTAAGTGTAGTTACGCTGCCCCTTGCTCTAATATTTTGTGTCCATGGTAAAAATAAAATAATAACTAGCGCAACAAGAAAGCCAATTGCCCAGTATTTTACTTTACTTGTTCTATTATATCTGTAAAAAGATGTGTAAGCTTTTAAGTTGTTCATGTTGTTATTTTTATTTTATAAACCCTCGCCTCCTGCTGGCATTTGTGGTGTACCGCTAATTATTTGGTGACCATCTACTTTTAGCAAAATTGTTTTATCGCATTCGCTAGCAAAATCAGCGTCTTTACTTACCACAATTACGGTTGTATTGTTCATTTTGTGTAAAAGCAAGTGTTTTATTTGTTGTTGGTATTGGCTTTCTAAACCAATCCAAGGCTCTTCTAATAACAATAAAGCTGGTTTATTTATTAATGCCCTTACCAACAAAATTTTCTTTATAACATTAGCTGGTAATTTTCTTCCGGTTGCCGATAGGGTTGTATCAAAGCCATTAGGCAATGTGCTTAAAAAATCTTCTAAGCCTACTTGTTTACAAAGTTGTAAAATTTCTTGTATATCTATATTGGGTAGGCCCATTGCAATATTATCTAACAATGTACCTTCAAAAATATCTTGCATACTTATTACAACCCCAGTTTTTTCTCTAAGTAAGTGCAGGTCATAATTTTTAATAGGAATATCATTAATTAAAATGGCTCCATTAAAATTTTCGTAAACGCCAGTTAGTAAACGCAACAGGGTTGATTTACCAGAGCCCTCATCTCCTTGAATACAAATTTTTTCATTGGGTTGTATAGTGAAGGAAATAGTAGGAAAAACATTTTTTTGTTGATTGGGGTAGCTAAAGCTAAGGTCTATTGCTTTTACTCCAAAGCCTTCAACGCTATTTTGCAGTTTTAAGCTTCCGCCTACTTCATCTTCAATATCTGTAATTTTTTCTATTTTTTCTACCGCTGTTAATACATCATATACACTATCTAAATTGCCAATTAGTTTTTCAACAGAACTTATAATGGTAAGTATTACAATTTCGGCAGCAATAAATTGACCAACATTTAATTGTTGTTGTAACAAAAGAAAGGTACCTACAATTAACATACCCGTTGTTACCAGTGTTTTAAAACCAATTAATGCTTTAAATTGTAATTCTAAAATTCTAAAATGTTTTGTTCTGGATAGTAAATAATTAGTAACATTATCATCTGTTTTTACTAAATGAAAATCGGCCGATTTAGAAAATTTTATCGACCGCATTATTCTGGCCATTTCTTCTAACCAAGCTGCTACACTGTATTTGTGGTTACTTTCTTCAATACTTGTTTGTAACCCACGTGAGCCCGTAAAATATAAAATAATGTATAATACAAAAACCAACACTAAACCAAATGCAATAAATACGGGATGATAAAAAGCCAATAATACCAAGCCAAAAACAATTTGTATAATAGCTAAAGGAAAATCTAATAATAATTTTGCTAACCCCTTTTGTAAGGTAGTCACATCAAAAAAGCGATTAACCAACTCGGGCAAATAATAATTATCTACCAACGATAATTTTAGCGCAGGTATTTTATTGGCTATAGCAAAGGAGTAGCGTATAAAAATGGTTTGTTGAATTTTTTCGGTTAGTTGCATTTGTTTTATTTGCAACAAGCCTGCTACAAAAACACTTACTACAATTAAGGCAATAAGCACTACAATAGCTGCAGAAGTTGTGTTGGTTTGTGCAAAACCAATTAAGGCTTGTATACCAACAGGAATAGCCAATAATATCAATCCATTTAAAATGGCATAAAAGTATATAGCGGAAATTTCTTTACGCTCTAACTTAACTAAATTATATACCCTTGTTATAGGGCTTGGGATTATTGGCATAAAAGGTAATTATAGTACACGTGTGTTTAAAAAATTCGTTTAAATCAAAGCTAAAGAAAAGGCAGCAATATTAAATGAAATTGGGCGGGGGCGTTTCTACCTTATGCAAAAGAAGGGGTATAGTAAGGGTAGTAAAATGATGGGTAGATTTATATTTTAAATTTGCATTTAAACTAGTACTGTCAACAATAAAAACCTCTTTAAGCTTTTGTTTTTTTACCTCTACATTATTTTCTTCCTCTGTATCTACTACACAAATGGTGTTATTTTCTATCATAATATCTTGTACGGGTATTACGTAAGTAAACGTAATAAGTAGTAATAGTATAGATAAGATGATTTTCATTTTGTGCAAAAGTAAACGCTTAACGGCTTTTTTTGACTTTTTTTATTGTAATTTAATTGTAAACTTTACTAACAAATAAGTCATTATTTTGTTGTAGTGTATTGATAAATAGTTTTTTATACGCATAAACCCTATCTATTTTGAATCGTTTTTCTACTGAAACATTTACTAACATTTGTACGTTGTTGGCTAAAAAAGATGAGGATTTAGCCGCCATTATAAAACAATATGGCTTTCCGCCCATGTGGAGTAGGCCTGCTACGTTTCAAACCTTAATACTCACTATTTTAGAGCAGCAAATTTCGTTAGCAAGTGCTTATGCCGCTTTTAAACGCTTAAAAGAAAAAGTGGGTTATGTAACACCACAAAAAATATTAGCCCTAACCGATGAAGAATTGAGGGCCTGTTATTTTACACGGCAAAAAATAGTTTATGCCCGTGGGTTAGCAACAGCCATTAAAACAAAAAAATTAGTGCTAAGTAGGTTAACTAATTTGCCAGATGATGAAATACGTACCGAACTTAAAAAACTAAAAGGCATTGGCGATTGGACGGTAGATGTGTATTTAATGCATGCTTTACAACGCAGCGATTTATTTCCGCTTGGCGATATTGCTTTGGTAAACAGTATGAGAGAACATAAAAAATTAGGTAAAGATTTTCCTAAAGAAAAAATGCTACAACTTGCCGAGCCTTGGAAACCCTACCGAACGGTAGCTACCATGATTTTATGGCATGCGTATATTAAAAAAAGAGGAATGAAGATTTTAGGTTGATTTTTTTAAACCACAGATTACACTGATTTTTTTTCACAGAATACACTGATTTTTTTCAGAGAAAAAAAAATCCTTTTATCTGTGCCCATAATCCAATAAATCTGTGGTTAACCCTTGTAAACCCACTATATATTCAACCCACCACAAGCACTAATAGTTTGCCCGGTAACATAGCTACTTAAATCGCTAGCCAAAAACAACGTAACATTTGCAATATCCTCTGCACTAGCAAACCTGCCTAACGGAATACCAGCTTTGTATTTATCTGCCCCTTCGCCATCTTTTAAGTAACTGGTCATATCGGTTTCTACAAAGCCGGGTGCAATGGCATTGCAACGAATGTTACGGCTACCCAACTCCTTTGCCACACTTTTAGTAAACCCAATAACACCGGCTTTACTAGCCGCATAGCTACTTTGCCCAGCATTACCAATTTCGCCAATAATGCTACTCATATTTATAATGCTACCAGTACGGGCTTTCATCATTGGTTTTATAATTTGCTTGGTCATATAAAACACACTGTTTAAGTTTACATTTATTACCTCGTTCCATTGCTCTGGCGTCATACGCAGTAGCAAATTATCTTTACTAATACCAGCGTTGTTTACACAAATATCTACGTTGCCAAATTCTTTAAGCACATCGTTTACAAAACTTTCGCAAGCTGCAAAATCGGCTGCATTGCTTTGGTACGCTTTTGCTTTAACACCTAATGCAATTAATTTTTGCTCTAACGCTTCGGCTTTTTCTTTACTGCTATCGCTAACATAAGTAAACGCTACGTTACAACCATGTGCTGCAAATTTTAGAGCAACTGCCTCGCCAATACCACGGGCTGCACCAGTAACTATGGCTGTTTTTCCTTGTAATAAGTTCATGTGTTTTTGTTTTATTTTGGTAACAAGCAAAAGTACAACTATCTATATTGTTGTACCTTATCTATACAAAAGTACAAACAGCCATTTATATGTTGATTGTATAAAGTAGCCTCGTTTGTATTTTGCTAATTTACTTATCTTTAAGTAACTAACTACTAAAAACTAAAACTTAAATTATTTTTTACAAGTGTAGTTAGTTTTAAATTTTAGTAAACATAAGTGCCCAATAAAACTAAGCCACGGTAAAGATTATAGGATTTTATGAAACCGAAGAATGAAAAATTAAAATTTAGCAATAAAATTAAGATAAACTACTCACATCTGTTAGCAATTTTTAGCAGTGGATAAGGTAATTTTGACTTACTTTACCATATAAAAAATTGACAGACAATAACGAAGTAAAAAATAATGACCGCAGATACTAAAACACAAATAAAGTTCACATTTTCAGGACACGAATCCTTTCAATGCAGACACCTTTGGCTCAAAAAAGGCTATGACTTTGTGAACAAAAAAAAATCTTTCAACAATGACGATGCAGTGGTAGAACTCGGGGTTGGTAAGAACATGGTAAGCTCCATTCGCTTTTGGATGAAAGCCTTCAACTTGCTAACGCCAGCAGACGAACTTACTGATTTTGCTCACAAACTTTTATCGGATGGCGGTTATGATCCATATATGGAAGACGAAGGCACACTTTGGTTACTCCATTATCAGTTGGTGAAAAAAGGCTTTGCTTCAACCTACTCCATTGTGTTCAACGAACTTCGTAGAGAAAAAATAGAATTCACAAAGGACAATTTTATTTCCTACATCAAACGTAAATCAGAAACAGAAAAATCCTTTCAGTTCAATCCAAAAACTTTGCAGGAAGATTTTTCAGTTCTATCAAAAATGTATTTACGTTCCGAAGCACAATCCAAAGACAGAGAAGATAGTTTTTCAGGATTGCTTACTGAATTAGATTTGATAAAATGCTATAACAAAGGCAAGGAAGAATTTTTTATCATTGAAAATTCTGAAAGAACAGAAATTCCAGACGAAATAATATTATATGCAATTCTTGACAATGAGAATTTTGATTTATCCCTTAGTTTAAATACGATAGAGCAAAACAGTAACAGCGTAGGAACTGTTTTCGCCATCAACAAACCTGGGCTGCAAACTAAAATTGAAAACCTAACAGCCAAATTCCCGAACATGGTTTTTAACGACCAAGCAGGAGTAAAAGAAATACAATTCAAAAAGAAACCGACAGCTTATTCAATCTTAGATAAATACTATGCAAACTAAATTCACTACTTCCACTAATATCATTCGGGATTCGGCAAGGGAAATAAATTATATCCCTACACCGAATGCCAACCGGGTAGTGAATCAAATTGCAAATGATTTCAAGAAAGGTATTCGGTCATTCAATATTATTGGTTCCTACGGCACAGGAAAATCCTCATTCCTTTGGGCTTTGCAACAAAGTTTGCAAGGCAAGAAAAGATTTTTCAATTTCAACTTACTGCAAGCACCAAAAGTTGAAGTAATAAATTTCATTGGCGAATTCAAATCAATTACAAATGAATTTGCAGATTACTTTGAAGTAACACAAAGTAAAAGCCAATCTCAAAATATTCTTTCAGAAATTTTCAATCGCTACCATGCTTTAGGAAAGAAAAACCCATTGCTGATTTTAGTAATTGATGAATTTGGTAAGTTTTTAGAGTATGCTTCACAGCATTCGCCAGAAAAAGAACTGTATTTCATTCAACAACTTTCAGAGTTTGCAAACAACCCTGACCATAATATAATTTTGCTGACGACAGTTCACCAAAATTTCGATGCTTATGCTTTCGGATTAAGCAATGCACAAAAACAAGAGTGGACAAAAGTTAAAGGTCGTTTTAGAGAAATCACTTTCAATGAACCTGTTGAGCAATTACTTTTTCTTGCTGCCGAACATTTAAAGCAAAACAACACAGATAGAAAAAAAGAAACAGAAATAAAATCCGCCCTGAGTATTGCCAAGAAATCAAGAGCATTTAACATTAATGCTGATTATGCAACCGAAATTTCTGGAAAACTTTTTCCTTTTGATTTGATTGCTGTAAACATTCTCACACTTTCATTGCAGAAATACGGACAAAATGAAAGGTCTTTATTCTCTTTCCTTGAATCAACCGACCACACAGGTATAAATAGCTTTGACAAACATAGCAACCCTTTTTACAACGCATCATGTGTTTATGATTACCTGACTTTTAACTTTTACTCTTACATCAATTCAAGATATAACCCTGATTTTGCAGCATGGGCAGTAATTAAAAATTCTTTGGAAGAAGTTGAAAGAGTATTTGACACAGATTATACTGACTATGCAAAAATCCTAAAAACGATTGGCTTACTTAATATCACAGCCGCCGCAGGCTCTGATTTAGGAAAAGAATTTTTGGTTCGATATGCAACAACTTGTTTAGGAGTTAAGAACGCAGAAAAACTGATTGAGAATTTAGAGAACAGGAAAATAATTCTTTACAGAACCTACAACAAAAGGTTCATGTTGTTTGAAGGAACTGACTTAGACATTTCTTCTGCATTGATTGAAGCAGGTAATAAAGTGAGTGAGATAAGCGATGTTTCTACTTTGCTCAACCGCTATTATCAGTTGCCGCCTGTAATGGCAAAATCTTATTCGTACTTGAACGGTACGCCAAGATTATTTGAGTTTAAAATTTCAGAACATCCGATTTCAGAAATTCCACAGGAAGAAATTGATTTGGGCATTCCCCTGCCTCTGCAACGCACAAGGCAAACACACAGGCACGGTCGGGCTATCCGCTGCAATCTTTTTTCCCAACACACAATGCCGACGCTGAAAAAAGGATTTCCGCTTCTATCCCTAATGCAAAATACCGTTTCAAATTAAACTTTTCGATATGAAAAATATTAAGCTTTCTGATTTTGAAATTTATCTTCTTCAAGAATCTTTGAAGAACTACAAATCTTTAATCTCCAAAGAAGATTTTCCAAAAAACTCAGTTGTTACAAAAGAGTATGTTGAAATGATGATTAAGCAAGTTGAAGAAAAGCTAGCAGCAAAATCTGTATTGGAAAAAATTGGAGAGTTAAATGCAACTTCCTAAGTCAAATGGATTACCAGTTAATCTTTTGGCAGCATGTTTCAATAATACTTCAGCAACTTATAAGTATTATTGGCTTCTCTCCATTCTGCAAGAGGTTGAAAATGGAAGCTTAAAAGTTTCCAAAAGGAATTTGTTTGCTAGAATGATTTCAAACGCCTGGTTTACAGTAAACTATTTTCATGTTTCATTTGGTAAGCAAGATTTAATTCAACAAGCAATTGAAGCTATAAACGAAATTGAAAAGATTCCGATAGATGAAAAGCAGCATTTAGTTTTTCAAAAGCTTTCTTCAACGACAAGGAAAGAAACTGTTAGCCAACTTTGGCATTTCAATAAAAATGTTCCCCATTGGTTTTTGAGTCCTTGGTTTCAGAAGATGGATAGAAATGAAATTTACAAAGCATCACAAACTTTCACCGAAAAATGCCTTTATGCTTTGTATGACGATAGTATTGCAATCAATCCTGACTGGAAAAGTTATTTGACCGATAATGCAAGAGTTCTAAAAGATTTTTGCTATTGGAATCTTGCTTTGTTTCTTCAAGCAAAGAATCCGAATGTTCCAGATATTCCAAACAAGTTGATTAAGCCAGCACAAAGAAGTGGATTGATAAAACAGCGAACACAGTTTTGGGATTTAGTGGTGCAAGAACTTGGTTCTGTAAAATGTATTTACACTGGAGAGAAACTCACTGTTGGTAATTATGCAGTAGAGCATTTCATTCCTTACAATTTCGTTTCACATGATTTGATTTGGAATTTAATTCCTGCTGACAAATCTTTCAATAATTCAAAGAGTGATAAATTGCCACCACTTGAAAAGTATTTCAATTCATTTTTTGCTTTACAAAAAACAGCAATTGACATTATGAAGATTAAGAAACCAGAAAGTAAATTGTTGGAAGACTATTTAACAATCTTTCCAGATTTGAACATGAATTTTACAGAAGAAAAATTCAGAGAAAGAATTCAACCTTTAATTACAATTGCATCAAATAATGGATTTGAATTTTTAAAGTGACACAAACGAATCAATATAACCATCTAACAGCGAAAGAAAGGGAATCACTTTCCTTTCCAGCAAAACTTTTGTTGAACAAAAGTTTATTGACTGGTGATATTTTAGATTTTGGTTGTGGCTTTGGAAAAGACGTTGAGTTACTCAATGCGAAAGGATTAAATGTTGTCGGCTACGACAAACATTATTTTCCGAAATATCCAGCAAAGAAATTTGATACAATCATTTGCGTTTATGTTTTGAATGTTTTGATGCAAGAAGAACAAGCAAACGTTCTAATGGAAATTTCTCAACTCTTAAAGCCAACAGGCAAAGCATATTTTGCAGTTAGGAGAGATTTGCAACAAGAAGGTTTTAGAATTCATAAGATTCATCAAAAACCGACTTATCAATGCAATGTAGTTTTGAACTATAAATCCATCTTCAAAAATGAAAATTGTGAAGTGTATGAATACAAACACTTCAACCAAATAAATAAAAAGGTAAATGCTGATTGCCCGTTTTGCAATCCAGATTCAGAAAGAGCATTGCTTTTGGAATCAGCGACGGCTTATGCCATATTTGATAAGTTCCCCGTAAACAAAGGACATACTTTAATCATTCCAAAAAAACACTGCGGAGATTATTTTGAACTTTCATTTAAAGAACAATCAGCTTGCTGGTTTATGCTGAATAAAGCAAAAGAAATTTTGACAAAAGAATTTAGTCCCGATGGTTTCAATGTTGGAATAAATATCAACGAAATGGCAGGGCAAACGGTTCCTCATGTGCACATACATTTGATTCCAAGATTTAAAGGTGATGTGAAAGAACCAAGAGGTGGAGTTAGAGGAGTGATTCCTGAAAAGAAAGACTACTAAAAAGTCATCGTTCCTATTCTGAATACAAAAGCTATAATTTCTCAAACTTCTTCAATACTGCTGGTAAGATTGTGCATTGTTGAATAGTGAGCAAATCGTACAAGTGTGCGACGCAACGATGACAAATAGTAGCACTAAAGCCTGGCTCAAAAAAATATCTCTAACTTTTATGCGGTTGCAGAATTAATTGACTACTCAATTCAACACGGAGCAACAAAGGTCGAACTGTTATGTGCTGAAATTGATGTTCAGTTCAACTTGAGAAATGTAACGAGAGTAAACCAAATTGCAGTCCTTGATAATGGAAAAGGAATGGACAAAGAAGTTCTAAGAATGGCTTTGCAATTCGGAAACGGAACTCATTTGGAAGCCGCTAATCAAAAAGGAATTGGAAAATTCGGAATGGGTTTGCCTTCTTCTTCTATTTCACAGGCAAAGAAAGTTGAAGTGTGGACTTGGCAAAACGGAGTTGAAAACGCTGTTTATTCTTTTCTTGATATTGATAAAATTATTGCACAGGAAATGAAAGAAGTTCCTGAGCCAGTAATAAAAGAAATTCCTGAGATGTGGCGAATTGCAGGCAAAGCATTTGGAAAAGCAGGAACTCTTGTTGTGTGGAGCAACATTGACAGGTGCATTTGGAAAACTGCAAGTGCAATAATTGAGAACTCTGAATTTCTTATTGGTAGAATGTATCGCAAGTTTATTGAGAATGGAAAAGTTGATATTAAAATGGCTGCTTTCAAAGAAGGCAATCCAAGTGCATACACCCGTGTTCAAAACGCTCAACCAAACGACCCAATTTATTTGATGGATAAAACTTCTTGCCCTGCTCCATTTTCTGACGAAGCAATGTTTGATAAATGGGGAGGAGAAAATTTTGAAGCTAAATATGAAATAGATTATTTGGGATTGAAGCATGAAGTTATATTAAGATTTTCGGTTGCTAAATTGAAAGCAAGAGAAGGACATAATGCAGGTGCAAAGCCACACGGGAAACATGCAGGAAAAAATATCGGTGTATCAGTTGTGAGAGCGGAAAGAGAGTTGGACTTAGACCAAGCATGGGTGATTCAGTATGACCCAAGAGAAAGATGGTGGGGAGTTGAAGTAGAATTTCCACCAGCATTGGATGAAATTTTTGGTGTAACGAACAACAAACAATTTGCAAATAACTTTAGTGAACTTGGTAAAATTGATTTGAATGAATTGGCAACAGGCGATAAAACTATAACTCAACTCAGAGACGAACTGAAAGAGGAAGGCGACCCGAAAGCATTTTTAATTGAGATAGCACAGAAAATAAACTCTCAACTTTCTTTAATCAGGAAAGTTATTGAAGTTCAAAAGCAAAACGAAGAGAGAACCACTAAAAGTCGTCATGGCAGTGCGGTTTCTTCGGCTGAACAAATTGCAACGGAGGCAACAAATGAGAGAATTGAAGAAGGACACAAAGGCACAAGCGATGAACAGGAAAAGAAATCAGAGGCAGAAAAGAAAGCGGAAATAACAAAGTCATTGGAGAACGAAGGCGTTACTAATGCAGCAGAGGTTGTTGAGTGGCTTTTCAAAAACAATTTGAAATATTCTTTTGTGGATGCTGATATTGAAAGCACAGCTTTCTTTTCAGTGAAATCAAAGGGTGGTAAGATTTTAATTTCATTAAACACAAGTCATCCTGCTTATCACAAACTTGTTGAAGTGTTGGATGAATCAACCGAAGGAGCATCACAAGAAGATTTGCAAAGAAGATTGTCAAATGCTTCTGAAGGTTTGAAACTTTTGTTGATGGCTTGGGCAAGATATGAAGACGAACAGCCAGACGGAAAACTTAAAACGAGTGCTCAAGAATCCCGTCAAGATTGGGGAAGAATAGCAAGACAATTTTTACAAGAAGATTAAACGATGCTTTTTAAAAACGGAATTGATTTACAGCCAAAGTTGAGTGAATACATAAGTAATTCGCAAGGACTTTTTATTTTCTCTCCATACATTAAGTTAGAGACATTAAAAGCATTGATTGATGAACAAGATAATGTGAAAGCAGTTTTTGTTAGATGGGAAACAAAAGACTTAATTCTTGGTTCTTCTGATTTGGAAATTTATCCTTACCTCAAAGCGAAAGGAATTACTCTTTACAGGAATTCACGTTTGCATCTAAAAGCATATTTGGACGAATACAAAAAATGTTTTCTAACAAGTGCTAATATTTCTTCACGGGCTTTGAATCTTCCATCCTACTCAAATTACAATTATGAAATTGGGACCATTGTAGAAAATTTAGGAATTGAGGACAAATTATATTTTAGCATTATTGAAAGCGATTCCATTTTAATTACAGACAATATTTACAAACAACTCAGCGAACAACTTCCTGAAAAGAAAAGAGAATTTCCTGACGAAGAAGAATTTCATTTCAAGTTTGAAGCACCAGATAAAGATTTTTTAATTTCATCATTGCCAATGACTTATAGTATTGAAACACTTTACAGAATTTACGAGGACAAAGAGTTTGTAAATGATTTGGAATTGAATTGTGTTCTGCATGACTTAGCGATTTACAAAATTCCTTTGGGCTTACCTTCAAAAGCTTTCAGAGAGAAACTCACAGAAGCATTTTTTTCTCACAGATTTGTAAAAGATTTTTTGCAGAACTTAGAAAACACAGGAGAAATATATTTTGGAACAGCAAAAGATTGGGTACATAAAAATTGTGCTGATGTACCTACACCTCGTAAGTTTGAAATCACAGAGAACATTCAAATTCTTTATAGATGGATAGTAAAACTTGGAGACGGAAAATATCTAATTGACAGACCAAACTATTCAGAAAGATTAAGTATTAAAAAATGAAAGTTGAGAAGTTTTTAACCAGCAAAGAGGCGAAGGCAGCACTCAAAATACAAGATTGCGATTTGGCTCACATACGAAACGCTGGTAAATTGCAGTTCACTAAAAAGGGAAATGCATATTTGTATTCAAAGGAATCAATAGAGAGATTAAAAACAAGGCAAGGTCATAACTAAAGAGACAATATGCTAAATCTACTTTAGCCCCTCAAGTGAAGCGCTCTCAACCTCCACAAACTCATACGCATATATACTATCCCTACTATGTGTAAGCCTATCTGTGCAGCTATATTAAAACCCTTGTGCTTGGTTTACAATCTCTAAAATCTACACCAATGCCTCATTATTTATATAAAGAATCGGCAAAGCTTTCTTTAGGTTAAGCACAAAAATAAATTGAGAATAAAATAGCTAACCAAAAAAAAATTACCCTACCCCTTCCCATTTTCCCCCCATTACTAACTTTTTTACTATCTTTTACCTATGCTAAACCGAAGTATAAGTAAATGGGCCATGGTGCTACTTGTTATTAATGGCGTAGTGGGCTCTGGTATTTTTGGTTTGCCCTCAAAAATTTTTAAAGAGGTTGGGGTGTTAAGCATTGCCGCATTTGGGGTTTGTGCTATTGCAGTTTTTATTATTATTTTATGCTTTGCAGAGGTTAGTAGCCGTTTTACTAAAACTGGCGGCCCTTACTTGTATGCCCTTTCATCGTTTGGGCCGTTGCCTGCATTTTTAACAGGGTGGTTGTTATTGGTAACTAGGTTTATTACGTATGCGGCGCTTATTAATTTATTGGTAACCTATCTTTCTGTTTTTTCTAACTGGTTTACACAACCCCATGCCAGGGTTATAACCATTATTTTGCTTACTGTTTTACTGGCATTTATTAACCATATTGGCGTTAAAGATTCTACTAGGGTAAATAATTTTTTAACGGTTGCAAAGTTATTGCCTTTACTACTGTTTATAGGTGTTGGTTTCTTTTTTATGGAACCAAAAAATTTTGTGCTAACAAATATGCCAACGTTTTCTTCTTTTTCATCAACGGTACTGTTATTGGTTTTTGCATTTGGTGGGTTTGAGTCGGTACTGGTAAACTCTGGCGAAGTAAAAAACCCGGCAAAAAATTTACCTTTTGCGTTGTTGTTGGCTGCGCTGGTAATTGCTACTATTTATATATTAATACAAATCGTTAGCATTGGTACGTTGCCCTCGTTAGCCTCATCTGCCAAACCGCTGGCAGAGGCTGCTGGGCTGTTTATGGGTAAAACTGGCGCTACGCTTATTGCCCTTGGGGCGTTGTTTTCGGTAACGGGTACGCTTAATGCAATTATGTTGGTGGGCTCTCGTTTGCCTTATGCTTTTAGCCAGGAAAATCAGTTTCCTAAACTGTTTTCTTTTATTCACCCAAAATACAAAACACCTACTTTATCGTTGTTGTTGTTTATGATTGTAACAATACTAGTATCTATCAACTACTCTTTTTTAGCAGCTGCATCGTTAAGTGCTATTACTAGGGTAATAATTTATGGTATTGTTTGTACGGCTTTATTAGTACTGCGTAAAAAACAGGCTACACAAACCGGTTATTTTAAACTTAAGTTCGGAAAATTTATTGCACTTGCTGGCATTGCAATAACCCTATGGCTATTAAGTAGCGCAGGTTTAAAAGAGCTTTACCATGTTGCCATTGCCCTTGCAGTTGGTTTGCTTATTTATTTTTTAGTTGAATGGCAAAAAAGAAAAGCAGGATAGTTTATGCTACTTTTTAGGTTGTTTAAAAGGGTGTATTTAAAATTGTTTTACTCCCTCTCTACCTGCCCTTCCCATTCTTCCCACCATTACTAACTTTTTTACTATCTTTTACCTATGCTAAACCGAAGTATAAGTAAATGGGCCATGGTGTTGCTTGTTATTTATGGCGTAGTGTTTCTTAAAGATGTTTTTTAGCAGTTGGGTTATTTTGAAGATGTGAGGTATACACCATTTTTTTGATTGCCCCATAAACACTGAACCAATCAAAATTATTTCGTAACTTTAATAAACAAATTTATAGATATGGTAATTGAAAGGACAAGTAAAGAAGTTATTATTAGGCTTCCGTCTTACGTTAATACAGACGGATTGCAACGGCTGGTTGACTACCTAACCTATAAAGAGGCGACTGCAAAATCAAAAGCCAAACAATCTGACGTTGACACTTTAGCTACGGAAGTTAAAAAAGGTTGGTGGAAAAAAAATAGAAGCCGTTTTGTAAAATGAAAATTGTTGTTGACACCAATATCATTTTTAGTACGCTATTAAATTCAAATGGCACTATAGGAGATATTTTATTTAACTCTGGTAAACACTTTGAATTTTATAGTTGTAGTTATATGCGTTTCGAAATTCAAAACCATTGGGAAAGACTCAAAAATATTTCAAAACTTTCAGACGAACAATTACACATTTCTTACGCACAAGTTCTCTCAAAACTAAAGTTTGTTAACGAAGAAATAATTCCAGTAAAAACTTGGTTAGCTGCAGAAGAAATAACAACAGGAATTGACATTGATGATACAGATTTTGTAGCTATGACAAAATTCTTGAAGGCTACATTATGGACAGGTGACAAAGTTCTCTACAGGGGCCTCAAAAAAATAGGCTTTAAAAAATTACTCAACACAACAGAATTACTTGCACTTAGTAAGTATAAAAGTGAGAAGTAAAACGAAACAAGAATAACACTATAGTTCATTCACAAAATCGTTTAGTGTTTGCTTTTTTGCTTTTGATTTTCTTAGTTGCGCAACTTCTTCAAAAGCCTCTTTTAAGTCTGTTTTTATTTTTAGGGTCTGTTCATATTTCTTGAGTTTGGTCATTAATTTCTCCCAATCGGTTAATGGAAGCTGTACAGACTTAGTTTTACCAGCGCTATCGCTAACATATTGAAGTGCAATTTTCATACTATCAAATTTACGTTTTTTTAAAAAGGGGTGGCTAATGCCGATATAGTCACGAAGTTTCGGGATTTAGGCCAATGCAATTGGACTCCCGTCTAAAATACGGGACGGATGTAAAATTTGTATTACTAACTACCACAATCAATAACTTTTAATCCCTTTTACCTAAGCTAAACCAACGTATAAATAAAACGTACAATACTATGAAGCACAAATACCCGCCATTACTTTTTTACCAAGCTGCTTTTACACAGTAATACATTCCGAGGGTCAAACTCCAACTTATCTGGTGTGCCTTTTACAGTAAAGGTTTGCACTTGTTCTTTTGTAGTAACATTCATTTTTAAAATAGTTGGGGTTGTGCTACCTGCTGTGTAATAACCAATTTCTACAGGTATAGTAAACACCATATCTCCCAATTGCGTTTGTTGCACTTGAATGGTAATTTTTTTTGTTTTAGCATTATACTCCCATGTTGCGTTTATGGTTGGGTTTATAGGTTGGTACAACCATTGCTTAAAAAATGTTTGTAAATTTTGGCCCGATGCTTTTTCCATAATGGCTATAAAATCGTTTGTTGTAGCATTGGAGTTAAAGTATGTTGCGTAGTACGTTTGTATACCTTTTTTAAAATTTGTTTCTCCCACTAAATTCCTAAGCATATGTAATACCCAAGCGCCTTTTTGGTACGTAAGGCCCGTGGTTACGGGCTCTTTTTCGGCTGTTCGTGGGCTTACAATACTAAAGTCGGGCATTTTTACAGCCATATCAAATACTCTTTTTCGGGCATTAATAACGCCCTTTGTATATTCCTCTTTGCCATAAGCATGCTCATTAAATAACAGCGTAAAAAACGTTGCAAACCCTTCGCTTAGCCAAGCATCATCCCATGTAGTTTCGGTTACGGCATTGCCAAACCATTGGTGTGCTATTTCGTGTATTACCACCTCTCTTGTTCGTACATCACGTTTTCCATTTACCAAATCTTCGCCATAAAAAATAGCAGAGGAGGTTTCCATACCGCCATTTACACTGGCACATTGTATGTTGGCTAATTTTTCGTACGCAAAGGGACCTACATAACTGCTATAAAATTCTAGCACCGCTTTGGTGGGTTCGGCAAAGTCGTAAAAACCTGCTTCTCTGTTTTTTGCATATACCCAAGTTTCAATTGATTTGCCGTTAAACTGATCTACATACTGAACAGCAAACTCGGCAACACCTAACACAAATAACCAGCAAGAAACCGGCACCATTTGTTTCCAATGCGTAAGCTTTGTATTGTTACCCATAGTAGATTCTTCCATTAATAATCCGTTGGATACCACCTTATACTTTGCCGGCGCTGTTACAATAAATTCCGAAGTGGCTTTATCTGATGGATGATCTAACGTAGGCAACCATTGCCTTGCTCTATTGGGCCAGTTTTCATTAAAGAAACTTCTATCGCCAAATTTTGTGGCACCAATGCGTAACCCATCAAAAGGAATACCATGGTAGGTTATGGTAAAAACTAGGGTTGCATTAGCGGCCGATGGTTTTGGTAACGTAAGAATAATTTCATCGTTGGTATGTGTAAAAACAACAGGTACATCTGCAATTTTAATGGCATCAATAACCATTCCCTTGCCTTGCCTAAGTTCTGTTTTATTAGTAAGATCTAATCTAAAATTTTGCAACCCTTGTTTTTTAAACAAGATGGTTATTTGGGCAGTACCATAAATAACATCTGCACTATCCGATAAATTAAGCTGAAATCGATAATGCTTAATATCTATGTTTTTATTTACAGGATAGGTATCTGCCCGTAAAAAAAACGGTGCTAAAGAAAGCGTAGCTATCAAAAAAAAGGGTTGTAGTATTTTCATTATTGTATAGTTACTTTTTTTAAATAAAAGCCTTTAGCATCTACCTGTGGTGGCAACATACTATTTATGGTTATGCCTTCTTTTGGTATTACTAATTTAGTTGTTTTATCGTTTGCAGTAATCTCAAAAGGCAGTGGCATAAAAAAATTATTAATCTTTACCTGATATTTTTGAAACCCAATTTCTTTTACATTCACCTCAATTACGTTGGTGGTTCTTAAATAAAAATCGAAAAAAGGTTTAAGGTCTTTACCCGAAGCGCCGCTAAATAATTTTTCTACATCATCAGTTGTTACAACATTATCGTAGGTATAGGCAGGGTCAGTCGCCAATTTTTTTAGCGTAGGAAAAAAGATAGCATCGCCAATTAAATAACGCAAACTATGCATAAAAAAAGATCCTTTTAAATAAATATCTCCGCCAGAGTATACTTCTTCTTCTGTTACTTCATCACCCAATACCATTGCTTTTCTATTTCGTACACCTCTTCTATGCCCAGCTATCATTTCGTTATAAGCCGCTTCGCCACCCAACTCTAGCATAGCCAGGGTTTCGGCATACGTGGCAATACCTTCTTGTATCCACATATGTGCCCAGTCTTTATTGGTAACCTTATTAGCCCACCATTCGTGTGCATACTCATGAAATAAGTTGGCGGAGTACTCTTGTCCACCCACTTTTTTGTATTCAAATTTGTTATCAAACGTTATCATGGTTTGGTGCTCCATACCAGAGTTAGGCACTTCTGCTATTCCAATTTTTTCCTTTGCCCAAGGGTATTCACCAAAATATTTTTCTAATATTCTGGTATCTCGTTTTTTGGTTTCTATTACCTTTTTTGCATGCATGGTATCTACCTCCAACACATAATACTCTATGGGTACTTTAGTGCCTTCAATAGTGGTGTACGAATCTTTTACCACAACATATTTACCTATATTAAATAAAATACAGTAATTGCTAATGGTATAATTTGTTTTCCAATGATAGGTGGCTTTATTTTTTTTAGTACTTACCCCCATTAATAAACCTGGCCCTGCCACCATTAAAGTTGAGGGAACAGTAATTTTTAAATCGGCCCCTTCGTTAGGTTCATCGCTTGGGTGATCTTTACAAGGGAAATACATTCCGCCTCCCTCTGCCTGAATATTTATGGCTACCCAATCGTTTCCATTTTTATCTTTCGTCCAGGTAAAACCACCATCCCATGGGGGCTTTATGGCAACTGGTGGTATTCCGTTGTACTCAATACTTACTTTTTGGCTTCCAACTTCAAAGCCTTTTGCGGTGGTAATAAATATTTTATCGTCGCCTTGCGTAAAGGAAACCACTTTTTTATTTACAGTAACTTTTGTTACGGTATATAAATGAACCAGGTTAAGTAAAATGGTATCTGTTTTTTTAGATAAATTTAAACTTACTTCTACCGCACCGCTGATGGATTGGTTTTTTATATCAACATCTAACGCAATAGTATAATGCCTTATATCCATAATGGCTTGTAAGGGTAATAATTTACCACCAGAGGTAAGATAACTAAGATCTCTACTGGTAATTTTATTATCGTTTTGGCCTTGTACAATAAAGCACTGAACTAAAAAAAGTAGGAGTGAGCCTGTTTTAAACAGATTTAATTGGGCTATTAATTTTGTTGTTAGCAGTTTCATTTTTTTTTAAATTTTGGTAGTTGTAAAGTACGAATTTAATGTGTACTTATATCTTTTTCTGTAACTATTCAGTTCCTTCATACGAAGTAGAAGATGCTTCGTTCCTCAGCATGACGAAATCAATCGAAGAGCATTTTTGCAAAACTGTTTAAATGTTAATGTTCCCAAAATATCCTATTCCAAAAGCAGTCTGCTATGTCATGCTGAGGAACGAAGCATCTTACGCATTTTAGGGAACTGAATAGTTACCTTTTTTTAAGTTTTACAGTGGAATATAAAACAGTAAAAAATGGCTAACTTTAAAACTTTACAAGTAAAAATAACAATACGAACTACCTTTATTTTTCTAGATTTATTAATTGGTAATGTATTTCTGGCAAGATGAATTGTACCAATACTGTTGGGAGCACTAATTATAACTATATCTTATCTTTTGAAGAAAAAGAAAATTTTAAGGATAAGAAATTAAACTGTTTTAAAAAGCAATAAAAATGGGAACATACAAACTTCAAATAATTGAAACACTCTTAGTGATAGGTGTTTATATTTTAATATATTTTATAGTTAATTCTGTAATAAATAATGCACTAAAAAAAGCTAAGTTTGAAAGGGGTAGAAGAAAGATGGCTTTAAAAGCAGTTCAGTTATTTACGTCAATAGGTGCACTAATCATTTTAACTGCAATTTGGGGTTTAAAACAACATGAAATTGCCGTGTTTGCAAGTACTATTTTAACCGCATTAGGTATAGCATTTTTTGCTCAGTGGTCATTACTTTCAAATATTACTTCAAGCATATTAATCTTTTTTAATCACCCTATAAAGTTGGGCGATCATATTAAAATATTAAACAAAGAGAGTAATTATGAGGGAGAGGTAACGGAGTTGACTTACTTTTTTGTTCATATTAAAACAGCCGATAATGAAATAATTACCATTCCTAATTCTCATTTTTTTGAAAAATCTTTTTCTATTATGGAGAAAAAAGAAAAGCAAGAACAGTCTATTTAATAAGCATGTTTTATTTATTATTAAACAACTAGTCGGTGTAAATTTTTTCGTAGGATTTCTATAGCATGGCCAAAATTTCCTCCACTACATTTCGTTCGTTGCTTAACCTTGGTACTTTGTGTTGCCCTCCTAGCTTGCCTTTGCTACGCAACCATTCTTTAAATATTCCTTTTTTTGCGGCGTGTACTATAGGCATACGTAAGGCAATATCTTTATAACGCTTTGCCTCGTAATCGCTGTTAATGGTTTTAAGGGCCGCATCTAACTCGGTTGTAAATAGTTGTAAATTTTGTGGTGGTACATCAAACTCTATTAACCACTCATGTGTACCATTGCTACTTTCGCTAAAATAAACGGGTGCTGCAGTGTAGTCGTTTACAACAGCATTTGTTTTTGCTGCTGCTAATGCAATTGCTTTATCGGTATTATCTACCATTACCTCTTCGCCAAAGGCGTTCATATAATGTTTTAAACGGCCTGTTACTTTTATTTTGTACGGGTTAAGGTGTGTAAATTTTATGGTATCGCCAATGATATAACGCCAAAGCCCACCCGTAGTGCTTATAACCAACGCATAGTTTTTATCTAGTTGTACATCTTTTAATCCTACTGTTTGGGGCTCAGGTTTACCATATTCTTCAACAGGCATAAACTCGTAAAAAATACCATGCTCGGTAAAAAGTAGTAAGCCATCATCGTTAGGTGTTTGTTGCCCTGCAATAAAACCTTCGCTAGCATTGTAAATTTCTAAGTAGTTTATTTTTGTGCCAAGTATTTTATCAAACTGTTCTTTATAGGGCACAAAAGAAACACCTCCGTTTATATACAATTCTAAATTTGGCCATACTTCGTTAATAGTTTTTTTTTCTTTTATTTCTAGTATTCGTTTTAGTAAAAGCAAGGTCCAGGTGGGTACACCAGCAAGCGATGTTACATTTTCGTTTGCTGTTATTTGTGCTAGTTGTTCTATTTTATTTTCCCACTCATCTAACAGGGCTACACTAAGCTCTGGTGTACGAATCCACTGCCCCCAAAAGGGTGTATTTTGCATAAGCACTGCACTTAAATCACCAAACTGTATATCATTATTTAGTTTACTTATTTGGTGGCTACCGCCAACCACTAACCCTTTACCGGTAAGCAAATTGCTACTAGGAAAAAATTGGTAGTAGTTACTTAATACATCTTTACTGGCTTTAAAATGATTTTGTTGCAAGCTTTCATCACTTATAGGAATAAATTTACTTTTTGCAGAACTTGTTCCACTACTTTTTGCAAACCAAAATACAGGGGTATTCCATAAAACATTTTCTTCGCCTTGCATCATTCTGTTAATGTAAGGCTCTACATCATTATATTCTTGTAAGGGTACTTTTTGTTTAAATTCTTTTACACTAAATAGTTTATTAAAGCCATATTTTTTTCCAAACTCGGTGTATTGGGCTGCTGTTATTAACTCTTGTAAAACTTCTCGTTGGGTAGCAACAGGGTTATTGCTCCAATTATCTATACGCCAAAGCCTCATTCGGGCTAATTTAGATATGGTGGAGGAGAGGAGATTCATATTTCAGCAAAATAAACAAATGCTTGTTAACAAGCAAAAGAGAAATATGCTTAAATTTATTTTTTAAACCATAGATGATTCACAGAGTTACCTATTTACTACTTTTAACAGTGCTCTTTGTTACAGAGACTATCGGCCAACTCCCATCCGATGCCTTATCATTATGGTTAAAGGCAGATAAGGGTGTGCAATCAAAGAATGATAAAATTGTAGAATGGAAAGATCAAAGCGGCAATAACCACCATGCATCATCTTCATTAACAAATAGTCCTTTATTAATGCCCGATCAGGTTAATGGTTTGCCAGCAATACGGTTTAATGGCCTTGACAACAGTATTGAAACCATCCCGTTTCAAACTTTTCCCAATAAAAGAGGAACTATTTCAATAGTTGTGAAAATAAATGGCGATGGTAAAACCTCTGGTGGGGGTTATGGCACATTGGTTTCAACTTATTTTAATAAGGGGGTTACCTGGCAGTTTGGAGTAATGAAAGAGCTGGCTATTTATTATGATGGTGTAGGAACAGAGGGGTTTCCGGTAGCCGAGGTTCCCGAAAAAAAATGGTCAATCGTAACTATTTCAAGAAACACGGACACAACCATGAATTTTTATAGAGACGGAGATTTTAAACTTTCATTTAGAATAAAAAACAATCAGCCCGATAGTAATCCGCTTAAGATAGCATCAAATGGAAGGTTGGAAGTTTTGAACGGCGATATAGCAGAAATAATTGTTTACAACAAAACACTTGACGAGGCCGAATTGAATGCGGTACACAAATACCTAGAAAAAAAATATAAAATAGAGCTTAAAGTACCCGAGCTGGAAAGAAACAACTGGTGGTTGTATCTACTTTTGCTTATACCAACATTATATATTGCTGTATTAATTACAAAATATTTTTCTCAAAAAAATTTAAAAAGAGAGTTGTTAAAACAACAAGAAATTGATAAGGAACGGCAGCGTATTTCCAGAGAAATGCATGATGATATAGGAGCAGGACTTACGCAAATAACCATGATGAGTGAGTGGGCAAAAAGCAAATCAAATAAAGATAATGGTAAGGAACTAGATGATATAGCAGAAACAAGCAGGAAACTGGTTAGCAGTATGAGTGAGATCATCTGGAGTCTTAATCCGGATAATAAAACGTTTAATCAGTTAACAGCCTACCTGAGAGAATTAGTGAATAG
>JANMEU010000029.1:0-23291 GCA_031377245.1 Bacteroidota bacterium
ACTTTTTTAGTTATAAAATCGTGGATTTCAAAAAAATATAATTTAAAACAATGCGCTTTTAAATTTAAAATGTCATTTGTGGGACAATCCCCTCAGTAATCAGCTTGCCTTCAGTGGCTTTTTTCACATCCTCAACACTCACGCCCGGGGCAGTTTCTAGAAGTTTAAACCCACCTTCGGGTAATACTTCTAAGACCGCTAATTCGGTGACGATTTTTTTCACGCAGTTTATACCTGTAATAGGTAGCGTACAGTTTTTTAACAATTTTGATTTGCCGTCTTTACTAACGTGTTGCATGGCAACGATGATATTTTTTGCAGAAGCCACCAAATCCATCGCTCCACCCATACCTTTTACCATTTTGCCTGGTATTTTCCAATTAGCAATATCTCCATTATCACTAACTTCCATTGCACCTAAAACAGTTAAATCTACCTTACCTGCTCTTATCATTCCAAAACTCATTGCACTATCAAAAAAAGCACTGCCAGGTAAGGTGGTTATTGTTTGCTTACCAGCATTAATTAAATCTGCATCTTCTTTTCCTTCCATTGGAAAAGGGCCCATTCCTAACAACCCGTTTTCGCTTTGCAAAACCACATCTATGCCATTTGGTATGTAATTGGCTACCAATGTAGGTATACCAATACCCAAATTTACATAATACCCATCTTTTAACTCTTGTGCAATACGTTGTGCTATTTGTTCTTTTGTAAGTGCCATTGATTCAATTTTGAATTTCGAATTTTGGATTTGTAAATTTCTTAGCTTTTTCTTGTTGTCCTTTGTTCTATTCGCTTTTCATAATTTTCGCCCTTAAAAATACGGTGTACATAAATACCTGGAGTATGAATATAAGTTGGATCAAGTTCGCCAGGGGCTACTAATTCTTCAACCTCGGCAATGGTTATTTTACCTGCCATTGCCATTAATGGATTAAAATTACGTGCCGTATATTTAAAAATTAAATTACCTTCCGTATCTCCTTTCCAAGCTTTTACAAGTGCAAAGTCGGCATCAAAAGCATATTCCAGTAAATACGCTTTGCCCTTAAATTCTCTTACTTCTTTACCTATGGCTACTTCGGTACCTACACCTGCAGGAGTAAAAATTGCTGGCATACCATATCCAGCTGCCATACATCTAGTTGCTAATGTTCCTTGGGGTATTAATTCTACCTCTAATTCACCGCTAAGTAATTGCCGTTCAAATTCTGCATTTTCGCCAACATAGCTCGAAATCATTTTTTTTACTTGCTTTTGTTGCAACATTAATCCTATTCCAAAATCATCTACTCCTGCATTATTGCTAATACAGGTTAATCCTTTAACCTTATTTTTTACTAGTGCTGCTATACAATTTTCTGGAATGCCACATAATCCAAAGCCACCAAGCATTACAACAGCATTATCCGTAATATCTTTTACTGCTTCTTCAGCATTTTTAAATACTTTGTTTATCATAGTTTAATTTCTATTATTCCACCATTGCAGGGTCTGCTTGTTGTCCGGTAGAGTATTTAATGTATTTTTCTTTATTAGCATTAAGGGATATACTATCTAACAACGGTTTTATTAAATTGCTATTGGCTAAATAATATTGGTAGCTTTTATAAAATTGATCTTTAGTAATATTATGCAAGGCAAAAACCTGAAGCTGCATTTTAGCATTTTCTAAAACTATATTTTTTGTAGTGTCTTTTAAAAAATAGTTTTTAGTGTAAGCATCTACTTTTAAAACATCCCATAACACTTTTTCCATTTTTTTTTGCTCAAGTATATCTTTTGGTAACTTGTTTTTACAGGAAAACAAAAAAAGGAGTATAAAAAAAATGATACTTTTTTGCATTATTTTAGTTCAGCTTGATATTTAGCAGCATTGGTTAAATCTAATTTTTGTAACAGTTCCGATGCTCTTGCTTTATCAGGGGGCAAGGCTTTAGAGAAAATTTTAATGAGCTCGGTTGATTTTCCTTGAAAGAAAAACTGGCTAATCATTTTATTAGGGTTTTCTGTTGCAAATGTATTAAGTAGGTTTAAAACATTCAATAATTCTGCTCTTGCTGCATTTTCATCTTCATACAACTTATCCATTCCTAATCTATAATAATTATAATACACATCATGCATTAATGAATATCTGCTATTCAACATATTTTCTACTAACCAATACCTATTACGTTGCCCATCAAATAATCTCCACCCACTTATTCCTCTACCCTCGGGGGCATTATTTACAATATTTTGTGCTTTTTGAAAAAACAGATCTCCACCCCTGGGAGAAAAAGAAGCATAGTCAAAACCCAAAATCATATAGGCATAATAGGCAAATGTTGCGGTAAGATTACTTACTAAAGCATCGGAGCCTGCAATTCTATTATCGTTAAATTCCATTATTTGAAACTCCACATACTTAAACCCTATTCCTTCATCTTGAAAATTAATAATAGGAGAATTGTAGGATGAATTAAAAATTGGTCTGGCAGCTTGTATAATTAATTGAGAAGAATAAACATTTACTTCATCTGTTGCCTCTAGCGTTAAAACAAAATTACACTCAATTTTTTCGTTGGGTTGAAAGTTATCTGGGCCCCACTTTTTATTATTTAAAAAATTATTTAACGCTGTTTGTAAGGTTAGAAATACATTTCTATTTACATTATTTCCAATACGAGTAGCGTTTACCGTTACCCTTGCTTTTAGCTCTTGTGCTTCAGCATTTTTTATAGCTAGGCTAAATAATAAAATAAGTAGATACTTATGCATTGTTTAATTTAATAATAGTGTTTACAATATCTGTTGCCACATTTACTTTTGATTTTGTTTCAAAATGATATTCATTTTCCGCTTTATCAAAAATAGTTATTTTATTAGTGTTTACGCCAAAACCTGCCCCTTTATCGTTTAAAGAATTTAATACCATCATATCAGCATTTTTGGATTTTAATTTTCCTATAGCATATGCTTTTTCGTTGTTTGTTTCTAAGGCGAAGCCAACCAAAAACTGATTTTTTCTTTTTACCTCCCCTAGGCTTTTTAATATATCCTTAGTTTTTGTCAGTTCTATGCTAAAAACCTCTTCTTTCTTTTTTATTTTTTCGTTTGCCATAGCTACTGGAGTATAATCTGCAACGGCAGCACTCATTATAGCTATATCTACCTTTTCAAAAACAGTCATACAAGCTTCATACATTTCGGCTGCCGATGTTACTTTTTCTACTTTTATCGTATTACTAATTTTTTCAGAAGATGGACCTATTACTAAGGTTACATCTCCTCCCCTTTTCGTCAATTCTTCGGCAAGTGCAATACCCATTTTGCCACTTGAATGGTTACCTATAAAACGTACCGGATCTATAGCTTCGTAAGTTGGTCCAGCAGTTACTAAAATTTTTTTCCCTTTTAATTCATCCTTTGAAATAAAAAAATCTTCCAAATATTTTACAATTATTTCCGGTTCTGCCATCCTTCCTTCGCCAATTAAGCCACTTGCAAGTTCACCATTTTCTACAGGTATTATTTTATTGTGGTATACTTCAAGTTTTAGTAAATTATTTTTTGTTGTGGGATGGTGCCACATATCCTCGTCCATTGCAGGAGCCACAATTACTGGGCAAGTAGCAGATAAATAAACGGCCATTAATAAATTATCGCACAAACCAGTTGCCATTTTAGCCAACGTATTACAACTAAGTGGTGCAATTAGCATAACATCAGCCCATCTGCCCAATGCTACATGATTTGCCCAAGAGTCGTCCGTAGCTATATCGCTAAGTACATCGTTTTTAGATAAGGTAGATAGCGAAAGAGGTGTTACAAAGTCTTTAGCTGCATTAGTCATTATTACTTTTACCTGGGCCCCTTGCTTTATAAGTAAACGTACTAAAAATGTTGCTTTGTAAGCTGCTATACTACCGCTTACACCTAAAAGTATTTTTTTATTAGTTAATTGCATAAAAAATCCCCCAACTTGTTGGGGGATAAAATTATACATTCTTAAGCAAAGATGCTGCTAAATTATTGGTAAAAATTAACTAAACAAGTCTTCATCATTTTTACGAAAATAAACCTTGTCGTCCATAAACTCAGCGGTTGCTAGTAAAGCAGGGTTTGGCATACGTTCGTAAGCCTTCGATATTTCTATTTGCTCTTTATTTTCATGAATTTCTTCTAAACTATCGGTATGGCTTGCAAACTCTTCTAATTTGTTATGCAATTCTTCCTTTAGGGTAATATTAATTTGATTAGCCCTTCTTGCAATAATAGAAATAGACTCGTATAGGTTACCCGTTTTTGCCTTTATATCGGATAATTTTTTAGGTTCTACCACATTGCTGGTGTTACTACTTAACTGACGACGTAATTTGCTCATTTTTTATTTCTTTAATATGATTAAGACTTAAACTATTATAACTTTCTGCATCTTTCAAAAGCTTACTTTCAGGATATCTATCCACAAAATCTTGATACTCGGCTATTACTTTTTCGTAGCGCTCAATTTGCTTTTCAACAATACTCAACTTAGCAAACTTATAATACGACTTTACAATTCTCAACTTATACTCATCACCCCTTGTACTTTCTGGATAGCTATTAAGCAAATTAGTATAAGATAATGCTGCTGCCCTATGTTGCCCTAAATTATAATATAAATCGGCTGCTCTGTATTCTTTCAACTCTAACTTTGCCCTACATTTATCAATAATTTCTGTTGCTTCAGCTATTCGTGACGATTCAGGATTTCTACTAATAAACGATTGCAACATGCCTATCGCTTTACTAGTGTTCACTTGCTCTAACTCTAACTTAGGCGATTGTTTATAATAACTTAAACAAAGCATATAATCAACCTCTTCAGCTTTTTTACTATTTGGAAAAACCTCTAAAAAACCTTTAAACAAATTTTCTGCATCACTATACAATTTCATATAATAAAAGCAGTATGCATCCTTGTAGTAAAGCTCTTCAAATTTTACATTTCCTTTGTATATTGGAAACAACTCTTCATATAACTGTTGAGCGTTTTTGTATTTTTTTTGTTCAAAATACAAATCGGCCATTTTTAGCTTGTACTCATAGTCCTTGCTTTTAAGCACTTTAGTATACTTGTTACAACTGGTAAATACCAGCGAACTTAAAACAATAGCTATAAATAGTTTAGTTATACGCATAAAGGAGTGCAAAATTAAAGGAATTTAGTCAAAAATGATGTTATTTCTCTTTATAACCTAAAAACAATCGTTAATAGTTTGATAAATAGAACGTAAAGAACATTACTGCTAAAGTTAGAACAAGCATAAGGCTAGTATGTTTTCAATTTTACTTAACCGTATTAATAGAAGGAACCTTTTTTAAAATATAGAAGAAGGCTTAATCACTTACCAATACCAACATTCCTTAAATACAATTATACGGGAAACAAAAGGCCAGTTAAAACGGAAAGTACAAAAAAGCCTCCCAAAACTGGGAGGCCTTATTATTAAGCAAAAAGTAAAATATATTAAACTTTTTATTAGGTATTAATTACCTTTTATATCAACAGTATTTTTATCACCACCATCAATAATACATTCAGTAGTAATTCTATCTGCACTTATTCCGCCAACTTCTACTAAATAATTTTTAACTTTCTCTAATTTTTGAGTACAGTTTGATTGTGACAATTTAGATGCTTCAGGATAACCATTGATAGTAATGCTACAAGTTGGATTTTGCTTTAATGTAGAAGCAATAGTAGCCAACATAGCTTTGTTATCAGAAGTTAAGCTAACACCTTTCATTGATAAACTTGGGTAGTCTGCTGGGCAAACAACTTTAGGTTCGTCAGGTTTTGTTGTGCAACAAGCAGGATCTGGGCATTTACCAATACCATCAGCATCAACTGGTTGACACTCGGTAGGAGTAATTAATTGCTTATCCTTACAATCTGGAACACCATCACCATCAGTATCTTTAGTAACACCATGCGTATCAACTGGGCAACCAGCAGGAGTATTAGGTTCGTTATCTAAATGATCACAAACGCCATCTCCATCGTTATCTGGGCATTCTGATTTAGGGAATTTAATTTTCTTATTAGGAAACTCATCATATGCATAATCTAACGGATTTAACCACCATAATGGCTCAACAGATTTAGCTCCTAAATTTACATTTAATCCTAGCGACAACATATTGTACGAATCAAAGTCACGAGTTAAAGAAGCATCGCCATAAGCTTGCTCTTGCCAACGTTGACCATCTAACAAATCGTCTTTAACAAATGTCCATCTATCTTCAATTGATAAATTAATTCTTTTACCTAAACGTACAGCAACGCCCATTAACACTGTACCAGATGGCTTTAAGGTGTTGTTTCCAAGTTTTGGACGACGCTCACCTTGGTTTTCAGCAGGAGTTTCATACGTATCATCCATTCCGTCTTTCAAGGCCTTTAAAATATCTTTACGTTTGGAATGAATACCTGCACCTTGATCGTTGTAGACATTTCTAAACAAACTTGCATAAGTGTTTCCGCCTGCATCATATGCGTTTACCGATGTTTTATAAATAGAAGCTCCAATACCGCCTCCACCATAAAGTACAATACCCGTCTTTTGTTTGTGGAAACGAATGTTGTTTAAAGTAACGATACCTTGTATGCCAAGGTCTTGTACTTTAGATTTGTAGTTATAGTAAACAACATCTTGTTGTGCACTTCTGGTAGCACCCCTATCTCTTGAATAATATCCATTACCATTTGCAAAAGGTGCATAAGGAGCAGCATAACCAACACCTGTAGCACCTGCCTGCCAAGCCGTATTTTTACCGTAGTTTTCAGAAATTAGCCATTGCATTCCTTTACCAGTTCCACTTAAATATTGAAGACGTAAAGAGAATATATACCCAAAGGCTTTTCTTACATGTACTTCAAAATTTGGAAATGTTAACAAAGTTGCAGGAACATCTCCGCTAATAGTGAACATACCTAAAGACGCACCAATCTCCCACATATTACGTGGTTTTGCTGGGAAATTGTAGGTGTTATTCCAAAATTCGTTTTGCTGAGGCATCCTTTTTGCTGGGATAACCGCACTGTCATAAACACTATAACCACTTTTTGTCTGTGCAAATACACCAGAACTTAGTAGCAATAACGCTATGATTAATAATTTGTACTTTTTGCTTGCCATAACTTAATAATTAATAAAATTTCTAAATGTGTACGAGTCGATATAATTGCAAAAGTATAGATTGTTAAATTAAAACCAAATTTATTTGTGGTTTGGTATATTAATTCTACATCAATATTTCAGGTAATATTGCTGTTAGACATCAATAAGAGTCAATAAGTTGCATTACTTTTAGCATTTTACGATAAATTTGATTGCTGCAGCTTAAATATCTTACTTTGCAACGTAAATATAGGTACAAAAATTTAACTAATGAATTTTATTAATAATATAATAGGCGATGAATTAAAGATTTTTGAACAAAAATTTTCCCAATCAGTTATAAGTCAGTCTCCTTTACTTGACAGAATAATGAAATATATTATTAAAAGAAAAGGAAAACAAATGAGGCCCATGTTTGTATTACTGAGTGCAAAATTACATGGTACCATTAACGATACTACCTACAGAGCTGCAGCCTTGGTAGAACTTTTACACACTGCCACTTTGGTGCATGACGATGTAGTGGACGAATCGTTAGAAAGAAGAGGTTTTTTTTCGATAAATGCTATTTGGAAAAACAAAATAGCTGTTTTGGTGGGTGATTATCTTTTATCTAAAGGCTTATTGTTGTCAACCAGTAACAATGATTTTGAAAATTTACATATTTTGTCTGAAGCTGTAAAACAAATGAGCGAAGGAGAATTATTACAAATTGAAAAAGCCCGGAATTTAAATTTAAAAGAAGATATTTATTTTGAAATAATTAAAAATAAAACTGCTTCTCTTTTATCATCAGCTTGCGCTGTAGGAGCCTACACTACAAGTAACGATAAGGCAATTAGTAATAAAATGAAATTATTTGGCGAAAAAGTAGGCATTGCTTTTCAAATAAAAGATGATTTATTTGATTATGGAACAGCCGATATTGGAAAACCAACAGGTAACGATATTCAAGAAAAAAAATTAACGCTGCCCTTGATTTATACGTTAAATAAGATTGATAACGTAAAAAAAAGAGAGCTTATTTACATTATTAAAAACGAGAATAAAAATAAAGAGAAAGTAAAGCAAGTAATTGATGTAGTAGTAGCAGAGGGTGGTATAAAATATGCCGAAGAAAAAATGAATGGGTATAGAGATGAGGCATTGCACATATTAAATGAATTTGAAAATGGCGAAGTAAAAAATGCATTGGAAGAATTAGTACGATATACAACAGACAGAAAATATTAACAATACCTAAATATCCGTTAAACTTTATTGTAACACCCTGAATAGTAAAAATAATTATGGAGAAGCGTTGGAAGATAATACCCTCAACAAATGAACAAATTAACCAACTTCACCAAGAGTTAAAAGTAAGTAAACCCATTTGCGACATTCTTTTAAAAAGAGGAATTACTACCTACGATAAAGCTAAACACTTTTTTAGACCACAACTAACCGATTTACACAATCCATATTTAATGAAAGATATGGATAAAGCTGTAAGTAGAATTACACAAGCATTTGAAAAAAAAGAAAAAATTTTAGTATTTGGTGATTATGATGTGGATGGTACAACAAGTGTTGCCCTTATGTATCAGTTTTTGTGTAAAATTTTTGACCCTCATTTTTTAGACTTCTATATTCCACACAGATATAAGGAAGGCTATGGTATAAGTAAAATGGGAATTGATTTTGCAGCTGAAAATAAGTTTAGTTTAATTATACCATTAGACTGTGGAATAAAATCGATTGAACTTATCGCTTATGCTAAAACGTTAGGCATAGATTTTATAGTTTGCGACCACCATTTACCAGATGATGAATTGCCAAAAGCGGTAGCTATTTTAAATGCAAAACAAAAAGAGTGTACATATCCTTACAAAGAATTATGCGGTTGTGGAGTAGGTTTTAAATTAGCCACAGCTTTAGCTACTCATTTTAATATGGATGAGGAACATTATTTATGTTACTTAGATTTAGTAGCTACAGCAATTGCAGCAGATATTGTACCCATGACTGGAGAAAATAGAATACTTGCATTTTATGGTTTACATAAAATAAATAGTAACCCATGTGCTGGTATAAAATCGCTAATACATTTAGGTGGCATAAAAGGAAGTTTAACTATAAATAATGTAGTATTTGTAATTGCCCCAAGGGTAAATGCTGCCGGCCGAATGGATGATGCAAAAAAAGCAGTTCAATTATTTATAGAAAAAGATGAAACCAAAGCTTTAGAAATTGCAGAACTTTTACACAACGATAATAGCGATAGGAAAGAAGCCGATAGTAATATTACAGAAGATGCGTTGAGCCTTATTGCAAATGATAAAACGTTGATAGATAAAAAAACAACTGTTGTTTATAAGGCGCATTGGCATAAAGGTGTGGTAGGAATTGTAGCAAGTAGATTAACCGAAACCTATTATAGACCAACTGTTGTACTTACAAAAAGTGGCGATGTAGTTGCTGGAAGTGCAAGAAGTGTTGTAGGCTTTAATTTGTATGAAGCAATACATGCTTGTAGAGAATATTTATTAGGCTATGGGGGGCATTTTGCTGCTGCAGGTTTGTCTCTTTTACCAGAAAATGTTGAAAATTTTGCCACAAAGTTTGAGGAAGTAGTAAGCTTTAGCATACCACCTGAATTACTAATACCAGAAATAATAATTGATACGTCAATTGAGTTCAAAGAAATTACTTCATCTTTTTACAACATACTTTGCCAAATGGAACCCTTTGGACCAGAAAATATGAGGCCAACATTTATTGCAAAAAATGTATTGGATAGCGGATATAGTAAAATTGTAAAAGAGTTACACATAAGGTTTGTGTTAAAAAAAGATAACGTAACCTTTACGGGCATTGGTTTTAATTTAGCTCCAAAATTTCATTTATTGCTCCTAAAGCAACCTGTTGATATTGTTTTTACAATTGATGAAAACGAGTGGCAAGGAAACAAAACATTGCAAATGAAAGTAATTGATTTAAGATTGAGTGAATAATTGTGCCGTTCAAAAAGGTAAATTTTGAATGGTAAAAATTTGAATGAAATGAAATTTTTTAACTACTTTATCTACATAGCCTCCAACTGGAATATGCGTATTGCATGGCATATCCTTTTACAAGAAATAAAAGGAGAAAAAAAATACAGGATTAACACCACCGGAAAAGATACGTTAGAAAGTTTAGAGGAAAAAGGAATAGATATTGACCATGCTACTATTTATATGCCGGTTAGTTACGATTTACTTGAAACTATTTTTAACCAACTTCCCAAAAAAAGGAATACTCATTTTTTAGATATTGGTTGTGGTAAAGGCAGGGCTTTATGTGTAGCAGCTCACCATGGATTTAATAAAGTTACTGGAGTAGATTTTTCGAAAGACTTATGCCTTGAAGCTGAAAAAAATCTTACCCAAACAAAACTGCAAATACCTACACTACACTATAAAATTTATACAAACGATGCGTTTTATTTTGACATACCATCCGATGTTGATTGCATATTTTTGTTTAACCCTTTTGATGAAATAATTATGAGTGGTGTGGTAGAAAATATCATAGTTAGTTTAGAGGAAAAACCAAGAGATTTAACTGTTGCTTATGTTAATCCGTTGCATAAAGAATTATTTGTTGCACAAGGATTTATTGAAACCTTTCATTCTAAGAAATTAAATTATTTAGAGGTAAGTTTGTTAGAAATACCTTCACCAAAAAACTAAGCACAATACATAAAAAAGGTTGTCAACTTATAAAAATTGACAACCTTTACTAAACCTAGTTAAGTGTATGCTCCATCAGAACAACTTCATAGGCTAAACCGTAAACCACAAATTCAAGATTGTATTCCTAACTTATTAACTCTACACTTCTGTTAATGAAATTGGTAAGGCTATTCCCTTTTAATAACCCTTGCGATAATAAAGCTAAATCGGCTAAATTATGCACCACTTTTTCTTGTTTTTCTTTTTCGGCAGAGGCTAATATATTTTTATAAATAGTGTGGTTGCCATTTACAGTAAGGGTAACCTCATCAGGCATGTTTGCATAAAAAGCACCCATTCCTCCTTGCATTGAGGCCATATCTTTCATTCTACGCATAAACTCTGGCCTTGTAGCAACAACTGGCGGAGCTTCTGCACTTAAGCCTTTAACCTCCACCGTTACATTCAACTCAGGTATTTGTAACCCAAATAATTCTTTCAATTTAGCTTCGTCATCTTTACTTAAAACACTTTCACTTACCTCTTGCTTATCTATTAAATTATCAGCAATATCACTATCTACTCTGGTAAATTGCACGCCCTCCCATTTCATTTCCATATGGTTTATAAAACCAGCATCTACTATTGTTTCAAGCTTTACAACTTTGTAGCCCTTTGCTGTAGCTTGTTGTAAATAAGCATCTTGTTGTATAGGGTTGGTTGTATATAAAATTACTTGTTTACCTTCTTTATTTTTTTGAAGTGTTTCTGTTGCTAATTTGTATTCATCCAAGGTGTAAAACTTATCGTCTGTTGCATCTTGCAGTATATTAAATTTATTTGCCTTCTCTAAAAACTTATCGTCGGTCATCATACCATACTTTACAAACAACCCAAGGCTTTCCCATTTTTCTTCAAACTGTTTTCTATCGTTTTTAAAAATTTCTTCAAACTTATCGGCTACTTTTTTAGTAATATGGCTATTTATTTTTTTAACATTAGGGTCGCCTTGTAAATAGCTACGACTAACGTTTAACGGAATATCTGGGCTATCAATTACACCATGCAGCAACATTAAAAATTCGGGTACAATATCCTTTACTTCATCGGTTACAAAAACCTGGTTACAGTAAAGTTGTATTTTATCTTTTTGTATTTCGTAACTCTGCTTTATTTTAGGAAAGTATAAAATACCCGTTAAATTAAATGGAAAATCAACATTTAAATGAATCCAAAATAATGGTGGCTCACTGTACGGATATAATTCTTTGTAAAAGTTTTTATAATCTTCGTCTGTTAATTCATTAGGCTTTTTTGTCCAGGCTGGTGTTGGGTTATTGATAGATGTTTCAGCTGGTGCACTTTCTCCCTCTTTAAGCTCTGCTGGTTTTTCATTTACATCTTTAAAATATATAGGTACGGGCAAAAATCTACAAAATTTTTGAAGCATTGCTTCAATTCGATGAGCTTCTAAAAACTCCTTACTCTCCTCATTAATATGTAATACAATATCGGTACCTCTTTGCACTTTATCAATTTCCTCTAATGTAAATTCTGGGCTACCATCACACTCCCAACGAACGGCTTTTGAATCTTCCTTAAAACTTTTAGTTATAACTTCTACCTTATCACTTACCATAAAACCACTATAAAAACCTAAGCCAAAATGTCCAATAATAGTACTTTCATTTTGCCCTTTGTACTTTTCTAAAAACTCCTCAGCTCCACTAAAAGCTACTTGATTAAGGTATTGATCAACCTCCTCACTTGTCATACCAATTCCTCTATCGCTAATGGTTAATGTCTTTTTTTCCGCATCTAATTTAATATCTATTCTTAACTCCCCTATTTCGCCTTTAGCCTCACCAATGCTTGACAAAGTTTTAATTTTTTGGGTAGCGTCTACCGCATTACTAACCAGCTCTCTAATAAAAATTTCATGATCACTATATAAAAATTTCTTAATAATGGGAAAAATGTTCTCCGTTTGTACACGTATACTTCCTTTTTGCATATATAATTTTATTTTGTAGGCAGGTTTCAAAAAAAGTGCCAAAGCAATTATGCTGACAGGATGGCAATTTTGTTAACAAATACTTCATTCGTTTCCACTCTACACAACAAAAAATAGAGCTACTTTTGCCAACTAAATTTTAATATGAAGAAGTTTTACTCAACATTAATAATAGCAAGTTTTTTACTAAGTAATCTTAATGCACAAATTGTGCTTACAACTGGTGCTGCTTACACACAAGATTTTAATACACTCGCCAACACAGGTACATCAAGCACCCTGCCTAATGGTTGGCAATTTATAGAAACGGGAGCCAATGCTAATTTACTATACAATACGGGTACTGGCACATCTAATACCGGCGACACCTACAGTTATGGTGCTGTTGCCAATTCGGAAAGAGGGTTAGGTGGTTTGCAATCCGGTAGTCTTATTCCGTTAAGTGGTGTAGCTTTTACTAACAATACACTTGGCATAATTACAAGCATAACCCTTACTTATACTGGAGAGCAGTGGAGACTAGGAACTTTAGCAAGGCAAGATAAACTAGACTTTCAATATAGTACCGATGCAACTGCAGTTAATAACGGTAGCTGGACAGACATTAATCAATTAGATTTTAATGCTCCAATACAAGGCCCAACTGTGGGGGCTTATGATGGAAACGCTGCCTCTAACAGAACAACCATAACATTTACTATAAATGGATTATCTATTGCAAATAATACAACCTTTTTATTTCGTTGGGTAGATTTTAATGCAACTGGTGCAGATGATGGTTTGGCAATTGACGACCTTACCATGACCTACAATATTTCTGGTGGTCCAAATGATAATGTACCACCTGCAGTTTTAAATTTATTTCCGATAAATAATTCTATTAACATTCCCAACAATCCTAACTGCTATATTCGTTTTACAGAAGGCATAAAAAGAGGCGTTGGAAATATTTTAGTAAAAAAACTTACCGACAATTCGGTTGTTGCCACTGTACCCGTTGCTAGTACCGATGTAGTAAGTAATACTGCTGGTTTTAAAGTAAATTTTTTAAACATTGGTACCGATTATTATATTGATGTGCCTGCTGGCGCTTACATTGATAGTAACAATAATAACTGTATTCCTTTTGGTGGTGCTGCAGGTTGGAAATTTACAACCTTTAGCCCTTGGCCTACAACCTACAATTTTCCATTTACAAACTGTACTACAAGTTTAAGTGATGGCTTTAGCCAATTTAGCGTTACAGGCACTCAAACATGGGATTGTACTACTTTTGGTTACAACCCTAGCAATGGTGTTCAAATGAATGGTTTTGTAACAGGCCCTGGAGCAGTAACAAATGAGGATTGGTTCATTTCTCCTCAATTAGACTTATCGGCATTTGCAATTCCGCTTTTACGTTTTTATAGTATCAATCGTTTTAATGGACCACAACTACAATTAAAAGTAAGTACAAATTATAAGGGTTATGGTAATCCTGCTGCCGCAACTTGGGCAGATGTTTTTGGCAAATTTCCTGATGAAAATACAAACGCATGGACCCTTTGTGATAGTATTAATTTACAAAATTTTAAGCAGCCAGCAGTTTATTTAGCATGGGTATATCAATCAAGCCCAACACTTGGAGCAGCAAGATGGACCTTAGATGAAATACAATTGTTTAATAGCACTCAATTGCCAGAAGCCACGGTAGCCCTTACCCCTAACACTTTCGATTTTGGGTTTGTGCCTTATGGTAGTAGTTCTGCATGGGTGCCCTTTTCCTTTAACGCAGTTGATTTAAAAAGTGATTTGGTTATTACTTCACCTACACATTTTGAAGTATCTAAAGATGGAACAACACCATCAACATCCTTATCTTACACTCCGTCTCAAGCACAGTCTGGCACAAAAATATTTTATGTTCGTTTTAAACCTAATGCTGTTGATGCATCTTCTTTAACAGGTAGGTTAAATGTGGTTACAACAGGCATAAATCAAAACAGAACGTTCTTAAGCGGCACTTCAATTTCATCTACAAAAACACTAGAGGTGGTGGCTTGGAATTTAGATTGGTTTGGTAAAGATGAAACCCCTGCAGACCCTGGCCCATGGGGACCTATAAATGAAGACTTACAAGAGGCTAATGTAAAAACAATTTTAAGAAATATAAATGCAGATGTTTATGCTTTAGTGGAGGTTTGTGATACGGCAAGAACAAGAAAATTAGTGGACAGTTTAAATAACGGAACCAATACTTGGGGCTTTGCCATATGCAATTATGGAAGCGGTGCCGATGACCCTGCAGGCCCTAATTACCCTGCATTTTTCCCAACTGCACAAAAGCAAGCCATTATTTATAAAAAATCTGTTTTAAGTAATATTACAACTAGAGCATTTTTACGTACAGCCACTAACTATGATAGTGTGCGTTACTACTGGAGTAGTGGTAGGGTGCCCTATTTTGTGCAGGCAGATGCTACTATTGGCGGTGTTACAAAACCCGTAAGTTTTTTAATACTACATGCTAAAGCCAATACGGGTAATGATGCAGAAAAAATAGAATCGTATCGCAGAAGAAAATTAGGAGTAAAAGCTATGAAAGATAGTTTAGATACTAATTACCCTAATGCCAATATTATTATTTTAGGCGATTTTAATGATGATTTAGATAGAACCATTGCGCCAATTACAACAGGGCCAGATGTTGCATCTTCTTACTCATTACTTATAAGCGACTCTGCAGATGCCAACAGTTACAAATCGGTTTCGTTGCCCCTAAGCCTACAAGGATTTAGAAGTACAGTAAGTTTTCCAGATGTAATTGATCATACTGTATTATCAAATGAAATGAATGATGTGTTTATGAATAGTAGTGCTGCCATACGAACAGATGTGGTGGGCATGGTAGCTGCAAGTGCTAGCATTTATGCCAATACTACTACCGATCACTACCCAATTCAAACTAGGTATAATTTTTTACAAACAGGTAGTCGTTTAAATTTATTAGCGTTTAATGCACAGCGTATAAACAACACCGTTAAATTAAACTGGCAAACCAATAACGAGTTTAGCATTGACTATTTTGTAGTAGAAAGAAGTAATGATAGAGTAAACTTTAGCCCAGTTGCAACAACTAACAGTATTGGCTTTACAACTGTTCCAACAGATTATATCGCTTTTGATAATTTGCCCCTAAAAGGGTTTAATCAATACCGCCTAAAAATGGTAGGTAGAGATGGTAAAGTAAGTTATAGTGATATTAAAAATATTTATTTTCAAGATGATTACAAAGTAGTGGTAGCCCCAAATCCTGTTAAGGATGTATTGAATTTGTTGGTGGCAAGAAACAGCAACGATAATTTTACTATCCAAATTATTGATGCTATGGGTAGAACGGTAAAAGAGTTAACCAGTAATACTTCTTTTACTTCAATACCCGTAACGTACCTAAATAAAGGCATGTATGTTGTACGAATAATTGATGGAGAAAAAATTACGACTACTAAGGTAATTTTGTTATAATCTTATCATCGTTGGTCGTCAAAAAAAAATTACTAAAAAAGCCCTCAAAATAGAGGGCTTTTTTAGTTGAATTAAATAGGGTATAACTTTTGCAGTCTCTATTCAATCGCAAACCTTATTGGTTTTTTAGTTCATCAAATGATTATTCCTTTTCTACAACCCCACTACTGTTCTCCGATTTTGTAACCGAGGCGCCACCTTTATATTTTATAGAGCCGCTACTACTTGCTTTTCCATCAAGCTTAACACTTGCATGCACAAACATAGTACCACTACTACTTGCATTAGCTATAGTATTTTCACTTAACAAACCTTGTGCACTAATATCGGCACTGCTAGATACTTCTGCTTTAAAGTTTTGAGTTTTGCCTTTTAAGTTAATGTTTGCACTACTATTTGCATCAGCATCTATCAGCGGAGCATCAACAGTAGCCTCAATTTCCGCAGAGCTAGAGGCGTCAAATTCAATTTTTTGGGTATTAACCAGTGTACCATCCACAGTTATTGTAGCACTGCTACTTGCCTTCAATTTTTCCTTCTAAGCAACGTCTCTACTCCTAGCCCCTGTGTGCATGCAGGACGTTGCGATGCATTAACACGATTTTTTTTAGCAACGCCTCTTCAAAGGGACGTTGTGTATTTGTATGTAAGAAGGTGTTTACATTATTGGCTACTCACTTATAACTTAACGCAACGTCCTGCTTATTCACTTGGCTCGGAGCAGAGACGTTGCTGGGAAGAGAAGAAGTGGGTATAGGGGTTGGTAAGTCAATAGAAGTTTACGCAAAAAACTAAGCTGTACACGGAACTAGTGTATGCGATTTTTTAAGCTTATTTTTAATTAAAAGTGTACGAATAATTTGCATATTTAAGTGTGGAGTTTCCCTGAAGATGGAGGCCCATTACCACATATGCTAATCACTTTTAAAATCTGTCCAAGGGGTAGAATTACTTTTCACAACTGAATATGTCAATCTATTCGCCTTTACAGTTTCGACATTTTTCATTTTGATACCGATAAAATAATACAAATAATTTCTAATGTTATTTGTGCCATACAAAAGTGTATTATTTAAATATTTTTTCCTTTCAGAGTCGTAATTTGTTATCAGACCAGCAATAAATTTACCACCATGAACAAATTTTTCAATGCTATATTTTTGTGAAACAATAATATTTTTTTTATACTTTATTTCAAATGAAAAGGAGTCTGTAGGCTTTATATTATTGGTATCAATTTTGATTTTGTTTTTGTTTTTGTAGATTATTGCTATCTTTTTTTTATCTGAAACAAGATTAAAGGAGTACCTTTTTTGTTTTTTTTTCCCGTTCATGTAAAGTTCACTTTCAATTATTGGAGGCATTTTTTTTATTGATTCTAAGATAGCCGTATTAACCTTATAATTTAGAGACGAAGTGTCTTGAGAGTAGCCCGATTTATAAGTAAGAAGTAAGAATATGAAGATGATTTTAGAATGCATAATAGTTGTTTTTATTTTATTCCATAAATTTTCAATAATCCCGTATAGCTAACAGTTCCAAGTACTTTTTTATCTGTATAAAAAGTTGTATTATTATCACTAGATCCCACTACCATGGCATAAGATTTTTTATTGGTATATCCTCCCTCAACTGCTTTACCAAATGCTATTTGATCTCCGGGTCCTGGTTCGATGCCTGTAGATGAAGACTCTACACCAACATCAGAAGTTGATCCATTTTTTATATGTATATGAGCGGAAATCTGTAACCCTCCATCTTGAAAGCTATTTATATCTTGTTTGGGATCAGCTGATGAATAAATAGTGTTTGTAAAAACATCGCCTGGTAAAGGCTTATTAATTGCTTTACCTGGTAATGATGGAATTATTTCTTCTTTTCCAGCCTTATTTATACCAATATTTACACCTTCTTCATGATATCCTCCCTTTGTGTCATCTCCTTTAAAATAATCAGTTCGCTTATCATTTGCTTGGTCTGACCTTTTTTTAGCATCATTAATGGCAGACATTCCTTCTTTACTTGGCAAAATCCGAGTATTACCATTTTTAATTGCTTTTTCAACCTTTTGGGTTTTATCAGAATTTGTAAAAACAATTACTTTATCAGTTTTTCCATCATCTACATGTTTAACTAACTTGAGATTTTGATTATAATAATCTGTAGTAGGAGCCATCCCATCAGGGTCAATAAATCTAAGTGGATTATTAAAGCAGTAATTATAGGGGGACCATCTTCGCATTTTTTCACTCATTGGGTCTATTAGCATCCACCTTCCTATTTGATTATCCATCATCCTTGCACCGTAATCTGTCCAATCTAAGCCACTTCCATCGGTAAATTCCTTATTCTGTAATTCCTTACCGTTGTATTTAAGTTTGTTTTCAACAATTCCTGGGGCCTTGCTACTTATTCCCGCCATTGTCAACCCGAAAGGATAATAATGCGTTTCCTCCAAAATAGCACTCTTAGTATGCATTAACTGTAGGTTATCAAAGAACACTAACCCTTCGGTTTCGTTACTGCAATATACATATATATAGCCGTTTTTAGGTATGTTAATTTGGGGTATATTATGCGGTTTAACAACTTGTGATGTGCATATTTGGTCGAAGCCTCCACTTACATATTTAAATTGTTCATCTAGTATCACCCAATTAATAAATGCTTTGGGTGTTGTACTTGTTTGCCCAGGTATGCACTTTTGTTTTATTTAATTAATTCCCAATATACGCCATCCTTTTTATCATAGCGAATCAAACCTTCCGACTTGCTCCAATATAATTTCGTTACAAAGTTACTTCTATTATAAAAGTCTTTCGCATAATCATCGGGTTGGATTATATAAACATCATCATACTTACTATAGGATGTTTCTAATGATTCAGGACTTACTTTGCTTAGGCTATCTATTTTAAAAGGTATTAGTCTGTAGAATTTAGCATCCTTCATTGATAAATCAAAAACAAGCTCTGTACGGTTATCTTTTGCCTTTTGTACTTTAAAAAAGTAATATCTGCTACTAACATTCTGTTTGTTGTGGTCATGATGGTCACAAAAAATAGTCACTTCCTCATATTTTATTCCGTTTAACGATTGAGCTTCAGGGTAAGCCAAAAGGGTATCTCTTTTTAAAATAAAAATAGTATCTAATTCGCCTGTATTAGATTTAAAAGCAAGAGTTTCATTCCCCTTGTATGGCATCCATTTAAAATCTTCTTCAGAAAGCCTATTGGTCTGCCCGCAAGCCATCAAAAAAGAAGTAGAAAAAAGAAACAAAACGAGTTGCCTTCTCATAAATTTTTTTATTTTTTTACACTTACTTTAATTCCTAAATTTCTCCAATAGTCTACCAAATCATTTAACCATGTATCAACGTAATGGCCTCCCATACCTCCGTCATAGCTTTCACGTTCCACTCCCCATTCAGTTCCCGGTATTTTTGCATATTTCGAATCTCCAAATAATTTTGGCACAAGTCCTTTTGAAGACACTTTATCACTTTTGGTAGAAAACTGGCGACCTTTTACCCCTTCAGGATGTCTAATATTTCCTGGTTGATGAGGAGCAAGATAATCTACAAACTCAATAAGAGCACCGTATTTGGAATGTTTTGATAAAGCGGATGCTATGCCCGAAGCATACGCTGCTCCTTGACTGTGACCCACAATTTTTATTGTTTCACCTTCTTGTAATGTAATCTTCCCCGATTCAAGTTGAGCAATAAGTTCTGCACCTGCTTCAGCACCATCTGTAAATCTTGCACTTGCTGTAGCTTTTGGCGTAAATGAACCATTTGTATAATATGCCTTCTCCCCTTCAAAATCACTATTATATTGCAAGTACGCAGCATCTACCCCTTGCCAATAAGTAAATGTAGTACCATTATTGCGTGGGCCGTCTGGATAAAAACCCCTGTCCGGGTCATAACGCTCATATGCTGGATTAGGAACAGTTTTGGCAGGAGCAGACCTTCCTTGCCCAACAACTTTAGTTGGATGTTGATTTCCACGTGACCACTGGTCTACCATAAATCCATTAGCAAAAATGAAAAGATTACCATCAATGTCTATTGTATTGACAAAGTTGTTTCCTCCATAATTATAAGGAGTAAGGCCATAGTAGGTTTCAGAATAATTATCGATGACATGCCAACGCATTAATTGGTTATCATACATCCTTGCCCCGTAATCTGTCCATTCTAACCCACTACCATCACTAAACTCTTTGCTCTGCAGTTCCTTACCGTTGTATTTGTACTTGTTTTCTAACTTACCTGCTGCTTTTGAAGAGATGCCGCTCATAACTAAACCACCCGGATAATAATGCGTTTCCTCCAAAATAGCACTCTTAGTATGCATTAACTGTAAGTTATCAAAGAACACTAACCCTTCGGTTTCGTTACTGCAATATACATAAATATAGCCGTTTTTGGGTATGTTAATTTGGGGTATGTTGTGTGTAAGAACGGATTGAGATGCTCCAACTTGGCTAAAACCTGCAGTGCCTGTTACATACTTAAACTGCTCATCTAAAACTACCCAATTAATAAATGCTTTGGGTTTATCGGGTGTTTGCCCAGGTTGGTTAGTAAATATGTTACTTACATTGCTGGGGAAACCACTTTGTAATTGTGTACCCGATATTCCTTTACCTGCTATGCTTGGGGTATTTACAAAAGTATTTAAAATGTCTAGTACTGATAGGGGTGGTTGTGTTGGTGCTGTATAGCCACCATTGGGGGTTTTGTAATAGCTTTTGCCATAAATATCTATTATATCGCCTGCCATTACTTTTAAGGTAATGCCTAAGCCTGTTCGGTTGCTTATTCCATCTATTTTATATACTCTTTCGCTAACTGCTGTAGCATTGCTATAAGGGTTCGGGTTGATTGGGCCATTATTGTTTTGATAATCTGTAATGCCAGTGGCTTCTGACTTTGGTACTCCTTTAGTAGCATCTATTGTATAAAATTGGCTTTCTACACTTAGGGCTGTATTAGTACTACCATCTGGTGCTGTTACATTTGTTGTTTCTAATGTAGCTGCTGGGTATCGGTCAATTTTTTGCTCTTGGGTTATTACCATCCGTACATTGCCTAAATGGTCTTTTAGCATATAATCGTACTGCAGGCTGTAAGGTTCTATATTGGGTATTTGTTGTTTAAAGCGTACTCTGCCTTCTTCGTGGCCAAAAAATTGAAGCCTATCTGTATAATCATCATTTGGGGTGTTGGCTGGCAAAGTGGTTTTGCTTTCGTACACAAAACCATTTACATATTTGGTGGTAGTGGTAATGGTTTTGCTATTGTTAGCAGTGCTTGGGTTTTCTGTAGTTAGCTTTTGTAGTTTATTGCCAGCGGCATCGTAAGTATAGCTAATTGTACCTTTGCCACCAGGTACAGTTGAGCTGCTTACCCATATTTGCGATGGTAGGTTTAAATGATTGTAGGTAATGCCCCCTCCGCCCCCTGAAGGGGGAACTATGGCCTTATTACGATCTATAGTTAAATTGCCATTTATATCATATTCGTAATCGGTAGCTGTTTTGGTGCTGGGGTTGTATTTAAAATCGCCTAGCTTACTGGTGTTGTCGTTATTGTTATCTATTACTTGTTTTAATTTGTTGCTACTGCCATTATTGTTGTAGGTATAAATTAAATTATCTATTTGGCTAGATGTATTTAGTTTTAACCCCCACTGCTGCATTTGCTTTATGTTGCCATTGGCATCGTAAGCGGTTGCATAATCAATGCCATCCCCCGTCTTTACATCAAAGTTTATTCCTGCATTTTTATTAAATGCTCCACCAGTGTATTGATTAAAATCGGCTTTTAATAAACGGTTAGCATTATCATAATCAAAGTCATATTTACGTTTTTCTCCATCCCCCTTACTCTTCCAAACCATACCTTCTATATTACCGTTATATTGTGGTTTAGCATAAGTTTGATTGCCTATTATGCCATTGTTGGCTTTGTCGTATCCTAGGTCAAAACCAAAATAACCCCCTCCAGCTCCCCCTAAAGGGGGAGTGACATCCTTAGCAAAGTCTCGGTTTATACCCAACATCCAACCTCTAATGTTATAGTCATAAATTAGGGTTTCTAAAGGGCTGTTGTTGGTGGCTTGTTTGCCTAACGATTTTTTCTTTAACTGCCCTAGTGCATCGTACTCATTTTTAACAATGGTTTGCTCTGGCTTAGATATATTGTTGTCTTGAAAAGTACCTTCTATCGCTTTTCTAACTTCTAGTAATCTGCCTAAATCATCGTAATTCATTTTAGTAATTACTCTAAAATTATCTTCGGCATAGCCGCCTAATAACTCCGTTTTTTGTACGGTTACCAATGGCTGCCCAGCCCAAGTGTATTGGGTGGTTACAATATCTATTTTGCCACTATTATTGGTGCTTTGGGTTTGTATTACTCTGCCTTTTTCATCGTAAAAATTTACAGTGTATAGGTAGGTGTTAGTGCCTAATACTTTTACTCTGCTGCCTGTTAGTATCCCTTTTAATTGGTTGGTGGCTACATTGGCTTGAGCGTAAGGCCAGTTGGTACTGGCTGATAATAAATAACTATCGTTTACAGTATTGTAGATATTACTTAAACCTGTGCTATATACATTTACCCAGTTATAATCATTATAAAATGTTTGGGTTAATTCTTCTTGCCCACTCATGATTGGGTAGCTAATACTGCCCGATGCATTGGTGATGTGCTGTGCATGGGTTAAGGTACTTACCCATAAGCCTGTGGTTATGGGGCGGTTTAACTCATCGTATTGGGTGTACATCCATTTTTGAGATGCTCTCATATTGGCATCTTGTGTTAGTACTACTCTATCTCTTGCATCGTACACCATATATACTTCGCCTGCTCCTGGTACTTTCTTTTTTATTAGTCGCCCTATGCCATCATAT
>JANMEU010000001.1:0-141962 GCA_031377245.1 Bacteroidota bacterium
CACCTTACACCTTACACCTTACACCTTACACCTTACACCTTACACCTTACACCTTACACCTTACACCTTACACCTTCAGATTCTCCAACATATCCTTCGTCATTTTAGCCAGGTCAAACTCTTCCTTCCAGCCCCAGTCATTTCTTGCTACACTGTCATCAATACTTTGCGGCCAGCTATTAGCGATCTGTTGCCTGTAATAGGGTTTATAACTTATGGTAAAATCAGGGATATGCTTTTTAATTTCAGCAGCTATTTCTTTGGGAGAAAAACTCATGCCCGAAATATTATATGAAGTGCGGATCTTGATCTTCTCAGATGGCGCTTCCATCAATTCAATGGTTGCTTTAATGGCATCAGACATATACATCATCGGCAGGTATGTATCTTCTTCTAAAAAACATTCATACTTTTTTTCCTCCAGTGCTTCATGAAAGATCTCAACCGCATAATCAGTTGTACCACCACCTGGTGCACTTTTGTAACTGATCAACCCGGGGTAACGGATACTTCTAACATCTAACCCATAGCGGTGGTTATAATAATTACACCAGAACTCACCGGCAAATTTACTGATGCCATACACTGTTATTGGTTCAATGACTGTTTGTTGCGGACAATTTTGTTTTGGTGATGTAGGGCCAAATACAGCAATACTACTTGGCCAATAAACTTTATGCAAATGCTCTTCTTTAGCGATGTCAAGCACATTCAGCAGGCTTTGCATATTTAAGCTCCAGGCAAGATTTGGATTCTTCTCCCCAGTTGCAGAAAGAATTGCAGCCAATAAATATATTTGCGTGATCCCCTGCCGTATCACCTGAACATGTAACATTTCCTTGTTCATCACATCCAGGGAAACATAGGGGCCGGTTCCATGTAACAGTGCATTTTCTTCCCGCAGATCAGAAGCGATCACATTGGCATTACCATAAATTTTACGCAACGCCAAGGTTAACTCCACCCCTATTTGCCCACTAGCCCCAATAACCAATATTTTTTCTTTAGCCATAACAATCGTTTGTAGTGCAAATGTAAAATTGAAAACCGAATAATGTAACTTTGTGCCATGGAAAATTACTTACAAGCTATTTTTACAAACCAAACCTACAACCTAAACAACTTTTTTTTAATAGCTGGTCCATGTGCAGTAGAAGGCGAAGAGTTAGTAATGGAAGTAGCAGAAAAAGTTTCGGGCATTTGCAAAAATTTAGAAATTCCATATATTTTTAAAGCATCGTACCGTAAAGCAAACCGCACTGCAGCAAGTTCGTTTACCGGCATTGGCGATGAAAAGGCATTAGAATTAATTAAAAAAGTTGGAGAAAAATTTAATCTACTCACCACTACCGATATACACACCGCACAAGAAGCAGAAATGGCTGCTAGGTATGTAGATATTTTACAAATCCCTGCCTTCCTTTGTCGCCAAACAGATTTGTTGGAAGCTGCAGCCAAAACAGGCAAAATAGTAAATGTAAAAAAAGGGCAATTTTTAAGTGGCCAAAGTATGAAGTTTGCTGTTGAAAAAATAAGCAATTTAGGTAATCCTAAAGTTGGCTTAATTGAAAGAGGTAACACATTTGGCTATCAAGATTTAGTGGTAGATTACCGAAATATAACTTGGATGAAAGAAATTGGCGTACCCGTAATTATGGATTGTACACATTCCTTACAACAACCTAACCAAACAAGCGGTATTACAGGTGGTAATCCGCAATTGATAGAAACTATTGCCAAAGCAGCTATTGCTACAGGTGCCGATGGTTTATTTATTGAGACACACCCAAACCCTTCTATTGCAAAAAGTGATGGAGCTAATATGCTTAATTTAAGTTTACTACAAAATTTATTGGAAAAATTGGTTAAAATAAGGGCATCAATAGTATAAACAAAAATACCGCACTAGGCGGTAAAGTTGTTGCTGTTTTAATGATGTTTGGGTGCAAAGACATCGTCTTTAAAAAAATAGTTACGGATTTAAAAACGGGAATAATTAGTTTTATTACTCAGTATTAAAATACTTGTTTGTTAGTCGAAGTAGTACCATAAATAGTTGCCTTGTACATAAAAAATAATTTTCTATGCACAAGTATCTAAGAGTAACCAACTAGTTAATTGCTAATATTTAATGGGGTTTCTTTTGCTATTAAGGATGTAGTTTTTAACATTCATCCAAAAAGCCACAAATAAATAAATAATTAAGGGAGAACCCATTGTTATAAAGGAGATATAGATAAAATATTTACGAATAGTAGAAGTGGCAATACCCATTTTTTCGCCAATGGCAGTACAAACGCCAAATACGTGCCACTCAATAAAATATTTAAGCTTATTCACACCACTAATTTAATACATATTTTTTAAAAATAAGGGTTTTATAAACTGCTGTTATTTTTGTAATTTTGCAACGCTCACATTAAACAATCTATAAATCGTAAATAACTATGGCTTTTGACATTGAAATGATTAAAAAAGTTTACGCCGAATTTGGTGCTAAAATTGATGCTGCCCGTAAAATAGTAAACAAACCCCTAACCCTAACAGAAAAAATATTGTACACCCACCTAACCGAGGGAAATGCAACAAAAAGTTATGCTAGAGGTGCCGATTATGTGGATTTTGCCCCAGACAGAGTTGCTATGCAAGATGCTACTGCACAAATGGCCTTATTGCAATTTATGCAAAGTGGTCGTACAAAGGTAGCTGTGCCAAGTACTGTGCATTGCGATCATTTAATTGAAGCCAAAGTAAATAGTAAAACAGATTTAAATAGAGCCGTAACCGAAAGTAGTGAAGTGTATGATTTTCTTGCCTCCGTATCAAACAAATATGGTATAGGTTTTTGGAAACCAGGTGCCGGTATTATTCATCAAGTAGTGTTGGAAAATTACGCTTTCCCTGGCGGAATGATGATTGGAACAGATAGCCATACCGTAAATGCTGGTGGTTTAGGAATGATTGCAATTGGTGTAGGCGGTGCAGATGCTTGTGATGTAATGGCAGGCTTGCCTTGGGAACTTAAAATGCCCAAATTAATTGGTGTAAAACTAACAGGTAAGCTTAACGGCTGGGCAGCACCTAAAGATGTAATATTAAAAGTTGCAGGAATATTAACCGTAAAAGGTGGCACAGGTGCAGTGGTTGAATATTTTGGCGAAGGCGCTGTAGCTATGAGTTGTACAGGAAAAGGAACCATTTGTAATATGGGTGCAGAGATAGGTGCAACCACAAGTACTTTTGGATACGATGAAAGCATGAGCCGTTACTTAAAAGCTACCGGTAGAGAAGAAATTGCTAATGCTGCCGATGCAATAAAAGAACATTTAACAGGTGATGCAGAGGTTTATGCAAACCCTACCCAATATTTTGATGAAGTAATAGAAATAGATTTAAATACATTAGAACCACATTTAAATGGCCCATTTACTCCAGATTTAGCAACGCCAATTTCTAAAATGAAAGAGGCTGCTTTGGCAAATGGTTGGCCAACAAAAATTGAAGTGGGTTTAATTGGTAGCTGTACCAACTCATCGTACGAAGATATAAGCCGTGCTGTAAGTTTAGCAAAACAAGTAAGCGAAAAAGGCTTAAAATTAAATAGCGAATTTACGATTACCCCTGGTAGTGAGTTAGTACGTTATACGATAGAAAGAGATGGATTTTTAGAAATATTTAATAACATAGGAGCAACAGTTTTTGCAAATGCTTGTGGTCCTTGTATAGGAATGTGGGATAGAGTTGGTGCAGAAAAACAAGAACGTAATACCATTGTACATAGTTTTAATAGAAACTTTGCCAAACGTGCCGATGGTAACCCAAATACATTAGCATTTGTTGGTAGTCCAGAGATTGTAACAGCCATGGCTATTGCAGGAGATTTAACGTTTAATCCACTAACCGATTTTTTAACCAACGATAAAGGCGAAAAAGTTAAGTTAGATGCCCCAACCGGTTTCGAATTACCTCCAAAAGGGTTTGATGTTGAGGATGCTGGTTATCAAAAACCTGCAGAAGATGGAAGTGGTGTAGAAGTAATTGTATCGCCTAGTAGCAAACGTTTACAATTACTTGATTCGTTTACTGCTTGGGAAGGTATAGATTTAAAAGGCTTAAAATTATTAATTAAAGCTAAAGGAAAATGTACAACCGACCATATAAGTATGGCTGGCCCTTGGTTAAAATTTAGAGGGCACTTAGATAATATTAGCAATAATATGTTGATTGGTGCATTAAACTTTTTTAATGAAAAAACAGATAATGTAAAAAACCAATTAACCGGGGAATATGGAACAGTGCCTAATACTCAAAGAGCCTATAAAGCAGCTGGCATTGGCACTTTAGTTGTAGGAGATGAAAACTATGGTGAAGGATCATCAAGAGAGCATGCAGCAATGGAACCTCGTCATTTAGGGGTACGTGCTGTATTGGTAAAATCATTTGCAAGAATACATGAAACCAATTTAAAAAAGCAAGGTATGCTTGCGTTAACCTTTGTTAACAAAGCCGACTACGATAAAATTTTAGAAGACGATACCTTTGATATTGAAGGATTGATGGCATTTGCGCCAAATAAATCGTTACAACTAGTTTTAAACCATGCTGATGGAAGTTATGAAACTATACAAGTAAACCATACCTACAACCAACAACAAATTGAGTGGTTTAAGGCTGGTGGTGCGTTAAATATTATTAGAAAAGAATTTGCTGAAAGGAAGTAGAAAATTTTTAAAAGGGCTGTTTTAAAAGAGATATTTTTGTATATCCCACAAAGACACGAAGGTCACAAAGCGGTAATAACCAATGTAGAAAAATTCTTTGTGCTCTTAATGGCTTTGTGGGATCAGCATTTTTAGACAGTCCTTTTATTCCGCTTCAAACCAAATTTTACGCTCATCATCCCAATCGCCATTATAATTTATGGTAAGCTCCTCCCCTGCTTCAATAGCCGTAACTGTTTTTATTAAAATAGAAACTTCCTCATAATCCATAATGTAGGTACAATTGCTTTTGTAACTATGGTTGTAAATAGGTACGTAACCTAGTGCCATACAGCATTCGGTGCTACCTATACCCCATTCAAAAATATAATCATGCAATAAGGTTTTATCTAAATATTCCCGATCATTTTTTTGCATAACAATTACCGGAGCAATTTCAATAAGTGTATCTTTTTCTATAAAACTATTGGTAAATACACCTCTTCCCTTTGTTGGCGTGTTATCAATATAGATGTAGTCTTTTAACATGAGTTTTAAATTGTAAATTGCAGCTTAATACAATATTAAATAATGTCGGTTGAATTAGAGCAAATATCATTACAAAAACAATTTGAAGAAGTAATAGCCTCTGAGGATAAGTTACGCATTCAAGAATTTTTAAATCATCAAAATATTAGTGATGTTGCTGATATTTTATATGATAATGAAGATTACGAAGGGCAAATAATTGCTCATTTATCTATTCATAGGGCAACTAGTGTGTTTAAAATTTTAGACACATCTACCCAAAAAAGAATTATAAAAGATTTACCTGCTTTTAAAACAACCGAGCTGTTAAATGAATTACCTGTAGATGACCGAGTAGCATTTTTAGAAGAATTACCTACTAGTATTGTTAGAGATTTAATAAAAACACTTGGGGTAGAGGAAAGAAAGGAAACGCTGGAGGTATTAGGCTATCCAGAAAATAGTGTAGGTAGAATAATGACACCAGATTATGTTTATGTGTATGAAGATAATACAGTAAGTGAGGTATTAGATATTGTACGAAAATTTGGTAAAAGCAGCGAAACAATTGATGTTATTTATGTAATTAATGAAAAAGATGAGTTATTAGATGATATTAGAATTAAAGAAATTATACTGGCTGCCCCCACAAAAAAAGTTAACGAAATTATGGATGGTAGGTTTATTGCCCTTAATGTAAGCGATGACCAAGAAATAGCAAGCGAAGTATTTAAAATGAATAATCGAGTAGCCTTACCCGTTACAGATAGCAACAATATTTTATTAGGTATTGTTACTATTGATGATATACTTTGGATAGCCGAAGAAGAGTACAGTGAGGATATTCAAAAAATTGGTGGTACCGAAGCATTGGATGAACCGTACACCGAAATGCCTCTTTTTAAATTGTATAAAAAAAGAGTAATTTGGTTAATTATTTTATTTTTTGGTGAGTTAATAACTATAAGTGCCATGCAACAATTTCAAAATGAAATTGCAAAAGTGGTTTTATTAGCAACCTTTATTCCTTTAATTATTTCCAGTGGTGGTAATAGTGGCTCACAAGCATCTACCCTAATAATACAAGCCATGGCATTGGGAGAAGTTACCATAGCCGATTGGTGGAAAATAATACGCAGAGAAATTTTTAGTGGGTTATTGTTAGGTGGAACATTAGCATTATTAGGTTTTGGGGTAATAACTGTTTGGCACTTATTTTCTCCCCAAACATTTGGCATTTACTATTTACATATTGCTTTAACTATTAGCGTATCTGTTTTGGGTGTAGTTCTTTGGGGTACATTAGTAGGCTCTACCTTGCCACTTTTATTAAAACGTTTAGGTGCCGATCCTGCAGCATCATCTACCCCATTTGTAGCTACATTGGTTGATGTTACAGGTTTACTTATTTATTTTTCGATGGCATTTTTATTTTTAAAAGGTATTTTGTTATAGGTAGTTTAGTAGTAAAAAAACTATCTTATTAATATGGATGTTCCTTTTTGTTCTATTCGTTTTCCGGTATCTGGATTAATAAAGGAAAGCATCCACACATAGGTTGCAGGGTCGGCACCTTGCCCTTTAAATCTTCCATCCCATTGTTTTAACCAATCTCTAGTTTCAAAAACTAGTTGCCCAAACCTATTATATACTCTAAATAATAAATCTTTTGCCTTGTAAGCATTTAATGGATATAAGAAATCATTTAACCCATCACCATTAGGTGTAAACGCATTGGGTACTGCAATAAAACAACTGCCAGCAACTCTTATTTTTTGAAAGCTAGAGTCTTTACAACCTGCACTGCTGCTAACTACAAGCTTTACCAACACATCGGTAAATGCTAAGTTAGTAGAATAGATATGTGGTGGTGGATTAGGTAAAATGCTTGTAGTATTATCTCCAAAATTCCATAAATAGTTACTTATATTACCTGTACTAGTATTGGTAAATGTAGCTAAGTCGTTAGGGCAAACAATAGTAGTGGCTTCAAATTTTGCTTTTATAGCATCAGGTAATACTATAGATATTTTATCAGATGTATCGGTGCAGGTTCCATTGCTAACAATTAATTGTGCAGTTTTTAAACCAAATGTTCCGTACAAAATTTGCGGACTTTGTAAAGTACTTCTTCGTAAGTCATCAAAATTCCATTTCCAGCTGGTTACTTCATTTAAGCCATTATGTAAATAATTTATAGTATCTCTTTTACATCCATAAAAAATATTGTATGCAAAATCTGCATTCACTGTATCTTTTGTATTAAAGGATAATGACTGACCAGGAATACTTTCTTTGCCACACTCATCAATTATTGTAGTACCATCTGTGCCTGTTTGAAGTGTAATGTTGAAATTGCCTTTTACTTGTATGGGCTGTGTAAATTTTACTCTAATACTATTGCTTAGTCCCTTAGCGTCGCAATTAAAACCAGCAGCACTCAATATGGAAACAGGGGAGGTACCTGTAATAACAAAATCGCTACCATTTGGGGCTACGGAAGCACAACGAATTCTCTTTCTAAAAACAAATTCTACTTCATCTGGGGCACATTTAGTAACTTTTGTAATGCTATCCATGGGTGTTGGAAATTGCGGAAAAATTGTAACAGGTATTGTTTCCCCGTCTGGCACTCCTTTATTGCAATTATCAACAATGGTATTTCCATCTGCACCAGTACGTATGGTTATATCATAAGTGCCTGGGGGAAGCGGCCTATCTAGTGTAAGTAACAACGAATCCATATCAAAACTGCCTGTGCAACCTATGGCTACAGCCGAAATTACATTTGCAATAGGAGGCGAAATAGTAAACTCAGATCCATCTGCTAGCAAACTTGCACACTTCATACGTTTGTTTAATTTAATGGTAGTTTCTGTACCATCGCAAGCAGCTCTTGCACTTTCTAAGCTAGGATCTTTGGGATCGGTTATGCTAGCAGTTCCGCCACCAAACGATAAATCGTATCCAATAAAACTTTGAGAAAAATTTGCAACCATTAATAAATAATCACGCCCAATAGTAATATTAGGCATTCTGTTAAATGGGGTGTTTCCTGGAGCATCTCCTTCGCAATGAAAATCGCCGCTAGCACCAGGCTTACAACCAGTGGGGGAATTATCAAAAGGAGCGCCTCCACTAGTACCCACTATGGTACCATAAATATTCATAGAAACTTGTAAAGAGGCATTACTAAAAACAGCATTTGGGTTTTGGCCTGTTACATCATACAAAATCCAATCATAATCATCAGCACTATTTAAACCACTTATTAAAAAACCCAGAGTACCACTTTGAAAGCAACGAAATTTATACCAAAACGAACGTTCGGATGTTACGCCAATTGCACAAAAACTTTGTGCCACAGTTTGATTACCACAATCAAAAACTTGATCTTGCCTAAAAACGGAAGTACCACAAACGGGTATAGCAGTGGATGGGGTTAAACCAAGAGTGGTGCATTGTGCAGAAGTGTTATGTGCACTAAAAAAAGATATAAAAAAAATAAGTAGTATAGAAATTAGCTTCATTGGTATAAAATTACGTAATTCTGTACAAGAAGGATGCCTAATATTTTGTTATTTCATAAACCAAAAACTATTTCAACTTTCCTTTTATTTCTTGTAACTTTATTAACGCCTCAACTGGCGTAAGTCTATTGATATCCACCGTTTCAAGTAAGGTTCTAATTTCATCAAAAGTAGCAGAGTGGGCATCAAAAATACTGAGCTGCATTTTGGGAACGGCTAAATTTTTAACCACTTCGTCTTTATTACCTCCCTCCCTACTATCTTCTAATTGTTTTAAAATTTCGTTGGCTCTATCTATCAAGCTAGGCGGCATACCTGCCATACGAGCTACATGTATACCAAAGCTATGGGTACTACCACCGGGTGCTAGTTTGCGTAAAAAAATAATTTTATTACCCACTTCTTTATTGGTTACGTGATAGTTTTTTACGGTTGGTAATTTATCTTCCAACTCATTTAACTCGTGGTAATGTGTAGCAAATAATGTTTTGGGTTGATGAATAGATTTATGCAAAAACTCTACAATACTCCATGCAATACTTATACCATCGTAGGTGCTTGTGCCTCTACCAATTTCATCTAATAAAATCAAACTTTTTTCGGTAATGTTATTAATGATGCTTGCCGTTTCATTCATCTCCACCATAAACGTACTTTCACCACCACTAAGGTTATCGCTTGCTCCTACCCTAGTAAAAATTTTATCGGTCAACGGAATTTTTGCTTCACTTGCTGGTACAAAACTACCCATATGTGCAAGCAAAGTTATTAGTGCGGTTTGCCTGAGTATGGCACTTTTACCACTCATATTTGGCCCCGTTAAAATTATTATTTGTTGGGTAGATGGATCTAAGTAAATATCATTAGCAATGTACGTTTCGCCAACTGCTAAGTTTTTTTCAATTACTGGATGGCGGCTATCTTTTAAACTTAAAATGTTATCGGTAGTAAGTGTTGGCTTTTTATAGTTAGATGTTAGTGCATTATTTGCAAAGCAACTTAAACAATCTAACACAGCCATTACATGTCCATTTACTTGCATTGGGCTAATATAATCTTGTAATTCGTTTAGCAAACTTTCAAACAATTGTATTTCAATTGCAAAAATTTTATCCTCTGCTCCTAAAATTTTTTCTTCGTACTCTTTTAATTCTGGTGTAATGTAGCGTTCGGCATTGGCAAGGGTTTGCTTACGTATCCAGGTATAGGGCACTTTTGGTTTATGCAAATTGGTTACCTCTAAATAATAACCAAACACATTATTAAAACTAATTTTTAACGAAGATATTCCTGTTGCTAATGCCTCTTTTTGTTGCAGTTCAATTAAATAATCTTTACCGCCATTCGCTATATTTTTTAACGAATCTAATTCTTCATTTATTCCGGTAGCAATCATGCCTCCTTTGTTGGCAAGGGCAGGTGGATTTTCAACAATTTCTTTTGTTATTTTTTCTAAAATATACTTACAAGAATTTAGCGAATCGCCTAGTCGTTTTAAATATTCGTTAGTACTGTTTTCACACAAGGCTTTTATGGCATCTGTTTGTTGCAAACCTTTAGCAATTTGCAACACTTCTCTTGGGTTAATTTTTTTAAGCGGCACTTTACTCACCAGTCTTTCTACATCGCCAGCTTGTTTTATGTGTTGTGTAAGTTTTGTACGTAAGTCTGTTTCTTTTATAAGATATTCTACCGTATTTAAGCGTTCGTTAATTTTTGAAAAATCATTCAACGGCATTAGCATCCATCGTTTTAAAAGCCTTGCCCCCATCGGGCTTACTGTGGCATCTATTACTTTTAATAAACTTGTATTTCCTTCTGTACCCAATAATTCTAAATTACGAATGGTAAATCTATCCATCCATAAATGGTCGTCTTTATCTATACGTTGTAACGATGTTATATGCCCAAGGTTAGGATGCTCCGTATCTTTTAAATAATGTAAAATTGCTCCGGCTGCAATTATTCCTTCCTTTAAACTTTCTACACCAAAACCTTTTAAACTATGTGTACCAAAATGCTTTAACAAACTCTCGGTTGCATACGCATCTGCAAAAACCCATTCATCTAACCCATACGTAAAAAATTTTACGCCAAATAGTTCTTTAAAGTGTTTTTGTTTGTTTCGAACAAAAACAACTTCGGAAGGTTTAAGGCTTTGCAATAATTTATCGGCATAGCCTTCATCGCCTTCGGCAATAAAAAATTCGCCTGTACTAATATCTAAAAAAGCAATCCCAATTTTTGTTTCCCCAAAATGCAAGGCAGCTAAAAAATTATTGCTGTTATGTTCTAATAATTTATCGTTGGTAGCAACTCCTGGTGTAACCAATTCTGTAACGCCACGTTTTACAATTCCTTTAGCTTGCTTGGGGTCTTCTAATTGATCGCAAATGGCAACACGGTAGCCAGCTTTTACCAATTTATGCAAATAAGTATCCAATGCATGATGAGGAAAACCTGCCAGTTGAGATGAATCTGCATTTCCATTATTACGTTTAGTTAACGTAATTCCTAATACCTGCGATGTTATTACCGCATCTTGCCCAAAGGTTTCGTAAAAATCTCCTACTCTAAACAACAAAATGGCATCTGGGTACCTTGCCTTTATGGCATTGTGTTGTTGCATTAAAGGAGTTTCAGCAGATGCTTTGGCCATAACTTGTCCCGATTAGGGGGAGGGGCAAAAATAGGGAATGGAACGCTGATTTGTATGATTGTTGGGCTTAAGAAAGATAAAAAACAAAAAATATTAACCATTTTAACTCTTAACAGTTTATTAAGTAATTCATTTTAAACCAACGTTATGCAAATCGATCTATTACTAGTATCTTTGCAACCGTTTTAAAATGGTGGCTTTTAATTAAATTATGTAGAATGAAAAAACGTATTGGTGGATTAATTTTTCTTGTGTTAGCTGTGTTTATGTTAAATGCACAACCCCCAAAAGGTATGGGTAAAAGCGACCCAGAAGCTAAAAAAATATTAGATGCTGTAAGTGCTAAATTTAAAACGTTTAAAGCTATTCAATCAAATTTTACATTAAAAGCAGAAAATGGGTTGGGCAAAGTTTTAACCAACAAAAAAGGAATAGTTTACATGAAAGGTAGTAAATACCGAGTAAATGTTACTGGGCAAGAAATTTTTTGTGACGGCAATACTGTTTGGACTTTAGATAAGGCTGCTAAGGAAGTTACCGTTAGTAAATATGAAGTTGGAAGTAATACCATAACTCCACAAAAAATGCTAACTAATTTTTATGATAAGGATTTTTTATACCGCTTGGTTAGCGAAGCTAAGGGTTTACAAGAAATTGAGTTAACCCCAATTGATAAAAGCAAACCTTTTCATAAAGTGGTAGTAAGTATCAATAAGGCTACACAAACTATTAGCAGTACAAAGGTGTTTGAAAAAACAGGCAATAAATATACCTACACGGTAAGCGGAATGAATACAAACGCTACGGTCACCGATGCACAGTTTGTATTTGATGCTAAAAAATATCCGGGTGTTGAGGTTGTGGATTTGAGGTAATAAATTTTTAAAAATATTAATAACCTCACATAAAATTATTAAACCATAAGGCTAAGTAAAACTTAGTCTTTTTTTATTTACCCCATCTATAACTTTCCAACTTTAATCCCATCAAGTCAATAACTCTGTCTACCACTGTAGCAGCAACCTCTTCAATGGTTTTAGGGTTACTATAAAAAGATGGAGTGGCAGGGCAAATAATTCCACCTGCTAGTGTAATGGTTTCCATATTTTTTATGTGTATTAAATTGTAAGGAGTTTCTCTTGCTACGCAAATTAATTTTCGTCTTTCCTTTAATACAACATCAGCGGCCCTTGTTATTAAATCATTGCTTATTCCGTTTGCTATTCTACCCAAAGTACCCATACTGCATGGTATTAAAACCATTGTATTAAACTGCCCAGACCCAGAGGCAAAGGGTGCGGAAAAATCGTTTTGACTATATAATTTTATGGGTAAATTTTTATATGTATCATTGCCTAATTCAGTTTGCCAAACATCCTTTGCATTTTCTGTCATTACCACAGCTAATTCGTCCCATTGGCTTTTTATAGCTAGTAACTTATTTATCAATAAATTTGAATAAATTGATCCACTAGCCCCAGTTATAGCAATTACAATTTTATGCATTTAGTATAGATTTACGTACCACTAAACTACTAAACAATTTCTTTATGTAAAAAGTTATGGATTTCGTCATTTTTTTGACTAGATAGATACTATTTATTATTGAACATTCGTGCTCTTTGGCTTGAGATTAAACTTTGTAACTTATAAAAAGAAATGCCTTTTAGGATTCCTTCACATATGCATTATAAATTAATATTTACTTACTTGTGAAAGTGACAAATCATGCAAATACCTTAACTGTCTTTTTATACTCTGAAAAAGACATATTATTGTTTAATTTATTTATCAAAAAATGCATAAAAGTTAATCATTTAGTCATTTTGTTTAACTTTTTTGTATTAAAAATTATTAAATATTAATCATGCAACCATTTCTAAACTTAGTACGACTTATATTTGGTTTTTCATAGGATAAGGTTTAATGGTTAATGGTTTTTTGATTAGTGGCCCCAGTTAATGGGGCCTATTTTTTTGCAAAATTTAAAAATCAGGCAATTCAGTCACCGCATTAAACTGATTGTTATTATTTTCAAAAGCCATACAATAAACTCCATTTGTAAGTACTATAAATTTGCTTTGCAAAAAGCTATGGTAACCAAGCGTTTGGGTTAATACTTTTTCAGTTAATGCCACTTTCATTTCTTTACATTCTATAAGCATCCAAGGATTAGAATTGGTATCGTATACAACAATATCAAAACGCTTTTTTAATCCATTAATTTTAATTTCTTTTTCTACCGCAATTAGTGAGGATGGATACTTTTTTATTTGTATAATATAGTTTAAAAAATTTTGCCTAACCCATTCTTCAGGCGTAAGTACAACCCATTGCCTACGTAATCCATCAAAAATAAACTCGTTGTTATTTTCGTTTTTAAGTTTAGGTTGATATGGAGGATAATCAATTTTTATCATCAAGCTTAAAAGAATTTAGTATTTTTATTGATTAAGATAAGTTTTTGATGTACACAAAGGTATGTGCTATCTATAAAACTTAAGGATACTTACTTAAAACTATCCTTAATTATTTAGGTGAAAATGCATTAAAAAAATATGTTGTAAACAACTATTTTATAATAAAATTTAAATAAATCCCGTTAGGGTTAGGTATGAAATCGAAAAAAGAAATAGTTGATAATTGGCTGCCACGCTATACTGGCGAAACGTTAGAAAATTTTGGTAAATATATTTTATTAACCAATTTTAGTAATTACGTAAATATGTTTGCGGAGTGGAATAATGTAGAAGTGGTAGGAAGAGACAGGCCAATGCAATGTGCAACAGCTGGTGATATTACCATAATAAATTTTGGTATGGGAAGCCCAGGTGCTGCTACCATAATGGATTTACTTAGCTCCATAGAGCCAAAGGCTGTATTGTTTTTAGGCAAATGTGGTGGTTTAAAAAAACGCCACGAAATTGGTGATTTAATTTTACCGATTGCCGCTATGAGGGGTGAGGGTACAAGTAATGATTATTTTCCGCCAATTGTGCCTGCCCTACCAAGCTTTAGTTTACAAAAAGCAATAAGTACAACTATAAGAGATAACGAAACCGATTATTGGACAGGTACTGTTTACACCACCAACCGCCGAGTGTGGGAGCATGATGATGAGTTTAAAACCTATTTAGAAAAAGTAAGAGCCTATGCCATTGATATGGAAACAGCTACAATTTTTAGTGTAGGCTTTTACAATAAAATACCAACGGGTGCTTTGCTTTTAGTAAGCGATCAACCCATGGTGCCAGAAGGTGTAAAAACAGAAGCTAGCGATAAAAAAGTTACAGGCGCTTTTGTAGATAGGCATTTAAAAATTGGCATAGAATCGTTAAAGCAATTAATAAATGATGGATTAACAGTGCGTCATTTAAAATTTTAACACACTCGTTATTTTAACTACCCAAATTGGATGAATTACTTTCCATAAAAAATTTATCTGTTTCATTCACCCAAGATGGTGAGGTGACTGAGGCTGTAAAAAATATTTCTATAGAGGTAAACAAAAACGAAATTATTGCCATTGTTGGTGAAAGTGGTAGTGGCAAATCTGTTACTGCCTTATCCATTTTACAATTACTTCCCAAACAAACTACTGTAAGTGGCCAAATAGTTTTTAACCATGCAGGCCATACAATTGACTTTACAAAACTAACTAGTAAAAAAATTAGTGCCTACAGAGGCAATGCTGTTAGTATGATTTTTCAAGAGCCAATGACATCCCTCAATCCAGTTTTTACCTGTGGGCAACAAGTAATTGAAGTACTTCAACTACATAAAAAAATTAGTAAAGAAGAGGCTAAACAACAAACCATTGAGTTATTTGAAAAAGTAAAACTTCCTAATCCTTCAACTATTATAAACCGTTATCCGCATGAGTTAAGCGGTGGACAAAAACAACGGGTAATGATTGCAATGGCAATTTGCTGCAACCCTACCCTACTCATTGCAGATGAGCCTACCACTGCATTAGATGTAACCGTACAAAAAACAATTTTAGAATTGTTGAAAGAACTACAAGTACAAAATCAATTAAGCATTATTTTAATAACACACGATTTGGGGTTGGTTGCAGATGTAGCCGATAAAATTGTGGTACTATATAAAGGCGAATTAATTGAAAAGGGTACTACCAGCTCTATTTTAAAAAACCCAAGGCATTGGTATACAAAAGCCTTACTTGCTTGCAGGCCTGCAGCAAATGCAAAGGGCAGTAGGTTGCCTACAGTTAGTGACTTTAGTGAGGCGTCAATGGTCAATAGTCAGTCGTCAGTGGTGAGTAGTCAGTCTCCAACAACAACTCAACATTCACCGCTTAATTCCGTTTTAACTATAGAAAATTTAAGTGTTCATTTTGCAGAAAAGAAAAAACTGTTTACACCTTCCATGGTTTTTAAAGCAGTGGATGACATAAGTTTTACTGTTGACAAAGGCGAAATTATTGGTTTAGTGGGCGAAAGTGGTTGCGGTAAAACAACCTTGGGCAGGGCTATTTTGCAACTTGTGCCAACAACAAATGGAAAAATAATATTAAATGGAAAAGATATAACAACCTTATCACCAAAAATATTAAGAGAAAGTAGAAAAAATTTACAAATTGTTTTTCAAGATCCATACGGCTCGTTAAATCCAAGATTGAGTATTGGGGAAGCTATTTTAGAGCCCCTAAACGTTCATTCAATTTTAAAAAATAAAAACGAACGAAAAGAAAAAGTAATGGAGCTATTACAAAAAGTAAATTTAAACCCCGACCAGTTTAATAAATATCCTCACCAATTTAGTGGAGGGCAAAGGCAGCGTATTTGTGTAGCCAGAGCTTTAGCCTTAAATCCTAGCTTTTTAATTTTTGATGAAAGTGTAAGTGCATTAGATGTTAGCGTGCAGGCACAAGTATTAAATTTATTGAGCGACTTAAAAAGCGAATTTAATTTTACGTCTATTTTTATAAGCCACGATTTATCTGTTGTACACTATATAAGCGACCGTATAATGGTAATGCATCAAGGCAAAATTGTAGAGCAAGGTAAAGCTGATGATGTGTACTATAATCCTAAACAACCTTACACACAAAAACTTATTGAGGCAATCCCTGGTAAAAAATTAGTTACCATTTAAATACACTTTTAATACCTTATTAAACTAGTTCATTTTTGCAGAAAGGGCAGATGGCTGACCATATTTTATTTGCCTAAATTTTATTTTTCGTTTTTTATAGGTTAGTACAAATAAGTTATCAAACTCATTATCACCAAGGTTTTCAATCGTATATTTTTTAACCCCTAAACGTCTTATTAATTTTGGCACAGTATTGCTATGCCCAACCACCAATATTGATTTTACATTACTATGGTTTTGATTTATTTTATTCACCAAATCGTTACCTATCGTATCTCCCAAATATTTTATTAGGGTAATATTTTGCAATAATTTAATACTATCTACTGTTTGAACGGTACGTCTTGTATCTGTACTAAATATTGTTTGTATGCCTTTGTTATTAAGTTTACGCATTAAATCGCCAGCTCTGGCAAAACCGGCTGTGGTTAGTGTGGGATTTTTACCTGTGTCTTTCTCGGCATGGCGAACTAGGTAAATAGTAGTGCCAGGAGAAAAAATTGGCTTTTGAGCCTTTGAGTTTAACGAAAATAAAGCAAAAAGTATACAGCCTATAAAAGCTGATTTTTGAGCCGTTTTTATTTTTTTCATACAACAAAATAACTAATACTTTTTTAAAGCAACTAATGGTTAATAATACTCCTCTTTATTTGGCAACAAATTTGCTAAATTGCAACATTAAAAACTGCCATAAGGCTGCGGTTATTACTAAAAAAGTAATGCGTTGAAAGTGTCCCGCTACAATCGGGATGTTTCATACAAAATCAATGAAGATTGGTTTTGTACTAAAGCTAGGTACAAAATAAACTAAATATGTGTGGAATTGTTGGTTATACAGGGCATAGACAGGCTTATCCTATAGTAATTACTGGCCTAAAACGTTTAGAATATAGAGGCTACGATAGTACAGGTGTAGCACTTTTAAATAATGGGTTAAACGTATATAAAAAGAAAGGCAGAGTAGCCGATTTAGAGGAAAGTATTATTGGAAAAGATTTGAAAGCTACTATTGGCATTGGTCATACTCGTTGGGCTACGCATGGGGAACCCAGTGACAGAAATGCTCATCCACACCAAAGCAAAAGTGGTAAGTTGGCTATGATACATAATGGTATAATAGAAAATTACGCACAAATAAAAAAAGAATTAGCTAATAAAGGCTACGAATTTACAAGCGACACCGATACTGAAGTTTTATTAAATTTTATAGAAGATATTAGAGAAAATAATGAGTGTAATTTAGAAGAAGCAGTTAGAGTTGCGTTGAAAAGAGTAACAGGTGCCTATTGCATTTTATTAATTGACGAAGATGACCCTGAAACAATTATTGCTGCCAGAAAAGGTAGCCCATTAGTAATTGGTGTTGGCAAAGGCGAACATTTTTTGGGTAGCGATGCTAGCCCTATGTTGGAGTACACCAAAGAAGTAGTATATGTAAACGATTATGAATTAGCTATTGTAAAACCCAATGAATTAATTCTTAAAAATTTAGGTAACGAAAAAATTACTCCATTTATAACTAAGCTAGATATGGAATTAGCCGCTATAGAAAAAGGCGGCTACGAACATTTTATGCTTAAAGAAATTTTTGAACAACCTAGCACCATACAAGATTGCTTACGAGGACGACTAGACGCTACTGCAGGTACTATAACAATGGCTGGTGTTGAAGATAATATGGAGCAACTAAAAAATGCAAATAGAATTATGATAGTTGCTTGTGGCACTAGTTGGCATGCAGGCTTAGTAGCAGAATATGTTATTGAAGAATTATGTAGAATACCAGTAGAGGTTGAATATGCTAGTGAATTTAGGTATCGTAACCCAATCGTAAATAAAGGCGATGTTATAATTGCTATTAGCCAAAGTGGCGAAACGGCTGATACGTTAGTAGCGTTAGAAAGAGCAAAAGAACAAGGTGCGTTTATTTTTGGTGTTGTAAATGCTGTGGGTTCTAGCATTGCCCGTTTAAGTCATGCTGGTGCTTACACACACAGTGGCCCGGAAATTGGCGTTGCCAGTACAAAAGCCTTTACTGGGCAGTTGGCTGTATTAAATATGATGGCATTAAAAATTGCAAAAGCAAAAGGTACTATTACAACCGAATATTATTTACACCTATTGCAAGAGCTACAAGATGTACCCGAAAAAGTAGAAGCCATTTTAAAAAATGCAGATGAACTAAAAGTAATTGCGGCTAAATATGTAGATGCCCGAGACTTTTTATTTTTAGGAAGAGGTTACAATTTCCCAATTGCATTAGAAGGTGCTTTAAAGCTAAAAGAAATTAGCTATATACATGCAGAGGGCTACCCTGCTGCAGAAATGAAGCATGGCCCAATTGCTTTGGTAGATGAAAATTTACCCGTAGTTTTTATTGCAACAAAAGATAGCTACCACGAAAAAATTATAAGTAATATGCAAGAAATAAAAGCCCGTAAAGGAAAAGTTATTTCTATTATTACAGATGGAGATGAAGTAAGCCCAACTTTAAGTATCGATACCTTTAGCATACCAACTGCCGATGAAATTATTGCTCCAATACTAAGTGTGGTTCCACTACAGCTTTTATCGTATTATGTAGGTACATTAAAAGGGGTAGATGTAGATAAACCAAGAAATTTGGCAAAGAGTGTAACTGTGGAATAAGAAACCCCTCCGCCCCCTGAAGGGGGAATTGGGTCTGCCATTATTAAATTACTTTCCCATTTTAAAAATACTTAGCTCAATTAAAAGCCATTTAAATTTCTGATTGAGTTATAACTATTTTTTACGAACTTTAGTACTATTAATTTTTGAAAATTACAAAGTCTAAAAATATTATAAACTAAAAATTTAAGTTCCCCTTTTAGGGGACAGGGGTTCATGAATATCATTCAAAAACATCCAGTAAATAATCTTGGCTATAACTTTATAGCTCCACAATACATTCCTAAAGGGAAAGATGAATACCATTTACGAAATAAACAAAATACGAGTGGAATTAAATATCGAAAACTAACCTCACTCGAAATAGAGGTTTTAGTACGCAATAGAAATGCAAGCGATGATTGGAATAATATTTTAGTAGCCTCTCCTTTTAATGCTGAATTAATAAAAAATTGTAAATTTTATGGGTTAGTACGTATAGGAATTTTAGAGCCCTTTTATTTGGAGTTTCATAATTTAAGAATGCCTATTGGCCTATATAATAGCACTATTATTAGTTGCGATTTTGGCAACAATGTATGTATAGATCATGTAGATTTTTTAAGCCACTACATTATTGGAAATGATGTAATGATTGCTAATGTAAATGAATTAGCTTGTACAGATAATTCAAAATTTGGGAATGGAATTGTGCAAGATGGAGAAGAGGAAAAAATAAGAACCTGGATGGAATTGTGTAATGAAAATGGAGGGAGAAAAGTAATTCCGTTTAATGGCATGTTAGTAGGTGATGCTTATATGTGGAGTAAGTACAGAGATAATATTGCCTTGCTAGATAAATTTACAGCATTTACACAGAAAAAATTTGATACCCAACGAGGCTATTATGGAATGATTGGAGATAGAACAGTTATAAAAAACTGTGGAATCATTAAAGATGTGTTGATTGGTACAGATGCTTATTTTAAAGGAGCAAATAAACTAAAAAATTTAACTGTAAATAGCGATTCAAAACGTAAATCGCAAATTGGCGAAGGATGCGAAATGGTGAACGGAATTGTTGGCTTTGGTTGTAGAATTTTTTATGGTGTAAAAGCGGTTCGTTTTGTAATGGCTAGTCACTCACAATTAAAATATGGTGCAAGGCTTATAAATTCTTATTTAGGTAATAATTCTACTATTAGCTGTTGCGAAGTTTTGAATTCATTAATTTTTCCTTCGCATGAGCAACATCATAACAATTCCTTTTTATGTGCCTCCTTAGTAATGGGGCAAAGCAATATTGCTGCCGGAGCAACAATTGGCAGTAATCATAATAGCCGTGGTGCAGATGGTGAAATTATTGCTGGTCGTGGGTTTTGGCCTGGCTTATGTGTTAGTTTAAAACACAATAGTAAATTTTCTTCGTTTACAATTATTGCAAAAGGCGATTTTCCTTCTGAATTAAATATTCCAATTCCATTTAGTTTAGTAAGTAATGATGTAGCAAATGATAAAATAGTTGTGCTACCTGCCTATTGGTTTATGTATAATATGTATGCGCTTGCTCGTAATGCAAGAAAGTATGCCGATAGAGACCGTAGAACAGAAAAAATTCAACGCATAGAATTTGATTATTTAGCACCTGATACCATAAATGAAATTGTTGATTCTGTAAACTTATTAGCTACTTTTAACTTAAATGAAAATGGAAGTGCACTAGTAAACGGCTGGGAAAATTCTAAACGAAATACGGAGGTGGTTAAAGTACCACAAGCCATTGCAGTATTTAAAGAGTTAATCCAATTTTATGGAGTAATGGAAATTTTTAACCACATCACTACCCAAAAAATAAGCAATTTTGAGGTGTTGAAAAAATCATTATCTGCCAAAATACAACGTAGTCAATGGCTAAATATTGGGGGGCAATTAATTAGAAAAGAGGAAGTAGAAAAATTAAAACGTGATATTGTAAGTGGTAAAATAAAAAGTTGGGATGAAATACACAATTTTTATAAAGTACAGGGAGAATTATACAGTACAGATAAATTAAATCATGCCTACACCTCGTTATTAGAAATCTTAAATATTACTCCTAAACAGTTTACCCCTTCCTTATTAAAAGAATTACTACTTAAAGCAATAGCAACCAAAGAATGGATGTGCAAAGGCATTTACGATAGTAGAGCAAAAGACTACAGTAACCCCTTTAGAAAAATGGTTTACGAAACCAATACCGAAATGAACAATGTACTAGGAAAATTAGAAGAAAATACATTTATACAGGAACAATTGGCAGAGTTGGATGTTTTAAAAAAACAAGTAAAAGCTACCATTAAAAAATTAGCTTTATAAAGATGAATGCGGTGGATTTGTATATTGATGATTTAACGCCTGTTCAAAAACAAATAGCTGTAAAAGCTAGGGAATTAATTTTTGAGTTAGTACCTAACGTTCAAGAAAAGTTTAGTTATAAACTACCCTTTTACCATTTTTTTGGAATTTTTTGTTACCTAAATAAAATACCCAATGGACTTGATGTGTGCTTTTGTAGAGGACAAGATTTATTAGATGAATTTCCACAACTTTTATCAAAAAAGCGTAAGCTGGTAGCTAGTATTGAGTTGTTTTCTCTTCAACAAATTAAAGAGAAAGAATTGAAGCTAATTATTACTACTGCAGCCATTTGGAATGAGGAAGCCTATAAAAATGGCGTTTCAATTTTCAAGAAAAATAAGTAGTGATTACTTACCTTTGAATAAAAAAATTGAAACAATTACTATTTATTTTCTCGTTTGTTTGTTGCACCTTATTTTGCCAAGCCCAATCCTTAGCTCAAATAAAAAAAGAATTAGAAACTACTCCAGACCCTATTGGGTATGTAAAATTTAAATTAAAAAAGAAATATGTTATAGACTCTGTTGTTGTAGTTAGCACATCAAATTTTATGGGCATTTCGGATAGTTTAGTATATAAAGGTAAAACCGGAAAAGTGTATGGCCCATTTAAAAAGGCAAATTACTTAGTTAAAATTTTATTTAAAGCACCCAATACATTTTATCATATACAACATATTGTACTTGATACAGCTATATTTAGAGAAAGATTTGCTACCAATTTAGCTGATAGTATTTTATATAAAATAAATAATAAAATAGAAACATTTGCTACTATGGCAAATAAATACAGTGCAGATTATGTAAGTGCCGCAAACGGTGGAGATTTAGGTTGGTTTATACGGGGCGTAATGCTTCCTCAGTTAGATGCAGCATTAACTAAGCATAAAAAAGGGGAATTATTTAAAGTATGGACAGAGGCTGGTTTACACATTGTACGTATTGTAGATAATCCTAAAAAAGATACGGGCTATGGATTATTACTAAGAGTTATTTTGTAAAATAGTCGACAGCTAATTCATACCCTTTTAAACCTAATCCGCTAATTACACCTTTAGCTTTTGCAGATACATGAGATAATTTTCTAAACTCTTCTCTACCAAAAATATTAGAAATATGCACCTCTATTACTGGAGATGTAATAGCAGCAATGGCATCGCCTATTGCAACGGATGTATGGGTGTAACCACCAGGGTTAAAAATAATTCCATTAAAACTAAAACCAACCTCTTGAATTTTATTTATTAATTCTCCCTCAACATTACTTTGATAATAGACGAACTCTACTGAAGAAAATTTTTGTTGTAGTTTTTCAAAAAATGCAGCAAAACTTTCTTCGCCATAAATATCTACTTCTCTAACACCCAGTAAGTTTAAATTTGGTCCGTTAATTATGGCTATTTTCATTACTCTTTTGGTTTTGTATTTGTAGAATTATCTGTAAATATACATTGAACGGTATACCCTAACGGATCGTAATAATTTTTTAAGATATTGGTTATTTGTAGCTCTGCTTGTTTTACATATCCTTCATTATTAGTTAAACTTGCTTGTGCTTGCTCATACAATTGCTTTTGTGCACTACTTAAATCTTTTATGGTAGTACTTGCAAACAAACCTGTTTGGTTCATCATTTCTAACTTATCAAGTTGCAATTGTAGGCTTAGTAATTTACATTTGGGTAATTGAATAAGTACAGTCTTATCTTTTGTATCAACGGTTACTTTTTTATCTTTTAATTGTACACCGTATTTAGCTTCGTAAGGCAAAGTTACTTGCAAGGTGTTTTCGGCCAGATAGTTTTTAAATTTATTCCACATACCGCTGCTACCCTCATTATTACTAAGCTTAGCGGTAGTTGTACCTGTTACAGATAATGCAGAAAGCTCAGCAATTTGTTGCACTAAAGTTACATTTTGAACAACTGAGGAAGTTAATTGATTGCTGCCATTTTTTTTCCCTAAAAAATAAGTAGCAGCACCAAATAATAAAACAAGTACTATAAAGAGGAAAGATTTGCTCATTGATAATTTTACTATTACGTATCTATAAAATTAGTACAATTAATGCAATTGGTTATTTAGTACTCATCATTTCAACAAAATCATCAAACAAATACCTGCTATCATGTGGGCCTGGTGTAGCTTCTGGGTGGTATTGAACAGAAAACGCTTTTTTATTTTTAACCCGTATTCCCTCTATGGAATTATCATTTAGGTTAAGATGTGTTATTTCAATAGTTGGGTTAGCATTTACTGAATCAGGATTTACACCAAAACCATGGTTTTGTGTTGTTATTTCGCTTTTGCCTGTTATAATATTTTTTACAGGATGGTTTAAACCTCTATGCCCATGATGCATTTTAAAGGTTGAAATATTATTAGCTAAGGCCAATAACTGATGCCCTAAGCAAATACCAAATAAAGGTTTATCAGCAGCTAAAATTTGCTTAACCGTTTTAACTGCGTAATCCATTGGTGCTGGGTCTCCGGGGCCATTACTAATAAAATAGCCAGTAGGGTTAAATTTTTCTAAATCGTCAAACGAAGTTTTGGCATTGTGTACTTTAACATAAACACCACGTTCAACTAAACAAGTTAAAATATTTTTCTTTACACCAAAATCAAGCACAGCTACTCTTAGTTTGCTATTTTCGTTCCCCAAAAAATAAGGGGCTTCTGTACTTACTGTACTAGCCAACTCTAAGCCATCCATACTAGGCACTTGCTCTAATTCTGCTTTTAAACTTTCTATATCTAAGTTACTACTACTAATAATACAGTTCATCGCTCCTTGTGTACGAATATGAGCTACTAAAGCTCTTGTATCAATACCATCAATGGCTACTAAATGTTGCTTTTCAAAATATTGCTGTAAACTTTCTTCGGCTAAAAACCGGCTATACTTTTCTTCTAAATTTCTACCAATTACCCCTTTCACTTTTACCCCATCGCTTTCCACATCTTTTGCCCTAGTGCCATAGTTGCCTATATGGGCATTATTCATTATTAAAATTTGTCCACTATAGCTTGGGTCGGTAAATACCTCTTGATAGCCAGTCATCCCTGTATTAAAACAGATTTCGCCGGTTGCAGTACCTATTTTACCAAAGGCTTTGCCTTTAAAAACTGTGCCGTCTTTTAAAATTAAAATTGCTTGTTGTTTAGTTGTTGTAATTGGCATTTATAAAAAGAAGTTTTGCAAAGAAAACACTTCTATCGCATTTGTGGTAAAATAATTTTTCACATAATATTTAACGATAACATCTTTTTAAAAAATGTAAACGTTTTTACACTAATAGCACAAAAAAGCCTCGATAAAATATCGAGGCTTATATAACTTTTAAAAGCGATTATTCTACTTCTTTACCGCCGTTTAATTTGTCTTGTAATTCTTTTAATTCATCCATTTTACCATCGGCAGCTAATTGTGCTTGTTGTGCCCATGTTGTTGGATCTAAGTGACCAACTTTAGCATCGGTAGCCATTAAAATTTCTTTTACTTTTTCGGTAGGGGTGCTAGCTAATTCAGCAAAAGTAGTAATACCTGCAGCTACTAATACTTCAGCAGCTTTAGGTCCTATACCTTCTATAATAATTAAATCATCTCCTGTTTTAGCAGCTTTAGGTGCTTTTGCAGCCTTTGCTTTTGGCGCAGCTTCAACTTCAACAACCTCTGCTGTAGCTACTTCATCAGTTGTAGCAGATGCTTTTGCTTTGCTTCCACTTCTACGAGTTTTTTTAGCTGGTTCAGCAGTTGTAGGAGAAATACCTTTTCCGTAAATTTCGTTAAAATCAACAAGCTCTATCATTGCAATTTCTGCATTATCTCCAACCCTTGCTCCAAGCTTTATAATACGAGTATATCCTCCAGGACGTGCTGCAATTTTTGGGGCAACTACTGTAAATAATTCTTTTACTGCAGCTTTATCGTTTAAATAACTAAATACTATACGATGGTTGTGCATAATAGCTTCTTTGCTACTTGTATTTTTTGTTTTTGTAATGATTGGCTCTATGTAGGTACGTAAAGCTTTTGCTTTAGCCAATGTTGTAGTTATACGCTTATACGTAATTAACTGGCAACCTAAATTCATTAATAATGCCTTTCTGTGAGAGGCTGTTCTGCTTAAATTGTTTTGTTTGTCTCCGTGACGCATGACGTTTTGTTTTTGTATCTCCTTTGCTTTATAGAAAGCAAATTCAAAAGGTTAAATTCCCCCACACCGTGTCAGGATTTGTGAGGTACTTGTGTTATAAAAGCTCCAGTTCCCTTTTAGGGGCCGAGGGGTTTATTCATCATCCAATTTCAACTTACCTAAGTCCATACCAAAGCCTAAACCTCTTTCGTTTAACACTTGCTCAATTTCACTTAACGATTTTTGACCAAAGTTTCTAAACTTCATCAAGTCTTCTTGCTCGTACTGTACCAACTCACTTAACGAGTTAATTTTAGCTGCTTTTAAGCAGTTGAATGCTCTTACAGATAAATCTAAATCTTCTAATGGAGTTTTTAATACTTTACGTAATTGTAAGGTTTGTTCATCTACTAAATCTTCTTTCTTTTCTTCTTTATTATCAAACGTAATATTTTCGTCTGTAATAATCATTAAGTGTTGAATTAAGATGCGACTAGCTTGCTTTACAGCCTCTTCTGGGTGAATAGTACCATCGGTAACTACTTCCATAATTAATTTTTCAAAATCGGTACGTTGCTCAACCCTAGTATTTTCAATAGTGTATTTTACATTTTTTATTGGAGTGTAAATAGCATCTACAGAAATATAACCAAAGTGGCTACTTTTTTCTCTGCTTTCTTCAGCAGGTACATAACCTCTTCCTTTGTTTACTGTAATTTCTATATCTAATTTTGCACTGCTATCTAGCGTACAAATTAATAATTCTGGATTCATTACTTCAAAAGATGGAGTAGCTTCTCCAATCATTCCTGCAGTAAATTCAGTTTTATTTTTTATAGATAAAGTTATTTTTTCTGTACCTACTTCACCTTCAACCTTACGCTTTAAACGAACTTGCTTAAGGTTTAAGATAATTTCAGTAACATCTTCTGTAATACCTTTAATAGTTGCAAATTCATGATCGGCACCAACAATGTTGATTCCAACAATTGCATAACCTTCTAATGAATTTAATAATACTCTACGTAATGCATTACCAATGGTTACACCGTAACCAGGCTCTAGCGGACGAAACTCAAAATTAGCTTCGAACTCAGTTGCTTTTTGTAGAACGATTTTATCGGGCTTAACAAAGTTTAAAATTCCCATATTAAATTATTGTTTTATTGTTTTTTAATGCGTACGCTAAGTTTAAGGCACAAGGCACTTATTACTTACTGTACAATTCCACAATCAATTGCTCCTTAATATTTTCAGGAACACTTTCTCTCTCTGGATAGGTAATAAAAGTACCTTTTTGCTCACTTTCACTCCAATCTACCCAACTAAACTTAGGATTTTTTCCACGTAAGTTGCTAGTTATAGATGCGTTAGCAGCACTTTTATTTCTTAAACCAACTACATCACCTGGCTTACAGCTATGTGATGGAATGTTTAAAACATCGCCATTTACAGTAATGTGTTTGTGAGATACTAATTGACGGGCAGCCGAACGGCTTGGTGCAATACCCAAACGGAATACAACATTATCCAAACGGGCTTCTAATAATTTAATAAGGTTTTCACCTGTAACGCCTTTTCTACGAGCAGCTTCTTCAAAAGTTTTGTAGAATTGTTTTTCTAACAATCCGTACGTGTACTTTGCTTTTTGCTTTTCTCTTAATTGTAGTGCATACTCGCCTAAGGTTTTACGCTTACGAGTTGCTCCATGCTGACCCGGAGGGTTGCTGTTTTTTGTTAAATACTTGCCATTACCAAGAATAGGTTCGCCATAAATGCGACATTTTTTGGTTTTTGGGCCTGTGTAACGTGCCATATATATTTTTCATTTTCCGCTTTTTTGTATCGGTGCGTTAATCAGTAAAAACGGTAAAAATCAATTAAGCACCCTGTTTATAAAATGAAATATTTATATCGAATATTGAATTTAAAATTTCGAATTTGAAAATATTTTTCAAATTCATACTATTTTTAAACCAACATCTTTAAAATCTATTAATAAGAACTATTTGAGTTTGTATACTCATTACATTCGAAATCCAAAAATTTCGACATTCAAAATCGTATTATACTCTTCTCTTTTTAGGAGGACGGCAACCGTTATGAGGAATTGGCGTTACATCTTTAATCGTTGTAATTTCAATACCATTTTGAGATAGAGAGCGTATTGCACCTTCTCTTCCACTTCCTGGTCCTTTTACGAAAACATCTACTCTTTTTAAACCAGCATCTAAAGCTACTTTAGCTGCATCTGCTGCTGCCATTTGAGCGGCATAGGGTGTATTCTTTTTAGAACCTCTAAAACCCATTTTACCAGCACTACTCCAAGCAATTACTTGCCCTTGTTTGTTGGTTAAACTAATAATGATGTTGTTAAAACTTGCTACGATATGAGCATCGCCATATGCATCAACCTTTACTACTCTTTTTTTTGCGGCTGCTTTTCCTGTTGCTTTTGCGCCTTGTGCTTTTGCCATTTATAGGTAATCTTTAAAAATGTTAGCTCAATTTTACTTGAGTTTGATACAACCCTCCTGCCGACTTATTAAAGCTATCTGGTGTTGTAACAAAAAATATAAGTCTTATTTAATGTTTGAATTTTTGATGTTTGATTTGAAAATTTAAAATCAACAAATCATAAAATCGCAAATCAACAATTTTACTTAGTTACTTTCTTTTTACCTGCAACTGTTTTACGCTTACCCTTACGAGTACGGCTATTTGTACGAGTACGTTGACCACGTAAAGGCAAACCTTTACGATGACGTAAGCCACGGTAACAAGCAATATCAAGTAAACGTTTAATGTTCATTTGAGTTTCGCTACGCAAAGCACCTTCAGTTTTAAATTCGGTGTTAATGGCATTACGAATAGCAGTTTGCTCATCATCATTCCATTGATTAACTTTTTTATTTACATCAATTTCACATTTTGCTAAAATGTATTTTGCTGTAGATGGGCCAATACCATATATATAGGTAAGTCCTATTTCGCCTCTTTTGTTTTTTGGTAAATCTATACCGGCAATACGAGCCATATTATTTAATTAAATATTAAAAATTAAAAATTAGAAATTATCCTTGCTTTTGCTTAAAACGAGGATTTTTTTTGTTGATTACGTATAATCTACCTTTACGACGTACAATTTTACAATCTGCACTACGTTTTTTAATTGAAGTTCTTACTTTCATTGTTGTTTATTTATATCTAAATATTATTCTTCCTCTTGTTAAATCATATGGACTCATTTCAATTCCTACTTTATCACCTGGTAAAATACGTATGTAATGCATCCTCATTTTTCCTGAAATTGTAGCTAGGATTTCGTGTCCGTTTTCCAATTTAACTTTAAACATAGCATTGCTTAAGGATTCTACTACAGAGCCGTCTTGTTTAATAAGTGTTTGTTTAGCCATAATTTTCGGACGGCAAAGGTAAGACTATTTTTTTGATTTTACTAACAATTTTAAGCAACTTGCCCACATTAATGGCTTTTTTGGGGAAAACGGTAGTTTTTTAGAGGAATTGAAGTAAAAAGTGAATACTTTTTTAAGAGCGTATAGTTAATTTGTAAAACAAAAAAAGGCTAACTTAATAGCCTTAAAATATTGATAATTAATAGTTTAGTTAAAATTATCTTCGTTTAAATGAACTTTTGTCATCTCATAAAAATGATTTTGTAGCTGATGTAATTTTATAGGGTGTTGAATATGTCTTTTTTCATCTCTATACCATATTTCCATTTTTTCAAAATTACCAACCCCTGGTGTTACCATCCTAAAAGCACCTTTCATATATTTTATAGTTCCATCTTCATTGGTTTGTTTCTTAAATTTTAATCTATCCAATTCGTCATCGGTAATATCTACTGCAGTTAAATCATTTGGACTAAACCAAAACTCTTGTACGCCATTATTTATGCAAACATCGTGTGCACCAGGCATTAGCCCAGTTACCATACCTACTTGTTTATTACCATCAAAATCGGCAATTACATAATCGCCTTTTTTAAGTTCATTGAATTTTAGCATAATTAATTATTTTTAATTACAGCAATATAATGAATAATTAATAATGAAAAAATTTTTGATTATTTTTTTATACGAATTGGCGAATGAATTAGGAATGTGTTTAAGGGTAAGGTTATGTTTTAAAAAGGATATTACTATGCTAATTAATTTTTAGCCTAAAAATTCACACCTCTATTTATTTGTTGGAGATAGCGTAGGTTTGTAAATGAAAATCACTTCCCTTCTAACAAAATTTCTTGTTTTGGAAAGTTTACACCATTGCTATTTTCGATGTTAGATAATTTTTTTCGATAGCTTTTAAAAAGGCTTTGCCAACGTAATTTTAATACCCCTACTACACCTTCTTTTATAATGCCTTTATTCATTTTGCTAGCCCCTTTTGTTCGATCTTTAAAAGTGATGGGCACTTCTGTAATTTTAAACCCAAGCTTCCATGCGGCAAATTTCATTTCAATTTGAAAAGCATAACCAACAAAATTTATGCTTTCAAAATTTATGGCTTCTAATACTTCTTTTTTGTAACATACAAACCCAGCTGTTGGGTCGCTAATGGGCATCCAGGTTATAATACGAGTGTATAACGAAGCTCCTTTAGAAAGTGCAATTCTATTGGTAGGCCAGTTTTGCACAGCTCCACCTTTAACGTAGCGGCTACCTACTGCAACCCCTGCTCCGTTTTTACAAGCTATATATAATTTTTCTAAATCGGTTGGGGAGTGGCTAAAATCGGCATCCATTTCAAATACATAAGTATACCCCTTTTGTATAGCCCATTTAAAACCATGAATATAGGCTGTACCTAAACCAAGTTTACCCTTTCGTTCCTCTAAAAAAAGTTGATTAGGGTATATTGTAAAAAGCGATTTTACAATTTGTGCTGTACCATCTGGTGAGCCATCATCTATAATTAAAATATGATAATGCTGATTTAAATTAATTACTGCAGCAATAATTGCTTCAATATTTTCTTTTTCGTTGTAAGTAGGTATAATAACTAATTTCTCCAATTCAATAAAGTTTGAATTCAAATTTACAATAAATAGTTGTTTGGCAAGTAATTCAGTTATCCACCCCTAACATTTATTTATTTTTTAACAATGTACGGTTATAAATTTCGGTCAATTTTTGTTTAGTATGTAAGGGAAAATCTCCCTTCATAATCCAGTCGTAATAGCTAGGTTCGGCTTTAATTACATCCAACACACTTCTTCCTTTATGCTTACCAAAATTAAATACCTCTACTCCTTTATCATCAAAACTAAACCTTCGGGCATAGTCCACAATTTTATCTTCGCCAATTACGCTTAACACACTTTCAACCGTATTGCCTAACTGCGTATACTTATCTAATTGTGCTAAAAAAACATCGATAGTTGCAGCAATATCTGCCTCGGCACTATGGGCATCAACCAACTCTTTTTGACAATAAAATTTGTAGGCTGCTGTTAAGGTACGTGGCTCCATATTATAAAAAATATGTTGTACATCTACCATTTTTCTTGTACTTAAATCTATGGTTAAACCTGCCCTTAAAAATTCTTCCATTAAAACAGGAATATCAAAACGGTTGCTGTTGTAGCCACCTAAATCGCATCCATCTATAAATACTTTTACTTCGTTGGCTACTTCTTTAAACGTAGGGGCATCTTTTACCATTTCATTAGTTATTCCATGTATATCTGTACTGCTTTGCGGTATGGGCATTTGTGGATTAATAATTTTGCGTTTTACAACTCTACTTTGATCGGGCAAAATTTTAATAATAGCAATTTCAACTATTCTGTCGGTGCTTATGCTAACGCCGGTAGTTTCTAAATCAATAAACGCAATGGGTTTGGTAAGTTTAAGCATTTTAATTTTTGGTTATGTTAAGGAAAAGTTTAGTTTTTAAAAAGACGATTTACATAAATAAGTTATACCCTTTGGTAAATTTTACATAATTTTCTATCTATTTTATCGTTTATTAGATTAATTTTACAATAATAGTTTTTTTAACCTTAAAAGAAGTAGAATGAAAAAAATATTTTTTGCACTAAGTTTAGTACTAACATTTGCAGTAATTTTTAGTAGCTGCCATACAAGTCGTAAAAGCGGTTGCCCAATGGTTGCCCAATAAATTATAAATTAAAATTCTCCTATGAATTGGATTAATTTGGTAAGTGAAGATGAACTTACCAAGATAAAAGAATTATCTTACCAACAACCTCAACTAATTTTTAAGCACAGTACCCGATGTAGTATTAGTGTAGTTGCTAAAAATAGGTTGGATAATGCTACCACACCTACCGGTGTTGATTTTTATTATTTAGATTTATTAAACCACAGAGCTATATCGGCAAAAATTGCCGAAGATTTTAAGGTATACCACGAAAGCCCACAAATACTATTAATAAAAAATGGGGAATGTGTATACGACGAAAGCCACAGTGGAATAAGGATGGAGGAAATTAATGAACAATTATGAATTGAAAATTGAAAACGAAAGTGATATAAATAATTTTCAACTTTCAATTTTCAACTTTCAACTAAAATCTGTGGAGCTATGGGGAGTACAATCGAACCCCTTACTAGCTTATTAACCCTAATTCGTACTATTAAAGTAGCCTAAATATTAGTAATATTTAATGGCAAAGGCTACAAGCAAATCGGATAATACTTTAAGGAAAATTTCTTACTTCGACGAAAGGATGGAGCTATATGGCATTACGCCAGAAATTAATAAAATTTCTTTAAATAAAACTGAGCATGGTACTGGTAATGATATCCTCCAAGATGTTCCAATTTTTAAAGAAGTTGAACAGGGTATAGATATACTAGTTTATACACTTGATAGGCTCACCATTAGAATAGAAAAAAATAACAGCCGGCAGAAAAGAGATTTTAGTATGACCAGGCTAAAAGACCCAATTCAAAAAGGCAGCGATTACATAAAATATCTTATTCCTAAAGGCGCTGGTACACATCCTTTTTTCCCTCCTGGCTTAGTAGAAAAATTTGAAAAAGGCGATCAGATACACACCTTATTTTTAGTTGAAGGTTATTTTAAAGCTTTTAAGGCTTGGATGCATGGCGCCGATATCATTGGCCTCTCTTCTATCACACACATGAAGGAAACGGGTAAAAACACCCTTCATCCAGAAATAGTAAGGTTAATGCAACGTTGCAATGTACAGCGTATGGTATGGCTTACAGATGGCGATGCATTAGATATTACTCAAAAAGAAATTACTGATGGATTAGATTTATATAAGCGGCCTAATGGTTTTTTTCAGTCCGTAAATACATTTAAAACCTTAGTTAACGACTATGTGGATGTTCAGAAATGGTTTCTTCATATCGATACAGAAACTCTATTTACAGACAATAAAGATATCTCCAGAGATAAGTTAAAAGGGATTGATGATGTACTTATCTCCTTCCCTGATAAAGCCAAAGAAATAATACAAGACATGGTTAGCGTAAGCAACCAAGGGTATTATTTTCAAAAATTCAATATTACTTACGGCTTAAGTAAAGTACACGCTCACTTTCATTTAAACACTGTAAAAGATTTTTATTTACACCATGTAGAACGTAGACCAGAGATTAAAGACAAAGAATTTATTTTCCATGGTACCAGATATAAATATGATAGCGAAACTGGCGATTGTAAAATCATTATTCCAAAAGAAACCAAACATTATTTTAGAGTAGGTGATCATTATTTTAAATACGTAATGATACCTAACCAATTTGGAAGAAGTGAACGCCAATTTCACGAAAGAAAAAAGAGCACTATAGAGGACGATCATGGCAAAGGATTTTGCAAAAATGTACCAAAATATGAGGCATTTTGTAATGTGCCCAATCATGTTAACTATTTACCTGTAATAGATGGCTGCTTTAATGTTTACTCTCCTTTAGATTTTTTGCCGGATGAAGATGAATGTTTTGAAGATGATTGCCCTACTATTATGAGCTTTTTAAGACACATATTTGGAGATAAAACTGTTAGCTATACAGATAAAGACACTAAAGAGCTGAAGGAATACACCACTTTAGATTTAGCCATAGATTATTTACAGCTTTTGTATCAAATGCCTCAGCAGAAATTACCAATACTTTGTTTGATAAGTGCTGAAAATAACACAGGTAAGTCAACTTTTGCGAATTTTTTAAGAGCTATGCTAGGTGCCAATACAGCTATTGTTGGTAATGCGGATTTAGCCGGAGATTTTAATGCTCACTGGGCTACTAAAAGTGTAGTAGTGTGTGATGAAACCAAGATTGATAAGGTGCATGTGGTAGAGAAGATTAAAATGTTGAGTACAGCTCGTAAAATATACATGAATGCTAAAGGACGTGGCCAAATAGAACTTGATTGCTTTATAAAGTTTGTATTAATCAGTAATAACGAGGACAATTTTATCAGTATAAATGATCAGGATATACGCTACTGGATGATTAAGGTACCCGTTTTGAAAAGCGATAACCCAAAATTGATTGATTTATTGAATGAGGAAATGCCGGCTTTTTTATCCTTTCTAAATTCAAGATCTATAAAATCAGAGCATAGGAATAGAATGTGGTTTCATCCTCAATTATTACGCACTGAAGCTTTGAAAAAAGTAATTGCTCAATCACAAAGCAGTGCAGAAAAAGAATTGAGATTTTACCTAAAAGAAATATTCCTTGATACCGGTAGAGAACAAATTTTAATGACAGCTACTGCAATACATAAAGAAGTATTTAGAAATAGTGCTAAGTACGAAACGCTATATCTATCAAAAATTATTAAGGAAAAAATTAAAGTAGATTATTATCATGTATGGATAGTTGATGACGTTAAAAATGAATATAAAACTGAAGATGAAGCTTTAGCTGCAGCAGGTGTAAAGTGGGGAAATGTAGATGGAGTAATGCCAGGAGCTAAAATTGAAAAAAAATATAAGGTTACTAGGTTTATCTACCCCAAAATGGAAGAGAAATTTGCTGACGGAAAGAAAGAAATTTTATTGATGGAGGTGCACGATAATGGTAGGCCATTTGTTTTTTTGAGAAAAGATTTTGTGAGTGAAGAAGAACAGAAAAGCGTTCATTTAAGTGATGAGGGTAAGTATATAGCCAATATGAGTAATAGTACTGATGATTCTATTCCTAAGCCTATAGTAGCAGACAACGAAATACCATTTGGTTAATATGATAAAAGAATTTATTCCCATTAATAAAACTATTTGGACTATTGAAATGGTGGATTATTTGATGGCCAATTTTTATAAAAAAACAAATCCGGAGTTAGCTAAAGATTTAGGATTACGATTAACGGTAACTAGGAATAAATGCAACGAACTTGGTTTAAGAAGAATAGAAATGGAGTATTGGACTACTGAGCAGGTTGAATATTTAAAGGCAAATTATACAATAAAAGGTGATGTAGAAATAGCAGAGTTATTTGAACAAATGTGGCCAAAGAAAAAGAAATGGACGAAGAATCATATATCTAAAAAAAGAGGGTATTTGAAATTGAAACGAACTGAGGAGCAATACCAGTTAATCGCTTCTAAAAATTCAAAACCTGGGGGTAAGAGCTTCACTATTTTAAAAAATAGCAGCAGCATTAATACCCATGATAGCTGGGTAGCAGCAAGAATTGCTTGGCGGAATAAAGACTTACAAAAAGAAGTTTTAAAAAATCCAAATTTAATAGCAGCGGCAAGGCAAGTTATTTTATTAAAAAGAAAAGTAAAAGAGTTTGAAAAGAATAAACACTTATAAGGTTGCATTTAGTGAGAAGTTGACATCATTTGTCAACGAAAACTATAGCCGTATGAGTAACAAACAAATGGCTGAAGCTTTTGGAACATCAATAGGCACCATTAGGAAGCATTGCCATGGATTAGGCTTACTTAGGATGGAATTGGAATATTGGACTAATGAAAAGGTTGATTATTTAAAGGCTAATTATATCGAGATAGGAGATAAAGAATTGGCGGAAATTTTTCAACAAAAGTGGCCAAAGAAAAAGGGGTGGACACTTAAACATATCGAGAAAAAAAGGAAATATTTAAAGTTGCAGAGAACAAGGATTGAATTGTTGGCCATAAAAAAAAGAAACGTTACTAAAGGATGCTGGCAACACATGGCCACTTGGAAAAAAAGACATGCTCACAAAGAAGGTACTGTTAAAATGTGGGGCAAAAAAGATAGGGATTACAAATTTTTAGTAATAAAGGTAGATGGAAGATTTGTTCACTATGCCCAGTGGTTATACGTAAAACATTTTGGACCATTCCCTGAAGGTTTTATTATAGGATTTAAGGATAGAGACAATATGAATGTAGTACCTGAAAATTTGGAGGCAATAAGCAGAGCTGAGCATGCCAGGAGAAATAGAACCCATAGATTAAAGCTACCGGATGAATACAGGGCACTATACAAAATATTAAACCAATTAAATAACACCATAAAATTTAAACAAAATGAACAAAACAAATGAACACCAAAATCAAACAAGCGAAGACAATGTACTTTCCTTACAACAAATGATGTTTGACCAGATGAAAAGGTTAAGTGATCCTAATGCAGATTTGGAAAAAGAAATTAAACGTGGCCAAGCTTTAACTGCAGCTGGTACTGTTGTAATTAATGCGGCTAAAGTACAAATAGATGCAGTAAGAGTAAGAACACTAGCTGAGAATAAGAAAAAATCAGACAAAAAAGAAATAGGCAATGGATAATATGCTAAATCTATTTGACAATACTATTATTAGGCAACAACTTCATAGGCATACTAATGAAGAGCTAGCTAATATTATAGGCAAGCCAATTGAGTTGATCATTGACGCTATTAATCTTTTTACAAAAAATGGATCCATTCGATTATCTAAAAGCCAAAAAATAAATCTGAAGAAAAAGAAGAGTAAAGACAAAATAATTAAACCGATAGCGGCAACATTTCCTATAAAACGAGTAGAAAAGGTTTTTAAAACAAAGCAAGTTGATTATAGCAACAAGATATTAGTAAGGATAGATGCTAAGACTTGTATTTACATTGATAAGGGCGCTGATATAGAAGCTGAAAAGAAAAAATATTTTAAAATTCATAAAAAAGATTGATATGGATGAGATAATTGAAAAGCTAAAGTTTAACCTCATTGATTCTACAAGTAACGAAGTAAAAATTCTCTTTAAAAAAGAAGAATTAGGATTAATGATTGACGCATTATCTATTCACCACAATAGAACTGTATTATCTGATAAAATTAAAACTGTTAACAATGTCGAAAAAAACTAGAGAACAGCGATTAGAAGAAGCTTTTATACAATTTATACATGATGTTGCCATAATGCGTAATCGTCAAAAAATTTTTAATGAAGAGTTCGGTCAAAATAATCGTCTTAAGAAAAACGTAGCGGAACGAAATGTTGATTCCACTCTTTTAGAAATTGGCATTACAGATAATATGGATTTTAAAGACTGTGCAGTAGAATTTATTAATGAAAAAATATAAAAAATGGAAGCATTCCCATTACACTGGCCATTAGGTCGAAAAAAAACAGAAAAGTATCAGCGGATTCATTCATCCTTTAAAACCACTTTAGCTAGGGCTAGAGATGGAGTATTAAAACAGTTAGGAATGATGATGGCAAAAGATATTGTTATTAGCAGCAATATCAATACCTATAATAGAGGAGGACAGGAAATAATGTATGCCGATCAAACTAAAGCTAAAGATGAGCCAGGTGTAGCAGTTTATTTTTCCTGGAAGAAAAAGCAATATGCTTTAAGCTGTGACAAGTACAATACAGTAATGGACAACCTGCAGGCTATAATGAAAACGTTAGAAGCAATTAGAGGTATTGAACGATGGGGAACTGGCGATATGATGGAAGCAATGCTTTTGATGGATCTAAAGCATTGCCTGAGGCTGTAGCTGAAGAAAATTGGTGGGAGGTATTGGGTGTAGGCAGTATGACAATTAGAGAAGCTATAAAGGAAGCTTATTTCCGAAAAGCAAAAATATTTCATCCAGATGCTGGAGGAAACGCAGAACAGTTTAATAGAATTAATAAAGCATATCAAAAAGCATTACAAATTTTAAAATAAAAACTATGACACTAACAATCACACCAACAAACGCCCAGGCAGCATACAACAATGCAGATGCTGCTGGCAAAGCTTTGCTAGAAAATTTACTAGGCAAAGAAATCTTTATTCCAAAAGACATTAAAGAACACATCAAATCATTTGATGATGTGCTTAATGCACTAGATGAACAAAGCCGAACCAATTTAGGTACTTTCTTAGCTTACAACGGAGTAAATGATATTTTGGTATCATCTAAGGCACATGCAATGCTTGTAGCGGTTGCCAAAGTATTAAACGAAGGCTGGCAACCCGACTGGGAAAATAGCAGCCAGTACAAATATATTCCTTGGTTTAAACATAAGCCGGGCTTCGGGCTGTCGTTCGACGTTGTCGTTAGCTGGATTACGGGTTCGACTGTCGGCTCTCGCCTTTGCTATAAAAGTGAAGAACTAGCAGAGTATGCCGCTACACAATTTGCAGATTTATACAACGATTTTTTAACTATTAAATAAACACAATGAAAGCGATTAAAACTTTCGAACAAGCCTGCAAGGCTCTTGGTTATCCAACTGATTTGCCAGTATTCCCATCCCCTATTACTAAACATCAAAAAGCAATTATTGCACACTACAAAATAGTAATAATTGTAGAGGCTGTAAATGATGGTTGGCAACCCAATTGGGCAAATGGTAATGAGAGAAAGTATTTTTTATGGCCCGATATTATAGAAGACACAACAAAGCCATCGGGCTTCGGGCTGTCGTTCTTCGGCGGTGTCGTTAACCGGGGTACGCATACGGGTGTCGGCTCTCGCCTTTGCTTTGTTAGCAGGGAAGCAGCAGAGCATACGTTTGAAACATTCAAAGATTTGTACGAAGAATATTTATTAATTCAATAACAAGCATAAGGTTGTGTGTTGCAAAGGCTGGTAGTTGTACAGGCTTCAGGCTGTCGTTCAACGATGTCGATAACTGGAATACGAATACGAATGTCAGCTCTCACCAATGCATAGTTTTTTTTAAAGCAACACAAACCCTGCCCACATGGCAAAAAATAACACTTTCAAAAAAGGCGTTGGTAGCAAAAACGAAAACGACTTTTTAAAGCAAAGGCAAATGAAACGAATAGGGAATTTATATCAGCAAATAACAAGCATAGATAATCTGCAATTGGCAGATGCTATTGCTTGTAAAGGCAAGAGCAAGCAGTATGGTGTGATTGTTCACAACCAAAATAAGGAGGCTAATATTTTGAAGCTGCACCAAATGCTTCAGCAAAAAAGCTATCAAACATCTGCCTATACAACCTTTATTATACATGAGCCAAAGGAGAGGGAAATATTTAGATTGCCATACTTCCCCGACCGTATTACACACCATGCTATAATGAACGTATTAGAGCCAGTTTTTGTAAAAACGTTTACAGCCGATACCTATAGCTGTATAAAAGGAAAGGGCATACATGCCGCTGTAAATGCCGTTAAAGCTGCTTTAAAAAACACAACGGATACCAAGTACTGTTTAAAATTGGATATTAAAAAGTTCTATCCATCGATCAACCATGATATACTTAAACAACTCCTTCGTAAAAAATTTAAAGATGCCGATTTGCTTTGGTTGCTAAATGGCATTATTGATAGTGCCAGCGGCTTACCTATTGGTAACTACCTAAGCCAGTACTTAGCTAATTTTTACCTTACCTATTTCGACCATTGGCTAAAAGAAACCAAGCAAGTAAAATACTATTACAGGTATGCTGATGATTTGGTAATACTACATAATAGTAAAGAGTATTTACACCAGCTTTTAAGCGATATTAAAAGTTATTTAAACACCAATTTAAAACTAACTGTAAAACAAAACTATCAAGTGTTTCCAGTGGCTGCTAGAGGAATTGATTTTGTAGGCTATGTATTTTACAATACACACACAATGCTACGTAAAAGCATCAAACAAAACTTTGCTCGTAAAGTAGCAAAAGGCATTGCACCAGCTTCAATAGCTTCTTACAATGGATGGATAAAGCATTGCAACGGAAAGCACTTACATAAAAAACTACTCCATGAAAAAGTTTAGTCAATTTAATATAGAAGTAGAGAGTAATTCATTTACAGGCGATAAAATAAAAATAGAACGAGTGTTAAATAAACAAATTGAAGTCATCGCCTACAAAATTGAAGACTCAAAATTTAAAGAAAAAGGGAATGGCAAATGTCTTACACTACAAATAAAAATTAAAGAAGAGATGCACATAGTTTTTAGCGGAAGTGTTACACTAATGCAGCAAATTGAGAAAGTAAGCAAAGAAGATTTCCCTTTTGAAAGTACAATAATAAAAGACAACGATAGATATCAGTTTACTTAAAATATAAAAAATGGTACATAAATTAAAAAATTGGGATGAATTTATGATGGACATTGCTACAGGCAAGAAGACTTTTGAGGTTAGGTTAAATGATAGGGGCTTTGATGAAGGTCATATATTGCTTTTAGAGGGATGGGATAATAAAGAAAAGAAGTACACAGAAAAAGTAATTGAAGCAGAAGTTATATATATTCTTTACGGGGGTCATTTCGGAATTAAAGAAGGATATGTTGTAATGGGGATTAAGGTGAGAAACTACAACTTTTAGACTATAAAAATCAGTGCCAATAAAATATTCACAATATCATCCAAAGTGGACCTTAATAAGTAGGCTAATTAGATTTATAAGGGCAGGTAATTGCTGTGAGTGGTGTGAAGCTGTTAACTATGAGCCACATCCTAGAACTAAAAGCAAAGTTGTACTTACGGTTGCTCATATTGATCATAACAAGGATAATAACCGGTTTAATAATTTGGCTGCCTTATGCCAGGCTTGCCATTTAAAACATGACATTAAGCAACACGTTGATAATAGGAGGTATGGTAGAAATTGGAAAGGTAAGCATCAATTAAAGCTGGATTTGGGACTGTAACAATGTGTTACAAATTTAAAAATCAATGCGTTGCGAAGTAACAGGTGTAGTAGTAGCTGTAGATTTTTTCGAATTTTGGATTTTAGAGCATGGCTGGAAGCCTGATATAGTCCTTTTAGTGAGTTAGAAATGTTGTTACACTTGTAACATTATTTTATTAGTTCTTTTAAAAATCAATACAGTATTATATCTTATGATGTTACAGCTATTAAAAAAAGTATTAAATCTGTTGCAAATCTGTTACAAACTTGTAACAAGTTGTAACAGAAAGCTGTCACAAAGTTGTAACGCTTGAAATCCTTTGCTGTATTGATTTTAAATGTTTTGTTACAAGATTTTTTAAAAATTATTAATTTTAAAACACACATATTTTTTATGAAAAAAGAAAATTTAGTGCTACTCCTTTTTATTTTATGCATTTTGGGTGGCATATGCTTAAGCCATTATTTTGACCTTAGATTTTTGGGTGGATTTTTGACTGGAAGTTTTAGCATACTAGCATTAGTATGTACTATTGGAAAAAAACAAGCAGAAAAGGCTGGCCAAAGAATTGACAAGATAATTAATGATCAAAGACAATATTATTCACAACCAAAATATCAAAAAGATGATGAGTAACATAAAGCCAGATAAAGAGCTTATTATTGAAAATTTCAATAATAAGCTTAGTAATAAATATTTTTTGCAAATACATTTTTCTCCTCCTAAAGGAAAAATAATTGAGGCTGATTTTGATAAAATATATTTAGTAAAAAGCGGTGAAATTACAGTGTATGCAAAGCTTATTGAGTTTAATAGAATAAAACTAGGGAATATTTCATCTTTTATTACTTACGTATCTGAAGGGATTGATCTATTTGAATTTTGTAAAAAATTTATGGATAAATACCCTACTATTACTTATGAAACTGAAATGGCCATTTATTGTTACGAAAGGATTGATTAAAATTTAATTTACATGAAAGGATTAATTGCAGTAGAGATACCGACTAAAAAATATATAAAAGCCTATGTACTTTCGAAACTAGGGGATAAGCCAGTATTGACCGTATCTTCTGATAGTATAGGTAATAAAATGTACGATGTGCTACAGCACAAAAATAACGAACGCAAAACTGATTTTAAAAATAGCAGATACACCGAAGTATTGAAAATATATATTCATATTAGAACTTTTAAAAAAAGAGGTGCTTATCTTAATCATACTAATATTAGGAATTTTAATTTGTTTATAGAGTTAGAAATAAAAGATAGATTTCACTCATTGATGGATGATCTAATAGAGCTGCTGCCAAGCTTCGAAAATAATCTACCGGAGGTGAGAAGAAGGTTAGGAATTGATATTGAAGACTGGAGTGATGACAGTATGAAGAAGGATTACTATCGATATAGATTGAAAAAAAATAAAAGTTTATTGTACAATAAAACTTTTTCCCCAGTTGTCCCTTAAGTTATTATTGATTTTGTAGGTTGTAGGTTTGCTATATGAAAAATTTATATGGTGACTTAAAAGTAACTCAGGGTTTTTACATTCCAGGAATTTGTCAAATCAAAATAGCCCCTATAGAGTGGATTCAGGATCCTGTAAAAATTGATTTTAAAACAGGTAAAGTTATCGATGAAGTTATCCTTATTGATAATAAAAATTTTTATCTTTTGGAGTTTGCACCAGAAAGTTATTTGTTTGATGAAAAGCCAAAAAGCAACAGGGGCGGCAGTTTTTATGAAAAATCAATACAAGGTGATTTGAATAATTTAACACCGGAATTAGTTGCAATAATGGAAACTTTAAGAAATCATGAAGTTGTAGCTATCCTTAAAGATAAACGTAAACGAACTAAGCTGGTAGGTACTGAGGAGGCTGGCTTAGTTTTTAGATACTATAATAAAGAAAGCAATAAAAATGGAGGAGAGCATACCGTTGCTATTGATTTAACTATGGAAGCTGAAAACATAAGCCCTTTCTACGAAATATAGCTTTTTTGTCCTTTCTATACTATTATCATTCATTCATTTTCGTATCCTGAAATGATTGAATAAATGAGTTTTAAAACAGTATCGGCAATTTTAAGAGGAAGATGGTTGATTGAACCTACTTACGCTAAAACACAATTACCACTTGTGTTGGAGATGATAAAGGGTTCAACTGGCATGACCAGTGCTGATGTTTATAAAAACCGTTTAGAACATCAGCCCAAAATATTTCTTCCTACTAAGCAAAATATTGCTTCTACAAAAACTGATGTATATAGTGTAAGCCCTTACACTTCTACTGATAGATTGCCTTACAATAGTATTGCAATGATTGATGTTTTAGGCCCTGTTTTAAAATATGGTGATTACTGCAGTTATGGAACTGTAGAGTATACTGATTTAATAAACAGGTTAGCTTCTTCTGAAAGAGTTAAAGGTATTCTTATCAATATTGATAGCCCTGGCGGTCAAGCTGATGGTACTGGAATGTTTGCTGAAGCTATTAGAAATGTTAGTAAAATTAAACCAGTACTAGGAGTTGTACAGGACGGAATTGCTGCTAGTGCTGCTATGTGGATTGGGGCGGCAACACAAGAACTTTATGTTACCAGGGCTACTGATCAAGTTGGTAGCATTGGAGCCTATACTACTCTTTACGACTTTACTCAATACTTTGAAGATAATGGTGTAAAAATTCATGAGATATATGCACCGCAAAGTACTGATAAGAATAAAGACTATAAAGATGCTTTAAAAGGTGATTATACTTTAATAGAAACCGATTTAAAATTTTTAGTTGAAGATTTTAAAAAAGATGTTAGCAAAAGTAGAGGAGGTAGATTGAAAACTAATGTTGAAGATCCTTTTACCGGTAAAATGTATTTAGCTAAAGATGCTATTAAGGTGGGTTTGATTGACGGTATTAAACCAATAAGTGGTGTAATACAACGCATAGAAGAGCTTATTAACTTAAGAAATTAATTTTTTATATGAAACACTTAAACATCGCCTCAACACTAGGTTGGGCTAACGTAGAAGATTTTACAGAAGGCTTACATCTTCAAGCAGAAGAAGCTGCTAAAATTGATCAAGTGCTTGGAAAAAATGCCAACGCAGTAGCAGAGTTAGAAACTGCTAATAGTACTATTCAAGAGCTTACTGAAAAAGAAAAATCACTTAGTGAGCAAGCTAAAAAAGACGGTGAAACAATTGCCGCTTTACAAGCAGAAGTAGAAGAGCTAGGAAAAGGTAGTAGTGGGTCTGGAAGTAAAATAAAATCAGAAAGTGATGAGGAAGAAACTACTGCTAGCAATGAAAAATTGCCAAGGTATGATGATCCTAATCACCCAGCTAATTTATCTGCCAAAAAATTTGGAATATCAAAAAAGAAATAATTTTTAATAACCCGTTAATTTTTAAAAAATGGATACCGCTTTAAGAACCGATATCACGGTTGATCAAATCGTTCAAGATTTTGGCGATTATTATTTGGATTCGGGGCAAAATCAACAAAACCTTCACATGCTTCCTTTTGAATCTTTTGAAACAAAGGATGCATTTACAATTGTGCCTACAGATGACACAATTTTAAGAGAAGGAAATGTTGAGGTTACCGAAATTTTGCAACAATATCAAGACGACTTTACACCTAAGGGTGAAGTAAGTATTGATCCTGTGCAAATACCGTTGTATAAAATGAAGATAGACCAGGAGTTTAATCCTCATAAACTACAACGTACTTGGTTAGGCTTTTTAACCAGTAATAATACAGATACCACTACGTGGCCATTTGTTCGCTGGTTTATTGAAATGTACCTAATGAAGCAGAACATGGAAGATATGGAAATGAAAGCCATATACAAAGGTGTTTATGCCCCCCCTGTTGAAGGCGAGCCTGGTGAAGCTTCAAAAGTTATGAATGGTGTAGATAAAATCATTGATGATTTTATTGCTGCTAATAAAGTTACCCCAATTGCTATTGGCGCTCTAGCAGCGGATGAGGCTGATTTTGTAACGCAAATTGAAGAATTTGTGCAAACATTACCTGAGAAATACAGATACATGAACATGGAATTGAATATGAATCGTACGAACAGGGATAAGTACAAAAGAGGCGTAAGAGCAAAGTACAAGGCTAATTATGATCCTAAAGACATAAAAAACTACTTGGTTGCAGATTATGAAAATATTACTGTAGTAGGTAGGCCTAGTATGGCAGGTAAAAACAGAATTTGGTGCACCCCAAAATACAATGCTTTATTTGGCGTAAAAGGATTTGAAAATGCGAATGGTTTTCAAGTTGAAAAGGCTAAACGAAAAGTAGCTGTGTTTACCGAGTGGTGGGCAGGTTGTGGATTTATCCAACCAAAAATATTATTTACAAGTGATGGGGAATAATTCCCCTTCACTTCGGTTTTAACTGTACCTGATTGAGTTTAATTTATTTATTTATTTAAAAAAGAAAAAATTATAAAATGAAAAAATTTTTAATTGTAGCCATTTTTGGAATGATTTTATCTTCCATTTCTACACAAGCACAAACCACAAGATTTACTAATCGAAATTTTGATGAACGTATTGCCCAGCGAACGGTGACAACTGATAGTACACTAACTTATATGGATAGTGTTGTAGTTGCTACTAACGAATCTGGTATTATACAGTTAACTATGATTGGTTATGCTAAAGACACAGCCCATGCTGTTACCGGAGTAATTCAATGCAGATTTAATAAACGCAGAGGAACACTTACATTAGGAACTATTACACAAGTTGAGCCTATTACCGTTGACGTCCCTTTACAAAATGGTGGAGGAGGTGCCACATTTACGCTAGTAAGTATCAATAACAATATTTATGTTCGGGTGAAAGGTAAGGCTGGTTATAGTATAACTTGGACCTCTTTTGTTAAGCAGAAATCCATTCGAACGACATCCTAAAGCTGCTTAACTAAACCCATTTTTAAAACACTTTAATACATTTTTATGAATTTTGAAAATTTGTCTGCAGAAGAACTTATTAGCTTATGCAAAGAGCAGGCTTCTAAAATTGAAACTTTAGAAAAAGGTGCTCTTGAAAAAGAAAATGAGTGCAAAGATCATTTAGCAGAAAATGTAGATTTAAAATCTCAAGTAGATAATTTAAATAAAATTATTGCTGCTGCAGGATCAGGAGAAGCTGCTAAAGAAAAAGATATTGATAGTTCTAGTTGCACTTTAGAGCATAAGAATAAATATTACTCTATTCGATTGCAATCTTTTTATTTGCCAGGTGATGAACAACCTCATACAGCTAAAGAGCTGTTGGCAGACGAAGCTTTGGTAGCAAAAGTTTTGGCTATTAATGGCCAGAGAGTTTTAGTTGAGTTAGCATAAAAATATAAAAGCCTTTATTGTAAAGGCTTTTATTAAAAAATAATTATTAACCTATTTAATTTAAAAAAATGGCAAAGGCTTATAGTAACCTTAAAACCCCACAAAATACCGGTAGTGGTATATCAGAATATTTTTTGATAGCCCAAGCCAGTGATTTTGTTGAAGGGGGTATACAATGCCCAGTTGCACCTTTTGATGGACAACCAGAGGGTGAATCGGTAAAAATTTTAACTCCGCATGAATTTAAGCAAGACAGAGCTTTTGCTAAAGTTGTACTAGCTCCTGAAAAAAATAGCTTAGATGCTAAGACTATTGGAGATTTACTTTTCCAAAAGTTGGATTTTGAATTAAAAGTATTTATTCCTGGAAGTTATGCGGCAGTTCATGAAGCTGTTGCCAATTACATTAATACTCAATTAATAGTATTGGTTAAAGACAGTAACTGTCCTGCTAATATGTGGTACCAATTAGGATGTGATTGCACATTTGCTTATTTAAAGGCTGATTTTAGCACTGGTACTACCAAAGATGGCGTTAAGGGGTATAATGCAACCATTTCATGGCAGAACGCTTATGTACAATTGTACAGCCATATAGATGGCCCAGAAATTTTGGCTGATTAATACTTTTAGTTTGTTTTTAATTTGAGGAAACTTTCTTTGCAGCAATGTGAAGAAAGTTTTTTATTTTTGTATCTATAGAACAGGAGCATCACCTGTATAAAAACTTTTAAAATATCATGTCTAGAGAATATCCCCGTTTTCTTTACAGCAATCCAAAAAATACTAAGAGTGAAGGACCTTTTATTGTGCATACCCTTTATCCGAGGTGTATTTTTCGAATAAATAATAAAGACAAAAACTCCACTGATTTTTCTTTTGAAAATTTGGAGCTATTAGATTGTTTTGATGGAGCTATTCAAGAAGATGTATTATTTGGTTTGAAGGAGTCAGTTAGAAAATGGATTGTATCTCAAATTAAAATTGGTCATATAAAATTGTTTGAGAATCCATATAGTATTACAATAAAGTTACCTGAACTTAAAAAATATACTGGACAATAATCCTTTTAAGTTGTCCTTTATAAGGCGAACGCTAGTGATTAACATTGTTTTATGTTAGACACTATTATATCATGGCTTAATGGCACCAGAGACTACAATATGGGAGCTGCTATTTATAATGTAGTTGGCGAGAATCATGCCTTTAAAAAACTATTCAGCACCGGCTATACCCTTTACAATAATTTTAAATTACAAGAAGAACTACAGTCTATTTGCAATAAGCTTAAGGCAAGTAGTAAGCAATCACATACAATAGCTGTAGGTAGCAAATATAATTTGGAAGAAAAAAAATTTACTAAAACCACAGAAAATAGTAATCCAGAATTATATGAAGTACAAAAAAATTCTACTAATAAATTTTATAAGGAAGTAATGAACAAAAGGGCTGTGCTGTTTTCCATGGTGCCAGATGATCAATATACGAATTATAATACCCCTGATTTAATTAAGGCTAGGGAGCAATTATGCCTAGAAATTGTAGAAGGATATAATAATGTTTCAAAAGACTATGATAAGCTTGATTTTATAAAGGCTAATGGCCATTTACCCGAATTAAATAATGCAGTAAAAGAAGATGTTGAAGCTTTTGTAAATAACCTTAGCGACTTTGAAGTGAAACCGATGCTTGATAATGCCAGGAAAGCTAAAAACAAGCTAGTTATTAAAGAACAAACACCTGAAAGACTCTCATTAATACAGGCTCATCAACAAAAAATAATACTCCTAGAAAAAAGATGGCACTCTTTACAACAGAAATAGAGAAGAAATCTGTATTAGATGATAGTTTAATAGAATCTTCTTTAGAGGAGGATTTTGTTATTTGTAAAAACCCAGAAAAGCTTAATAGGCTTATTAAAAAAATAGGGAATAATAAAAGTATACATTATGTAAGTGATGGCGATTGGAGCATGCATGATTTGGTAATGCAATTATTAAAAAGCTATAATCCTGCAGAGATATTTATAACTACGTATGCTTTAAGAGAATTACCTGTAAGACAGTTGATAATGGCCCAACAGGACGGTTTAATTTCATCAATTAAAATGCTACTTGATTGTAGAGCTAAAGTAAGAACTCCGGAAGTATTTCAATTAGCTTCAGCTAATCTTAATTCAATATTTCTCACATCTATTCATGCAAAAGTAACAGTACTAAAATCTGAAGCTGCAAGTATAACAATTATAGGAAGTGCTAATTGGACTAGCAACCCAAGGATAGAGTGTGGAATTGTTTGTAATGATGAGAGAGTGTCAAATTTTCATATTGATTGGATAAATAAAATTTCAAAAAATGCAGAAATCTTTGTATGATCTATCGGATAACGAATATGATGAAATAAAAAAAATGGCTGCAGTATTTTTTACTCCTAAACAAATTGCAATAGTGCTAGAGTTAAATATTGATGAGTTTGTTGATGCTTGTAATAATACCGAAAGCAAGTGTTTTATTGCCTTTGAAGGGAGTAGATTAAAGAGTGAATTTGAATTAAATTCTTCTATTGTTAGATTGGCTAAAAGCGGCTCCTCTCCTGCTCAAACTATGGCTTTAGAAATGTATAGAAAATCGCAATTAAAATTGAATGAAAGATGAGTGAAAATGAAAAACTACATAAATTATTAATAAAGAAGGCTGAGCAGGTTCAATACGGTGCTCAAATTGTTGTTGATAAAATTAAGGACTGGCAAGTAATTAAGCAGTATATGTGTAATAGGCTTAATGATATAGAGCTTACCGATATTCAACAAAAAAAACTAGAACGGTACCAATTTGCATACAATCAATTAGTGTCCGGAAAATATACTGATACAGATGTAGTTAATCAACTGATCAAACTTTTTAAAATCAAGACTACACAAGCATATGAAGATTTAAATTGTTGTAGAGAGCTTTTCAATTCAGTGATTAACGTTAACAAGCAATTTGAAATTTCTAATGAATTACAAATTGCAAAAGCTGCCAGGGCTAAATGCCTTGAAATATTTGATTTTAAAAATGCAGCGGCATTACTTAAGGTAATACAAAACTTAATAGCAATGCTTCCTGATCAGAACGATAACCCTGGAGAATTATTTGAAGGCCATGTTATTGAAGCTGTTTTTGATCCAGCATTGTTAGGAGCTCCAAAAGTTGATATGAAAGAAGTGCTAACTGCTATTAATGCAAAAAGAAATGTACCTATAAAAATTGATATGTTCGAAGAACTGGACAATGAAACAATAGACAATGGCAGTAATTAAAAAACATTATAACAAACCGCAATTAAGATCTGCAATAATAGATGCACCTAGTGAGGTTTGTATTTTTGGTAGAGGTACCGGTAAAACTACAAAAGTGCTTGCCAGAAAAACCGCAGTTAAATACTTTGATACTATGCCGAGAGGTACGCATGTTATTTTGAATGCGACATTCACTCAGGCTTTTTCTCGTACTTTAAAAGAACTAATAAGAGGCTGGCAAGATATTGGGTATGTTATGGGACATCATTTTCTCGTCGGGACCAGACCTACTGAAAAATGGATTAAGATGTGGAATTGGAAAGGACCATTTGCTCCTCCATTGGATTACAAATATTTTATTAGCTGGTGGAACGGTGCAGTTGGCCAATTGATCAGTCAAGAGAGAGCTGGTTCGTCGAATGGTATTTCTATAGATTCTATTTCTGGTGACGAAGCGAAATATTTTAACGAAGAAAAGTTTAATACTGAGTTGATGCCGGCGAATAGAGGTATTATTCCGGCATTTGAAAATAATCCATATCATCATGGAATTACTTTAACTACCGATATGCCTGTTGGCACTGGAGGACGATGGCTTTTGGATAAGGTTAACGCTATGGATAAAGAGGCTATTAACCAAATTTGGAAATTACAAAGCATAAAGTATACATTGAAGTATGTTCAGTTTCCGAAAGCTTCGAAGTCAACATGTAAAGAAATTGAAAAACAAATCAAGGTTATCGATGAAGAATTAAATTCATTAAGAAAGGGATTACTTTATTACCATGAAGCTTCGACGATAGACAATATACATGCGTTAGGTTTAGAGTATATAAAACAACAATTGAGGGACACTTCAAAATTTCAATTTGATACTCAAATATTAAACATTAGGCCATTAAGATTAGAAGATGGATTTTATCCAGATCTAGATGAAAATTACCATGGTTATTTTGCAGAACATGAGAGTTATTTTGATAATAGAATAATTAACCCTTTTAATTCTGAATTAGACTGCAGAAAAGATAGAGATTTAGATATAGATGCTCCTGTTCATATTGCTATTGATTATAACAGACGGATACATCCTATCGTTACTGGCCAAGATAATGGTAAAGAGATAAGAGCTATTAAGTGTATACATAGTTTGTATCCTGGTAAGTTGAAAGAGGCACTAAAACTATGGTGTGAATACTACACTTATCATAAAAAGAAGATTGTTTATTACTGGTATGATCATACAGCTGTAGGTGGTGAAAATGAAACAGAGAAGTATTTAGATGTTATAGATGCACTAGAAAGAGATGGATGGACAGTTGTACCTATGTATATAGGTAAAGCCCCAGGCCATGAAACTAAATACAGAATGTGGGGAAGGTTGCTATCTGAGGACGGTTATTATAAGAGGGTATTTAGAGCAAACAGAGAGAACTGTGATAAGTTATTCCTTAGTATGGGTTTGGCTGAGGCTGAGCAAAGAAAGGATGGATTTGGTAAGGATAAGAAGAGTGAGCACGATCCTAAGTTCCCTGCAGAAGAAAGCACTCACTATAGTGATGCTGCTGATATGATGATATTTGGTATGCTTGAGTGTCCACACTTGTCATATACAATAGATTGTAAAGGAAGCGAAAGCATGATGATGCAATAATAATTTGGGTGTTGCTTCGCCCGGGCTTTCCGAAGTACACGGTACTTTCTTCAATCCCTAACACATATTTGTCAAGGCTACTCTAGGGAGTAGCCTTGTTTATTTAGCACATGGGGACAACCATGTGGACGCCTCATATAGGGAGGCTGCCTTTATAATAGTTGCATAAACAACTATTATAAACGAAACGCATCGTACATATACGCCCATAAAAACGCCTTAGCGTTCACTTTTGCGGCATAGTGTGGGCGGCAGTTTTTAAGTGGCTTTTTTTGATTATAAAAAAATCAAAAAAATAAAGGTTTGATTATCAGAAAATATATAAAAAAAGTACCGAAATTTTATAAAAAAATGTATAAAATATTTGTATAATTAATTGAATTTTAGTAACTTAGTGTAACAATTAAACAGGAGCACAACCTGTATAAAAACTTGTAAAAATTATATGAATACTGCAAAAACAGTAGCACCTACAAATGGTGTTAAAGTAAACGAAGTAGTTAAATCTGAAAAATTAACTGCTATCCCACCCGTTCCAGTTGCAAAAAAAATTACTGAAGAAGTCGCAGAGCTTCCACCAATTGAGGACAGACTTCACAAATTGAATGTTCTTTTTGATTTACAAAAAAAGCATAGCAAATTGCTTGATTCCAAAAAGAAACTGACCGATTTTGAAATTGCCCAAAACAAAGAAAATTCAAGTTTGGAAATTTCAGATGATGAAGGCAACGAATTTACAACTACAAACCCCCTTGTAATTGCTGGAGTAGTAAAATTGATACTTCAAATTGTAAACGATAAAAGCAAAGAATTAGAGGCTCAAATCGTATTCTAATCTAATGCCCTGCCATTTATCAGGCAGGGCTATTTTTCAAACTTTAAAGACTGGATAATGACACATAAACAGGAATGTATTGCCCATTGTATGCAATACTTACAACAATTGAGCCTTTCAAATATATTTGACCTATCACATTTTAATCACTACTACAGGAAATTTAATTGTAGCTATAAAAATGCTTTTACAATTGGCTTAAACTCCGCCGACTATATTATTTATGAAGCAAATAGAAAAAAGGAGGTATTTAATGGAAAATAATATCAAGGATAAAAGAGAGTACTTAAAATCCCTTTCTAATGGCTTTAAAATGCTTGTTAAAGAGGGTGCTATTGATAGTATTAACACTGGATTAGTTCAGTATTATGCCGAAATGGGACACTCTACAATTAAAAGTTATAGAAGATGGAAAAAGGAAGGCTTTCAAGTTAAAAAAGGCGAAAAGGCATTATTGCTTTGGGGTGAACCAAAAAAATTAAAATCTTCAAAAAAAATAGATGATAAAGAAGATTTTGATTTTTTCCCTATCGCTTATGTCTTTAGCAACTTGCAAGTAATGACAATAAAATAATTTTATTGGCTCATATTACTTATTATGGTAGCCGCCAACCTGTTTGGCGGCTACTTTCTTTTTAACTTATCTCCGTTGCACTCTAATAAGTTAAAAAGAAAGTAGCAAAGAAAAATCCAATCACATAGCTATTACAAAGAGGTTGTTTATTTGTCCTTTTCACCCTATCCTATCTATTATAGTTTAGCATCATGGCAGGTAATATTGATTTAAAGGAATTAATGAACATACTAAAGTCTGGTACCAAAATATCAGACCTAAAAGTATTTACTGCTAACCTAGCTACTAAGAAAGGCGGAGAGCTGCTTCATTTAAAAAATTGTATACTATCTAAACAATCTAATAAAGAAGTAAAGAAAATTAGCAACACTACAGTTTCTAAAGCACAAAATCACCATGCAAACTTTACTGTTAACATGCTTTTAGAAGATAGCCAAAGAATACTAACTATACACCCTATTTTGGTTTACAGCATTAATAATTATAAGCTATTATGAGTAATACAGCAAATGTACATATGGCTGGTCCTATTGCTTTTTTAGAAGGCAGCGGAAGCGCTGTTTTCTTCTCAAAAAATAGCACTGCTGGAACTTTTAAAACGCAGCGAAATACATCCCCCGAAATAAAAGAGGTTCAAACTGCTTTAAAAGTTGCCTACTGGGGAGAAGACAATCGCTTTCCTCAAAATGTAGAACAACAAATGGCCTATTGTGGAGTAGGTAAACAAGGGCTAGATTGGAAAGCAAGAGCTCTTTATGGAGGTGGTATTATTCCTGGCAAAATAACAGGATTAGAAGATGGAGGGAAAAAAGAAATTTTTGAGCCTTTAGATAGAAGCAAATTTAAAGAAGTATATACGCTTATTGAAAGCAGATCAATGTTTAGATTTTGGATTGAGTATTTGCAAGATTGGACATGGTTTGCTAATTGCTTCCCTGAAGTAATTTTGAGTAAAGATTGCTCTAAAATCACTGGCTTTGTTCATCAAGAGTCAAGCGACTGCAGATTTAAACAAATGAATGATGAAGGAGTGATTGATACTTGTTATCTCTCTAAAATGTGGGGTACTTCGAGTTCTCAATATGCAAAGTTTGATCCTGAGAAAAAGATATTAGGTTTAATGGAAAATCCACGCCAATTAACCGAAATAGACAACAAGTATTTAAAATCTCTTGATTGTATTGATATGTACGACCAGGCTAATAGCTTAAAAGCTATTGCCGAAAAATTGAAGAGTAGATCCGGTTTAAAATCTGCTATACTTCCTGTAAACTATCCTTCCGTTAACAAAACTTATTATCAAGTGGCAACTTGGGATGGCGCTAGGTTAGGTGGATGGGTAGAGATCGCATGCAAACAGCCACAAATAATTAAACTCTTTCTAAAAAAAGGGCAAAAAATACAAAACCATATTGAAGTTCCTGAAAACTATTTTCATAAAAAATATGGTGCAGCTGAGTGGAAGTCGATGCCAGCTAAAAAACAAAACGAGCATAGAGCTGAGTTATTAAAGCAGTTTGATGAATTTTTAACTAGCGACAAGTCAGATTTTTCAACATTCGTTTCTTTTTTTGATGTTGATCCTCATGGCAAAAATAATAATGAAGCAAGAGTAAAATTTAATCCAATTGAGAGTAAGTATAGCATTGAAAAAGATATACTAACCTCTTCCGCAGCCGATAATCAAATTTTGACAGCGATGGGCTTACACCCTACTTTAATTGGAGCTGGCACTTTTGGATCTGGTACGCAAAGAACTGGAGGCTCTGATCAACGAGAGGCTGATTTAATATATAAATCTCAATTAAAGCTTGAACGTGAAGTTGTGCTTGAGCCTTTGTATTTAGCAAGAGATTTTAACGGATGGGATAACGATATTGTATTTAGAGTACAAGACACACAATTAACAACTTTAGATAAAAATAAAGGAACAGAAAAAATAGTATCATAATGTTATTTAAAGATTCAATTACACTTAAAAAATATGCTCAAATATCCGGCACAGTAGATTTTTCTGCTTTTGTGGCCAGTTTGCGTATGGTTGAACAGAAATACATTATACCTACAATCAGCAAAGAAATTTACGATGCTTTAATTGATGCTATTAATGCTGCTACAGAACAAGATCCTTTAGCTGAAGTATGGGAAAATTTATTACACCAATGCAGAATGGCGGCTGGTCCTTTATTATGCTATTTCCATGCAGATAAAGCGGATGTAAAGTTTAGTGATGCAGGAATGCAACGTTCTGAAACTGCAACTAATAAAAACGCATACCAGGAACAACGTACAAAATTTAAAGAAGCTAATTTATCTGAAGGAGAATTTGCACTAGAATTACTGCAGCAGTTTTTAGAAGAAAATAACGAAGACTATCCAGAGTGGGTTGATAGCGAAAATTTCAAAAAATACAAAAGCCTTTTTATTAAAACAGGTAAAGAGTTTGACGAAACTTTCCCATCGCAAACTCCATATCGAAATTATTGGATGCTTCGTAGTAAAATGTTTGACTTAGAAGAGAACAATATCAAAAAATACTTAGGCAAAAACTTTTACAATAAATTAAAGGAGGAAGACGCAAAAGAAAATCCTGATTTCTCTGAAGAAGAACATATTTTATTGCAAAAATTAAAAAAAGCAATTGCCTACATCACAGTTTCTTTGGCGGTACCTTTTTTAAATGTTCGTTTTGGAAGTAACGGTTTAACCGTACCTGCTGTAGCCACTTTTAGTAGTAATGATAACGAAAATTCACGTTCTGGAATTGATGATAAAATGATTAATTCTTTTATTAATAGTTGCAGCAATACCGGTAAAGATTGGATGAATAACGTAGATGAATATATTAAAGAAAACCCAACAGCTTTCCCTACTTGGATTGGTTTTGAAATACCAGTTACTAATGTAAGTAGCGATTGCCCAAAAAAAGAATACAACAATATTTTTTCCCTTTAAAATAATAAAATCAATGAACCGCTTTTTTCATTTTTTAGAAGCCCCTTTCATATTCATGGTAATAAATTGGCAACCTATTGTTGGTGCTATCTCTGGCGTAATTGCTGGGGTGTACTATTTATCTATGCTTAAAGTAAATGTTATTAATCCATTCCACGAAGGCTCATGGATAAAATATATTAAATCAATTTTTTCAAATTTTTTAAAATAACTAACAATGAATTATTTAATTGTAACCATCGGATGGCTTATCGGAATGTTTATTCTCATTATCGTAAAGTCAATTCATATTCAAATGAGCAAAAAATATGAATACTCATTTAATCAAGCCTTGAAAATTTATTTAACAAAAGATACCGGTCCTATCTATTTATCAATTGTTATTCTTTTTGCTGGTGTATTTGTTTTACCAAACATTATAACCTCTCATGGTTTAATGCAAGATGGAAAAATACCAACCGAGAGTTTTAAAGCAAAAGCAATTGAGCAAATTGTACTAAACCTTAGAGAATATAGCATTTTATTTGGTGTTATGGCTCAAGGGCTAGGCTTTTTAGTAGTTAGTAAAGCCGCTAAACTGCTTAATAAAATTGGAGGAAATATTGATGAAAAATTAAAAAAAGACGAGTAATGAAAAACCTATTAATATTGGTTACAGCTATTGTATTTTTTTCTAGTTGTAGTATAGTGAAGAAATCAACATCTTCCAAAAAAGAAAAGGTATTCATTGAAAATAAAACATCAATCGATACTAGCAGCTCAGCATTTTCTAAAGAAGATTTTACAAAAACAGAAGAAGTAAATAATGCTGTAAAAGAAGAAGCACAGTATAATAATGTGGTAGAAATAAGATTTGATGATGAAGATACATCTACAACTGAAATGCAAGATTTTAGCGATCATACAGAACAAGATTATCTTCCTGATTCAAAAACAAAAATAAAAACCAATGCACCTGCCAAAATTAAGATTTCCAAAAACGGCGAACTGGAATTTTCGGGCAAACCTTCCAGTATAAAAATAAAAAATCAAGGCTCAACCACTAAAATCGACAGCTCCCAATCGGCATCAAAAATTAACAGAACTAAAACTGATGTCATTGATAAAAAAGGAGTCTCAATTTCAGAGGTTAAAGCTGAAGCTGAAAAAACAGAAAACGAATCTATTAAACAAAAATGGCGATTTAATCTAATTTGGTTACTATGGCTATTAATAATTCCTGTAATTAGATATTCCTGGCAGCATTGGGATAAAATAAAAATTTGGCTATTCGGCCATTAACATCAAAATCTATTTTATGAGTGAAATTGTTCCGGCTTTAAAGCCATTAATAAAAAGAAAAGAGGTGCTTGCCTTGTTAAAAAACGCACACCCTGATTTTAAAATACCAGACCTTTTTATTTTAGGCATCCGTGGCTATTATCAAGATAGTATGGGTGAAAAAGGTAAAAATGATAGAGGTATTTATGACGACGCTATTTTTCTTATTGGTAAGGATGAATTTATTGCTTTTAATGGAAATACAGATCCTTCGGCATTTAAAAAAGCAATTGCTTCTTTAAAGCCTGGTATTTGGCCAGCTTATAAGTTTGATTTGCATAAAGGTCAATATTTAGCCTTATGCCAAAGAGCTGCCAATGTTACTGTTTTTAGAGATGGCCAGGGCGCAGATACTGGAATGTTTGGTATTAATATTCATAGAGGAGGAAACTGGGGCACCAGCTCTCTTGGCTGCCAAACTATTCCTAGAGAACAATGGGATGAATTTATGAACAGAGCTCAAGAATTAGCAAAAAAATATTATGGTAAAAACTACCGTAATTTAACTTATGCCTACGTTTTATTAGAAAATACTCCTGCAATACCTGCTTTACAACAGTAATAGGTTTCATGGTGTTTATTTATGGTTTAAAGCCCGGTTATTTTTAACTGGGCTTTTTTGTTGTCCTTTTCACCCTCTCCTATCTATTATAGTTTAGCTAAGTGATAGATATTAATTTATATCAGCCTGGTGTGGTTAACCATACAGTTCAATTCCCATCTACATGGGATGAATTTACATTGCAAGAGCTTCACCTTGTATCAAAAAGTATTCTTTTCAATTACGAGCATCCATCACAAGCTGCAGCAGCTCTGTTTATGGCTATTCTACAATTACGTTGTAAAGATGTAGCCGATAATAATGGCGATAATATCATTATTGAAAAATGCTTAGATGCAGAAGATGCAAGTATTAATGGCCTACAAGCCTTAGATTTTATTTATAAATCTAATAACCTCATTGCTCAACCTTACAAAAAAATTTCGGTACCATACTTTAAAAAAATACCCATTTTAAAAAAGTACTTAATTGGTTTAGAAGATGATTTTAACAACCTCACCTGTGGCGAATTTGAAGATGCAGAAATTTTCTTTACTCAGTTTAAAGAAAATCCAGATGCATTACACTTAGCAAATTTAGCTGCAGTATTATACAGGCCAAAAGGGATTAAATATATTCAGTACGTAAGCAAAACAAATAGCTATGCAAGCTATCCTACTGAAAAAATGGCACAGCGGTTTTTAAATTTACAATCATGGGTTTTATACACCATCTTTTTATGGTATGCCGGTTGCCGAAATCAATTACCCAAAATTTTCAAAAACTGTTTTTCCGAAAATCAACCTGTAAGTGAGGATGCTGAAAAAGATGTTGATCTGTTGATTTTTACAAAGTGCATACATGCCGGAGCTGGTCCTAAAAATGGAAGCAGAAATGAAATTAGATGCACATTACTAAAAGAATTCTTTATGGATATAGAACTTGAAAAAATTCAAGCGATCGAACTTCAAACTCAAATAGATGCAGCCAAATAATGTAACAGGCTATGTTGACTATTTTAGACAACTTGCCGTATCACACAAAGATTTACTACACGATCCTCTAACTGAAGAAGGAAAAGGTGAAATGGAAAATAAACGCTTTGCCATTTTTGGCAATGAAGAAGTAATTAAAGGCTTACGCACAGAAATTAAGTTTCCGGCACTAATTATTGAACTGTACGATACTCAAGCCAGTTATGAAAACATATATGATATCCGTAAAAAAACAAGCGGTGCATTTATGGTAATTGATAATGCTATAGAAGATAATTTTTTAGATGAACTAAGAGCCTATGCCACAGCTGAAGGCATTATTAATGATATACTAAAAAAAATTTGGCAAGATCATTACGGTGTAGATAAAGACAGATGTCAAACACCCTTTCAAGACTTTTATTTTGACTATGAAATTACGCCAACAGGCAAACTATTTCAAAATGAATATGGCTACTATGTACAATTTAATTTTAAGCTAAAAAATAATATCAGCATATCAGAAGCGCCAGCCAATGGCACATTTATATAACCATGTACTCATTTATCAATTTAAAAAAACCAAAAAATACAATCACCGGCATTACCGATGAAGTATATATTGCGTTGCTAGATTGGTTTGAACCAAATGGTATTAAGCAGCCTGGTATGTGGGTAGAATATGGAGATGAAGTATTGATAAAAAATACGCATACATTTTTGCCAGGCAAAGGCTTCTTAAAATTTTCGTTAACACCTAATAAAAATGAATACAATGCTCAATGCATAGGCGATTTAGGCTTTTTAAAATTTGCTAACGAAGTAAAAGCACTATTACCAGGTACCTATGCCACTCTTCACGAAACACTATACCTACTAACTGGTAAAGCTGCCATAGTACTGGTAAAAGATGCTGATTGTGCCTCCCGAATGTATTACCAAATAGGCACCGAAAACATAGCAGCAAGAATTGCAGCTTCATTTTCTACAGGTAATACCAAAGATGGCAATAAAGGCTATGTTTTATCAATAACAAATACAGCTGAAAAGGTTTTTTTATATGCTGGAGAAATTACTTTTCAAGGCGAAAACTCAGCCTTAATAGCTAGATTAGTTGGCCAAAAAAATGGTAATATTATTACACTCGATGCAAGTACATCCTCTATTTTAAGCAATACCACATTTGAGTATGTAGTGATGTATAATGATGTACAGGATAGCCCACAAGAAATAATTTTGCCTGATACTGCAAATTCGGCCGCATTTAATTTAAACATTTTAACAAATTGGAATAATGCAGGTTTTGCCGTTAAATTAACAGCTATAGATGGAGTAATTACCGATACTACACTATCCAGCGATATTGATCCCGAAAAGCCATTTATACAGGGTGGTTTTGATGAAGGCTTTGATACAGGATTCGATTTTAATATTTAATTTGTCCTTTTACTAGCTACTTTAAAAGGCTTTTTTTGTTTAAAATAATAACAATGAAAAAGCTATTTGCACTATTATCAATCTTCTTTTTTTTAAGTGAGTTGTCAGCTCAGCAATTAAGTACAATCATTAACGATGCCAAAACGTATGTAGATACCAATATCGTCAATAACACTTCTCGCCAAATAACTCCTTTAAAATTAAATATTAGTTACAATAAACTAATAAATGGGCTAAAATACATTGATACTTCTGCAAGGTTTGCAGGTGGTAGCGGCAGCGGTACAAATATTTATAATAGCAATGGCAACTTTCCTGTAGGAAAAAGAACAGCAGGTAATGGATATGGCTGGTTATATTTAAACCCAGACTCTGCAACAATTAAAGCAAATTCTAAAGCAGAAATAGAAAGTGGTCAATCTTTTGTAAAACTTGAAAATAATGTAATTGAGTTAAATGCTGACGGAAATAATAACCAAATAAGTCTTGATGCTAATACTGGAGAAATCAGAATTTCAGCAGGCAGTGATTTAATTATTGACAACGTAGATAATACATATTTAACTAATTTACCTGCTGGTAAAAGAAATAGGCTTTTGTTCGTTGATAATGCAACTGGGCAAATAACAAAAGGAGATACGTTAGGTTTTATGAATGTTGATACACTAAGTTTAAGCAATAGAATAAATCTTAAATTAGACAGCCTCACAAAAAGCAACGACACAATTTATCAATGGAAAAATAATGTTAGGACTTTTGCTTTTAAAGATAGTAGCGGTGGTAATAGTTGGAATATTGACGGCAACACTATAACAATAGGGCAATGGTTTGGAACTGTTAATAGCGAAGATTTAATATTTAAAGTAGCAAGTACAGATATTGCAACATTTTACAATAGTAATAATAGCGTTTCTTTTAATACTCCAAATATTGGAGGCACTAGCTCGTTTAGTGCAAATGGTTCTACGGCAGCAGGGGATTTATCCTTTGCAGGTACAGGGGGAATTGCAAACGGTTACGCTTCTACTGCTTTTAGTGGAGGTGTAAGTTCTGGGGTATCATCATTTGGTATAGCAGATGGAACAGCCGAAGGGCAAAGCTCATTTGCATCTACACAAGGCCGTTCGGTAGGTCTGTATTCTATAGCAGGAGCAAACGGTAGAGCAAATGGTAACTATTCTACTGCGATAGGGGCACAATTAAAATCACAAGGATTTAATACATTTAGTATAGGTAGGTTTAACGATAGTTCAAGCGCTGCATCACCTACTGCTTACAACGCTTTAAATAGGGTTTTTGAAGTGGGCATAGGCACAGCAAATAATGCAAGGGCAAATGCAATGACTGTCTTATTTAATGGTAAAACAGGTATAGGTAATACAACTCCAGATAGCACTTTAGATATTTTTGGTAGCATTAAAGCTACAGGCGGAGTAAGATTTACAGGTATACACCAAACAGCTTTAGATACAACCTCAAATAAAATAGCAGTATTTGCAAGCGATGGTACTTTAAAAAAGAGTTATTGGCAACCTCTTGGAAATAGTCTAACTAATGGTAACGGAACTGTAATTAGTGGTTCAGCTGTTAACTTAGGCGGTACTTTAACACAAAACACTTCTACTAATTATGGTGATTATTATAAGGTAGACACAACAGCAGTAAATACTGGGTCTTCTGATATAAAGTTAACTAGGCACTTCGGAAATACACCAGATGCTTATAGTGTATTTAACTCAACTGAGATAACGAGTTCTAACAATGGTGGTGATTTGTTAAGATACGGCATTTATAATGATGGTAATAATGCGTTTACTATACAAGGGACTGAGGCTGCAAGTTCAGCATATATTGATGCTTATTTTTACCCTGCAAATACAAACATAACTAACAGTCTTAGTGGAAATACTGCCTATATTACTAATAACGGTATTTATGGTAATGTCTTTGGCATAAATACTGCGACAACAACGAGTGAGATTAGTCATACTACTGATAGCTTGATAGGAAACTATAATGGAGTAAATTACTTTTCCTTTGATGGCAAGAATAAAAAATATACCCTGCACAATCTTAAAAATAATGTTGTAGAAGATAGTATACTCACCACTGATGTAAGAGGAAGATTGAAACTAAGAGCTAATCCTGTAACAGCTACAGATAGTGTACATAATAGTGTAGCTAAGAATTTTTTATGGCAAGATACTGATGGTCGAATTAAAAAAGCTACAAGGTTGTATGAAGGAGGAATTTCTGGAGGACAATACTTAAACGTAGAAACTGACCAAGGAAATGACAGATGGGCAATAGGAAGCCCTGGTTCAGGTGATGGAGGCTTCCAATGGTTTAACTTAACAGACAACTACGCAGGATTTGAAGTAGAACTTTCTAGCAATATAGCAGCAAGACCAAAACTTTCATTTGGCGGAGTCAGTGCAGCAAGAACATATACATTCCCTAATACAGCAGGAACAGTTGCTTTAATATCAGACGTAAATACTAAACAAAACACTCTCTCTGGTACTGGAGTTGTAAGTAGCAATGCAGGTACAATTAGTTATAATGCAGGTACAGCTAATCAGTTATTTAGAAGAAACGCAGCTAATACAGCTTATGAATTTTTTACACCAACTTATATATCAAGTTACACTGAAACAGACCCTGTCGTTAGTTCAATAAATGGTTTAGTAAAAAGCAATGGTACTACAATATCAGCAGCAACAGCAGGTACAGATTATTTAACGCCTACAGGCAGTGCAGCAACATTAACAAGCTTTCCTACATTTAATCAAAATACAACTGGAACAGCTTCAAATATTACGGCCACATCAAATTCTACATTAACCACTTTATCAAGTTTATCATTGCCATCTTCTCAAGTAACAGGATTAGCTGCAATTGCAACAAGTGGAAGTGCAACAGATTTAAACACTGGCTCAATACCAGCCGCAAGATATGCAGCAACCACTATACCAGTAACTGCTATAAATGCAACTGGTGGAGCATCTACAGACTTTCTGCGTAAAGATGGGACTTGGGCTACACCATCAGGCGGAGTAAGCGATGGAGACAAAGGCGATGTGGTAGTAAGTGCAAGTGGTACAGTTTACAATGTTGAAAGCGTAAATGGTGAATTAAATTTAAAAGGCATTACCTCGCCCAGCCAATTCACAGCCGACCAAGACAATGCAAGTTTTACAGGCTCAACTATTGTAAGAGTAAGTACTAATAGTGATGCAAGGGTGCTTACTTCAATTTCTGGCGGTACAGATGGTAGAATTTTAAAAATAATAAATGTAGGTAGCAGCGATTTGATATTACAAAGTGACGATGGAGCAACTGGTACAGCCGTGAATAGATTTGATTTTAATGGAGCAGATGTAGTAATTGAGCCAAAAGAAGGAAGATTATTAGCTTACGATGCCACACTTTCAAGGTGGATAAAAGTAGCTTATGAATATGATTTAACTAATGTGCGTAGGCAACCTATTTACAACTGGGATTATATGGTAGCAGGTGTAGCCACAGCTAACTTCCCTACCACAGCCATAAGCACTGGTACAGCAACTTACATTTTAACAGAAGCTGGACATCCTGGCTACATGACTACAACAAGCAGTACAACTACTAATAGTGGCAATCATTCATATTATTTAGGATTACAAACAAATTTCTTTTTTCAAGGGGGTGAAACTTACGAATGTATCTATCAACCCAAAGTAGCAAGCAATACAAACACTACTACTCGTTTTGGTTTTTTAGATGCAACAACAAGTGCCGATGCTGTAGATGGAGCTTACTTTGAAATACCTGCAGGTAGCTTTAATGTGGTTGGTAAAACAGCGAATAACTCAACTAGAACAACAAGTAGTACTATTGCAACTCTTTCAGTTAATACATGGTACAGATTTAAAGTAACAGTTAATAGGGCTAGCAGTAGTATTAAGTTTGAAATATTTGATGCAAATGGAGTGCCACTAGGTAGCCAAAGTAATACAGCAAACATCCCTACTACAAGTGCAAGAGCATTTGGAGCAGGCTATATATCAACAAACGTAGGTACTGTTGCAACATTACTAGGGTGGTTAGATTATCAAGCTGTACAGTTAGGAGCAGGTAAAGCAATAAATAGATAAAAATGAAACTCCTTAAAAATATTTTATTAGTATTATTAGGAATATTACTTTTTGTAGTACTAGCACCTATAGGCTTATTAACCACCATTATATTATTGTTTATCAAAGATGCTAGAGAAAGATACAGCACACCTGCAAGCTATGCTTATGCAATAGCTTTTTGTATTGATTTGCTTGGTAATGTTGTTTGTGGAGATTTATTAAACATTACGCTTATCAAAAAAGGAGGTTATAAATTTGGTAGAGCTGGTGAAACTATTAGCAGCGCTTTAGGTAAAAATTATTTATTTGATAAACTTAGTGAAACCGGGCTTTTTATAAATAATTTTCTTAATAAAATTGATAAGGATCATACTGTAAATGCCATTCAAGAATATATATGAAACAAGCCTTTATTACCAAAGCTGTTACCGAATATCATGTTGATTTAATCAACACGATGAGAGTTGTTGCCAAGCGTAATAATATTGGGGTTACTGACGAAGGGATAAATTCCCTAGCTTTTCAAATTGCTCAGTCGGGTGATGGGGTTGTATCAAAACTAAAGTTTAATGAATATTTACGTATGGTAGATATGGGTGCCGGCCGTGGCCATCCGTTAGGCGGATTAAAATCTACTTTAGTTGTTTTGCAAAGCAAAAATAAATCTGGCATAGCCCTTACAAAAGATAATACCCGAAAAAGAAAAACATTTTTGTATAGCAAATTAGCCTATGGTAAATTAACTGGCTTGCAAAACAAATTGCTTTACGGTTATACCGAGGAAGCCATTGCTTTATTAAAAAAAGAATTACAATCACAGCCTAATAATACCACTTCATAATGGCAATAGCAGCTTACGTTTTAAAAAAACCTTTTGAGGTGTCTTTTACAGGAAATCCAATGCCTTACGCCTTTGCTATTACACCCTATGGCAATATTGAACGTAAGCAAGATATTAGATTAGTCGTAAGGATTTTAATAGAAAATAACTTTGGTAGTAATATTTTTAATGAAGTTAAAAGTCAAGCCTTTTACCCTGATGAAAGTGGTCGTGTAAATTTTGATGTAAAAAAAATAATACAGCCTTATTTAGATTACTTAATGCCCAACCCGCTTTTACTAAAGCCGGTAGAAGCCTTACAACAAAGAAAAAGATACAGAGTAGATTATTTTTTAATGCAAAATAACAGTATAGTAGGTAGTATTGAAGAAGGCGTAAAACTATATGCCATTAAGGGCGGCATGAGCTTTGATGAATGGCACCCAAAAGATTTTTTTATTAAAGGAATTTTAGAGGAAAAAAAATCGTTGCAATTTGAGCCCTTACGAAAAATTGCATTTGATGAACTTCGTTATTTTTATTGGCTTTATCCTTATGATGATGCAAAGCTGCAAACTGTTATGATTGATATTGAATTGGATGATAATACAACAATTCAGCATAATTTAGAACAAAAAATAACGGTAGGTAAATGGGGAGTATGTTGTGTGCCTGCTGGCTTTAACCAATTAAAATTAAATGAATTAGTAACCGACGGTACCACGGCTATTTCATATACAATACAGGTAAAAACAGATGTTAATAGTATTGTATCGCCTATTCAATTTATACTTGAACAACGTAATTTTTACAACACTTATCAGCTTTTGTACAGAAATAGCACAGGTGGCTTAGAAACCTTATACTTACGTGGCCAAGTAGATTTTGAAACAGAATATGCCAGGCAACAAATACAAAGTACAGTGCCTCCATCCTACTTTACCAATTTAGTTTTAAATGCTCAGCAAAATGATATTAATGCCACCGAAACTCCTAAATTTAAAGGCGATACTGGCTTTTTAAACAGAGTATCTAGCGATAGGCTTAGAGATTTTTTTATCTCAAATCAAAAGTTTGAAATAGTTGGCGATATAAAAAATGAAGAAAAAGTAAAGCTGGTGCCAGTTACAATACTAACAAAAAGCACAAAGTTTTTTAGCAACCAAGATAATTTAATTAGTACAAACATAGAGTGGCAACGAGCCTATGTAAATGAATTTTATACACCTAATAAATTAGTTTCAACTATTAAAGCATGCCCAGCTTTAGAATCGTTTGTAGTAACACAAATAAATAAAAACTTACTGCAAATTATGTATGCCTTGGAGGTGCCTTATGATAAAGTAGAAATACAAATTATAACTTCTGTGGGTACAGAAATTATTATATTAAATGGTAATGCACAAACTGTAAGGCAGCCCTTTATTAATCCTGTACTAAACACTACAAATACAGAAACTATAGAAGTGAAAGCTAGATGTATTTGTGATGAAAATAGCAACCCAGTTGATTATGGCCCTTTTAGCACAGTAGAGCTAGATATTTTAGGAAATACATTACCGATTGCTAATGATGATAATTTTAGTATACCTTATGGATTCAATACTGCTCAAACTTTAATGGGTAGCGTACTAAGTAACGATTACGACCCTGATGGTGATCAAATAGAGTGCATAGTTGTAAATAATGCAGCAACTAATGAAGGCGGCACTTACAGCATTACAGCCTTGGGCATCGTTAGCTACACTCCGCCATCCAGCATTTTTGTAGGACAGGATTATTTTGATTATGAAATTCAGGAAGTAGGAGGAAATACAACTGTGACTGCAAGAGTTTATATTAACGTTGGTAGTGTTACTGGAAATATTTATGCAAAATTGGTTTTAAGAAATGTGCAAACCATTACTGGACAATATACTTCTATAACTACTGGAGAAGTTTGGATTGATTTTTTCTCAAACCCATCAAATAATCAACAAATTGATATGACTGGATTAGGATTAACGATTAATCATAATCAACATATTTTTGAACAAGATTTTAACGGAAATCAAACTAATACCGACAATCCTGTTTCCGTTTTAGCAGAAGGAACTAAAATGATGATTTTTGAGGGCACACTTTATAATGAACTTTCTGATCCTAACTATCAATTTTCTAGGATTTTAGAAAACATTTATTCTGTTTTACCCGGAACAGGCTACATAGTAATTTAGCTTGTCCTTTTCTCGCCTTTAAAATCTATTCATTTTCGTAATGCCGCAAAGCTCTAAAGGCTTTGTAGTATTACAATGAGTGTACGTACAGATGTAGTCAATTTAAATCTTAATATCAATAGTAATAAGGCTCAAAATGAGCTTAATAATCTACGCAAAAAAGCGGCTGATATTAAATTTGAAATGCAAGGCCTTAAAAAAGGCACTGCCGAATATATAGCCAAAGCCAAAGAGTTTTCTCAGGTTACTAATGAGATGAGTCTTTTAAAAAAGCAAATTGGCGTAACTGCCCTTTCCCAAAAAGAACTGATTGCTGAACTTAATAAATTAAAGTCCTTACGAGGCTCAGTAATACCATTTTCAAACGAGTACAAAGAATTAAGTAAATCCATCAAGGATGTAGAAAAACGGCTATACGATGTTAAAAATGGTGTTCAAGGCTTTTCTTCTTTCTTTTCAAAAATTAAGGATGAGGTAAAGCAATTTGGAGTAGTAGCTGCAGGTTATTTAGGCTTTCAATTTATTACCAGCCAATTTCAAAATATAATTAGAAATGGTGGTAAGGTAAGCGATCAGTTGGCAGATATACAACGTGTAGCTGGGCTTACGAGTGATGAGGCTAAAAAGCTAAATAACGAATTTAAAGAACTTAACACCCGTACCTCTACCGATGGCCTTAGAGAAATTGCCATAGTAGCCGGTAAGCTTGGTGTAGCTAAGGATGATATTTTTGACTTTACAAAAGCAGTTGATCAGTTAGTAGTAAGCCTTGGCGATGAGCTAGGCAATGCCGACCAAATTACATCGCAACTTGGTAAAATATTAACTGTATTTGATGGTAAAATAACTGGCGATAATATAACTAAGCTGGGGAACGCCTTTGTACAACTAGCAAATACAGGTAGTGCTACAGGTGGTTTTATTGCAGACTTTGACCAGCGACTGAGTGGTATTGCTAAAAGCTCTGGCATTGGCTTGGGAGCATTGAGTGGCCTAGGTGCAGGATTAGAAGAGATGGGGGCTAGAGTAGAGAGTAGCTCCACAGCTATTCAAAAATTAATTATTTCAATAGCTTCAGACATTCCAAAAGCTGCAAAAATTGCTGGTTTATCTACAGCACAATTCAATAAATTATTTAAAGAAGATGCAACCGAAGCCTTATTAAAGTATAGTGAAGGCTTGGTAAAAAATAAAAAATCATTTTCCGAGGTAACAGCCTCTTTAGCTGAAGCTGGAGAAGAAGGTGCTAGAACTATTGAAACCATCACCAAACTAGGTACTAGTAGCGATATTTTACGCAAAAGGATTGACCTTGGTAAGCAAGCTATACAAGAAAACTCAGCTATTACTGAAGCGTTCAATTTAAAAAATGAAACCTTTGGTGCTACGCTAGACAAATTGGGAAAAGAATTTAATAAATTAATTTCCTCTCCTGGAGTAACCAATTTTTTAAAGGGTGCAGTTGAAGGAACTCTATCTTTTTTAAGAGCCATACAACAAATACCGGCACCATTATTAAAACTTACTTTAGGTATTGGTGCACTAATATTAGGCATTGCTCTTTTAAATAGCGGCATGATACAAAGTGCAAAGCTTGCCATTGTACAAGCTGCCAGAACGCTTGCTATTTCAGTAGCAAGCTATGCCGCAGCGGCTGCAATTACAATACATCGATTAGCCACTTCAGCCTTAATAGCCTCACAAGCCGCCTATATTACCATTGTAAATTTATTTACCGCCCGAATTACATTGGCAACTGCAGCACAAAGGCTTTGGACAATTGCACTTTCCACCGGATTAGGGCCATTAGGTTTATTAATTAGCGTAGTGGGTGCAGTAGTTATAGGCATCAATGCTATGGGTAATTCTTTTAAAAACAGTGGTGATCAAGCTAAATTTCATGCGGAATCAATTAAGCTGGCCAATGAAGAAATAAGTAAGCAACGGAGTGAAATAGATACATTGACTGCCGTTATAAAGGATAACACCATAAGCCTGGGTACCAGACAAGAGTCTTTAAAAAAATTAATTGAAATAAGCCCTGAATATTTAAAGGGTTTAACATTAGAAAATATTACTACTGCAGAAGGTAAAAGAATACTAGATCAATATAATTTATCTCTACAAACTAATGCTAATTTAAAAGCAGCTCAAATTATTAAGGATAGAGAGTTTGATAAAAATGTAAAGCTTCGTTCTGTAAGGCAGGAATTAGAAATTGCCCAAAAAGCTGGTACTGGTTATGGTGATTTAAGCTCGGAGGCTCAAGGAGCATTCTCAAAAGTTAAAACATCTGTTGGTCGAACAAATCTAACATCAGATTTATTTAATGTAAAAATTGGGGCTTCAGATTTTGCACAAGCATTTAAAGATATTGATGATGAGATAAACAAATCTACCGCCAATCAAAATGCGGCAACCGATAATTATATTTCTAAACAGAAAGAAAAAGAAAATGCCCGCCGTGCATTTCTTTTAGGCGAAATAACACAACTACGTACTTCACAAAACCAACTTAAAAAGGGAACGGCTGAGTATGAGGAGGCTGGCAAAAAATATGAAGCGGCTAGGGACAAGTATTATGCAGAATTTGGTAGCACTAATATTAAAAAAGCCGCCATTGGTGGAGAAGACAAAACTCCAACTTCACCAGGTGCAAGTAAAACTGCTAACAAGAAAGCCGAGGATAATACTTTTGAAAACTTAAAGAAAGATGCTGAAAAATTTTATAAGGAAATTAAGGCCTTAAAAAATAGAATAGATGGCGGGGAAGATCCTGAAAAGCAAGAGGTACTAAGAGTGACTGCTAAGTACCAGGAATTACTTTTAAGGGCCAAAGATTTTTACCTTAAATCCGCTATTGATAAAAAAATATTTACTGAAGAAGAGAAAATTATTGAAGAAGAAAAGCAACGAGAGCTTAACGAAATTTTTCAAAAATATTTTAAAAAGCGTTTTGAAGAAAGCAGTAGCAAAGAGTATGAGCAAAGCCTTATTGATAGAGCAAATTTTAGTGATCAATTAAAAATTGCTGCAGCTAAAGATTATACCGAAGGTAAAATCTCTAAAAAACAATACGAAACAGAGCTTAAGCAAATTGATAAAGATGAAACTGCAGACAGAATTATTATTGCTAAAGATTACAGTACTACTGTTAAAAAAGCTGCAGAGGATGTAACTAAATTTAAAAAGGACCAGGAAAAACAACAGACTGCCGATGCTCTACAAGAATCTGAGCAAAGAGTAATTAATGCTCAACGTGAAGAACTGGCTAAAGCAAAGAGAGCTGTACTTACTAGTAAACCAAACAGCCAAGAAAGACTTGATGCTCAAAAAGAAGTATTGCGTATAGAGTATGAGCAGGAGATTGAAAATGCCGATTTAACGCATGAAGAATTACTATTAAAAGAAGACGAGTATAACGAAGCCCGTAAAAATTTAGATAATGAATATTATCAGGCAAAAATTCAGCAAATTGTTCAGTATGTAAATTATTTTCAACAGGCCCTTACTTCATTAAATCAATTTATTAGCAATAGGGAAAATGCCGAGTTCAATAAGGAAAAAGCATTATTCCAAAAAAAGAGAAAAGAATATAAGGCACAGCTTGATAGTAAATTAATAAGCCAGGCACAGTACGATAAAAAATTAAATGAACTACAAGAAGAGCAGGATAAAAAGGAGAGAGAACTTAAACGTAAGCAAGCTAAAAGGGATAAAGCCATCAATATTTTTTCTGCTCTTGTAAATACTGCAAGTGCAGTTGCAGAAGCACTACCAAATATTGGGCTGGCAATAGCAGCTGGAGTATTAGGTGCATTACAAGTAGCAGCCATAGCCTCTACCCCATTACCGGAAGCTGGCAAGGGTAAATGGTTTACCACTGGAGATAAACATAGCGATGCAAGCGGTGGTATTCCTATTATGATTGAAAGAGACGAAGCTGTGATGACAGCTGCTGCTATGACAGATGATAAAGAGTATGTGGTACGTGGCACTCCTTCTCAAATTACTAGTGCATTAAATAGCCAAGCTGGTGGTGTTAACTGGGCAGGTGGTGCTATTGTAAAAAAAGCAAATTGGATTACTGAAAAACCAGCTCGTATTAATCCATCATTGCCAACTCAATTAGGAAGTGGAGGCATTTTAAGAAATATAGATACCAATACTGGAAATAATGGAAATGAGGAAACCAATACGCTGCTAAGGACCTTAATTAAAAAGCAGGAAGAAAATACGGAAGAAATTAAAAATATGAAAACTAAGCTGAAGGCTGTAGTGAGCATTAAGGAATACAGAGAGGAAGAAGCTAAGTACGATGCTGTACAAAAATTAAGCGGATTAACATGATAAAATAAAACTGAATGTTACAAATTTTTATATACGGAAATGATACTAATGGCTGGCTTGATGTTGACCCTGAAACGGTATTAGATCTAGAGGAAACAGCAGAAGCTTTTGACGAAAATTTAAGCGTTGGCACTTTTAGTTTGCCAGTAAATTTACCTTGGTCAGAAAATAATAGAAAACTATTAGGTTTTGCCGAACGTTTAGAGAATTTTAGCAAAATGCCTAAGCAATTTAAATGTGATGTATATGATGATGGCTTTCCAGAGTTAATTGCTGCAAAGCTTTCTATACTTGAAAAAAACGGAACATTTAGCTACTCAACAGGTTCATTTAGTGCTAGCATTGCAGGCTCTAAAGGATTATTTGGTGGCTTAATAAAAAATAAATCGCTTAAGGATTTAAACCTTGATGGCATAATTAGATGGACGGGTAAGGATAGCCGTGAATTTGCATACGATGTAATGACAGGTGCGGAACCTAATTATCCGCAAATACTTTTTGCACCTGTAGGTATCGAAAATTTTATTGTTACTGATAGGCCAGATTATGCTAATGAATTTTTAGCAAAAGATACGGTTAATAATATTGTTATAAATGCATCTAACACCTCATGGACATTTGGGCGGCCACAAGCTGGAAGCCCAAATGTAGCAGCACCTTCTGGAACCTCAGAATATATAGATTACAGGACCATCCCTTTTTACAAACTAAAGTTTGTGTTAAAAAAATGTTTTGAAGAATTTAATTTTTCTGTAAGTGGGGATTTTATAGATAATACCGATTTTGACGATCTGGTAATTTTTAATAACTATGCAATTGAAAAATACCCGGTATTTTATGGCTTTATAGATCTTAATCAGGAAATTATTCCTAAAAACCATATGCCAGATATTAAAATTGTAGATTTTTTAGTAGGTGTATTTGCTCTCCTTAATATTTACCCATCTTTTGAAAATGCACAAGAAGTAAAATTAATTTATAGAAAAACTTTACTAACCGATAAGCAAATTTTAAGTTTGAATGAGGTAGTAGATAAAGTATTTAATGCCAGCTTTGAAAATGAACAACCACAAGACGGTTATACGTTGGATTATGAGTGGGACGGTAACGATCAATATTATAGTGATAGAGTAAAAGATTTAAAAGATAAAGTACTAGTAGCCAGTGTACGCACTTTTGCTGATTTGGCTACTCTTAATATTGGCCGCCAGCTTACTACAAATGATTATGCCTATGTAGAAGCCGATAATATGTATTATCTGGTAGCTAATGCCACATCTAACCCTATACTATGGGATGCCTACGCTGAGGCCTTAGATAAATATGTGGTTGGCAATGGCGAAAAAAATGTTGAAATTAAAATAAGCCCTTTATGTACCTATGTAGAATTTGATGCAGCTACAGCCTTATATAAAAAAAGAAATTATGTAGGTACCAGGCAACCCGGATCATACATTAACAATAAAAATACATTGGTATCAAACCCTTTTGGGTTGCGTATTTTCTATATAAAAATTTTAACTATTAATGGCTTAAATATACCTGTAAGCTTTACGCATAATAGAACGCCTAACAATGATGTTATTGTGCCTTACAGTTTAGCCTTTAGTGGTGACTATGGCATTGCTAAAAATTTTCATACCATTTGGCAAGAGGCTATGACAAATGCACAAATTGTAAAAACCAATGCCCGTGCAGATTTTAAGGTTTTAAATGAATTACAAACTAGTAATTGCGTTGAAATTGATAGCATACTATATCTTACCCGTAAAAAAGAAAGAACGGTGCCTAACAAAGGCATTGTAAAACTACACCTACAAATTATTTAGTAATTTGTACCAAAAAATTGAAGTATTTATTTAAAACTATAGAAGTAAATCAATATGGTACCGCCAGCTTTGAAGTTTTTGTAAATGAAGATGGCAGCTATCTTTTTGCTATTGTTACGTACAAGGGATATGGCACCAAACCAGGCAATGCTAGTATTAAAATTGAAAAAAATAAGTTTATTATCTCCCCTACCAACCACCAGTATGCACACCAAATATTAGAAAAACTAAACCTTTACTTTAATAGCTTGTAGAGTAGTATTTTTTTGTAATTTTAAAATATGAAACCATACAATCACCCTAAAACTGAGCTTGTAAATATGATTTTTACAGAGCTATTTAAATTAGTAAAAAAACTATTTAAAAAGTAAGCTATGAGTGAAATTAAATGCCCTAAGTGTAACTCTACACAATTTACTACAGCTAATAAAGGTTTATTTTTAAATCTACTAAACATTTGCCTTAATTGTGGCAATAAATGGAAGCCAGGAGATACGCACCCAGATACTATTGAGCAAAATAAAAAAGATACACAAGCTGGCCAGGATGCTGTACTTGGTTTTTTAGTATTAATAGTAGTAACAGCTATTATAATTTTTGTTATTAAATCTTGTTGATTTTATATCTTCGTAACGCAAAGACTTAAATACAAAAGAAGCCTCCACCTTATTGGTGGCAGGCAATCCGGTGCAAGCCCGGTAAGCTTCTTTTGGAGTCTTTGCAGTGACCTGTCACCTTTTTAAAAAATTTAAGGTTGGAGTTATGAAAGATAACAAAGAGCAATTGCCCAAGGTGGTGGATCCACTTTTGGAAAAAGCTAAAAACACTTTTTTAGCAGATTACTTACCCTGTACAGAATATGTTGCCGGAGTGCAGTTTATGAGTACTACAGATATTTACAATTTATTTTTTGAATTTTATCCCAATGCTGAGGCTTATAGTAGTGCAGATATTGCGATGTGGCTACATCAAAATGGCTATAATTTTGTTAAAATGGCTAAGTTTAAATACGAATGGATGCTAAAATCAGTTAATGAATAAAACAGGTAAAAAGAGTAATAGCAACCAGGGCTATTGCTCTACCAAATGTAAATCCCTAAATCAGTATCCCTCTGAAAAGGGCAATAAAAGTTGTTTGGTTAATGGCTGCTTGAATGCTACGTAAAGGTGTATCAGCCGCCTGTTTTTGTTTTACTACTTATGACCTTGCCTTTTATTTGATTTTCATAATACAGTAAAGTTTTCTCTTGTCGTTCTACCACTTTGTTTAGATTATCTACATATTGATTTAGCTTATCAATTTCTCTTTTTAAAGATAAATTTTCATTTATTAAAGCCTCATTAGTGCCATTGGCAAAATCTAAAGTAGGCTTACCTGGTCTTGGAAAAATTGAAATCCCACTATAAATAAGCTTCATTTTAAAGTCATCAGAAAATATATTTTCATTTTTTTTTGCAAACCTAATATGATGATTTAGGTTTTGGGGAGTCATACCTAATTCCTTTGAAAACAACGATTTAGATTTATAATTGAATTTTATGTATTCCTCAAGTTGTTCAATTTCAGATGCCATTATTAACAGTATGTGGATAATAAATAGAAAATATATTTTCCGTATTAGAAAATAAACTTTATGTTTGCTTTTACAATGAAAGTACAATAATAATACAATGTACTGAAAGTAAAAATACTACAAATAGGGTATTATGATAACAGAAACAAAACTGCAGTGGCTTAGAGATAATAAAAAGCATGGAGAGGTTATGCAAGCCGTTAGAACCTTAAATCCGAAACTAAATGTTAAGGGCATTTCAGAAAGTGAAGCTAATAGCATAATGGCTGGTAACCTTTGGGGCAAATGGGGCAAATCATTCACTAATGAGTTGGAAAAAATTATTCGCAAAAGACAAAAAAGGGAGGAAAAAGAAATAAAAAAATATTCAACTATTGTAAATGCTTAAACAAATAAAATTTACATCAAACCCTCACGGCAAGTTATTCTTGAATTTTTTTCAAGATGCTAGGCTTATTGATACAGGTAAATATTTTATTGGTAACAGATTGGAAGTTTTGCTTAATAAAAATGTATTGGGAATTGTAGAAGTAGTAGCTGTACGGCCATTTAAGTATGGTAATATAAACGATACTTTCTCTTATTTGAATTGTGGCCGCCATGCAGCTTATCAAGCAGCTTTATTAGAAAAATACTATGTACATGAACTTGATGGCGGTAAAATGAAATATGAAACCTGTTTACAGCAAATAGTTTTTCAATACAAACAAAGAAATATGGAGCTTTTTGAAAGCTTAATGAAAGATTGGTGGCAAGGTATTGTTGATAGTCAAGTTAATTACACCCATTAAATTTTATATATGATAGCACATAGAATTTATCAATCATTTGTTGATGTTAATTTAAGCCAGCAGCTACACCATGCAGGCTTAAATGTTAAAACAAATTTTATTTGGATTATAAGAAATGGTGAAGCTAATCTTTATACTGAAGTATTTGATAAAGATAAATACTATATGCAAGCCGAAAAAAATGTTGACTTCATCAATACCTCCTATCAAATACCAGCATTTGAACTAAAAGATATTGAAAGCTTATTGCCGGATTATTTATTGAGCCGTAACGGAAAAGAATATGAATTAAGCTGCAGCAATCTTTTTGAGATAGATATTATGAAACATGATAGGTTACCTGATGTATTTGCACTAACCGTATTAAAAGCTTTGGAACAACGAAAAATTATTTTAACAACATAAACATGGCTAAACACATACTCAACTACCACCAGCTATTAATGCTGCGTAATGAAATAAAAGAATGCTCTAAAAATTCGATTTCATTTGCTCTTTTTAATGAGTCTAAAATCAAAAGATTGTTAATGTTAAATGATATGCATTTTAAGGTAGCAGATGGAAGACTTAATGATTTTGTAAAAAAATATGTAAAACACGACGAAAACAATAATCCTATAATTCTGGATAGTGCAAGTGGATTTGCTAAGTATGAATATGTTAGTGAAAAAGCCAAGAAAATGTTTGATTCCGATTATAAAAAATTTACAAGTAAAAAAATAGTAATTGAATTGTAATGAGTTTGGAGATTTTAAATATAGATTTTCATATTCAGCGAATGGTATTAAAGGCGTTGAATACATGCGAAAATTTAGTAAGTGCTGCAGAAAAGTTAGGCATTACAGAAAGAGGGCTTTACAACTATAAAAAAAAGTATTGTATTGAAAAGGTTGATAAGTATTACATAATAAAATAGTGGAGTAGACCAGCGGTAGGTCGCTAGGCTCATAACCTAGAAGTCGGGGGTTCGAATCCTCCCTCCGCAACTAATTAAAACCATAAACCATGTTATCAAAGCAAAACAGGGCTGCTATAATTGGCTCTCTTACACAAATTCCCCCTAACACCATTTATGGCATGGGTGTAAAGCTTTTTTTAGCTGAAGAGAAAACTAAGACAGATGAACAAGTTATTGAAGTAATTAATGAAATTAAACAAGCTTTGAATTGTGGTCCAGAAAATATGAAGACTGTTTTAGGTTGTACATATGATTTTTTTAAAGTTTTAATTGTATAGTAGTAAGCATTGAAATCAATAGTTAAAATATTATCATTTACCAAATCTGCCAGTGTTAAAAGATTACTTACACCGGAAGAGAAAAAAATTGTAGGTTTAATATCCAAAATTGCAGTAACTCAAACCATAAACAGCCATGCAAAAAAAAGGAATTAAATATCTACGATATAGCAGCGATGGACAAAGCAATAGCTCCATCGAATGGCAAGACACCAATACTAATCAGTGGTGCAAAACTCATAACGTATTAGTGGAAGATGTTTTTATTGATGCAGGATACAGTGCTAAAACCTTTGACCGCCCAGACTTTGAGAAGCTTACTACATTTATTGCTAAAAACTACAAAACAGTTGATTACTTAATAGTCAATCAACTGGATAGATTTAGCAGAGAAGCCGGGGAGGCCATTTCCCTTATTAAAAAGCTTCAGCTAAAATTTAGTATTCAAATTGTATCTGTTACTGAAGGTATTATTTATGACTACTATACGCCAGGCAGCCATTTTAGAAGTGGATTACAACTGCTTTTAGCTGAAGATAATAACATAGACAGAACATTGAAGATTAATGGCGGTGTGTATACGGCTAAGGCTACAGAAAAAAGGTATATCGGTGCCCATGCTCCTTACGGATATACAAAAACAGGGTTTAGAAAGGAAGCCAGGCTTGAGATTGTAGAAGAAGAAGCTGCTGTGATAAAAGAAATTTACAATCAATTTTTAAGCGGTACTCCTATAAAAATGATTTATGAATTTGCAGTAAATAAAGGAATGAAACGCAGAGGTAATTCATCCATTCAAAAATTACTGCAGAATCCAATATACAGCGGCCAACAATATGTAAAACCTTTTAAAGATCATCCTGGTGGATTATATCCTTTAAACAATGTGGCCATTATAGATATGTACACTTGGCAGCTGGTGCAACGTAAGTTTAAGCAACCTAGCACACACTGCAGTATTACGGATAGTTTTCCTTTAAGAGGTGTAATTAATTGTCATTGTGGCCGTCAGCTTACTGCAGCCCATAGCACTGGTAAACTTGGTAAAAAATACCCTTATTACAAGTGTAATACAACTAGTAGCCACAATAACATAAATGCAAATTTTGCTCATCATCAGATTGATGGCATAATGGAACATTTAAGCCTACCGGATTATATGATTGAGGCTATAGTTGACGAATCGGATAATTTGATGAATATTCATTTGGTAGAGAATAAAAAAGAATTGCAACGCAATAAATTATTGCTTGAAAAAGCTGAAACCGATTTATTCAACTTAGAGAAAAAATGGATAGCTGATCAATGCTCCTTTGAAACATACAATCGCTGGTATAATGACCTAACTCAACAAAGAGTCTATTTAAAATCGGCCATTGAAAAAAATAGTAGAGATGATAACGAATTACATTTTTTACTAAAGGAAAATATTTACGCTTTAAGTGATATGCTTTTTGTATATCAAAATGCCAGCACTTTAGAGAAGCAGGAGCTTATAAAACTGGTGTTCGATAACCGATTGTATTATAAAAATAAAATCTATCGAACACCGCACATCATGCAAATTTTTGAACATAACACACTGATTTTAAAACAAAAACAGCTACTTGAATTGGACGAAAAAAGGGACTTTAGTTATAAAGTCCCCCTAGGTGGAGCTGCAGGGAATCGAACCCTGGTCCAAACATACTCGCCATAAGCTTTCTACATGTTTATTTTGGCATTAATTGTAGAGAAAATGCAGGAACCAAACACACCAACAATTTCCTTAGATGCCCCGAAATTTCGGGGAGCTTAAATCAATGGCACATCATACATTGATAGCAACCTCTTTTATTTTTGAGTCGGCGGCGGAGTATGGTAAAAGGTGAACCTACTCGGCGGCCCTAATGGTTGCTAATCTATCGATTAAGCAGCCATGGCATACTGTGTATTGCCATTTGAAAGGTTGAATATTCAGTTTAAAGTGCTAATTATACAACGCACTACATGCTTACACTTACAAAGAACTATGCTGTCAAAACCGGTCAGCCCCATATGCACAATTAGCAATAGGCAATTGGCAAATCTTATGCAAATTTACAAAATGTATTTAAGTATTTGTGTTAAAGATTTTACATAGCAAAACAAACCATACAACCGTCACAGAATAATTTAGGTTCAATATTCGCCTTAGTCGTCTTTGTTTCTTTGTGGGAAAATAAACTACATTTGTCCATCTAAAATTTATACATGAAAAAGATTGCTTTAGTACTATTTGTTACCGTTTTATCTTTTTATCAATCTTTTGCCGATGAGGGTATGTGGCTACCTCAATTGCTGCAAAGCCTTAACGAAAAGCAAATGAAAAAAATGGGCATGAAAATTAATGCCAGCGATATTTATAGCATAAGTAAAAGTAGCCTTAAAGATGCTATTGTAAGTTTTGGTGGCTTTTGTACCGCCGAAATAATTAGCAACGAGGGTTTGTTATTAACTAACCACCATTGTGGTTTTGATGCTATTCAAAATCATTCATCTATCCAAAACAATTATATAAGAGATGGTTTTTGGGCATACAACAAAGGGCAAGAATTAACTAACCCTAGTTTGTTTGCAACATTTATTATACGAATAGATGAAGTAACCAATGATGTGTTGAAAGGGGTTGCAAGTAACTCTACCGAAATAGAAAGACAACGTATTATTGATAAAAACATTGCTGCATTAAAAACCACCATAAAAAAAGAAAGCCATCAAGATGTATTGATTAGGGCTTTTTTTGAAGGCAATAAATATTTTTGCTTTATTACCGAAACGTATAAGGATGTTCGACTGGTAGGTGCCCCACCAAGTAGCATTGGCAATTTTGGAAAAGATACAGACAATTGGATGTGGCCTAGGCACACAGGGGATTTTAGTATGTTTAGAATTTATGCTGGTAAAGATAATAAGCCAGCTTCCTACTCTACTGAGAATGTGCCTTACAAACCAAAACGCAGTTTAAATATTTCGTTAGATGGTGTTAAAGAAAATGATTTTACAATGGTATTTGGTTTTCCTGGCCGCACTACCCAATACTTACATAGTGCAGCAGTAAAACAAATTATGGATGTGCTTGACCCTGCAAAAATTGCCATTAGAGAAAAAGCCTTAACTGTTATAGATGGCTTTATGCGTAAAGATGAAGGCATTAAAATTAAGTATGCAGCAAAATATGCAAGTATACAAAATGCGTATAAAAAATGGCAAGGCGAAGTATTGGGTTTGCGTAGTAAAGATGCTGTTGGAAAAAAGAAACAACTAGAAGCGTTATTTGAAAAAATTGTTTTAGCAAGACCAGAGATGACTGCCGTGTATTTAAATCTTTTAAAAAAGCTTGAAGAAGCGTATACGGAAATTGAACCTTATGCTTTAGCAAGAGATTATTATAATGAAATAACGCAAAAAATTGAGCTTGGGAATGTAGCTACCCAATTGCGTAGTGTGATAAATGCCTTTGAAAAAGATGGTGAAAAAGGTTTTATAAATGCAAAAACTGGGGTGCTAGTTTCGTTAGAAAGTTTGTTTGGAGAGTATGACGTTAATGTAGATAAAAAAGTATTTGAAGTATTAATGAAAATGTATGTGCAAGATCAAAAAGCAGCAAATATTTCGCCCTACTTTAGCACTTTAGCGCAAAATAATAATTACGAAAAAGCAGCCTCAGCTATTTATGAGCAATCAAAACTTACATCATTCGAAAGCATAAAAAATTTATTAAACGGCAATGCGCCAGATGTTGTTGAAGCTATTAAAAATGATATAGCTTTTAAATTAGTAAATGACATGGCAAAAACTTTTAGCGATAATGTAGCAAAAAATTTAGCGCCACTACAAGCCACCATTAATAGTTTACAGCGTTTATATATGCAAGCTCAACTGGATGTTTTTAGCGATAAAAGTTTTTATCCGGATGCAAATAGTACCCTAAGAGTTACTTACGGAAATGTAAAAGGATATACCCCAAAAGATGGTGCTAAATATGATTTTTATACGTACTTAGATGGTGTAATGGAAAAATATAAACCTGGTGATTATGAGTTTGATGTACCTGCTAAAATAATTGAACTGTATAAGAAAAAAGATTTTGGAAGATATGGTGTAAATGGCAAACAACCTGTGTGCTTTATTGCTGCAAACCATACTACTGGCGGAAATAGTGGCAGTCCAGCATTAGATGCATATGGTAATTTAATTGGTTTAAATTTTGATAGAGTTTGGGAAGGTACGATGAGTGATATAAATTATGACCCCTCTATTTGTAGAAACATAATGGTAGATATTCGTTATGTACTTTTTATTGTAGATAAATTTGCTGGAGCAACAAATATTATTAAGGAGTTAAAATTGGTTAGTAAAACAAAAAGGTAATGTTTTTACTATCCAACAAACTTTACTTTCCGCCGGTAACCCAAGCCGATGAGGAGGGAATTTTAGCTATTGGTGGAGATTTAAGCACCCAACGATTATTATTGGCCTACCGCAATGGAATATTCCCTTGGTATACTGATGATGAGCCCATAATTTGGTGGTGCCCCAATCCAAGATTTGTTTTATTCCCAGATGAAATAAAAATAAGTAAAAGTATGAGAGCTGTTGTAAAAAAACAGACCTACTCTTTTACGATTAATACCTGTTTTAACAACGTAATTAAACAGTGTAAAACCATAACTAGAGAAGGGCAAAACGGCACTTGGATTTCCGAAGAAGTTATTGACGCCTATACCAATTTACATAACCTTGGTTATGCACTTAGTGCCGAAACTTGGGAAAATAATAAGTTAGTTGGAGGCTTATACGGAGTAAAAATGGGCAATATTTTTTTTGGAGAAAGTATGTTTAGCTTAAGCCCAAATGCAAGTAAATTTGCTTTTATACAACTTGTGCAACACTTGAAAAACGAAGGTGTAAAATTAATTGATTGCCAAGTTTATACCACCCATTTAGAAAGCTTAGGAGCAAAAATGATAGATCGAAATAATTTTATGCATCTATTGGAACAGCATCTTTAGTTTTTTCAATAACATAAATTAGAGAGCTGCACTTACTAGTATCCTCTATTGCTTTTACATTAGATTGTAACCCATTATAAAATGCCTTAAAAATATTTCCGCCTTTATATTGCTCACTTAACATACAAACATAAAAGCTATCAAACCACATAGGTTTAATTTGTTTCACCTCAAGATTGCCACAGTTGAATAACAAATTTTTTATACTAGCTGGTGTAAAATGATACAAATGCCTAGGTACATCATAGGCTGCCCAAAACTCTTTATACAATTGAGCATCGTAACTTAAATAATTAGGTACTGCGATAAATAATTTGCCGCCAACTTTTAGTAATAATTCAATTTGCTCAATGTACTCCTTTAATTCATGTACATGCTCTAATACGTGCCACATGGTAATTGCATCGTATGCGTCATTAGGTAAACTAAATAATTTATTACTTGGTAACGAGTTTATACCATACAATTCTTTAGCCTTATTTCTTGCTAAATCATCTGGCTCTAACCCCGTAATAGCCCACTTGTTTGCTTGCATTTCATTTAAAAAGGCTCCAGTGCCACAGCCAATATCTAAAATTTTCCCTTGCCGTTTTTGAGTTTCTTTGGTAACTAATTTTCGTTTACCTCTTAAAGTTTTCTTACGTATAAGATGGTATAAATAATTTATTAATCCCTTTTTTGTATCGGTATGAGAAACGTAGGTATCGGATTTATAATAGGGAGCAATTTCATTTTGATCTGGTGCATTTTGTGTAAACCTTGCAGAGCATGTATTACATTGCCATACATCAAAAAGCTGATTTGATACAGTAAAATCTTTTACTGCTAAGACTTTTTGGATAGCTATAGAATTACAAATTGGGCAAATGGAATAAACAACCATCTTTTTTTTAAAATTAATATTGATTATCTATAAGGTAATAAAAAACAATTACTGAAATACCAATTAAACCCAATGTTATGGCCCAAATCCACCATTTATCTTGTGGGGCAATTGTTTCAGCAAAGTATTCAGTCATCTCGGCTGTAGTCGTTTCTTTATCGCCTACTAGCATACTATGTTCAGCTGCTTGGTGAATTACTCTTTCGGCATTTGCAGGTTGTGTAAGTAAGCTATTCACATCATCTGCTTCAAAATTTATACTATCATTTTGAGTTGTAAATATGCCAATACCATATAGATTATTTTGTTGGCCCGAAAAAAAAAGTTGAGTAAAATGTTCAACATCTTCTTTGGCATTTTGTACACTTATATTTTTTTGTTTTGCTACATAATCAATAAACCTGGTACTATCTATTTCTTGGTTAGAAAAGTGAATGGATTGTTGAGGGGCATCAATTTGTTTATTAATAAAATTAGGCTCCGCAGTGGAAGTTTTTATAAATAAATGCCCAAAATTTAATAAAGGACATTGTTTATGTTGAAAAAGGTAAGTAGCTATTAGTTGGTGCATAACATATTTAAAACAGCTCAAAGATAAGGTGTACAAATTTGAGATACAACGATGAGCCTATAAAAAATAAAGCAAGTTTTAAAAAGACACCCTAATACCACCCAATACATTTAGCCCATATACTTCGTAGGCATGCCAACGTTGGTATTTTTGGTTAGCAATGTTATTTATATCTATCCAAGCACTAAACATATTATTTACTTTAAATTCTGCCCCTGCACTTATGTCTGTACCGCCTGTAAAGGATTGTGCTTTATTACCTTTTGTTAAATAATTACCTCCACTAAAAGCATACAAATCGGCTTTTAGCAATACTTGTTTAAATGCCCACCATCGTAAAGAACTTGTAATTTCCATAGGCACTGTATTCCAAGCTTTAGCGTTATTTTGTAATAGCGTATACCCATTAAAAGTAAGCCCTGCTGTAAGTGTAAATTTATCTTGGTTAATAAAGCTTAAATCACCATGAATGCGTAAACTTTGTACACTTTTTTCGTTACTAATGTTAAAGGCCTTATTATCTGTTGCAGTATCGTTTATAAACAAAGGCATATCGTTAAAGCTTACAATACCTCCCTTTAAATTAAAGCTAAAATGCTTGCCTACAGTGGCTTTTATGCCTCCATAATATTCAATTTCTTTAGTATTTTTTTGAAAAGGTATGGTGGTTAAAAAAGGGTTTAATGCCGTTAAATTTCGATAGGTATTTTTGGTGTATCGTCCTATCCAACCAGCTTGTATTAAAAACGTTTTTTCTTTTACTTGTGCTTCGGCAAATACATTTGGCAACCAAACAAATACACCATTATTCCAAGTAGGCACAACCCCTGCATTTATACTAAACCTAGGCGATGAAATAGCTAGAGATGGAGCTATTTGAAAAACATTGTTACTAAATTTAATATTAGATGCTAAGTTTTTTGTAGTGTACGAAGTTATGTCTGCTTTAGCATCTATTTTTAGCATAAAAGCATCACCAAAAGTTTTTGTTATAGGTGCATTTGCAATTATTGTGCTTTCATTTACTTTATTTTTATTTGTAAAATTAATTACGGTTATGTTAGGGTTATAGCTAATGCCATACTCCCCACTTGTGGTATTTCTAACACCACCGGTTAAAACTAAGTCTTGAAATTGTTGACGTACACTATCTTTTTTAAACGTATACAAACTGTGATCATACCCATACAAATAGTTACTATTTTGGCTTAATTGGGCTCCTACGTACACTTCATTTTTAGGTGTAAAAAAACTTGCGTTGGCTTTAATTTGCAATTGTGTGTAATCTTGATTTGCAATTTTTCCTTTTGAGGAAATATAATTAGCATATAAATTTGCCAACATTTTTTTACCATCGCCAAAGCTAAAGCCAGAATTAACATAAGGAGTAGCATAATTGCCATACCCAACTTTTATATAATTGCGTATGCCCAAATACAAATTAGTATCTTGCTGTAAAGCCAATGGCCTTAAGGATATTGGCTGATAGGAGTAAAATAAATTTTGCGATGGAACAGTATAATTCATTTTAGGTTTAGTAGTATCGGCATTTAAATGCGATGCAGAAAAATTTATTTTAACAGCATTACGTAAAACAGGTTTATAGGATGATGTAATATCAATCGTTTGTTTTTTTGCTGTATCTCTTTGTGCAAAGGTTACAATTGGCAATAAGCAATTGGCAATTAAAAATACAAGAAGTTTATATTTAGTCTGCATCATTATAAAAAATTTAAGTCCTACTAATTGGGTTTTCAAAGTCCCCTACTGGGGATTTAGGGGTTAATTAATTTTTGAATTTATTTTTTCTTCCGCTATAGCTTTATCTAATTTTTGTTGTGCCTCATTTTTTAATTCAACAATTGCTGCATTTTTTGCTACACTTTCGTAGGTAGCTTTTGCATTGAAGTAATCTTTTTGTTGTAGAAAAATATCTCCTAATAAAATATAGCTTTTGGTAACCCATAAATCGTAACTACCCGTTTCCTTAATGGTTGCTAATGCTGCCTTTTCTGCTGCCGTTAAATTATTTTGTGTAAACTGGCAATTGGCTATTTCGTATCTAGCCTCTGCACCCCAGGCTGTTTTATTTATAGTAGCACAGCTTTTAAAAGAGGCAATAGCTGCTGCACAATCGTTATTTATTTGTTGCGATTTACCCAATACTAAATACGCAATTGATTTATCATCGGTACTAATCCCTTTTTTAGTTAATAACTCTTTAGCACCCTCATTTGCTTGTGCATAATCTTTTAATAAATAATTGCAACGTACTAATCCTCTTAATGCTGCTAATTTATTTTCTTGTGTGGTAGCTCCAGTATTTAAAGATTGAAAAAATCGTTTTGCTTCTAGATAATTTTTTAATTCAAAATAATTTATTTGCGCTGCTTCTGCTGTTGCTTTTTCAAAATATCTACTATACCCTTTAGTATTTACATAATTATATCCTACTAAAGCATTTGTCCAATCTTTATTTTTTAAAAAACATTCGCTTTTGAAAAAATTAGCTTCTAAAGCATATGCCCCACTAGGGTATTGATTAAGGTAGTTTGTAAACCCATTAATTGCATTTACACAATCATTACTATTGTATTTTAATAAGGCGGCAGTATAAGTTAATGAATCAGCCTCTGTAACAGAAATATTTTTACCATTTTTACGCATCAACTCTACATACTCATTCGGTCGTCCTTCTTCTATATAAATATTTTTTATATTATCTAAGGCATCATCAGCCTCTGCCGATTGTGGATAGTTGCTTATTAATGTTTGATAATTATTTAACGCCTCTTTATTCTTATCTATATTATAATAACACAACCCTAATTTTAAATATGCTTTTGGATAAAGATTTACTGCATTTGCATCAACCAAAATTTTATCTAAATAAGGGATGGCGTCTCTAAATTTTTCATCTTCCATATAGGTATTAGCAGTTTCCATATTAACATCGGGCACTAAATAACTGGTAGGATATTGACGGGTAAGCGTATTTAAAATTTTAATACGTTCCGATGAATTTTTTACCCCAGCAATCATTGCTTTTTGAAATAAGGCATAATCGCCTTGTGGTAGTGCGTTATTAATAACATTATCGTACAAGGCATTTGCCTTAGCATACTCTTTAAGCATAAAATAACAATCAGCACTACGTACATAAGCATCTTGCTCCATGGCAGGTGAAGTAACCGATGCTGTTTTTGTTAGTTGTTCAAAAAAGGCTAAGGCCTTGCTATAATTTTCTTTTTTAAGCCAACTATAGCCTAAATTATATTTTGCTGCTGTTGGGTTTGCCTCACCTTGTGTTGGTGCATTACTTTGTACATACAAACTTAAATAACGAATGGCTTCATCATATTTAGTATTGCGGTAAGCAATTTCGCCTTTCCAAAAATTTGCATAAGGTGTTATTGAACCAACATTGGCATCGGCTAATACCTTATCTAACAATTCATCTGCTTTGGTTAGTTGTTGATCGTTAATAAATTCTACTGCCCTGCCGTATAAAATTTTAGGATAAACTTTACGCATACTTGGTGTAGGTGTACCAAACGATTCGTATAATTCCAATGCCTCTCTAAAATTATTTGTGTTAGCCAATAAACTAACAAGAATTTCTTTTGCCTCAGTATCATACTCACTATTAGGATAATCGTTTAAATATTTTTTCATTTCATTTAAGGCTACATCCTGATACCCCAATTCGTATGATAATTTAGCATAAATAAACCTTGATACTTTTTGTTGTGTTGCATTACTATTGTTGTAAGCACAGTATTGAAATGCATTACGGGCATTTTCTTTTTGATTGGTACGTAAATAACAATCGCCAAGCAAATACATACTATTTTGTCCCATGCTATCTTTTTCGTTGCTTAATTGTTTAAAGCCTTCTATTGCTTTTGGTAAATTATTAGCATGGTAATAGCAAAAACTTAGTTCGTATAAAATTTCTTTATCTACTTTATCGCTACTGTTTACATAAGCTTCTAACAAAGGCAATGCTTTTGAAAAATTTTTCTTTTCAAAATATAGTTGGCCAATTAATAAATTCATTTCTCTTTGGTAAACTAAATTTCCGCCTCTTGCTAATACACTTTCGCCGTAGCGTAAGGCCTCATCTCTTTTACCTTGAAAGTATAATATTTCGGCTATGTAGTAGGGAACAACTCCTTTGTACTCTTCTACAGTTTCAACTAACCTAAATGCACTTAATGCTTTGTTGTACTCTTTATCTTTATAACATAAAAACCCATAATAATAATTTGCAGGAATAAAGTATTTATTTTCATTTAGTTGGGTAACTTCTTCAAACAGTGGTTTTGCTTGCTCAAAGTTTTTTAAATTAAAATAGCAATAAGCTTTTTCAAATTTTACATCAGCAATTTCTTCATTACTTATATTATCTAATCCTGCTCTTTCGTAATAATTTATTGCATTACTAAAATCATCTTGCAAAAAATAATATTTTGCTAAATGATAACTCATTAATTGCCTACGGGGTTCGTTAGCAACAACATCAACATAACGCCTAGCTTCTTTTTCGGCTACTTGATGTTTTAGTTTTAACTGACAAACTATGTAATAATAATTTACATCATCGTTTATGTAAGTATGATCGCTAATAGTATTATCGGCATATTGTTGCTTAAGCTCTTTCATTAAAGGATAGGCAAGTGCAAATTGCTCTTTAACAAATAATTCCTTTGCTTCTTTGTATTTTTTTTCTATATCAATATTTACATAAGTGGCTTGGGAAAAGGAATTGTAGCCTATAAATGTAACAAGTAGGGTTAATAGAATTTTATGCTTTATCATACGTATAAATTCAAAATTATTATTAAGGTAAAAGTAGTATTAATGTTTTTAATACAAACATTGTTCCAAAACGTTTGTGTATAAGTGGAAAACTAGACTGTTAACTTTAAAGGACTTTAAAAATGATGTTAATAATTTGATAAAACTATTATCTTTATAAAAAATAAAATTATGAGAAAACTATTATCAACAAAATACTCTGCTGGTGCATTTAATACTGCAATGCTTTTAACAAGGTTAGCTTTTGGTGGTATAATGATGTATCATGGATATGGAAAATTAATTGGCTTTAGTACCATCAAAAATTCTTTTATGAATTTTTTGGGTATAGGGTCTACAATGAGTTTAGCTTTAGTTGTTTTTGCGGAGTTTTTTTGTGCCTTGTTTATTGTATTGGGTTTATTTACAAGGTTTGCGGCAATTGCTTTAATTATATGTATGTCTGTTGCATTTTTTATGGCTCATAATGGAGTTATTTTTGGTGAAAAAGGGGGCGAAACCGCTTTACTATTTTTAGTTGGGTATACTGTTTTACTTTTAGTTGGCCCCGGAAAAATAAGTGTGGATAGTATGATAGGGAAATAAAAAAGTACTTTATGAAAAAATTAGATGTTATCCAATTAACGCTTATTATAATCGGACTTTTAGTCCTATATAATGCCATACCAATTGCCATTCAATTTTTATCGTATGGCTTTATGTGGTTTTATGAAGGTTTAAAGGGCGGAGACTATATGTTTGGATTTATAGAAACCATTCTGTTTTTAGCATTTTACCTTATTTTTTCTATTTACATAATTAATAATTCAAAAAAAATTGCTAGTGCTAAAATAAATAAAGCACAATTAAATTCTGAAATTAATATTAACCTCAATAAAACTGAACTACTTTATACTGTTTTTATTGCCATCGGTTTATATGGTATGATTGTGAATCTTCCTTCCTTTGTAAGAGACAGTTATTTTCTAATTAAAAAATCAAATAGTGATTTAAATAGTATTGATGCAGAAAGAGTAACAGCTAGTATTTTATTCACTAAGGGATTTACTATTGGCTTGTTCTTTATCTTACTTTATTATGCAGATGTTTTTTCTGAATTTTTAAGTAAAAAAATTAATAACAAAGAAGAGGTTGATTCAATTGGAGATGCTTCAGAAATTAATTAACCATTTTACACTCTATTATAATCTGCTTTCCAATGCTTAATAGCCATTTTTATTTCTTTGGCTGATAAATTTTCTTCAACTGCTCTGTGAGCTAAATCTACAAACTCATTATTAGATGCAAAGCGTAAAGCAATTATTTGGCCCATTCGTAATTTATTATCTAACAAATTACCAGTAATAGCAAAGTAGCGTAAATTTTCCTCGGCTCTTATGGCTCTATCTTGTGCTTTTAAGGCAAAAGAACGGGCAAACCACAATGCCAAAATTACCGCTGTACATAAGGCTAACGCTGCTAAAGCATGCACTCTCCCACTTTCGTTTAATACCGTTTTTATAAAATAAATAACACTTACTACAAATGAGAATAATACTGCACTAAATGCTACATAATGAAACAGAGGTACAAGTCTTGAATGATTTTTAAAATTTTGTTCTTCCATAATATTAGTTTTTTGTTACACGAAATAAAGCTAATTACTCTACTTAAAAACAATTTCTTTTAACTACTTCAACATATTCAATACTTTCCATATTTTTTCTCTAACGGTAGCGGCACTGCCTTCAAAATTATTTACGATAAAAGCAAAGGTATAGTCGTTACCACTTTTGCTTTTTATATAACCAGTATAACTTCGTACCCCACTTATGTAACCATCTTTCATTTTAATGCCATTCATATCGGGTAAGGCATTATAAAAAGATGAAAACCAAGTTTGCTTTTTTGCAAATTGCATTACTGTAACTAATGCATTAGTGGTAACCCTATTTGCTGGTGATAGTCCACTACCATCAATAATGTTTATGGCGCTAGGATCTATACCACGTTGTTTCCAAAAGTATTTTATTACAGATAAGCCAGTATCGGTTGCACCTACTCCCTTTTTTTGGTAGCCAATTGTTTTTACAAACGCCTCACCATAAAGATTTACACTTTTTTTAAGAAACCAGTAGTTGATGGAATCGAGGGGTGGGGAGTAGTGAGTATTTAAAAGTTTTAAATCAATTTGAGGTTCAATAATATGATGATTTAGTTCATCAAAATAACTACTAATAGAATTTATATTCAACTCATTTTTTCCGATAATTTCTTTTTGAGAAAATAAATACTCCCTTACCAAATCACTTCCATTCTGTACAGCACCTGTTATAGTAATAGGTTTAGATGATAAAGGAATTGTACCTCTTAAATATCTAATTCGTTTATCTAAATCAAAATAGATATATGCATTATCGCCTGTGTTTGCACCTGAGGTTAAAAGTTCATTTACATATTTTGTCATTAATTTATTTTCACTGGAAAGTATTTTAACCTCATCGCCAATATTTTTGCCCGATTGTAATACAATATCATATTGATTTTCTTTCCAATTAAAGGAACTTACTCCAGCACCATAATAATTACCAATATCTTCCCAAACCCAACCATTGGGAATAATTTGTGTCCCCCATTTTGAATTATCAATGTAAATGCTACTTATAGTATCACCTTTAATTTGGGTTAGTCCTACTTTAATACTAGTTAAAAAATCAAACGGCTTGTTTGTCAAAAAACGCCAACTACCTAGTGTTGGGTCACCAAAACCAACTAAAGTAATGCCGTCAAAATGTTTCAAATTTGGGTTTTGCTTTCCTGCATAAATCTCCGTTTTATACCTATACCCCTTCCCCAACAACTCAAATGCACTTGCACTTGTTATTACTTTTTGGCAACTTGCTGGTGCTAAACCTACTTCGCTATTTTTATCAAAAACTACTTTCCCTGTTTTACTATCTACCACATACATGCTTAAAATAGCATGCTTAAATTGAGGATCTTTTTCTAGATTAGTAATTCCATTTTGTACTTGTATAGTAACATCTTGTCCAAAAATTGTTGTACAACAAAACAAACTTAATACACAAAAAATTGTTCTCATTTCATTCATTTAACTTGCAGTAAAATTAGGCTAAAATTATATGAACAACGCATCAATCATTACCATTGGCGACGAACTTTTAATAGGACAAGTTATAGATACCAACAGTGCTTGGATGGCACAAGAATTAAACAAAGTTGGTATCGCTGTAATACGTCGTGTAGCTGTGGGAGATGTATGGGATGAAATTTGGAGTGCCCTTGACGAAGAGCAAAAACATGCCGATATTATTCTTATTACTGGCGGACTTGGACCCACTGCAGATGATATAACTAAACCACTTTTATGCACCTATTTTAATGGCGAAATGGTGGTGAATGAAGAAGTGAAAGAACATATTATGAACATTTTTACGAAATTAAAACGCCCCATAATTGATCGAAATTTAAAACAGGCAGAAGTACCTAGCACGTGCACTATTTTATTTAATAAACGGGGCACAGCACCGGGCATGTGGTTCACTAAAGCTAACCCAACCGATATAAATGGACCAGCAAAGGAAAAAATCTTCATTAGTTTACCTGGCGTACCTTTTGAAATGCAAGGTTTGATGATAGAAGAAGTTATTCCTAAATTATTACAACAATTTAGTTTTCCGCATATTGCCCATCGTACACTAGTAACCGCAGGTGTTGGTGAAAGCTTTTTGGCTGAACTAATTAAAGATTTTGAAACCAATTTACCCCCACAAATTAAATTAGCTTACTTACCCAATCATAGTATGGTAAGGTTACGCCTAACCACAAGCGGAAACAATAAAACCCAAATTGAAAACGAAGTAGATAAACAATTTGAAACGTTACAACATTTAGTAAAGGATTATTTAGTAACCAATGAAGATGAGCCTATAGAAAAAGTTGTTGCAAAACTCTTACTAAAAAATAATAAAACCATTGGTACTGCCGAAAGCTGTACTGGCGGCTACATATCGCATTTAATAACTGCTATGCCAGGCTCTAGCGCCTATTACAAAGGCAGCGTAATTGCTTACGCCTACGATGCTAAAGAAAATTTATTAAGTGTAAATAAAACAGAACTTGAAACAAAGGGTGCAGTAAGTGAAAGTGTGGTTACCCAAATGACAAAAGGTGCACTAAAAAATTTAAATGTAGATTACGCAATTGCTGTTAGCGGCATTATGGGGCCTGGCGGCGAAACGCCAGATAAACCCGTTGGCACCGTTTGGATAGGGGTTGGCAATACAACTGAAATTGTTACACAAAAAATACATTTTAGATTTGATAGGCAACAAAATATTAAACTAACCGCCACAACAGCGTTAAATATGTTACGGCAATTTATACTTAGTCATTCTTAAAATTGACTACTAATGGGTTATCAACCATTGAAACGTTGGTAACCCTAAAACCATACCTCTTTCCAAAATAAGTATTTATCTTTGCCCATATTATTGATTGCCGAAAAGTTGATGTAACCAACAGCGTTTTAATGGTGGCATCGTCCCCGCCTTGGCGGGGCTACCTTGTACTGCATACCAATAAGCAACGAATAAATTAAACACTTTAATAGTATATAGTATGTCACTTGTAGATTTAGTAATGCCCAAATTAGGCGAAAGTATTATGGAAGCCACTATTTTAAAATGGCACAAAAAAGCAGGCGATACCATCAAGCAAGATGAAACGTTATTAGATATTGCTACCGATAAAGTAGATAGTGAGGTACCCTCAACTGCCGAAGGTGTAATTGAACAACTTTTATTTAATGAAAATGATGTAGTGCCAATTGGTACTGTCATTGCAAAAATACGAGTAGGTGCATCGGCTGCTGTAACTTCTTCGGCTCCAACACCAACTCCACAACCACAATACGAAGAGGCAAAAGTTGTAGAAGATATTCCATATACGCCAACGCAAACTGTTACCCCTTCATCATCAAAATCAGAAATTAGATTTTACTCTCCCCTTGTTTTAAATATTGCACAACAAGAAGGTATTAGCATGAGTGATTTAGAAAAAATACCAGGCACAGGGCAAGATGGCAGGGTGAGTAAAAAAGATATATTGGCTTATGTTGCTAACAAGGGAACTGGTAGTAAAGAGGCTATACCTACTCAAACGCAGCAAGCAACAGTATTGCCTGCCACAGCAAATCAGCCTTCAACACCACCTCCTAATCAACAAACAACTTACCAAACGCCAACCGTTTTTACTGGTAATGTAGAGGTTATTGAAATGGATAGAATGCGAAAACTAATTGCCAAACACATGGTAGATAGTAAGCACACTAGTCCACATGTTACCAGCTTTGCCGAGTGTGATGTTACCAATTTGGTTTTATGGAGAGAAAAAGTAAAGAAAGATTTTGAAAAAAGAGAAGGCGAAAAGATTACGTTTACGCCATTATTTATAGAAGCTATTGTTAAATGTATTAAAAAATACCCTTGGCTTAGTAGCAGTGTTGTTGATGATAAAATTATTGTAAAAAAGGATATTGGTATTGGCATGGCTACAGCTTTACCTACCGGAAATTTGATTGTACCTGTTATTAAAAATGCAGATCAGTTAAATTTGGTGGGCCTAACCAAGCAAGTTAATGGCTTAGCAAATGCAGCCCGTACGGGTAAACTAAAACCAGATGACACAACTGGGGGCACATTTACGTTAACCAACGTAGGTACATTTGGTAGTATAATGGGTACACCAATCATTAATCAACCTCAAGTAGCAATTATGGCCGTGGGTGCTATTAAAAAACGCCCTATGGTTATTGAAACTCCACAAGGTGATAGTATTGCTATACGCCATATGATGTACATTTCGTTAAGCTACGATCATAGAATTATTGATGGAGCTTTAGGCAGTACATTCTTAAATGCTGTTAGTAAAGAATTAGAAAATTTTGATAGTAGTAGAAGTATTTAAAAACTAAAAAAAAGGGCACTTTTAAAAAGTGCCCTTTTTTTGCACTACTTTATTGTAGCGGCAATTCAACAAAAAATGTTGTGCCAATATTTTCTTTGGTTTCAAACCAAATTTTACCATTATTTTGTTCAACTATTCCTTTACACATGGCAAGCCCTAAACCGGTTCCGGAGGTTTTAGTGGTAAAATTAGGGGTAAATATTTTCGACTGTTGATCAACAGGAATACCCGTTCCATTATCTTTAATTTTTACCAAAATTGTTGTTGCATTTATTTCTTCATCAATACGTATTGTACTATTGCTGTTTTGTTGTTGCGCTTGAATAGCATTTAAAATTAAATTATTAAAAAGTCTGTTTATTTGTGTTTTATCGGCTTCAATTTTACAACTTACTTGTATTGGGTTAAAAAAGATAGTCACATTATCTGCCATAGAATGCAATTGCAAAACAAGTTTTAACTCATCATTCAACTCAAATACCTCTTTTTTAGGATTACCAATATTAGCAAATTGGCTAAACTCCCCTGCTATTTGATTTAAGTGATTAATTTGTTCAACCAATGTATTAGCCACACTTGCTGTTAGTTCATGCACATTATTCGACTTTTCGGCAATAGCTTTTTGCAAATATTGCAAACTTAATTTCATTGGTGTTAGTGGATTTTTTATTTCATGTGCCACTTGTCTTGCCATCTCTCTCCATGCCCCTTCTCGTTCGCTTTTAGCTAAAGCAGCTGCACTAAAATCTAGCTTACCTACCATTTTATTATATTCATTTACCAACTCCCCTATCTCGTCGTTTCTGTTCCAATTAATTTCGGCATTTACTTTTCCTAAGTTTACTTGTTTCATTTTATCGCTAATAAAAGAAAACGAACGAGTAATTCTATTAGTAATAAAAAGTGCAACAATTCCTGCAATTAAAAATATAAAGGCATTTAAATTAATGATGGTTACTAAAAAATTTGAAATTTCTTTCTTTAACTCACTTTGGCTGGTAAAGTATGGAATGTTTAAAAAGGCGTATGGATTACCTGCTTCATCTAAAATAGGCACATAATTACTTACAAAGTTTAAATTTCCAATATTTTCTTTCCCAAAATATTGTATTTCTTTTTGCTTACTTAAGTGGTAAAAAGCAATTGGATTCATTTTTGTACTTAAAATACCTTTTGTATAAGGTATAGGCAAAGAAGATACTTTTAAGTTACCCTCCAAATCGTACAAATTAATATCTGCAGCATGTATGGATGAAATTTTTTCAATCGTTTGTTCTAGTTTTTTTATATACGCTTCGTCGTAAATTTTTATAACGTCATCAAAGATGGCTAACTCGTTTAACGAAGTTTTAGCCTCGTTACCCATAACCTTTATGGTTCGGCTAAGGCGTTCTTTATTATTATCTTCATATCGTTTTATAAAAAATAAAATGGTTGCCACTCCAATAATTAAAAAAGACATAACACTTATAAAAATAATTGTGCCAAAAATTTGGCTTCTGATAGTAAACTGTAAATATTGACGTTTTAATAATTTACTCCATCCAAAATGTAGTAAATTATTAAATAACCAAAATAAGGCACTTAATAGTAAAAAAACACAAAACAAGTAACTAAATAATGTAATGCCTTCTATTATAAAATTATTTTGCCGAGCAATTATTACTATTTTTTTAGCACTAAATTTATACCAAAGTTCATCGTACCCATTTTTGTTTATTAACGTAAATTCTTCTTTTGGCAAATCTGTTTCGGATAGTTTTGTAGCAAATGAATAATCGTTATGGTTACTAATTAATTGAAAATTATTATACACCGCAAAAGAATATAAGGAAGAATTTTCAATACTATTTATTTTGCCCTTACTAAATAGCTCTGGGTACAACGCCTCTGATTTATTTTTTTTGGGATTAGCTAATATATAAAAATAACCAAGTAAATTATTCCCCGTATCCACTATTGTTTTCTTTCCTATATAACTATATTTATCATAGGCTACATCGTAATAATACAAATCAGGTATGCTAGTGGGCTTTGCATCGGTAGTTAAAACCACATTTAACTCATTTATATTAATAGTATCTGTGTTAAAAAGGGGCTTTTCATCCCTATCAAACAAAAATAATTTAGTATCGTACTTATTCGTATAGCTTGTAAAATTGCCATTTAACAAACTATCTTTTAAAAATTTATTCTCCTTTTCTATTTTAAAACGTTCAAAGTTTTTACTTAAAAAATCGTTTCTAAAATCGGTAAGCATTATACTCATTAATGAGGTACTAGCAGGGTCGGTTTTACTTGCAAGTGTTTCTGCATAATGCTTTCGTTTCTCAATTTCTTTGGATGTGTTTTCAAGTACAATTAACACCGTAATAGAGCAAGAAAACAAAAACAACCAACGTACAAGTTTTACAGCATAAAATTTATTTGCTTTTTGTAACAAGGTATCTTTAGTAAGCAAAAATGCATATAAAAGAATCCACACTAAAACAATCAATTCAAAAAAACTTGTAGAATAAAATAATTTAACCGATAAATAGAGTAAGCCAAAAATGGAAATGAGTAAATAAAAAGAAAGATTAGGCTCAGGTGATATTATTTTTAATACTTGTACTATACTTTGAGAAAGCATAAAATAAGCCATTGTAAGTGAGCATATAATAACAAAGCCAATAGCACTATATTTTGTTAACGTAAAAAAATTAATTATATCAAACGAAACTTGAGAGTCAGAAATCATGCTTCGGATTACATTGGCACAAGTAAAGGTGAGGAATATAAAAGCAACGGAACAACCACTTAATAAAAGCCATTTTTGTGTTTGGGTAATCAACTTAATTTTACTAGCATACTCTTTAATATACCGTCTTACAAAAAAGCTTATCCAAACAAACAAAAATGTATTAATAAGTAAATCGCCAAGCGATTTTAAAATAGCACTACTACTATAAATGGTTGGGTCAAATAATTCAAATTGCCGAAGGTTAAATGGTATAGGAAATTTATAGGATAAAAATCGTAATAAGCCAATTGTTCCAACCAAAAATACTAAACCAACAATAAAATTATATTTGGAATAAAAAGATTTAGCAATACTATTAATAAAAATTAAAACACAAAATACAGCAATAAGCCTAAGCAGTATGGATAGAACGCTGTTTGTAAATAGTGTGGAGGCTGCACTATTTTTTAAATAAAATAAACTTTTTCCCTCTTTGGAATGAACATTAATTACTCCTTTTGCTAAATCAATCCCATACTCATTTTCAATATTTACACCTACTGCAAATGAATTTTGTAAATACTCATTTTGTACAAAAAAATTCCATTTAATTGGTATTAGACAAACACCTAATAAACCTTGTTGTTCCTTTTTTTTCCAAACATAATACCCATTTGGTAATAAAACAAAGCCTACACTATCGATTGATGATAGTATTTCTGAAGAAGGTAAAACAATTTGTGTATTCCAAAACAATGGATTTGTATTAGACCTGTCCGTAGAGGAATAAAAAAAACAAAAATATTTTTTTGCCGCAATAGTGTTTAAAAAATTAGGCGAAAAATTATTGCTCGTAATTTCTTTTACACGTTGTGTGTCGGCTATTAATTTGTCAAAATCATTTTCTTGTTGTACAATATATTTTTCTATTTGTTTATGTACACCCTCTATACTGGAATTACTGCTCCAATAATTGTCTATTAAAAAAGAAATAGTAATTAACCAAGCAGCTAATATTAGCCAGTAAAATTGTTTTGAGGTATATCGTAGTAATAAAGTCGTAATTATTGATATTTATATATTATTGTTTTTTTATTTTATTCCAAATAGCATCCATCTCAAGTAAGGTCATTTCATTTAAGTCGGTTCCTTCTTTTAATGCTTCTGCTTCCATTTTAGTAAATCGACTAATAAATTTTTTATTCGTTAATTCTAAGGCATTATCAGCATCTACTTGCAAAAACCTTGCAAAATTTACAATTGAAAAAAAATAATCTCCCAATTCTTCTTCAATATGCTCTTTATTATTACTCTTTATAGCTTCAAAAAGCTCATTTTCTTCTTCTTTTACCTTTTCCCAAACCTGCTCTTTATTTTCCCACTCAAAACCTACTTGCTTTGCTTTTTCTTGTAATCGCATGGCTTTTACCATGGATGGCAAAGATTTTGGAACCCCAGCTAATATTGATTTTTTTCCTTCTTTTAATTTCAACTTCTCCCAATTTCTTTTTACCTCCTCTTCATCAGCTACTTTTACATTTCCATAAATATGTGGGTGCCTATTAATTAGTTTTTCACAAACCCCCTCAATAACGTCTTGTAAGGTAAATTTATTTTTTTCTGCCCCAATTTTTGCATAAAAAACGATGTGCAGCATTAAGTCTCCAAGCTCTTCCTTTATTCCTTGCCAATCCTCATCAGTAATAGCATCTGTTAACTCATACGTTTCTTCTATGGTAAGTTGCCTAAGCGTTTGTATGGTTTGCTTTTTATCCCATGGACATTTTTCTCTTAATTCGTCCATAATCTTTACCAAATTCATAAAAGTATTTGCTACTGAACTATTCTCCATTATTTAATTGTAAAGGTTGAAAATATAAAAAAACCAAAAAATAAAATCATCATTAGTAGTATAACTAAAAATAGTAATAGTAAAAATTTTACGACTGTTTTGGCTCTATTTTGAGCATAAAAGTTACGTATTGATTTATAAAAATAGAAAAAACAAAAAAGTATAAAAATTAAGGAAATCCATTCTATTAATGCTTTATTAAACAATCCAGTAATACTTGATGTTAGCAATGCTAACAGGATTAAAATAAAAAAAGCACAATAGAGGTAAATGCTAAAGATTATATGAGATACATATAAAGTTTTCTTTTGCCTAACATACAATAATTTTAAAATTAGAGCAAATAACGGTAATGATAAAAACAACATTTGAGGAAACCGATGTTTAAAATCATTTAATATTACATTTATTATTTGCCTACCATCATCCTTATATTTTTCTTTTAAGTATAAATTTTGGCGTTCAATTTTATTTTTGAAATATCCATCCTTTTCCAAACTTGGTAAAGCCTTTTGTATTGAATCATACACTTTCAAGTTTTTATATAGCTTTCTTTTTTCATTTGATGAAAAAGAGATAACGTTAAATGAATGACCGATAGATTCTAATTTGTCAGTAGCGGTACTATCTCTTTCTAAAAGAGCAATATCTTTAAGCACTTTGCTTAGTTCATTTTGAGTTGAGCTACTATCAATTGATGCCAACTTACTATTGAGTCCTTTTTCTAACTTAATTTTATCTTCCTTCAGCTCTTTCATAAGTTCAGAAGAAGAATTATTTACTTTAAACGTATTTTCTTCTTTTTGATAAAATGTAAAAAAAATTAAAAAGAAAAATGCAGAGGTAAAAATATATAATCGAATAGGTTGCAAATAACTGGCTCTTCTGCCCCGTAAATATTCCGATGGTAAAAAACCAGGTTTAGTTAATAGTAATTTAAGGGTACTTAAAAATTTACCATCGTAATGTGTAATATCTTCAAAAAAGTGGCGAATTATACCCCAAAAAGTCTCTTTAACTTCTATATTTTCTTGCCCACATATGCTACAAAATCTACCTGCCACTTCAGCATTACAATTAAGGCAATTTTTTTGGGTTCGTTCGTTATAATGGCTCAAAACTATATTTTTGTTAAAAATACTAAAGTTTAGCGGCGTATAAAATATTAGTATAATTTACACCCAAAATTGTTGATAAAACAACAAAAATCAAAAATGAAAAAAAAGTTTTATTTTATTGCACTATTTTGTCTTGCTATACTGGAGGGAAAGAGTCAATATTTTTATAAAGATATTTTAATAAACAAGCAATTAGTTAATGAACTAAATACGTACAAAGATGAAAAGATTAAAGAAATTGCTGTCATCTCTTTAGAAACAGACGGCTTGCCTAGCGAAGGATTTTTTTGTAAAAAAGAAATTAGCAGAGATTATAGCACCATTAAAATTATTACTCAAACATCCACATCGTATAAAACAATTTTAACTTCAACCTTTAACAAAGAGGGATATTTACAGACAACAAAAGATAGTTCCGAAATTTCTGTAACAAATAGTTTTTATACTTATAACAATCTTAATAACGTAGTAAAAATTATTTCCGAAACTCATTTTACACAGGATGATTATGAAGATAATAATTTTGAAGATCATTATTACACTTACGACAATAGTGGAAACCTTGCAAAACTTATAGTAGTAAAAAACAAAAAAGATACCATGAATTTTTTATTTTCATTAGACGAAAATAAAAACGTAACTATTGAAAAAAATAGTGAAACTGGCGATTTGTATTATTATTATTACGATGCTAAAAATAGATTAACAGATATAGTTCATAAATATCAGCAGCAAAAAAAAGTAACTACCGATTATATTTTTCAATACAACCAAGGCAATCAGCTAGCTCAAATGAAAGTTGCTGAAGAAGAAGGTGCCTATTATTTTGTTTGGAAATATAACTACGAGGGCAATTTAAGAACTACTGAACGCTGTTACTCAAAAGAAGGGAAATTATTGGGTAGCATTGAATATAAATATCGCTAAAATTAAAAAAGCCTTCATAAAAAATGAAGGCTTAAAATTAGTACTCGAGATGGGAGTTGAACCCACACTTACATTGCTGTAAACAGGATTTTAAGTCCTGCGTGTCTACCAGTTCCACCACTCGAGTGACACAATTTTTGTAAAACAACCCTAACTAAGTCAAGGTTTTACTTTTTGAGCGGAAGACCGGGCTCGAACCGGCCACCCCGACCTTGGCAAGGTCGTGCTCTACCAAATGAGCTACTTCCGCAATAAAACTAAGATCAATCCCAAAAAATTTGGAGTGCAAAAATAAGTGTTGCTACTAATACAGCAAAAAAAATTATTTATACTTTGGATTGTACTCTGTGTTAGGTGGTACATTAACCTCTGGCTTGCCTTTATATCTATGTGTGTAAAGGTTGTAACAGCCGCCTAATACAAATGCTATAACCAAAAACACTTGACAAAACCATATAAAACGAGATGATGATACCCAATTATGTGTAAAATCTTTGTGACTATCGTCGATTATCTCTTTTTCCATTTGTTAAAATTTGCATTGCAAAAGTAAGCACTATGTGGTAAAAAAAATTATTTAGGCTTAACAATTTCTGTAAATGTTTTTTGTTTCTTAACAAAATAAGCCCAAACAACCGATTTAGCTACCATCCCAAACAAAGACCTATTTTTGGATTGTGCAAAAATTGACTGTTTTTTGCCTACAAAAATCCATTTCCCAAAAGCAAAATGAGCTTTTGCAATGGCCCAAAAGTAACCAACATCTCCAGTAAATAAGCCTTTGTATGCTGATACTGCATCTAACAAAAACCTACAAGGCAACACCCATATTAATTTTGACAATGGGAGATTTTTAAACAACATAATTAAGTTGTTTCTAAAATTTAAAAATACCTTTTTTTGGCTACCACTCTTTAGGGTTCCACCACCTACATGATACACTTTTGATTGTGGCTGCACATAAATTTTATATCCCTTTAATTGTGCTCTCCAACAAAAATCAATTTCTTCTTGATGGGCAAAAAAATATTCATCCAAACCGTTTAGCTCTTTATAAATTTTAGCTTTTACAAACAAGGCTGCCCCACTAGCCCAAAAGCATTGCTGCACCGTATCATGCTGCCCCTCATCGTTTTCACACACATCAAACACTCTACCTCTCATAAAAGGATACCCTAAAAAATCTAACCAACCTCCACTTGCACCAGCATATTCAAATTTATTTTTAGCATCGTAAGCTAAAATTTTAGGTTGGCAAGCTGCTATTAGTTTATCGCTTTGCATTAACTCAATTATAGGCTCTATCCAATTGGGTGTAACTTCAACATCGCTATTTAATAAAACAAAATACTCCGCATCAATTTGTTTTAAAGCCGTATTATAACCTTTTGCAAAACCTTCGTTGGTATCATTTATTATAATCTCTACTTCACTAAAATGTTGTTGTACAAACTGCACAGAGTCGTCTGTAGAGGCATTGTCTGCCAAAATAATTCGTTTATTTTTATAGGTAGATGCAAGTACAGAAGGTAAAAATTTATTTAAAAACGCTTTGCCATTCCAATTTAAAATTACAATGGCCACAAGTGGAGATAGCACAATACCATCGTCATTTATGCTATCAAAATGGCTATCTTTTGTTGTATGTATGGAGGTATCATTCATTTTTAGTATAGCTACACCTTAAAGGGTTACATTTTTGGCTTTAATTATGTTTTGTACAAACATACTTTAAACTGTTAACTATTTTCTTATTTTTAGGTATGTTTTCAAACTTTTTTAATTGGCGAAGTGCTTTGGCGTTAATTGCAATTGCCATTGTAACGGGTACTATTTTTTATTCGAACTATTTAGCAAAAAAAATTGCGGCAGACGAACGAAAAAAAGTAAGCGTATGGGCAGAGTCGTTAAAAACAAGAGCCTCTACATTAGATGAGTCTGCCTTAAGCCTTACTACAAAAATTGCAAACGAAAATAAAGATATTCCTATTATTGAAACCGACGAAAAAGATAATCCGTCTGGAGCTACTTTAAATTTAGATACCAATCGTATTAAAAAAGAAAGTAACTATTTACAAAATAAATTAGCCGAATTTAAAAACGAAAACCCTGCCATTGAAGTAGAAATTTCCAAAGATCCTTTATTGGTAAACAAATACTATTATGGCGATTCTGATTTACTAAAGGAAGTTCGCTATTATCCAATTATTCAATTAGTAATTGTTGCGTTGTTTATTATCATTGCATTAGTAATGGTTTCTGTTCGAAATAAAAGTACTCAAAATCAAGTGTGGGCTGGTATGGCAAAGGAAACTGCCCATCAATTAGGCACTCCACTCTCCTCCTTACAGGGTTGGGTAGAAATGCTAAAAGACAATCCTGTTAACGAAAAAATTGGTGTAGAAATTGAGAAAGATGTAGATAGGTTGAAGCTAGTTAGTGATCGTTTTGGTAAAATAGGAAGCATCCCTCAATTAGAAGAAAAAAATATTGTGCATCAGGTTGAGAGTATGGTAGATTATATAAAAAGAAGATCTACCGATAAAGTTTCATTTAGCATTAATAGCCAAAATGATAATGATATTACTGCCATGATAAACGCTCCGCTTTTTGATTGGGTAATAGAAAATTTATTAAAAAATGCTTTGGATGCCATGGATGGAAAAGGTAGTATTGTGGTGAATATTAAAAACGAAACTACACAAACCGTAATAGAGGTAACCGATAGTGGTAAAGGCATTTTAAAATCGAACATCAATAAAGTTTTTAAACCTGGCTTTACTACAAAAAAACGAGGCTGGGGCTTAGGCTTAAGCCTAAGCAAACGTATTATTGAGCATTACCACAAAGGCGAATTATTTGTAAAAAATAGCGAAGTGGGTAAAGGAACAACGTTTAGAATAGTACTAAAAAAATAGAGATTTATAACAGGTTAAACAGTTGTATACAAATTATCACTTGATAAAATATACTTTTGCAAACCATTGCGGCGATGGCGAAATTGGTAGACGCACTACCTTGAGGTGGTAGCTCCGGCAACGGAATGGGAGTTCGAATCTCCTTTGCCGCACAAAACTTTCTAAAAAGAAAGTTTTTTTTATATCTAGTTTATGACTAATTTTGTCAAGACAAATAAAAGTAATGAAATCATTTTTCGAAATATTAAAAGAAACTCGTTTGGCAAAAGGGTTGCTAACAAGAGAGGTTGCTCAAAAATTAGGTATTGATCAAGCTTTGATAAGTAAGTTTGAAAATGGTAACCGTAAACCTACTCGTATACAAGTGAGTCAACTTGCCGAGGTTTTTTCTATTCAAGAAAAAAAAATACTAGTGCCTTGGCTTAGCGAAAAAATTTTACACACTTTACAAGATGAAGAGTATGGAATAGAAGCCCTAACACTAGCAGAAGAAAGTGTACAGTATAATGATAAAAAAAGCAAAAAAAAGCTAACTACTTTTATAGACAATGACGTTAAAGAAATAAATGCTTTAAAAAAACAGTTGACAAAATTTAGGCATTTAGATAGCTACAGAATAGCGCAAGCCCTAGAGTTAGAATATACTTTTGAAAGTAACCGTATTGAAGGCAATACACTTACCTTAAAAGAAACCGATTTAGTTATTAACGAAGGGCTTACCATTGGTGGTAAAAGTATGAGGGAACATTTAGAAGCCATTAACCATGCTTTTGCTATAGATTTTGTAAAAGAATTAGTAACAAAAAAAACAGTTATAAATGAACGGGTTTTACTACAAATTCATCATTTAGTATTACGTGGTATTGATGATGATAATGCTGGTAAATATAGAAGTGTACAAGTAATGATAAAAGGGAGTAAACATACACCACCACAGCCTTTTTTAGTGCCAAAGCAAATGGAAGAATATTTTATTTGGTATCAAAAAAATAAGCACAAATTGCACCCAGTTATATTGGCTGCCGAAATGCACGAAAAGCTAGTAACTATTCACCCTTTTATAGATGGTAATGGACGTACAGCAAGGCTTTTAATGAATTTTATATTGCTACAACATGGCTATGTTATTGCCAATATTAAAGGTGATGTTAGCAGCCGTATGGCCTATTACGATGCTTTAGAAAAAGTGCAAATTCAATTAAGTGATAGTGCTTTTGTACAATTTATAACCCAAACAGAAATTGCTGCTTTAACGCAGTACATTGATATTTTAACTAAATAAAGGTGATGCAGAAATGTATCATCTTTATTTTACAACATCTTCTTAACTTGTATAAAAATTAAATAATGGCAACCGAAATAAAATGCCCCAATTGTGGTACCGAATTTGAACTAAACGAAAGCCTTAAAAACGAGGTAGAGAAAGAATTACGTGGAAAAATGATGGATTGGCAAAAGAAAAAAGAAGAGGAATTTGAAAAGCAAAAAACAGCGTTGATAAATGATACATTAAGAAAAGCTACAGACGATACAGTAGTAAAAATAAAAGCATTAGAGGAAGAATCAAGAATAAAAACACAACAACTTCAAACCCTACAAAAAAAGGAATTGGATTTGTTAAGAGATAAAAATGCCTTGGAAGAAAAGCAAAAAAACATGGAAGTTGAAATTGAAAAACGCTTTTTAGAAAAACGCAAAGAAATTGAAGAAAGCGCTATAAAAAAAGAGCAAGAAATATTCGACTTAAAAACAAAAGAATATAAGCTGCAAATGGAGCAGCAACAAAAATTAATAGAAGAGTTAAAGCGTAAGAGTGAGCAAGGGAGCATGCAATTACAGGGCGAAAGCCAGGAGTTGTTGTTAGAAGAAATTTTACAATCGTATTTTCCTTTTGATATTATTGAAGAAGTAGGAAAAGGCGTAGAAGGTGCAGATTGTATACAAGTAATACGAAATAATAGTGGTACAGTTTGTGGCAAAATTATTTATGAAAGCAAGCGTACAAAGGCTTGGAGCAACGGCTGGATAGATAAGTTAAAAGCAGATATGCGTAACAGTGGTAGCGATGTAGCTATTTTAGTAACACAAGTTTTTCCTAAGGATATGGAAAAATTTGGAGAGAAAGATGGGGTATGGATATGTACGTTTAACGAAGTAAGTAGCGTTGCACAATTATTACGCAGTGGAATTATAAAAATTTACGAAGCACAAAAAAGTCAGGAAAATAAAGGGGACAAAATGCAGCTCTTGTACAACTATTTAACGGGTATTGAGTTTAGAGGCCAAATGGAATCTATTGTGGAGGGTTTTATGGCCATGAAGCAAAGCATAATGAAAGAGCGTATTCAGATGGAAAAATTGTGGAAAGAGAGAGAGAAACAATTAGAAAAAGTTTTATTAAGTACAAGCGGATTGTATGGCAGTGTTAAAGGTATTGCTGGAGCTGGTGTTAGCAACATACCGTTGTTAGATGGTGGTGATGAAAATGAAATTGAATTGTTAGATTAACCATCACTTAAAACCCAGGTTAAAAAATTATCATTAAAAAACAAATAATAAACCTGCAGTTTTAGGGTATTTTTAAAGGTGCAGTGAACAACTCCTTGGTCTAAATTGCCTGTAAAAAATTGTATCGGTATATCTTTTTTAAAATCTACTCCGCCTTTGCCGTACCATTTGTAAATACTTTCTTTTACGCTCCAAAAAAGGGTACAAGCTTTATTAACCTCCGTAGTTGTTATCAGTTGCTGTTCTTGGGCAGATAAAAATTTATCTTTTACCAAACAGGCTTTTGCCGATACAATTTCAACATCTACCCCTACTCTATTTTCTTTGCTTATAATGGCAGCAGCATAATTACCACAATGCGATATAGAAAAATGATATTTTTCGTTAGCCAAAAAAGGTTTTCGAGTATCGGCAATTTTTATAAGCTCTAATGGAAATTTTGGATACAAATCTTTCAATAAGTACCTGCCAGCCAAGTGTTGTAACCGTTTATGCCAATGCGTAATTTCTTTTTGTAAAGGAATTTGTACAAAAAAATCTTCGGCCTCTGCAATATGCCAAACACCTAATTTGGTAATTGCGTTAATATTTTGTTGATAAACCAAGGGCATAAAACAACTGAAAACTGAAAAATGAAAAATGAAAAATTTACTTTTACAAATTAACGCATTAACCATTTAACCAACCAACAATTTATTTTACTAATGATATTAAGTGATAAACGAATTTTAGAAGAAATTGAAAAAGGCACCATAAAAATTGTTCCTTACGATAGAAGTGATTTAGGCAGTAATAGTTACGATGTGCATTTAGGTGCACATTTAGCCCGCTATACCAATAAGGAGTTAGATGCAAAAAAACACAATACCATCGAGCATTTTGATATACCCGACGAGGGCTTTGTATTACAGCCCCACGAATTTTATTTAGGCGTAACCCTAGAATATACCGAAACACATGCCCATGTTCCTTTTTTAGAAGGAAAAAGTAGCACCGGAAGATTAGGAATAGATATACATGCCACTGCAGGTAAAGGCGATGTTGGTTTTTGTGGAAATTGGACACTTGAAATTTCTGTTAAACAACCCGTAAGAGTGTATAAAGGAATGCCAATTGGGCAATTAATTTATTTTCCGGTGGATGGTGAAATTGAAGTAAAATACAACCAAAAGAAAAATGCAAAATACAGTGGCCAGCACAACAAGCCTGTAGAGAGTATGATGTGGAAGAATAGTTTTTAGTTGTTGTTATCCTATTTAGAAACAACATAAACAAAACAATCAAAAAATAAAGTATGGGCTTAAAACTATTTTTACTGTGGTGTATGTTAGCTTGTACACAAACCATACAAGCACAATTAAAACCAAACCTTGCCGATTCGTTTTTACTTTTTGTACAAGCCAATAAAGCAAAAGCATCTTTATACATAACCAATAACGATACCGTTATTGCAAAGCTTAATCAAGATAAAGTAATGCCACTGGCCAGTACTGTAAAAATAATGGTGGTTATTGAGTTTGCTAAACAAGCCAGTGCTGGGGTTATTAATGAAGATAGTTATGTTGCTTTGGCAGAATTAGATAAATATTATTTACCCAATACCGATGGAGATGCCCACCCAAACTGGCTTGAATACGAAAAGCAAAATAAACATATTAAAACCGATAGCATAAAATTATTAGATGTTGCCAGAGGCATGATGCTCTTTAGCAGCAATGCCAACACCGAATTTTTATGCGATTTGTTGGGCTTTGATAATGTTAAAAATAACAGCCAATTATTGGGTTTAAAAAAGCACTCGGCTATTTACCCCATTGTGTCCTCGTTATTTATGTACCAAAACCCTAAAGCCGTTAGTGAGGAAAAGATTTTGAAAGCTATAAAAAAAATGAATGAGGAGCAATACAGTAAAAATATTTTTAGAATACATAATCAATTAAAATACGATAGCACATTTAAGTTAAAATTTAGACCACAAGATTTAACGATGAATATGCAAAAAGTTTGGAGCGATAGATTAATGAGTAGCACAACTAAAGAGTACAACCAACTTGCGAAAATTTTAAACAACCGCAAAATTTTTAATGAAGATGCTTATGCCCTAATTGCCGAAATACTAGAGTACCCAATGGAAAGCAAAGCTTTTCAAAATGTATTTAAACACTATGGTGTAAAAGGCGGTAGCACCGGCTTTGTACTTACCCATGTAATTTATTTAACTAAAAAAGATGGTACAAAAATGGAGCTATGTATTTTTTTAAATAACCTTACCGAGCCAGAGCAACAACAACTAGAAAAATGGCTTGATCCTTTTGAAGCACAAGTAATGTTTAATAAAAAATTTAGAGAGAAATTGGTTTTTTAATTCAGTTTCCAAATACTGTAATTTAATACACTAGCAAAACTTACCCAACATATATAGGGCACCAGCAACCATGCTGCTGTGCTAGATATTTTTCCAAACCATGGTATAGTAAATAATATAGCCACCCACATGGCAATAATTTCTACAAAAGCCCAACCCGTAAGTTGAAATTTAAAAAAGAGAATACTCCAAAAAAAGTTAAGCGTTAATTGTACTACAAATAAAATAAGTGCAGTTTGCTTTACTGCAAGAGTTGTGTTTGTAGATTTCCAAACTAAATACAACGCAATGCCCATAAGTATATAAAGAGCCGTCCAAACCGGTGCAAAAATCCAATTAGGCGGATTAAAGCTAGGCTTGTTTGCCAACGCATACCAACCCTTTACACCACTGGTTGTAAAAAAACCTGCACTACCGCCAATTAATAGCGGAATTAATATTGAAATAAATAACTTAAGATAAGTATTCATAACGAAAAATTTAGGTACAAATTACCATACTTTTTATAATAAAGAACTAAAAAATTAGTAACCGCATCGTAACTCAGTAAACCCTGTGGCTGATTATTTTGCCTTAAATAATGCCCATAGCCCCATCTAACTACAGGCTCCATAAAGCTTTGGTGGCTTGCATTAAATTTTCGCCAAGCAGCAATATCTTCTTTTACTTGAGGTATTAAAGCTTTATAAGCCATTTTTGCAGCAGTAGTATCTACCCTAGCTACATTACGATTGGTATATAAAAACATTTCTAAATAGGTGGAGTAAAGCAGCAACGTATCGCTAGAGTGTATAGCTGCTAAAAAGGCAACAAAATTTGCCTCACTTTCTTTTGCATAACCCAATTGATGGCCCACTTCGTGGCAAGTGGTAAAAGGCTGAATAAACTTTGGTATGGTTGTATTTACTTGAGCCTCGCCTGTAAACGGATTGTAATAGCCGGTAAAACCAGTGTAATTGCCCAACCAACCCCACATAGATGTTTTTATGCTTTTAGGCTTGTACGTTAAAAAAGGATAAAGACTATCTACTTTTTTATACGCCTTTTCAACCCTAGTAAAAAGTTGTTGGTTGCTAGGGTAGCTACTTTTAGCTAACAACAAACTCAACTTTGATTCATTTACTTGTTTTACTAAAAATAAATTTAAGTCAACTACATCTTGCTTTGTTATAGAATCTTTAGTTAAGTTAAGTTGGTATGCAATACCTTTTCGGTTATAATTTATTCCCCAAAATATATTAAAAATTAGGTAGGTACATAATAAAATAAAGACTCCGTTGCTAAAGCTTTTACCTAGCCCTCTCCAAGTAATATTTTTTCGAAAACTATTTTTAATGCCCTTTATCAACTTAAACAACAACCAAAAAAATGCTAGGCCATATAAAATATCGCCTATGCTAAAGGGTAGCCAGCCAAAAATTAATCGTAAAAAACGGCCTATTTTAGGATAAATGGTTTGGGCATAACCAGCCTCCACCCAAGTACTGTTAGAGGAGTACCATTTAACAAAAAAGGCCATTAACAGTAAACCTAAAAAAATAAATCCCTTTTTCTTAAACGCCATAACTAACTAAAAGTATTAAAAAAGGATGACTAAGCAATAAAGCAAAATGTAAAAAATAAAAGAATAGGCTGTCTCAAAATTGATATTTTTCTATTTTCTATAAGCCGCAAAGGTCACAAGCCAAAAATAACCACTCTACATAAATTCTATGTGTTGTTTGTAGCTTTGTGAGATGCTTATTTTGAAGAAACGACTAAAAACTTCAAAAAATGTAAGAACCACTCAATATTTTGGTAGTTTTTTATCTTAAACTGCAAAAAACTCCCTACCTTTGCCGTCCTTTAAACAAACCGTAATGGCTAATAAGCGGATTTTTGAAATAGCTTTTGTGGGGTTAAAGCCCGGAATACATGAGTATGAATATGAGGTGGGCGACAAGTTCTTTGTAGATAAAGGAGCAACAGATTTTACAAATTGCAACGCAAATGTAAAGCTGCAAATTGATAAAAAAAGTAGTTTTATGCTACTTAAATTTGAGATTGGTGGCAAAGCAACTGCAGATTGCGATAGGTGTGGAAACCCATTACCCATAGATATTTGGGATGAGTTTAACATGCTAGTAAAATTGGTTGACAACCCCGATGAAATGAATGCACAAGAGGAAGACCCCGATGTACAGTATATTTCTAAAACCGAAAGCCATATAGATGTGGCTGAGTGGATTTATGAATTTGTACAATTGAGTTTTCCTACACAAAAAATGTGTGCAAACATTGGCGGGCCATTGTGTAATAAAGAGGTTTTAGCCAAACTAAAAGCAATGGAACAAAATGCTGTAGAAATACCTGCCACCGATATTTGGCAAGGATTAGAGCAGTTTAAAAAAACGAAAAGTAAAAAACAACAATAATAAAAATTAAAATTTACAGATATGCCAAATCCAAAAAGGCGACATAGTCAACAACGCAGTGCAAAAAGAAGAACGCATTACAAGGCAGTAGAAACTACTTTAAGTGTAGACAGTACTACCGGCGAAACACATGTACGCCACCGTGCTCATGTAAGCGAAGGAAAATTATATTACAAAGGAAAATTAGTAGCAGAGAAAGCTCCGCTAAAAGCATAATATTATTTTGCCGTAAGGCTTTATATTCTAAGTGATAGATTCTTAAGGGAATTTACCACTTAGAATTTTTTTTTACCCCTACCCTACGTAAGTTTGTAGAAGATAAGCTAATACCAACATTCCAATTACAATGCTCATTCACAACGTTTGCGGCCTCGAATAAAAAGTGCTAGAAATTTTTAATACTTGACGTTAAAAAATCAACGCTGTTTGAGCCAGCACTAACTTTTAATTATAATAATCTTACGGCGAGTTCGTTGATTTTAGGAAAGTATTGAAAATTTCAGCCTTTTTATTCGTAGCCTTGATTTTTTTGTTACTTTTTTTATCAAGAAAAAAAGTAAATAAACTTTTACTAATTAGAAAACTACTTAGCAAAATAATTCCCTAATTTTAGAATAATTTTATTATAAGCTATAAACATTTAATACTAATGAATATTGCACTGGACATGATGGGAGGCGACTATGCACCACTACAAGCTGTAAAAGGCGTAGCAGAATATTTAGCAACTAACCCTACCGATATTCATTTAACCTTAATAGGTAATCAGCCACAAATTGAGGAGTGCATACTAACTAACCCCTTACCCACTGGTACGTACACCATAGTACATGCCCAGGAAGTAATTGAAATGAATGAGCACCCCACAAAGGCGTTAAAAGAAAAACAACAATCATCTATAGCCATAGGTTTTAATTTATTAGCTACCGCAAAAACCGATGCGTTTATAAGTGCAGGCAATACAGGTGCAATGATGGTAGGTGCACTATTTAGCATTAAAACCATACCCGGTGTACTACGCCCAACTATTGGGGCCTATATACCCAGAGAAGATGGAAAGTTAGGTTTATTGGTAGATGTTGGGCTTAATGCAGATAGCAAACCCGAAAACCTAAACCAATTTGCACTACTAGGCAGCCTTTTTAGTAAATATATTTTAGGGTTCCAAAATCCGCAGGTAGGGCTAGTAAACCTTGGCGAGGAAGAAGGCAAGGGCAATTTATTAGCACAAGCCACTTACCCACTTTTAAAAGAAAATACGCAACTAAATTTTAAAGGTAATATAGAAGGCAGAGATATTTTAACAGCAAAAGCCGAGGTAATGGTATGCGATGGCTTTACCGGAAATGTAGTATTAAAATTAGCCGAAAGCATTTACGATATTACCCAACGTAGAGGCATAAACGACGAACATTTTAACCGTTTTAACTTTGAAATTTATGGTGGCGTACCCATACTTGGGGTAGCCAAACCCGTAATTATTGGCCACGGTATAAGTGGCGCAACAGCTTTTAAAAATATGTTAGTAACCGCACAGCGCATGTTACAAAGTGGCTTAATGGAAAAGATGAAGGAGAGTTTTGTAAAATAATAAAATAGATATAGGAAGCAACAATACAAAATTACATTCTTTAACTAATTGTAAATATGCAATTTATATATTTTGAATAATTGTGGGTTTCGTGTAATATTGTGTTGTGCGTCAATCTAAAAAACATTCCAGTATGAAAAAGTATACTTTAATTTTTATCTTTTTATTGAGTGCGGCTATAAACGGATTCACTCAAAGTGCTTCTGCTAAGAAACAAATTAGCAAGTCAAGTGCTTCTTTTAACCACGCCTTAATTTATACTTCTAAAAAAGGACAAATTTGTTTACTTGACAAACAAACCTTGGGTTCGACTGTAACTTTATTGAACCTTAACAATAAATCCATTTTTACTTGCAAAACAGTTTCAATTAAATCTGAAATTGACGAACAAGGAGAAAAAGTTACTTATACTACAATAGACAGACAGCCACCCAAAAGTGAACAAGAGTATTTATCTAATACAGCTATCCTAAATGCTAAGACAACGGACTTTAAAATTATTGAAGCCAAATCAAACAAAAATCAAACCTATATTTCAGACATTGATAAAAAAATAAAAGATGAAAAATACTTGGAAAAGATAATTAAAGAAAATGCAGAATCAACCCCGACTCAAGAATATTTAGACACTTTGAAATTACGTTTACCCGTTGCTTATGACATATTGATTTCTGGTAAAACTATAACCCTGATTGAGTATGACAATTTCATTAGTACTGGCTCAATTGGGCCTCGTTTTTTGGTTATCAATTCAAAAATATTTCCTTTAAGCGGACAATGCTCAGGCACATTTTTTATATACAAATTAGACAATAGATACTTTATAAATTCGCCTTCCAATTGTTGTGAGTGTGGCTTGAATGCTCAAGAAACATTTGAAATTAAGGGTAATGGAGTAAAGAAAGTATTTTCAGATTATTCATATTCTAATTGACAGACGAAAAGAACGAACGCACAACTGTCTCTTCCTGAAATAGGTTGTTTAAAAAACAACTAAAATGGACATTAAACAACAAGCCCTGACAGTTAGTAGGTATTGAGTAGGCTTCAAGTGGGAGTCATGTGGGAGTCATGTGGGAGTCAGGTGGGAGTCAGGTGGGAGTCAGAAATTGATGAGTTTTGTATGAAAGATGTTGATTTAGGTTAAAATTTGGAATAATTATGGGTGTTGTGTAATTTACTGTTGGGGCGTAATGCTGCGTGGTAGTTTTGTGTTCTACGAGAAAATCGATTATTCATTTCTTTTCTTTAAATTTGATATATGAACACAATGAGAATTGACATATTGAATCCAAAGGCTACGAGACTTTTAAAAGACTTAGCTGACTTAAATCTTATTGCTATCAAAGACACTTCTAAAAATGGCTTTGCAACAGTTTTAAAAAAACTACGTTCAAAAGCTAAATCTGCACCCACACTTGATGAAATAACGAAGGAAGTTGAATTGGTTAGAGCAAAACGTTATGCAAAGTAAAGTAAGCCGAATTATCATTGACACCAATCTTTGGATTAGCTTTTTAATCACCAAAGACTTTACCAAACTTGACGAAATAATTTTTTCGAGAAACGGCATTTTGGTTTTTAGCCAAGAGCTACTTGATGAATTTTTGGAAGTTGCAAGGAGACCAAAATTAAGACGTTTTTTTTCGGCTGCTGACATTGAAGAAATAGTTGGAACCATTGACGAGTACGCTGAATTTGTAAAAGTTCAAACTAAAATCGAAGTTTGTAGAGATACCAAAGACAACTTTTTACTTTCCCTTTCAGTTGACGGAAATGCTGACTTCTTGTTAACAGGAGACAAAGACTTATTGGTGATGACCAAATTTGGTGAAACAGCAATCGTAACAATCTCGGAATTCCTACAGTACAAATAGCACGAACGCCCAACTGTCTCGTCCCTAAATAGGTTGTCTAAAAAACAACCAAATTGGACATTAAACAACAAGGCCCTGCCCTTTAGTAGGTATTGAGTAGGCTTCAAGTGGGAGTCATGTGGGAGTCAAGTGGGAGTCAGAAATTGATGAGATTTGTATGAAAGATGTTGATGTAGGTTAAAATTTGGACTATAACTATAGAAAAGATGCGATTTGCAACAATACAAAAAAGGTGGTATTAAAATATTGATAGTGAATAAATTAATACCTATCATAAAAAATTGGCGCAAAAAAGTAAATCAATTTTTTTTAAAAGCAATACAAAATTACAGCCATTAACTAATTGCAAATGTATCTGTTATATATTTTGAATAATTGTGTGTTTTGGGTAATATTGTGTTGTGCGACACCCTATTTGAGACACTTCATTTATCAAACCAGTAAACCAAAATTAATATGGCAAATTACCTCTGCAAATATTGCGGTACAAAAATGTCCAGCATTTCCACATTGACAACAAATTCCTGTTCAATGAACCCTAACAAAGGAAAGCACGTCTTGTATGAAGGAAGTGAGAAGGCTCAATATTCATGTAAACATTGCGGAACAAAAAATTCAAGCTTCTCCGCTTTAGTTCATAATTCATGTTCAAGAAATAGCGAAGGGAAATATCACGAAGTTGCTCTTTAAACGTTTAGTATGCCGACACCAATGACAATAGACTTCAATATTGAATTTGACAGTATAGACCATTACAGGAACTTTCCAATAATGAAACCATTCATTGGAGAAAATTATTTCAATGCTAAGAAAAAGATTTTAATAATTGCAGAAAGTCATTTTTTTGACGAAAAATCTAATATCAACAGTAGTCCGACAAAATGGTATTCTTCTTCTTTAAAAGACTTGCATGAAAGCAAGTTAGACAGCATAAATACTCAAAAGATTGTTGAGACTTCAACTCATCCTGTTTTTAGAGAATTAGAAAATGTGTTATCTAAGGCAATGGAAAAATACAATAATCGGGCATTAAATAATATTGCTTTTATGAATGGTTTTCAAAGACCAGCAAATAAAATAGGGCAATCAATAAAAGAACTTGCATCGGAAATGGATTTTGAAATCGGAATAAAAACAGTCGCAAAAGTGATTGAAATATTGAAGCCTGAATTCGTTATTTTTATTTCAAAATATACGTGGGACAAGATTGGAAAACAATTGCCTAAAGTGGAAAGCATAAAATACGAATTCATTAATCATCCTGCATCAATTAGATATTGGCATAATTCAAAATATCCCAATAGTAAATACAGACTAATTGATTTATTGAAGTAAATAAAACCTAAAGCCTTTTTAAACAAATCACACTCGTACGACAGGGTGAACGGACAACTGCCTCATCCTGAAATAGGTTGTCTAAAAAACAAATAAATTGAACATTAAACAACAAGCCCTGACCATTAGTAGGTATTGAGTAGGCTTCAAGTGGGAGTCAAGTGGGAGTCAGGTGGGAGTCAGAAATTGATGAGATTTGTATGAAAGATGATGATTTAGGTTAAAATTTGGACTTTAACTATAGAAAAGATACGATTTGCAACTATACAAAATTACACCTAATAACTAATTGCAAATGTATATGTTATATATTTGGAATAATTGTGAGTTTCTTGTAATATTGTGTTAGCTGAAAACTTTTAGTAACCCTCCGTTTTTAAATGTTATGAGCAAGAATAAACAGAGCAAAAAATTTTATGTTGTCTGGAAAGGTTTTAAGACTGGAGTGTTTGAAACTTGGGAAGATTGTAAGAAACAAACAGCTGGCTTTCCGGGTGCTCAGTTTAAATCATTTAAATCAAAATCTTTAGCTGAACAAGCATACAATAGCGATGCAACAGATTTTTTAGGTCAAGATTTATATGAATCGGAATTAACCGAAGACCAACTTAAGCTTATCGGACAGCCAATTCTCGAGAGTATTGCAGTAGATGCCGCATGGAATACTTTTACAAAAGTTGTGGAGTACCAGGGTGTTGATTTCAAGACAGGTAAAAAGCTTTTTTCTCAAGGCCCTTTTGAAGATGGAACCATCAATGTAGTAGAATTTCTGGCGATTGTACATGCATTAGCCTATTGCAAGCAGAAAAGCTTGAACTTACCAATTTATTCAGATAGTCGCAATGCAATTAAATGGGTTAAGAATAAGGAAATTAAGACCAATTTGGAAAAGACTGAAAGTAATAAGTATCTTTTTGAGCTGTTAGATAGAGCTCTTAAATGGCTCAAAGAAAATGAATATTCTACTTCTGTTTTAAAATGGGAAACGAAAGCATGGGGCGAAAATCCTGCTGACTTTGATAGAAAGTAAGCATTCAGCTAAGCCGTGGTTCGTGGAGAAACGAATCTCGGCGAAGAAAGTTAGGTATTGATGAAAAAATTAATTATCCGAATTGAAGTTATACAAAATAAAATATTAAGAAATAATATCTCTTTTAAATAACGTTGCTTTTTATGAAAAAATTATTCCTTACTTTATTGATACTACTTTTTTCTCTTCCATTACTTTTCTCTCAACAAAAAGATTATTCTGAATTAACAGAATTATTACGCAACAAAAGAGATCAAGAAAATTCAATCCAAAGAGCCAACTTTAATATGAGAATTACAGAATGGCAAACAATTACTGATGAGCTATTTGCAAGATTATCAGCCCAAAGATTCATAAGTAATAATAATGAAACTTCAGAAAGACCTGCAGATATTAATGCAAACAACTTGAGAAAATGGGCAATTGAAAATGATTTTTCATATCAAGAAAAATTAATTTTAGAACAACACATGATACCTGACGAAACATCAAGAAAATTTACTTCAAATTTACAAACTTCAGGATTTATTAGCAATACCTTTGAAGGAATAGGTAGTATTTTTCTTTATCTACAAAATATTTTCAGAAGTAAAGCAACAATAATAAGAGATGATTTAAATGAAAACAAAGGAAGAAGGGAAGATATTGGAGAATATACTCCTTTTATTCAAGAGTTAAATACCCTTAAAGAGAAAGAAAAAAGCCAGCCATATTTTATAACTGAATTTGATAAGGAGAGAATGGGAATGCTTCAAAAAAACACAAACCTTCTTACCAAGTCACAGAAAAGAATATCAGAGTGGGGTACTTTAACAGGTAAAATAATTGGAATAGCCTTGCTTATAATTATAGCTTATTACATAAATAAATTATTAACCTATATTTATTCAAAATTTATAAAGACAAAGAACAAGGGAAACGCTTAATTTTTAATGACTAATAAAAATACTAAAATAAGAAAAATGAAAGTATCGTTCCCCGTTGCAGGTATCGAAGCAAGGTAAAAGTGGCATTGACGTACCTGCAACTTTGCATAAATACACCACTAAAATAATCCCCCACACCTTACTCATCTCTTCCCTGCAACGACTCTCGTTGGGGTCGTTACATAACTAATTGTTAGCTTTCTATTTTACCTCTTGGATATTAATTTTTTTTGTGCTGCTGCCTTAAAACTCATTCTTTCCCAACCAGAAATTACAACACATCAAAATACTTGCTTATTTTAGCAACTAGAATTTAAATTATGGTATTAAGTTGGAATGAAATAAAAGATAGAGCCTTAAACTTTTCAAAAGAATGGGCTGACACTTCCAACGAAGAAGCAGACGCAAAACCTTTTTTAGTTGAGTTCTTCAACGTTTTTGGTATTAGCAGTAAAAGAGTTTCAACTTTTGAACATAGAGTAAAAAAACTTGACGACAAAGACGGCTATATTGACCTGCTTTGGAAAGGCACAATCTTAATTGAAATGAAAAGCCGAGGCAAAAGCCTTGACAAAGCATTTACACAAGCCAAAGATTATTTGCACGGACTTAAACAGCACGAACTTCCAAAATATATTCTCATTTCCGACTTTGAGAATTTTAGACTTTACGACCTTGAAGACCTGCCTGCCGAACAGGCAGGAGATAAAATTGTTTCGTTCAAACTTAACGAACTTGTAAACAATGTTCAAAACTTTGGTTATATTTTAGGCTACTCAAAAAAAGTTTACAAAGAGCAAGACCCAGCAAACATAAAGGCTGCCGAGTTAATGGGAAAACTGCACGACCGTCTAGAAGAAATAGGTTACACAGGACATCCATTAGAAGTTTACTTGGTGAGAATTTTATTTTGCTTGTTTGCGGAAGACACCACAATTTTCAACAAACAACAATTTCAAGAATTTTTAGAACAACGAACCAACGAAGATGGCAGCGACCTTGCTTCCAAACTGCAAGAACTTTTTCAAGTTTTAAACACAGCAAAAGAAAATCGTTTTAAAAACCTTGACGAACAACTTGCAGACTTTCCATATGTAAACGGAAAACTTTTTGAAGAGATTTTACCAATGGCAAGTTTCGACAGCAAAATGCGACAAGCCTTATTGGACTGTTGTTACATTGATTGGAGTAAAATATCACCAGCTATTTTTGGCTCAATGTTTCAAAGTGTAATGAACCCAAAAGAACGCAGAAACTTGGGTGCACATTACACAAGCGAAACCAATATTCTAAAACTTATTAAACCACTTTTCTTAGACGAACTTTGGACAGAGTTTGAAACAATAAAAGACAACAAAAACAAACTTCCAGAGTTTCATAAAAAATTAAGCACTCTTAAATTCCTCGACCCTGCTTGTGGTTGCGGAAACTTTCTTGTAATTACATACAGAGAATTGCGTTTGTTGGAATTAGAAATTTTAAGAGCATCACACAAAAGCGGACAAAGACTGCTTGATGTTAGCGAAATTATTTGGCTTGACGTGGATATGATGAATGGAATTGAGTTTGAAGAATTTCCTGCAAGAATTGCCGAAGTAGCCATGTGGCTAATAGACCACCAAATGAATATGCAAATTAGCAATGAGTTTGGACAATATTTTGTAAGGTTACCATTAAAAAAAGCTGCTAACATTGTTCACGGTAACGCATTGCAAACGGACTGGGAGAATGTAGTTTCCAAGAACGACCTTTCTTTTATTCTTGGAAACCCGCCATTCATAGGAAAGAAAGAACAGAAGCCAGAACAAAAAGCAGATATGGAACTTGTATTTGCAAATCTAAAAGGAACAGGCGTATTAGATTATGTAACGGCTTGGTATTTAAAAGCAGCCCAATACATTCAAAATACAAAAATTAAAGTTGCTTTTGTTTCTACAAATTCCATTTCTCAAGGCGAACAAGTTGGGCTTTTGTGGACTATCCTTTTTAATCAATACAAAATAAAAATTCATTTTGCTCACCGCACTTTTAGTTGGAGAAATGAAGCTAAAGGAAATGCAGCCGTGCATTGTGTCATAGTAGGCTTCGCCAACTATGACACTAATAACAAGAGCATTTTCGAGTATGAAAATATAAAAGGTGATCCACACGAAATAAAAGTAAAAAACATCAATCCTTTTTTAGTTGAAGGCAGGGACATAACTCTAGAGAATAGAAAATCACCAATTTCTAAAGTTCCTGAAATGAATTACGGAAGTATGCCAATAGATGAAGGGAATTTAATTTTGACAGACGAAGAAAAAACTAGTGCTTTACAAAAAGAACCTTTTTTAAGTATAGCTATTAAACGATACACAGGCGGTGATGAATTTATAAACAACAAAAAGCGTTGGTGTTTATGGTTGCAAAATATTGATCCATCATTACTTAAAAAATCAAGTTTTATCATTGACCGAATAAATAAAACAAAAAAATTCCGATTGAGTAGTAATAGAGAGGCTACAAATAAATTAGCCGAGAAACCAACACTTTTTGGAGAAATAAGACAACCCAAATCAGATTACATCATTATCCCAAAAGTATCTTCTGAAAATCGAAAATTTATACCAATTGGAATTTTAAAACCTTCAACGATAACAAGTGGAAGTGCATTAATTATACCAAATGCCAACTTGTTTATGTTTGGAATAATGACATCTACAATGCATATGAGTTGGATGAAAACAACTTGTGGCAGAATGAAAAGTGACTTTCAATATTCAGCAAGCATTGTTTATAATAATTTTCCATTCCCAATAAGCCCAACAGACAAACAAATCAAAGCTATAGAAACAGCAGCACAAAAAGTGTTGGATACAAGGTTGGAGTTTCCTAAAAGTTCGTTAGCAGACTTGTACGACCCATTGACAATGCCACAAGTTTTGACAAAAGCCCACAACGAGTTAGACAAAGCGGTGGACTTGGCTTACAGACCACAACCTTTTACTACAGAAGCAAAACGTATGGAGTTTTTATTTGAACTATACGAAAAATGCACAGCGGATTTATTTACTGTACCAAAAGTAAAAAAAGTAAAAAAATAAAAATAGTAAAATGGAATTCGATTTTCTTTCATATAGAGAAGAAACCACTACTGCAATAAGCTATCAAAATGTAATCGACCATTTAAAAAAGCATATACCTGATGTATCAATAAATTTTAATGATAAATATCGTACAAACCAATTTAAAATTTATATACCTCATCAGTCTGTAAACCCAGTTTGTTACGATTGTAAAATTACTCAAAATGTTTATTGCTTTCACGATGTTAGGCTTTATTATCCCGTTGCCGTTGCAGGTATCGAAGCAAGGAAAAAGTGGCGTTGGCGTACCTGCAACTTGGCACAAACACACCACTAAAACAATCCCCTACACCTTACTCATTAGCATGGCTAAGCAGTTCAAAAACATCCACACCATCAAAATAAAACTTAGCAGAAGAGTAGTGATATTCTTCCGGTAGTTTGCACAATGCAGCCCTAACAGGGTTGTTATGTATGTAATCTAATTTTTGATTAAACACTTTACTACTACTTAATTCAATGGATAATGAATTTCGTTCCCAAAATTGGTATGTTCTATCAGTAGCTTTTACTTTATAGTTTTCTAGTAACTTAGAATTAGTTTTTAATAAATCTGCCTTAAATACCTGTGCAGTGTGTTTTAAAAAACTATGTTGTATTGTGGATAATGTTTGGTTTTGCAACGGCTGCCAAATTAGGTGTAGATGATTATTCATTAGTACAAATGAAAATAATTTTATACGCTTTTGTGCTACTAAAAATTGAAGACATTTTATAATTTCATCTTTGTAATTATTGTTTTGTAAAAGTGGTTGCCAATTTAAAATGGTTGCAGTAAAAAATTGTGGCCAATATTGTGGGTAATCGTTGGGCATGGTGGTACAAATATAGCAAATGGGACTGTTTGCTTTATTGCTAGTGTTGAGGTATTCTAATGCTGGCTGAGTGGTGGTTTGCAACTATACTTGTGCATTGAGTTGTATTGTTGTTAATGCAAGCTTTACACCATGTTGCAGGTACGCCAACGCACTATTTGCCTTGCTTCGATACCTGCAACGGCGGTCTGTTTGCAATGGCGCAATATCAACATTATTTGATGCCTGGTAGGCGCAGCTAACCTTAACACCCTATGCCCTAGTGGCTATACTTGATTAAATATGGTATTTAACCGTATAGGCATATCTTTGTACGCTTATAGTTTGGCTGTACAGTTGCCGCTTCTTAAACAAAAACATTTAAGTACGAGAAGCCTAGCAGCCTTAAGTAAATAATTTATTAACCTTAAATTTAATTTTATGTCGAAAAAGAAAGCTGAACCTAAAAAGAACAAGGCTACTCAAAAGAAAAGCTCAGCACAGAAGAAAGCGGATCCAAAGAAAAAAGCACGTTAAGGTAAAAATGCAGAGAGCCCGGTTCACAGAGCCGGGCTTTTTTTAAGCTCTTGTTGGGGCTTTGGTTTAAGCCTTCTTCCCAACAGCATCTCCCGTAGGGGACGTTGCGTCAATTATCCTTTAGTTTTTTATAAATAGTTACTATATTTATGAATGCCTGTTAAACAAACAATCCCATACCGATATGGTAATTTCTTTACCAGCTTCACTTTATGTGACAATTTTCATACAGATGGATGATGTAATATTTTGACACAATAACGCAACGTGCCCTAAAGACGTTGCTGGGAAATGACGTTAGTGGTAACCTTGTAAGTTCACAATTATTTACATTCATCTTAACAAGTTGGACACTTGAAACAAAAAAAAAAGAATTATGCAAATTAAACTAATTTTTATTGCGGCTTTATTTAGCTGCATTTTTATAAACAGCTACGCTCAGAGCAGCTCTGAGGATTCTATATTATCAAAAATAAAAAATATTGGTTATCAGCAATCCAAGGTTAAACAGATGACTTTTGAAATGTCAGATGTATATGGACAACGGCTTACTGGTAGCAGGGAATATCTTGCCGCTGCTAAATGGGCATCCTCTAAAATGAAAGAAGCAGGGCTTACAAATGTTCACTTCGAAAACTATTGCACGAATTGTCGTGGTTGGAATGTGAAAAATTTTAATGTGGAATTGCAGTCTCCCAATTATATGCATATTGTAGCCTATCCATTGGCATGGACAAAAAGTACAAAGGGTATTGTAGAAGGAGATGTAGTAAACATTGAAAGTTTTGCCGACATGAATTTGCTGAAACAACAATATGCAGGTAAATTAAAAGGTAAAATTATCCTGTTAGGAAAAGAACCGATACACAAATCTGTACCGGATACTATATTCAAAAGATTTACGAAAGCTCAGTTAGAAGATATGCAAGAGCGTTTAGTTCCGCAGAATAAAGCTATACCCCTACCCAAACTAATAGAGATATATCAAAGCGAATCTTTTGAAGATAATGCCTTTCTTCAATTTGCAGAAAATGAAGGCACACTTGCTGTATTTAAAACGTCTTCATCTGTTGCAGGTATTGTGAATGTAGGAGGGACTTATTATTACAAAGAGAATGATCCTAAACCACTACCCTATTTCATCATTATGCCTGAACATGCTGGCAGGCTCATCAGGCTATTAAAGCAAAATATAACTCCCAGATTAAAACTGAACCTAGAAACCATTTTTTATAACGAACCGGACAATAATGTAAACATCATTGGAGAAATTGAAGGAAGCGACCCAAAACTGAAATCTGAAGTGGTTTTGATTGGAGGACATTTTGACTCTTGGCATACCGCTACTGGCGCAACAGACAACGGTGGAAATTGTATGGTTTTATTGGAAGCATTGAGAATTTTAAAGGAAAGCGGAATAGCACCTAAGAGAACCATCCGGCTTGCTTTTTGGGGTGGTGAAGAACAAGATTATAATGGCTCTGTAAGCTATGCAACAAACCATTATGGCAACTTCAATAGTAAACCAAATAGTGAATCCAAAAAAGTTACGGCATATCTTAACCTTGATAATGGGTTGGGAGCAATAAGAGGGGTTTATTTACAAGCCAATGAATTTGCCCGACCAGTATTTGAAGATATCTTCCGTCGGTTTTCTTTTACACAACAAAATTATGTTACTATTGAAAACACTTTGAGTACCGACCATGAAACGTTTGACTATTATAATATTCCTTCATTCCAATTCATTCAAGACCCATTAAATTATGATCTGGTTACACACCACAAACCGCTTGATTTACCAGAATATGCACCTGAGCCTGACATGATGAAAAATGCTGTGTTACTTGCATGGACAATTTATTCACTTGCCTCAAGCGAAAAGATGGTTCCAAGGAAAATGAAAAATTGATTTGGAAATTTCCTTATTGGCTGGTGCACCCACCAACCGAAACCAATAAAGTGCATTCAGGCTTTTGTTTCGGCGGACATAATTCTGTTGGGCAGTAGTTCTTAACTTCGGCTTTTAATTATTAATTTAGCACTACCTAACGGCAGGCAGGTTCAGTTAGGGGCATACCCTTGGTTAATGGCCCAACTTTACAAAGCCTCGACAGTTGTTGGCAATTTTAAAGCGACATTTAAAACTAATAGAAGAAATTATAGTATAATATTTAAAAAATGATTTCAGATAAAAATTTAGCCCGAATTGCTGGGTTTTGCTACTTAGTAGTAATTGCTACAGGATTGTTCTCAGAAGTTTTTGTACGGCAAGCTTTAAGAGTACCCAACGATGCATTGGCTACTGTACAAAACATTCAAGCGAATGAAATGCTTTTTCGTTGGGGTTTTGTGGCTGACCTTATCAATTTTGTAGTTGGCATACCCACCATATTGATCATTTATCACTTTTTTAAAAAGTGGAATAAGCTTATACTGCAAATTGCTTTGGCATTAGTTATTATTCAAACAGCAATTATCGCAATCAATCTACTCAATCAAATTACACCATTGTTGCTATTAAGTAATGACACTTACTTACATACTTTTCAACCAAACCAACTTGCTACACTTTCGCTTTTGTCGTTAACTATTCAAGCACAAGGTTATGGAATTGGTTTAGTATTTTTTGGATTTTATTGCATTTTAATTGGATATGCAATTTTTAAAACTAACGCAATACCTAAACTTATTGGCATTGCTTATGCAATAGCAGGATTGTGTTATTTGATAAATAATTTTACGATGTTTCTTTCAAAAGGATTTGCAAATCCGTTGTTTATTTACCTGGCTATTCCAATTTTTTTAGGCGAACTATCTCTATGCTTATGGTTACTTATAAAAGGAATTGACAACTCAAAATTAGAGACTAACAGATGAACGTGAATACCTACAAAGCCTCGGTTCGTGGCACACGAAACGAAAGGCAATAAATTGTTTCGTGTGCCACGAACCATGGCGAGGGAAGAAAAATAAAATATGCTTGTACATGCGTTAGCACGTACAAGCATATTTTTATCTTTTAAGGAAAATAAAAACTACACCTTTAAAGAGTGGTTGTTATTTACTTATGCTGCTACTGCAAGCATAGATTTACATTCTGTTGCACATTTGCGACAAGCATCTGCACATTCTTTGCAATGTTCCATTTCGGCATGTTTTTCACATTCAGTTGCACAAGCATTACAAGCATCTTCGCATATTTTGCAAAGCGCATCAAGATCTGAACTTGTTTTACTTGCAGCAACTAAACTATCGCAAGCGTCAACACAAGCGTTGCAAAGTTCTATGGAATGTTCCATTCCTTCCTTGCCTTCGTTTTCTGTTGAGCAAGTTTCGCATGCCTCTGCACATGTTTCGCAAGCTTCAATACAGCTTTCAATTTTTTTATTTTCCATTTTTATAATTTTAGTTTGTAACTGAATTGTTACACTGTAAAGGTGAAAAGATGTATACGTTAAAGCATTACATAATTTGGGAAATGAGTTACATCATTCATACATTTATAAAAGAGAAGTTAATTCCTTTCTTACCACTTTCTCGTAAAACACGGTGTTTCGTTATGAAATAGGTTGTTTACAAAACAACCAAAATGGATATTAAAAATAAAATCATTCGGGCGTATTTAAACACCGGTTTAACGTACCAAAAATTGTTACCTTCGGTTAAAATAATTTACACATTTTTTCAGAAACTAATTATAAAGGAAAATGTTTCAACTTAATGATATTAAAGAAGCACATTCAAAAGTTAAAAGCGGTGCTGACTTTCCAAATTTTGTGCAAGATCTTATAAAACTTGGTGTAAAGAAATATGACACTTATGTTAGCGATGGCCACACGTTATATTTTGGTGAAGGAACGTATATAATTCAATCTGATGCCAAATACTCCAAATTAAATGTTGCAAACATTAGTGACAAAGAAAGATTCAAGCATTATTTAAAAAGCCATCAACGAGGACAAACTGATTATGCAACATTTTGCAATAACTCGGCAGAAACTGGAGTTGAAAAGTGGACAGTAGACATGAGGCAAATGACTTGTATTTATTACGACAAATTAAATAATGTAATGTTGGTAGAGCAAATCCTAACTTCATAACTAAATACAAACTTTATACTAAAATACGTACTGCAGCCAACATTGGGTATGCTGCAACCCACTTGAGCTTTTTACTAATTGTATCCTAATTTATAAACTATATAATTTTTAAATTTATGACAAAGTACTTTACAGCAACAGTGGTGTTCTTTTTTTTTATTGGAATTAATAGTTCAATAGGTCAAACGTATAGTAAAGAAACCATACTGATTAGTACAGCCTATGGGAATATGAAAGTGAAGCTTTTCAATGAAACTCCTCTTCATAGAAATAATTTTATTAAACTAGTTAAACAAGGTTTTTATGATAGCTTACTTTTTCATAGAGTAATTAATCAATTTGTGATACAAGGAGGAGACCCTGATAGTAAGTATGCAGATGACACCTCATCTATAGGATATGGAGAGGTTGATTATTGGATTCCTGCTGAGTTTAATAGAAAGCTATATCATAAAAAAGGTATGCTTGCAGCAGCCAGGGCAGGTGATGATGTTACTCCAGATAAAGAATCATCTGGCTCTCAATTCTATATTGTTATGGGTAAAACTTTTGATTCAGCCGCCTTACGAAAACAAGAAATACGAGTGAATAATTACATTGTGCAAAAAATTAACAACAATGTTGCTTTCGGTGGTAAAAGTAAGGAACTCAGAAAATACTACATGCGCCTTAGTGATGATAGTTTAAAATATGTAACACGTCAATTAATTGACCCTATTTCAATTGAGCGATATAAGAAAACTCCTCATTTTACATTTACACCCAAACAACAGAAAATTTATGCCACACTTGGCGGAATTCCACAACTAGATATGAATTATACAATTTTTGGCGAGGTAGTAGAAGGCCTTGAAGTAATTGACAAAATTGCAGCAGTTAAAACCGATAAGAACGACAGGCCAAAAGAAAATGTACGAATGAAAATTTCGATTATTAAAAAGTAGAACGATTAGTTAATCCTGGCTGCAGCTAACAAAAGTCAAAGACCACAAAAAATGAGAAAATTAACGACACTATTATTTTTAACGATTACTACAGTATGTTTTGGGCAACGGACTACTCAATTTGCAGACTCCATTCGGATAGCATATACTATTCCAGAAATAAGTTATGCAGTTATTGATAGTAAAATACTATTGGAAAGTTCGGCTTTGGGAAAGCACTCTTCTGAACTTCCTGATAAAGCAACAATGAATGACAGGTTTCACATTGGCTCTAACACTAAAGCAATGACAGCTTTTATAATTGCAAAATATGTGGAAAAAGGAAAACTAAAATGGACAACTAAATTCTTTGACATCTTCCCTGATTGGAAAGAAAACTCCAACGTAGCATACTACAATAGTACACTACAAGATTTGCTTTCTCATAGAGCAAGAATACAACCTTTTCAAGGAGATAATGACCCGATAATTCCTGACTTTAAAGGTACGAAACAAGAAAAAAGAAAAGCCTTTGGCAAGTTTGTGCTTACCTTAAAGCCTGTTGAAATAGACACTCTATATAAATTTAATTATTCTAACGCAGGCTATACATTGGCAACTTTAATGTTAGAAAAAGTAACACAAAAAAGTTGGGAACAATTGGTAGAGAAAGTTTTTAATAAAGATTTAAACTTAAATGTAAAACTTTCTTGGTCAGAAAACCAAAAACTAAAAGATACTTGGGGACATTCTTTTGAAAACAACAAATTAATACCTGTTCCTTCAAATACAACCTATCAATTAGACTTTACAGAACCAGCAGGAGACATAAACATTACATTGAAAGATTACGTAAAATTTATTCAATTAAATTTAAAAGGGTTGAAAGGAAATAATAATTATCTATCTGCAAAAACATATCAATTTATACACAAAGGAATAGACAACTATTCTTTGGGTTGGTATAATATTTATGAAAACAGCAAGGAACTTTCAACACATTCAGGTACAGCAGGTACCTATTATTCGCTTGTTCATATAGACAGAATTAAAGGAAAGGCTTATATCATTTTTACCAATTCTTTTAATCAAGATACACAACAAGGAGTTAGAGTATTGATGAGAAAGCTAAAAGAAAATTACGGCAGCTAGGATTGGGTTTGCCAAAAAAGAGTCAACCAAAATAAGGACGAGAGAGTTTTATATAAATTTAAAATGCTACACAACTACAGAACTATATCTTGCTTTAATTGTTGTAATGGAAATATACAGACATGAAAATTTTATCCTTGCTTTTACCCCTATTTATGCTTACTTCCGATAAACCTTTTAAAATAGATTTTGGCACTTCGGCTAACAGAACTACCAATTGGGTAATACTAAGCGATAATGTAATGGGTGGATTATCGGAGGCTCAACTTAAATATGATACCACTTCAATTCTTATTAAAGGGTTTGTTTCATTAGAAAACCGTGGTGGATTTGTTTCAATAAAATCAACCTTTGGTAAGGTTGATTTAGCTCAATATAAAACTGTAAAAATAAAATTTAGATCTACCAGTCAAAAATATTCGTTTACGCTAGAGAATAGTCGCAGATGGTATGAGGCCGCCTATAAACATGACTTTAAGGCTAAAGACATAAATAAATGGGAAACGGTTTCCTTAAACCTTGCTGATTTTACAGAGGAAGTAATTGGCCAACCAACGGGCAACAAAACTAACAATAACATTTTAGAGGGTATAGTAAGAATTGGAGTTTCTACCAATGAAAAAAGGGAAGGCCCTTTTGAACTAGAAATAGAAAGTATAGAATTTATTTAACTTAACTCCTCAATAGTATACGTTAACCTATTCATCTCTATCGTTTGCCCAACAACTTTATTTAAAAATTTTTGTGCAAGCGGCGATTCTAGAGATATGGCCATTATTAAAACCCCATCTACATTTATTTTCCCCAACGAAGTACAGATATAAAAACAACCCTTATTGGTTTTAACTAAACTTCCATTTAATATAATATTTGCTACTAAAGTTGGGTTTACTTTTTCTATTGCATCTTTTTGTTTAACTAACTCATTTAACTGATTACGTTTATTGGCTTGTTCTATTTGTAGCATAGCCAAAGCAGTTTCATGTTTATCGCCTGCAGTACTTTTGGTTTCGTTTGCTCCACTTTCTTTTAAATCGTTTAATACGTGCTGCAGCAAATTAATTTTATCCTTAATTAGGGTGATGCAATGATGATGTATTTTTTGCTTAAACGTCATATAACCTGCAATATAATAAATGGGTAATAGTTTTAGCTATTACCCATTTGCTTATTGGTTTACTTTAGCTATTTTAATACGTTGGCTTAACGCCCATATTGTAAAACATAAAACTCCATCTATCTGTTTCTTCTTCTATAATTTGTTGAGTACTTCTGCCAGCGCCGTGCCCTGCTTTAGTTTCTATTCGTATTAAAACTGGGTTTGTGCCTGTTTGATTTTGTTGCATATTAGCGGCAAACTTAAACGAGTGTGCAGGCACTACCCTATCATCATGATCGGCAGTGGTAATCATTGTTGCAGGATATTCTGCTGGCTTTACATTATGCACTGGTGAGTAGTTAAATAAGTACTCAAACATTTCTTTGCTATCTGCCGAAGTTCCATAATCATAACTCCAACCAGCACCTGCTGTAAATTTGTGGTAACGCAGCATATCCATCACCCCAACTGCCGGAAAAGCTACTTTACATAATGCTGGTTTTTGTGTAATACAAGCTCCTACTAACAAACCTCCATTGCTTCCTCCCTCAATAGCCAACAAATCTTTTGTGGTATATTTAGTATCAATTAAATATTGTGCAGCCCACATAAAATCATCAAATACATTTTGCTTTTTGGTTTTAATACCTTGGTTATGCCAGTCCTCTCCATACTCTCCACCACCACGTAAATTAGCCACTACAAATACACCCCCATTTTCTAATAAAATAATGTTAGATGTATTAAAATAAGGAGTTAAGCTTACACTAAAACCACCATAACCATAAAGTAAACAAGGATTTTTTCCATCTAATACCAATCCTTTTTTATGCGTAACTATCATGGGTATTTTTGTACGGTCTTTACTGGTGTAAAACAGTTGTTTAGATTCGTATTCTGATGACTTAAACTCAACCTTTGGTTGTTTGTACATAGTTGCTTTACCACTAGCAATATCTAGTTTATAAATAGTAGTGGGTGCAATGTAAGAGGTATAAACAAAGTACGTTTCGGTTTCTTCTTTCTTTGATGAAAAGCCATAGGCACTTCCTAATCCTGGCAATTCTATTTCTCTAACTTGTTTACCCATTTTATTAAACTGATAAACTTTATTTACAGCATCTTTCATATAGGTACCATAAAAACTACCACCTGCGGCAGATACCATTAATACCTCTGGCTTTGCATCAATAATTGTTTTCCAATTTGCAGGTTTAGGGTCGGCAATTGGGGCGCTTACTAATTTATTGGTAGGTGCATCTTTATCGGTTTGTATATAAAAAAAGTTATCATCCACATCAACAATACCATGGCTATTTTTCATATCGGTAACAATAGGTATTACCGGACTATTGGGTACTACTATATTTTGAACATACATGGCACTTCCATAGGTTTCATTAGCTGTACCAATTATTAACCATTTTTCATTTTCGCTTAAATAACCCCACATATAACGTACCGCAGCTGCATCATTACCATAAATTAATTTATCCTCACTTTGTGGGGTTCCTACTTTATGGTAATATAATTTTTGATTTTCATTTTTGGCAGATAATACATTACCCTCTTTATTTCTTTCATAATTACTATAATAAAACCCATCATTACCTTTCCAACTTGCACCACTAAATTTTAATTCCAGTGTATCGCCAGTTTGTTTTTTGGTAACCGCATTCATAACAACAATCTTTTGCCAATCGCTACCTCCTTCAGATATATTATATGCCGCCATACTTCCATCTTTACTAAAACTAATACCAGCTAAAGAGGTAGTACCATCTTTGGAAAATAAATTAGGATCTAAAAAAAGCTCAGGCGTACTACTACCATCGGCCTCTCTATATAATACAGCTTGGTTTTGAAGGCCCGAATTTTTATAGTAATACATATTTTTACCTTGCCTAAATGGGGCACTATACTTTTCATAATTGTATAAACTACTGTATCGTTTTTTTATACTTTCTCTAAAAGGTATTTGCTTAAGATAACCTTGTGTTACTTCATTTTGGCTTTTAACCCAAGCCGCTGTTGCAGCGCTTGTATCATTTTCGAGCCAGCGATACGGATCGTAAACAGTTGTGCCAAAGTATACATCTTTTACAGTGGTATCTTTTGTAGTAAAAGGATATTTTACTTCGATAGATTTAAAAGTGGTTAAGGAACTTTTGCTGTTATTATTGCAAGATAAAATTGCACTAAAGCAAACAGCTAATAAAAATAAACGTTGCATAGAATTAGTTTTTAGTAAGATAATTCTATTTTTTAATTTTTAAAATAGAATAGCCATTATTTTTATAAACGGTTAACGTTTAGCAAGTAACTGTTACAAATTGGCTCTTTTCATTCTGCTAAAAGGGTAACCACCACAACCCTTTCGTGGATTTGCCCTGTCTGCCGAACCCTTTTTTTCGGCTTCTTCAATAGATTTTGCATTGTATGTAGTATAACAAAAGCCCCAATTGTATGGCTGCATGTTGGTAAAATACATATAGTCTATTCGTATAAAGGAGGCAGTATCATTTTTAGTAGATGCATTATTTTTTGCAATAAGATACTGCCCTTTTTTATTCCATTTTAGTATTTGATAAAGCATATTAGGTTGCTGAAAAAAAATACTATCATTAATGATATACGTATTTTCATAATCATCAATAAAAGTTCCTTTTAACAAGCTATCCATTATAAAACTTTTAGTAGTGCTAACGTTAGTTGTTGTTTTACAACCAATGAGTACTAAATAAAAAAAAGAGATAGTGCAAATAAATTTTAGCATGCCTAAAAATAATTAAACATTTTTACTACAAAAAATTAAGATAGGCGTTGTTTGTAAAACAGATGATGTTATTGACTTAAATAAAAAAGTATGATTAGAAATTAGGTGAAGGTTTAAGCGTAAACGAAAAGGACCTTTCAAGAATAAACTTGAAAAGTCCTGTGTGGTGACCTCGTTAGGATTCAAACCTAAAACCTTCCCGACTTGCAGTCGGGATGCTCTATTCACTTGAACTACGAGCTATGAGGTCTTGAATTCGTTTCTTACTTTTCCAGTTCTTTAATTGCTTTTCTTTTAGCATAGCTTCTTGTTTGGTATTAAAAAGTTCAGTAAAAATGATAACCCAATCTTTTGCTTTATTTGTAAAACCGCTATGGTTAGCTAAATGCTTTGAGAGCCTGATATTCATATCGTCACCTGTAAAGCCAATATAAAACTTATCTAACTTTTCTGAATATAAAATATAAACGTTAAACATAAAAAAAGAGATAATCAATTGGATTATCTCTTAGTTAGTGACCTCGTTAGGATTCAAACCTAAAACCTTCTGATCCGTAGTCAGATGCTCTATTCAGTTGAGCTACGAAGCCAAATTTTGGACTGCAAATATACGCCTTTAAATAATTTATCCAAAATAAACATAGTTGTTGGTTTATCTAGTCATTTTAAGTATAAAATTATTTGCTAGAAGTACTAAGTATATTTTCTATAAAAAAGGAGTAAGTTTTTACGCTTACTCCTTATAAAAAATTACGTATTAAATTTTACTCTTCGTCATCAAAACTCATTGCTTCTTTTGTTGTTTGAAGCAATTCGTATTCTTCCTTACTACCTACAATCATATTTTCGAACTCACGTAAGCCTGTACCTGCTGGTATATGATGGCCTGTAATAACGTTTTCTTTTAAGCCTAGCATTAAATCGGTTTTACCTTGTATTGCAGCACTGCTTAATACCTTGGTTGTTTCCTGGAACGATGCTGCAGAAATCCAACTTTGTGTACCTAACGATGCCTTGGTAATTCCTAATAACAATGGGCTACTTGTTGCTGGCGAAGCATCTCTGTATTCTACTAATTTCTTATCTGCTCTTCTTAGTATAGAATTTTCTTCTCTAATATCTCTAAGCGTTACAATTTGACCAGTTTTTAACTTCGTACTTTCTCCATGCTCCGTTACTACTTTTTTATCAAAAATAGCATCGTTCTCTGTGTTAAAGTCTAATTTATCTTCTGTATCTCCTTCTAAGAATATAGTATCTCCAGCATCTTCAATAGTTACCTTACGCATCATTTGACGCACAATAACTTCTACATGCTTGTCATTAATTTTTACACCTTGTAAACGATAAACCTCTTGTATTTCGTTTACCACATACTCTTGTACTGCAAATGGCCCTTTAATAGCTAAAATATCTGCAGGAGCTGTTTGACCATCACTTAATGGAGCACCAGCTTTTACAAAGTCACCATCTTGCACCAAAATTTGGCGACTTAATGGAACTAAATATTTACGTACCACACCATCTTTTGCTTCTACAATTATTTCTCTGTTTCCCCTTTTAATAACACCAAATGTTGTAACACCATCAATTTCACAAACCACCGCAGGGTTACTTGGGTTTCTTGCCTCAAATAATTCCGTTACTCTTGGTAAACCTCCAGTAATATCCTTTAATTTACTTAGTACTCTAGGAATTTTTACAAGCACTTGGCCACTTCTAACATCATCCCCTTCCTCTACAACAATATGAGAGCCTACTGGTAAGTTATACGTTTTCTTTTCCTTGCCTTCTAAGATGATAGATGCCAATTTAGTTTTATCTTTTGTTTCGATAACTACTTTTTCTCTATGGCCAGTTTGTTCATCTGCTTCATCTCGGTAAGTTATACCTTCAATTAACGCATCAAACTTAATAGCACCAGCAGTTTCAGCAACAATTACATTGTTAAATGGATCCCATGTACAAATAACATCACCTTTAGTAACTTTTTGTCCGTCTTTTACATTTAAAGTAGCACCGTAAGGAACGTTATTGGTTATTAATAAACGATCGTTTTTAACATCCATAATTCTTACCTCACCAGTACGGCCAATAACTATTTGTACTTTTTTACCTTCACCATCTTCAGTATTTACAGTACGTAAACCATCAAATTGAATGGTACCATCAAATTTAGCTGGCATTGTGCTTTCTACAGATGCAGAACCAGCCACACCACCCACATGGAAAGTACGTAAGGTTAACTGTGTACCAGGTTCACCAATACTTTGTGCAGCAATAATACCAACAGCATCGCCACGTTGTGCTAAAATACCACTAGCTAAGTTTTTACCATAACACTTCACACACACACCACGTTTGCTTTCGCAAGTTAGTACGCTACGTATTTCAACTGTTTCAATACCACTTTCTTCAATTTCTTTTGCCATATCTGCACTTATCTCTTCTCCACCCTTAATCATTAACGCTTCCGTTAATGGGTGATAAACATCATGCAAAGACATACGTCCCTCAATTCTATCCGATAATTGCTCAATCACATCTTCATTATCCTTTAATGCCGAAGTTGCAATACCACGTAATGTGCCACAATCTTCATCATTAATTACTACATCTTGTGCAACGTCTACCAACCTACGAGTTAGGTAACCTGCATCTGCAGTTTTTAATGCGGTATCCGCCAATCCTTTACGAGCACCATGTGTTGAGATAAAATATTCCAATACACTTAAGCCATCTTTAAAGTTTGCCAAAATTGGGTTTTCAATAATCTCACTTCCAGATGAACCAGATTTTCTTGGCTTAGCCATCAAACCTCTTAAACCTGCAAGCTGCTTAATTTGTTGCTTACTACCCCTTGCTCCACTATCTAGCATCATATAAACCGAGTTAAAACCTTGTTTATCGTTTGCTAATTCTGTAATTAATGTTTCGGTTACTTTAGTATCTACCCTACTCCAAATATCAATAATTTGGTTGTAGCGTTCGTTATTCGTAATAAGTCCCATGTTGTAGTTATCCCACACTTCACTTACTTCTCCTTGTGCATTATCAATCAATAATTGCTTAACATCAGGAATAATTAAGTCGTTAATATTAAAGGATAATCCACCACGGAATGCCATGCGGTATCCAAGTGTTTTAATATCATCCAAAAACTTAGCGGTTACAGGAACACTAGTCCATTTTAAGATATCACCAATAATTTCTCTTAATGCTTTTTTAGTTAATAGTGCATTTACAAAACCTACTTCTTTTGGCACATGTTGGTTAAAGATAACTCTACCAACAGTTGTTTCAATAAGTTTAAAAGTTAATGTACCATCAGCATTACGGAAATTTACTTTTACTCTAATATTTGCATGAAGATCTAATTGCTTTTCGTTGTGAGCAATGATAACCTCATCTGCACTATAATATGCTTTTCCTTCGCCTTTTACTTTTTCTGTAGCGGTTGATTTTTTGCCCTTAGTAATGTAATACAATCCTAATACCATGTCCTGAGATGGAAGGGTAATTGGCGTACCATTTTGTGGGTTCAAAATATTGTGACTAGAAAGCATTAATAACTGGGCTTCCAAAATTGCTGCACTACTTAAAGGTACATGCACCGCCATTTGGTCACCATCAAAATCGGCGTTAAAGGCCGTAGTTACTAACGGATGTAATTGAATTGCTTTTCCTTCAATTAATTTTGGCTGAAAGGCTTGAATAGACAATCTATGAAGGGTTGGGGCTCTGTTTAACATTACCGGATGCCCTTTCAAAATATTCTCTAAAATATCCCAAATAATAGCTTCTTTTTTATCCACTAATTTTCGTGCACTCTTAACCGTCTTTACTATACCTCTTTCAATTAGTTTACGAATAATAAATGGCTTAAATAATTCGGCAGCCATGTCTTTTGGTAAACCACACTCATGCATTTTTAATTCTGGTCCTACTACAATTACCGAACGACCTGAATAATCCACACGTTTACCCAATAAGTTTTGACGGAAACGTCCTTGCTTACCTTTTAATACATCACTCAATGATTTTAACGGTCTGCCACCTTCTGCTTTTACAGCATTTGATTTACGACTGTTATCAAACAACGAGTCAATAGCCTCCTGAAGCATACGTTTTTCATTACGTAAAATTACTTCTGGTGCTTTAATTTCTAACAAACGCTTTAAACGATTATTACGAATAATTACTCTACGGTATAAATCATTTAAATCGCTTGATGCAAAACGTCCGCCATCTAATGGAACTAATGGACGCAACTCTGGTGGTATTACTGGTATGTATTGCATTACCATCCACTCTGGTCGGTTATTAATTCTTGTATTAGCATCACGGAAACTTTCTACTACGCTTAAACGCTTTAAGGCATCTGCTTTACGTTGTTGAGATGTTTCGTTTGCAGCTGCGTTACGTAAATCAAAACTTAATTGATCTAAATCTAAACGTTGCAACATATCATGCACTGCTTCGGCACCCATTTTAGCTATAAACTTATTTGGGTCTTCGTCAGGCAAATGTTGATTATCTTTTGGAAGAGTATCTAAAATATCTAAATACTCTTCTTCGGTTAATAAATCGCTATAGTTTTGTCCTTTATCGGCACGAATACCACTTTGTATTACTACAAAACGTTCGTAATAAACAATGGTTTCTAATTTCTTAGAACTCATGCCTAATAAATAACCAATTTTGTTTGGTAACGATTTAAAGTACCAAATATGCACTACAGGAACGACTAATTTAATGTGCCCCATTCTTTCTCTACGCACTTTCTTTTCGGTTACTTCTACCCCACATCTATCACACACAATACCCTTATAACGTATACGCTTATACTTTCCGCAAGCACATTCGTAATCTTTTACTGGACCAAAAATTCTTTCGCAAAACAAACCATCTCTTTCTGGCTTGTACGTACGGTAGTTAATGGTTTCTGGCTTTAAAACTTCGCCATAGCTTTTTTCTAAAATACTATCCGGAGATGCTAACCCAATGGTGATTTGAGAAAAGCTTGGTCTTGGACGGTTCTCTTTTTTGAATGCCATATTATAATTAAAAATTAAAAATTAATAATTGCTTACTTTAATACTTTCTTAGTTGAGCATTGAGTTTTGAAAATTGATTATTGAACATTTTTGGCTTAAAGATTTTAAATGTTCAATAATCAATGCTCTATTTTCAATATTCAGTTTAAGAACTTTTATTCGAATTTAAGATCAAGTCCTAACCCTCTTAATTCATGTACTAATACATTGAATGATTCAGGAATACCTGCTTTTGGAATATTATCGCCTTTTACAATTGCTTCGTATGTTTTTGCTCTACCAATAATATCATCGGATTTAAGCGTTAACAACTCTTGCAAAATGTTACTAGCTCCATAAGCCTCTAGTGCCCATACCTCCATCTCTCCAAAACGCTGACCACCAAATTGTGCTTTACCGCCCAATGGTTGTTGTGTAATTAAAGAGTATGGCCCAATACTACGAGCATGCATTTTATCATCCACCATATGGTGAAGTTTAATTACATAGATAATACCAACGGTTGCTTTTTGATCAAAGCGTTCGCCAGTTTCTCCATCGTATAAATAAGTATGACCAAACTTTGGTAATCCTGCTTTAGTTATTTGCTCTTCAATTTCGGCAACAGATGCACCATCAAAAATTGGTGTTGCAAACTTCATCCCTAATTTTTCGCCAGCCCAACCTAATACGGTTTCGTAAATTTGTCCAAGGTTCATACGACTAGGTACACCTAATGGATTTAACACAATATCTACTGGTGTTCCATCTTCTAAGAAAGGCATATCCTCGGCACGGACAATTTTTGCTACAATACCTTTATTACCATGGCGACCGGCCATTTTATCACCCACCTTCAACTTACGTTTAACGGCTAAGTAAACTTTAGCTAATTTTAATACGCCTGTTGGCAATTCATCTCCAATTGAAATATTAAATTTCTCTCTTTTATATCTACCTAACTCTTCGTTAAATTTAATGCTGTAGTTATGCAATAAAATGTTGATTAATTCATCAATTTTTGCATCACCTGTCCATCCTAAAGGATTAACATTTAAGTAATCGATATTGCCTAAATTTTTTGGATTGAACTTAGCTCCTTTACCAATTAATATTTCACCAAAATTATTGCTAACACCTGCACTGCTCTTATCTTTCAATAAGGTTTGTAGCTTGCTAATTAATAATTCTAATAAATCTATTTCATTTTTTTCATGAACTTTTTCAATCTTTTCTAACTGTGCTTTTTCTCTTACTTTGGCGTTCTTATCTTTTTTAGCTCGTTGGAATAATTTTTTATCAATTACCACACCTTCTGTACCACTTGATGCTTTTAAAGATGCATCTTTAGCATCACCAGCTTTATCTCCAAAAATAGCACGTAATAATTTCTCTTCTGGCGTAGGATCACTTTCGCCTTTTGGAGTTATTTTACCAATAATAATATCGCCTTCTTTAATGTGGGCACCAATACGAATTATACCATTTTGATCTAAATCTTTTGTAGCCTCTTCACTTACGTTAGGAATGTCTGGTGTTAATTCCTCTTCTCCTAATTTAGTATCTCTAACCTCTACCTCATACTCTCCAATATGAATACTTGTAAATAAATCTTCTTTTACTACTTTTTCACTTATTACAATCGCATCTTCAAAGTTGTATCCTTTCCAAGGCATAAAGGCAACTTTCATATTTCTACCTAAGGCTAATTCTCCAGCCTTTGTTGCGTAACCTTCGGTTAAGAAATCGCCTTCGGCAACTTTTTGACCTTTGATAACTGCAGGGCGTAAGTTGATGGTTGTTTCTTGGTTAGTACGAACAAATTTGGTTAATTTATAAATAACTAAATCTTCTTCAAAACTTACCAATTGTTGTATTTCGTTACGCTTATAACGAACATGAATTTCGTTAGCATCTACATACTCTACCACACCATCACCATCAGCATGTACTTGAATCCTTGCATCTCTTGCTGCTTTTCCTTCTAAACCAGTACCTACAATTGGGCTTTCTGGCTTAATTAACGGAACAGCTTGACGTTGCATGTTAGAACCCATCAAGGCTCTGTTAGCATCATCATGCTCAAGGAACGGAATTAATGAAGCACTTAAACCAACAATTTGGTTGGGTGCAACATCCATATATTCCACTTCTTCTTTATCTAAAATAGGGAAATCACCTGTTTGACGACTCTTAATTCTGTCATCAACAAAGTTTCCTTTTTCGTCAATATCAATATTTGCCTGGGCAATTTTTGCGGTATCTTCTTCTTCGGCACTTAGGAAAGTAATTTTTTTCATATCTACTTTACCTTCGGTTACCTTACGATAAGGGGTTTCAATAAAGCCCATATCATTGATCTTAGCATGTACACACAAGGTAGAGATCAAACCAATGTTTGGACCCTCTGGTGTTTCAATAGTACATAAACGACCGTAATGAGAATAGTGAACGTCACGAACCTCAAAACCTGCTCTCTCTCTACTTAAACCTCCGGGCCCAAGAGCAGATATACGACGCTTGTGCGTTATTTCTGATAATGGATTAGTTTGATCTAAGAATTGAGATAACTGAGATGTACCAAAGAAAGAGTTGATAACAGAAGATAATGTTCTTGCATTAATCAAATCTACTGGGGTAAATACTTCATTGTCTCTTACGTTCATTCTTTCACGAATGGTACGTGCCATACGAGCCAAACCAACACCAAATTGAGCATATAATTGCTCACCTACTGTACGTACTCTTCTATTACTTAAATGATCAATATCATCAACCTCACTTTTACCATTGGTTAATTGTACCAATGTTTTAATGATGGCAATAATATCGTCTTTGGTTAATACTTTTTTGGTGATAGGAAAATCTAATCCTAAGCGACGGTTAATTTTATAACGACCAACCTCACCTAAATCGTAACGCTTATCACTAAAGAATAATTTATCAATAATACCTCTTGCCGTTTCATCATCTGGGGCATCTGAACCTCTTAATTGCTTATAGATATGTTGTACCGCTTCTAATTCACTATTACTTGTATCTTTATTTAAGGTGTTATAGATGATTGCATAATCGCCACTCACCTCTTCTTTTTGAATAAATACACTCTTAATTTCAAGCTCTAAAATAGTAGCAATATTATCTTCATCTAAAACAGTATCTCTTTCTAAAACAATTTCATTACGTTCAATAGAAACAACCTCTCCTGTATCTTCATCCACAAAATCTTCTACCCATGTACGTAATACCCTTGCAGCTAAACGCTTGCCTACGCAATCTTTTAGCGATTTTTTGTCGGCTTTTACTTCGTTAGCCATTCCAAATAATTCAAGAATGTCTTTATCGGTTTCAAAACCTATAGAACGTAACAAGGTTGTTACAGGGAATTTCTTTTTACGATCGATGTACGCAAACATTACATTGTTAATGTCGGTTGCAAACTCCATCCAAGCGCCTTTAAAAGGAATTACCCTTGCGCTATAAATTTTTGTACCGTTAGGATGTACCGATTGACCAAAGAATACTCCTGGGCTACGATGTAATTGAGAAACAACTACACGTTCTGCACCATTAATTACGAATGTACCTCTTGGAGTCATGTATGGAATATTTCCTAAAAACACATCTTGTACAATGGTTTGGAAATCCACATGCTCCTCATCGTTACAACTTAAACGCAATTTTGCTTTAAGTGGTACGGCGTAGGTTAAACCTCTTTCAATACACTCATCAATTGAGTAACGAGGAGGATCTACGAAGTAATCTAAAAATTCCAATACGAAAATGTTACGGGTATCGGTAATAGGAAAATTTTCCTTAAATACACGAAATAAACCCTCAACATTACGCTTATCAGGCGTAGTTTCTAACTGGAAATAATCTTTAAAGGATTGAATTTGAATTCCTAGCAAATCGGGTTGCTCTGCTACGAGTTCAACTTTTCCAAAATTGTGACGCTCAGCAGGTGCTTTTTTTGTTGCAGACATATTTGTAATAAAACGTTTTAATGTGCAGAAGACCCCTATTTTTCAGGCATTTAGCAACTATAGCCACTAACCCTAAATTATAAGGACGGCAAAGGTAAGTATTTTATTTGAGATTTATAGGTAGTTTTTACACAACTTTCACTTTTTGGAAAGGTTTTTGATACTCATCCAAAACATATTACTATTATTTTATAACTGATGAGGCAAATACCTACATATTTTACTTTAATTTTTACTTTGTTAATTTCTATTTTAGTTTCCACCGAACCCCCATATAAATCTCTCTACCTCTTGTAGGCCCCCAAACCGAGGATATATCAAAAAAAGGGCTAAATGGATTTTGCCAACTTATAATGGGCTGATTTTGTCGAAAATTAAAAAGGTTTTCGCAACCACCATATAGTTCTAAAGTTTTAAAAATATAGGTTAGTTGTGCATTTACAGTGGTGTATGCTTTTGAAAAATCGGGTCGCTGGTAAGCCGCAGGGTTTGATTTTGTATTAGGTAAACGCTGTTGCCCATACCAATGTACATTAACATCTGCATGAAATTTATTATTGATAGGTTTATAGCTAAATGTGGTTAATACTTTATGGCGTGCGTTAAAGGGTAAAATCTCTTTATTCCCATTATTTACCCGGTACACATCTAAAAAATTATAACCTGCTTTAAACTCATAACGCTTATAAAATTTTATAAAAAAATCTGTTTGAAAACCATTGCTCACACTTTTACCGGTAAAGTTCTTTGTAAACGCTTTGACAGGATCAGTGTCATAATCCAGAAATGCCTGGTTCTGGAAATTTGTTCTGTAATAATCCATACTTAAATAACCCGAAATATATTCGTTATCAAATTTTTGGGTGATATTGATACCCATATTCAATGCCTTTTCCGGCTGTATTGCTTCTGCAAAAACAATATCTCTGGAACTTGCCAGCAGGCCAATATTCTCGCTGAACAAATTAACGG